>CAYYTU010000023.1:0-42944 GCA_964474655.1 uncultured Anaerolineales bacterium
TCCGAAGTCTGTCCTCCCCCAACTTGTAAATACGCCCTCTCGAAGGGTGCGATTTTCGCCAAGTCGTCATCCTTCAACAGGCTTCAGCGTGAACTCAGCCGAATGGCTCAGGATTACTATCGAGGATCAACTTCGTTGAAACTTGACTCCTGCACCTTTCAAATTTTTGAGGAGCAGAGACTTCGGAATTCCTAAAATGTGGTTGGCGAACCCATTGAAGCAAAGCGGGGTTATTTTGCACCGAAGTCTGGGGTCGCTAAACTGCAGGAGTTAAGTTGAAATCTAGTTGTAGTATTAGAACGATCTGAGGGATGTGCGACAATTGAACGTCAGACAAAGACAATCACTTCTCTGTTCGAGCAGCATCATGCTATTGAGCTTGTTATCGAGCTTGGCCTTGCTCCTATGCACAAGTTGTGCTACGAACCCCGACCCCACGTCCACCGCCCGGCCGGTCAGTCGGTTATCCTCTGGCCTCGCGGACGTGACGACACCCGATGCTGCCTCAGCGACATCCACGGCTTCCTCGACGCCTTCGCCGGCCCCTACGCTTACCTCACCCCCGACATTCACATCTACACCTCCATCTACCCCCACGCCCCCCCCGACTCCCTCCGCAACTCCAACCGCCACTGAACTGCCTCTTCCGTCGCCGACCGCTACCCCCACTTCCACCACGCCCACCGCGCTGCCGTCAAACACCCCTACGCCCACCGTCACCGCATCATCCTTCGCCCCGGCCCCTCCGCCCGGTCGGACGTTCGCCACATTGGATGCGTTCTGGGCCGGGAACGCCGAATGGCTGCTGGAGATAGAGAACGTGGGGCTGCCCGTCGGCGAATCGGACACGGCCTATCGCGGCGGCGGTGAGTTCTGGTCCTACCTGCACGCCAGCCACCAATCAGCGGGGGTGGTCGATTCCTGCGGCGACCCGGTGCCGTTCCCCGGTTGTGTCACGCTATGGACAAGCCGTGACGGCGGACGACACTTCACCCTGGACAACCCGACCTGCCTCTTCGCCTGCGCCTCGTGCCCATGTGACCCAGGCCGCGACCACACGGCCCAGCAACAATACCCACGCGTCTTCTTCGATCATGACCGCGCCTACATCGTCTACGAGTGGGGAGCCAGCACCCGCCTGCGCACCTCGTCCGACGGCCTCCAATGGTCCGCCGAGGCGCACATACCGGGCACCGGCCAATGGAATGCCGAGCCGGGAACCTGCCCCGCGCACGCTACCATCGGCGATCACCCCAACATCTACGCCGAGACGGAGTTCGGCGACTGCCTGATCGGCGCTCCTCCAGGCCTCTACGTGGAGGGGAATCTGCTCTACGTCTTCGTCGGTATGGGGCGGAATCCCGGTCACATGGGGTGTTACGTGGGCGAAAAATACGCCGGCGCGGCCGGCCTCCGACCTTGCGCCTCCAATCCGCTCTTCGGCGCCGAAAACGGCTACGGCCCGGTCGACGTCACCGGCGCTGAGACCAATCCCTACTTCGAATTCCGCACCATCTCCTCAGCCGACGTGGTGCGCGTGGGCGAGCGTTACTACATGGCCTACGAGGGCGTGCGTGGCCCCAGCGACCCCACGGTAGTGGACGATCAGTTCGCGCTCGGATTCGCACGGAGCCTTGGCCCGGACATCGACGGGCCCTGGGAGAAATATCCTGGCAACCCGGTGATTATGAACCTGGCGAATAACTGGGGCATCGGGCACGCCGACATCGTCATCGTCGGACCAGCGACCTATCTATACACAGCGACATCGCCAAGCACGCGCGGGCGGTACGTGCTGGTGCAGCGATAAAGCTTGACAGCCGAACGTTTGTTCGTATAATAACCATGCGATGGAAGCGCTGGAGAAGCTCAAACTATTGGGGCCGGCCACGAGCTTCGAGCCGGCCGAAGAGATAGCGGGAACGCGTCGGGGACCATCATCACATCGCGCCGACGAAGTCGCCGAGTGTATCCACAACGCCGTGATGCCCAACGGCAAGCACATCGCGCTGCTCAAGACCCTGCTCACCTCAGCCTGCGAGCGAGATTGCCGCTATTGCGCCTTCCGCCAGGGACGAGACTACCGCCGCGCTACCTTCTCCCCGGACGAGCTGGCCCGGCTCTTTGTGCAGCTCCATCGCTCCGGCGCCGTCGAGGGCATCTTTCTGAGCTCCGCCATCGCCGGCGGCGGCCCCTGCACCGAGGATCGTCTCATCGCGGCCGCGGAGATCCTTCGCCGCCGCTACGCCTTCAAGGGCTACATCCACCTCAAAGTTATGCCCGGCGCCGAGCGAGATCAGATCGCGGAGGCTATGCGTCTGGCCGATCGCGTCTCCGTCAACCTGGAAGCGCCCAACACCACACGCTTGAGCTCCCTGGCACCCCACAAACGCTTCGATACCGAGCTCCTGCAACGCCTGCGCTGGATCGAGGAGATCCGGCGCGAGAGCCCAAGCCACGGGCCCAGCTCGACCACGCAGTTCGTCGTCGGCGCCAGCGACGAAAGCGACGTCGAATTGTTGAGCACGACCGAGTTTCTCTACCGCGAGCTCGGCCTGGCGCGGGCCTACTTCATGGCTTTCACCCCGGTGCCCGATACGCCGCTGGAATTTCACCCGCCGACGCCGCCTCAGCGCGAGCACCGGCTCTACCAGGCTTCATTTCTGCTGCGGGACTACGGCTTCACAGCTGAGGAACTACCCTTCAATACCGCAGGCAACCTCCCGCTGGCGGACGACCCCAAGCTGGCCTGGGCCCGTCGCCACCTGACGCACGCGCCTGTCGAGCTCAACACCGCCGATCGCAGCGCACTCCTCCGCGTGCCGGGCATCGGCCCCAAGAGCGCGGATAGGATCCTGGCAGCCCGGCGTCAGGGTCGGCTACGCGAACTGAGCCACCTGAGCCATCTGGGGATCGCCGCTCGACGCACCGCTCCCTTCATCCTGCTCGATGGACGCCGCCCGCCGCGACAGCTTTCTTTTTGGCCCGCCGATTGAGCTCCCCCACGCACTTGATCTCCCGCGCAATCGGCAAACGTTCCCAATCGTCCGTATCCATTCCCTCTCAACAACGTTTATCATATCAACCGCGTGAGGGCGGACCATCGGGCAAAGGATAGTCATTCCTGAAAGTTCACGCCGCCTCGCAAATCGACGAGGAGAAGAAGGAGAATGAACATGAAAAAGAACATCAGATGGATTCTGATAGCTGCAGGCGTCCTGATAGCGGCTAACCTGGCCTGCATCTCCCCTGGCAGCCCCACGCCAACGCCGGTCCCGCCGCCCACCGAGCTGCCCACAGAAGCACCGCCAACAGAATCGCCAACAGCGACGCCCAAGGAAATATCGCAATCCGATACGGCCTCGCTGGCGCTCACCAACGAATCGGGGTCGGAGATCTGGTACGTCTATCTCTCTCCCGTCGACGCCGAGGAGTGGGGCGACGACTGGCTGGGCGGCGATATGATCGCCACCGGCGAAACGTACGAGATCAAGGGGATTCCCGGCGGTACATACGACATCAGAATTGAGGACAGAGATAGACGGCTGATCGAATCGGCCTGGGAAGTGACGTTGGAAGGGAAAACCCCCTGGGTCGTCGCCAGTCAGACCTCATTGGAGATCGTCAACACCTCGGATGAGGTCATCGCTTATCTCTACATCTCGCCGGTCGATAGCACCAGCTGGGGCGAGGACTGGCTGAAGGAGGCCGTGATCGACGTAGGGGCCAGCCACACAGTAGAAGGCATTCCGCCCGGTTTGTACGATATGCAAGTCGCCAACGCCGACGATGAAAATATCGAGACAGCCTTCGACGTCGATATGTCCGGCTCGACCAGCTGGTCCGTGGTAGGGAAGACAGATCTACCCAGCAATGCCGTGCTGCGCTTCGAGGACGATTTCTCCGATAACCGCAATAATTGGGGCTTCGACACCGGGGATGAGAACGTCTTCTTCAAACGCCCCGCTGATGGAGAATACTGTATCCTGATCAAAAGCAACAACTGGACGGCCTGGGAGTGGTACGAGCCTTTCCGGCCCGATGAGTTTGTGGCCGAGGTTTCGTGTGCGCTTGAGGGGCTAAACGACGCCAGCTGCGGGCTGGGCTTCGGTCCTGACGGGGATAATCTCTACTGGTTCGAAATCTCACCCTACGATCAAATGTTTGCGCTCTTCCTGCTGGAGGATGATGCCTGGCAGGACAATCTGATCGATTGGACCGAGTCTAAAGCGATCAATCCTAACAGCGCAAATTACCTGAGCATGGAACGCATCGGTGGCGTGTTATCTGTCTACGTCAACGGCGTGCTCGTCGGTCAGGTCGACGGCTCCCGCTTCCCGACCGGCCGAATCGGGATCGGCGGTTCCACCTACGAGGACGGTGACGTGACCGTCTGCCTGGACAACTTACGCGTGTGGCGGATGGAGTAGCATAGTCCCATTTGATCGTGGGAGACGTCTCTCAAACGCAAGCGCGTCGGAGACGCCTCCCACGATTGTGGAAGCACCCCAGGACCTACCTCAGCGCAGATCCAACGCAGCCTGCACGGCGTCCTCAGCATTGATGACCCCACAGCCATAGACGTTGTTCGGCACCCCGGTCACGCCTCCGCAAGCGCAGACCGGATTGGCGAACATACCCTCAAGCGAGCCCATCGACTCCTCCTCGACGGTGCAGAGATCCTCCACCGGCTTTGCTGTCGCCGTCTGGCAGATGAGCGCCTCCGTAGCCTCAAGATCGCCGATCAACGTCGGGTTTGCGGACCAGAGCAGCGCCACCACGCCCACCACGTGCGGCCCCGCCATCGAGGTGCCTCCAGCGTAGCCATAGCCTCCCTCAGGCGTGCTGGAGCGCACGTTTTCGCCCGGCGCGACCACGTCGGGCTTGATCAAGCCGTTGAACGGGCCCCGGCTGCTGAAACTGGTGATGGCCTCATCGTTAGACGTGGCCCCGACGGAGAACGCGGCGTCATAGTTGGCGGGGGGCGTGCTGGTCGTGCCACACGCCGGACCCTCATTGCCAGCGCTGACCACCGTCATCATCCCCACGGCCCGAAGCGCCTCGACGGCCGGCTCCAGCGTATCCGGGAAGCAACCTTCAAACGTGGGGCAACCCCAGGAGTTGTTCGTCACGTGCGGCGCTTTCGTCACATCCCCATCAGTGAAAGGATCACCGCCGTGAGGGTATGGCGCCAGGAAGAACTCCATACATTCGGCATAGGAGCCGGGGTTCCCGAAGCCGCGCCGCATATTCCGACAGCCGATCCATGCCGCGCCCGGCGCGACGCCAGTGCGGTTGTCCGCGCCATCGTCCCCCAGCACGGTACCCATCGTGTGCGTGCCGTGGGAGCCATCATCGAAGGGCCTGGCGGTATCGTCCCAGGCATCGTGCCAGTTGTAATCGTGGTTGGCGGTCTGCCCATCCCAGCCGCGGTAATGGGGCCGAAGCGCGGGGTGATGCCAATCGTAACCGGTATCCTGCCCGCCGACGACGATGCCGTCGCCCATCACGTCCAGCGCCCAGGCCCCATCGGCGTCGATGGCCTCCAGGTTGGCCTGCACCTCGCCGACCGGCAGGCTATCCCCGCCGTAGGGAAACGGAATCTGATAGGGGTAGTCACGCACATTAGGGTTGAGGATCACTTCCGCTACCTCCGGTCGCCCCTCGAACCGCGCCTGGAGCCAGCGGTGGCCGTCGACGCGGATCATGTTGATGATATAGTAGGGACGATAGGAAACGTCCAGCTCGTCCAGCTCGGCGCGAAACGGAGCCTGCGTCCGCTCGGCGGTCGTGGTCAGGCTTCCGTAGACGAACCGATGCCGATCCTCGCCCACGGCGATATCGGCGACCGGACCCAGATCTGCCTGTTCCTCCAGGATGATCAAAAAGCCATGATTGGCGAAGCCCGCCTCCCCCACAATGCCGTACAGCCCACCCCAGATACCCCACAATACGAGCGCCGCCAGCGCCGGGATGAGCAGGCGGCGAGCGCTCGATCCGGGTGGGGATGCTCCCGCACGCTCGCGTCGCTTCGACATAACCCAGCGCCCGATCCACAGCGCCAGACCCAGTATGATCGTGGCTCCCAACGCGAGGCCGTGGGCCAGGATGTGTTGCAGCTCCGGGATGCCCTGCGCAAGCGCATCGCGGGGATCGACGAAGAGAACGGGAATGGCCCGACAGAGGAAAGCCAGCCCCAGCAACGGATAGACGCTCCGCTGGCGAGCGCGCAATTCGGTCAACAGAAACGTCACCGGCAGCAGCAGAAGCATCTCGCCCAGCACACTCCAATCGGGGCCGGCAAGAAGCCCGCCGATGGTGGCAAACGTCGCGATCAGGATCGTCGCCAGGCCCGCCGTCCACGTGTGCGCAAAGGTGATGGTCAGCAGCGGGAAGATCACACCCCAGCCGACCAACACCCAGGGGAACACCCAGGCCAGCGCCTGGAACGTCAGCCCCAGGCTATCCAGGCTGTCGCCCAGCGCACCGGTCACGGGCCAGGGCAAGTTAATCACAGCCGCCAACGCCAGAGCAAGCGCCAGGGTCGACCAGGGCCAATGGGTCAGGCCCAGCTCGGCCCGCAGGCGATCTAGACGCACGCCGACCAGACGCGGAGCCAATTGAGCAGCCAAGAGAGTGTACGGAATCATAATCCCCAGGCGCGTTGCACCGCTCAGCAGGTATCGGCGGGGCGGGACGAACGTCGCGTCCAAAGCGGACACCGCCTGCAGGACGGCGTTGAGCAGAAGGTAACCCGCCGCTACCGTCAACGCCGACGCCAGAGCCGCAGTTATCGCCCAGCTACTCCGGCGACGCGTCACCAGCGCCAGGCCGACGGAGGGAACCAGCAACGCCAAAGCGCCGAGGGCGATGGTCAGAGTTGCTGCGCCGTCCAGCACCCGGCTCGATAAGGCCGCTACGCCGATCGGCGCCAATACGAACCAGAGCAACAGGCCGGTGTTCAAAAGGGATTGGCTGCACCCGATGCGTTTATCAGGAATCACTTTGCTCATAGAAACCTCCACTTGGCCTCTTTTTCTTTGTCAGTCGATGTCTGGATTATAATCGGGCGAGGGAGATGGGCAACTTGCGCCGGGAGCGGATTTGCAGCGCCGTCTGAAGTGCGCTAGAATGTAGCTCTGGGATTCTTATGCGAACATGGTGTTATGGAAAAATCATACCCGCTGGGGAAATTACCGGCCGAGCATCTGGCTCGGCTGTTTGACCGTTATCCGCTGGACGACGAGCGCGTGATCCTGGGGCCGGGCGTCGGTCACGACGCGGCGGCGATTACGTTTGGCGATCGATACGTGGTGGCCAAAACCGACCCCATCACATTCGCCACCGCAGAGATCGGCTGGTACGTCGTTCACGTCAACGCCAACGACGTGGCCTGCACCGGCGCGACGCCGCGCTGGTTCCTCGCCACGCTCTTACTGCCACAGGCCAGCACCGACGAGGTCCTGGTGTACAACATCTTCGACCAGATAGCCAACACCTGCCATCAGCTGGACATCTCGCTGGTCGGAGGACACACCGAGATCACGCACGGGCTCGACCGGCCAATTGTGGCCGGATTTATGTTGGGCGAGGCAGAGGCCGATCGCTTCGTACGGCCCGACGGCAGCCGACCGGGAGACGTAGTGTTACTCACCAAGGGCATCGCGGTGGAGGGGACGGCCATCATCGCGCTGGAGAAAGGCGAGGCGCTGCCGGGCCTGGAGCGTGACCTGCTGGAGCGCAGCCAGCGTTTCCTCTACGAGCCCGGCATCAGTGTGGTGCGCGACGCCGCCGTAGCGACGGCTGCCGGCGAGGTGCACGCGATGCACGACCCCACCGAGGGCGGGCTGGCGACCGGTTTGTGGGAGCTGGCCGAAGCTGCGGACGTATCAATCACCCTCGACGAGAATACGCTACCGATCTACCCCGAGACGCGCGCCCTGTGCGAGCGGCTCGATCTGGACCCGCTGGGGCTGATCGCTTCCGGCGCGCTGCTGCTGACCGTCGCGCCGGACGACGCCGAGGCCGTCAAGGTGGCCCTGAAGGCAGCCGGTATCGCGGTGACGCGCATCGGACGCGTGACCGGGAACGGGAAGAGCGTCGAGTTGCGACGTGAGGCGGGGCGCCGCCCGATGCCGCGCTTCGAGCGCGACGAGATCGCCCGCCTGTTCGATTAGTACAACGGAGCACTCAATCGCGGGCAAATGACCGCCGCACGCTGCGCAGGTTGAGCGAGACCCAAAAGAGGGCCAACACAAGCGCAGTCAGCAACAAATTGCGCGGCCGAATCTGAAGAGCATAGTCAGCAACCTGAAACAAGAGGTGATTGGCCCAGATGTGAAGCTGGCGGAGCGTGACCGTAACCAGCGTCAACTGACGTCCCCAGGGACGAAGCCGTAACAAACCAACTGTGCATGCGATAAAGCCGACGGCCCAGAATGCCCCCGTCACCATCAGGTAACTCCACGGCACAGTTAGCGACAGATCGGGCAAGCGGACGGCGTAATGAGCCGACATCGCCGCCCGCCCCGCGTTACCCAACCCTAAGGCCAGCGTGACCATAGCCAAGACGACGACCCACTTCTGGGCCCGCGTCAGATGGTCGTGATTACTCACAGATGTCTTCCCCTCCCGATCTACCCGGCTCTTCCGAACGCCCCATCAAGCGAGCAATTCGACCAGCTCACTCACGGGGGCTACACCCTCAACCTGCCATATGAGGTCGAGCGCCCACTCGACACGCTCCTCGTCCAGTACCCAGCCCGTCGGTCAGCGAAACTTCTCAGCTGTGGTGCAATTATCAACCGTAGTTCAAGCGCTCGTTAACATGGACGATCTTCTGCCTCTGGCTCGTCCAGGTCAGGAATCCTTCCCCCGTATCAACAGCCTTATGCCAGCCGGAAGCCCGCCGGGAACGGATCGTCGGGATCAAGCACAAAGCGATGGAAGCCGGTGAGGTAGGCCCGGCCCGTGATGCGAGGGATCACGGCCAGGAAATCGCCGACCGTCGTCTTCTCCACCAGCTGGCCCCGGAAGCGCGTGCCGATGATGCTTTCGGTCACGAACGACTCGCCCACATCCAGCCGGCCCTGGGCGTGGCGCAGCGCCGTCTCGGCCGAGGTGCCGGTGCCGCACGGCGAGCGGTCGACCATGTGGTCGCCCAGGATGACCACGTTGCGGCTGTCGGCGCCCTCATAGCCCGGCTCGACGTAGAAGCGCAGGTCGATGATGCGGTCGATGTGCGGCAGATCGGGGTGGCGCACCTCGACCGCCTCGTTGGCGACCGCCAGAATCCGCATACCGAGCCCGGCCAGTCGCGCGGCGTTATCCGGCACCAGATCGAGCCCGATCTGCCGGGCCTCGACGAAAACGAAGAAGAGCCCGCCGAAGGCCACGTCGATGGTCAGCTCGCCCAGGTCCGGCACCTCAAGCGCGACCGCCGAGCGGTAGACGAAGGACGGCACGTTCTGGAACGAGACCGATTCAACGCGCCCGTCCTCAATTTGAGCGTAGGCGCGCACGAGGCCGGAGGGCGTGTCGAGCGTGACAAGCGCAACGTCTGTGTGAGGCTCGCGCATCGGAAACATCCCCGTCTCCAGCACAGTGGTCGCCGTGCCGATGACGGCGTGGCCGCACATCGGCTCATAGCCCTGATTGTCCATAAAGATCACGCCCACGTCGGCCTCCGGCGAGCAGGGCTCGGTCAGGATGGCGCCGAACATATCCTTGTGGCCGCGCGGTTCCAGCAGCAGGAAGCGTGGCGCCCAGGGCAAGCGCTCCTCGGCATCGGCCAACTTCTCCGCCATCGTCGCGCCGCGCAGCGGGGGCAAGCCGCTCGTCACCAGCCGCGTGCATTCGCCAGCGGTGTGCGAGTCGATAGTGGTAACCATTCGTGTGAATTGTTTCATTCCCTTTCCTCCGCCCGCGCCACAACCGCCCGGATCGCCTCGGCAACGTCCGCCGACAGCCGCGCCGGCTCGTGCTGCTCCATCAGCTCGCGCGTCTTGGCGTTGACGCGCTGCTCGAACACTTCTTGCTCGGACGACGCCCAGGTCTCGGCGCCACCCCGGAAGAGCATCTCAGGGTACCAGACATCGCGGAAGTGCTCGAAGGTATGGGGATGGGTGACGAACTCGCCACGCGGCCCGACCTCCTCGAGCACGTCGAGCGCCAGCGCCAACGCCTCATCGCCGACGTCCACCGCGCCCAGCAGATGGTGGAGCATGGCAATGATCTCTTCGGTCGCTGTGATCATGGCCGGCATCACCACGGTGGCGTTGCCCAGCAGGCCCACGTCGTGGATCAGGTTGGAGCCAGCAAGGTAGGCCATCATACAGGACGAGGCCGCCTCCAGCACCGCCTGGCCGTCGAAGGTCTGGGCGTCGCTGGTGCCGGCCGTGCCGAAGTTGGGCAGGTCGAAGTGATGGGCCATCTCGGCCAACAGCGTGTTGCCGCGCTGGAACTCGGGCGCGCCGTAGGAGAAGACCGTGGTCTGCATGTCCATCAGCGAGGCCATCCCGCCGAAGATGAAGGGCGCCCCGGGCCGCTTGAGTTGATGGACCACCAGCGCGCTGAGGGATTCGGCGCAGAGCTGGATCGTGATGGCGACCGGGCTCAGCGGCGCGGTGCCGCCCATCGCCGCATAGCCCGAGTAGACCAGCGGCAACTCGTGCTCGGCGCTATAGAGCAGGCGGCGGATCGAATCGTCGGGATGGACCAGGGGCGAGACCGGCTCCGAGTAGACGATGAGGATGGGCCGCTCGCGCAGCGTTTCATCACCGCCCACGGCCAATGTCGCCATCTGGCGGCAATCGACCAGCGACTGATGCGTGACCGGCATCGCCAGCACCGGCTTGGGCGAGTGGATCAGGCATTGGGCCAGCGCCACGCGGTCGGCGACCTCGGCCGGGCGGTCGGAGACCATGCCAGAGGCGGTGGTGTAGCTGATCTGATCCAGCGCGTCGATCAGCGCGGCGTGACGGGCAACGTCCGCCTCGGTGCAGGGACGGCGCTTGCCCGTAGCAGGATCGAGCACGTCGGGCGCGTCGGTGTGAGCGCCGAAATAAGCGCTCATCCCGCCCAGGGTCATCGCCCGCTCGCCGTCGCGAGTATAAATGGCGATACTCGACGGCGCCGATTCGATGGCCCGCTCGACCAGATCGGCGGGGATGCGCACGATGTCACGCTCAGGCTCGACGTGCGCCCCCGCGCCGTGAAGCAGCTCCCGGGCCTCCGGCTCGGTCAGTTGAACACCAACGCGCTCCAGAAGGTCGAAGGCCGCGTCGGCGATCCGCGTGTGCTGCTTGTCAGATAAGATACGAAAAGTCAACGACATATTTCCCCCCATCGTAAAACGTAAAGCGTAAGACGTATACGCATTACGCAATACGTTTTACACAATACGTTTCACGCGCCTATTCCCTCCAAAACCTCCTGCACCTTCTCCTTCTTCTCATCCGCCAGCGGCTCCGGCTGGTGCTCCTTGATGATCGTCTTGACCTTCTCGTTTAGCCGCTCGCCGAGCGTGGTGCCGCCGCGCTCCAGCCAGGTCTCGCGAATCTCGCGGCTCATCAGGTCCGGGTACCAGAAGTCCTGGAAGCGGGCCATAGTTGCGTCGGTGTTCAGGAAGTGCCCGCCGGGCCCGACCTCGTGGAGCTCGTCCAGCAGCATCGTCTCGTCGCTGACCTCGATGCCGTTGATCATCGCCTCCGTCATCGCGATCAACTCATCGGTCAGCACGATCATCTCGAAGGAGGTGGTCAGCCCACTCTCCATGTAGCCGACGTCGTGGATCAGGTTGGCGCCGGTCAGCTTGGCCATCAGCACCGAGAGCATCGCCTCGGCCGCGGCCTGCTCGTCCAGCACCTTGGCGTCGGTGCAGCCGGCGTAGCCCCAGGTGGGCATGCCGTACCAACGGCCCAGCTGGGCGATAGCGGCCTTGGTGAGCTGGAATTCAGGGCCGCCGTAGCAGATCTGGGTCGACTTCATATCCATGTGATGCAGCCCCGCGCCGAAGACGAAAGGCGCGCCAGGGTTGGTCATCTGATGGACCACCAGGCCACTCAGAATCTCGGCCAGGGACATCACCAGGCCGCCGGCGATGGTGATCGGCGCGGTGCCGCCCATCAACGGGCCGGGCGAGTGGACCACGGGCAGCTCATACTCGGCCATCAGCAGCAGCTTGTCGACCGCCGTATCCGATTGTTGAAGCGGCGAGCTGGGCTCCGAGTAGAGCAAGATGTGCTGCTGCTCGCGCAGGGGTTCGTAGCCGCCCGCCACAGCCGCGGCCATATTGATGGCGCGCTGACAGCTTGCCAGGTCGTCGGTCACGAAAACCAGAGGTTTGGTGGTGTGCTCCAGCATGAGGGCCATCTGGACGTCGTAGGTCAGATCGGGGTCTACGTCGGCCGGAATGCCGACCGACATCACAAAATCGATGTTGGGCAGCGCGTCGCAGAGGTGGTAGGCGTCGATCAGATCGTCCTGGGTGAACTTGCGATGTTCGTGCGTCTCAAGATCGAACGTGTTCAGGCAATCGGACCCGGTGCCGAAGTAGACGTTCTGCCTTTCCAGATACATCGCGGGCTCGCCATCGCGGTCGCACATCACCACCCGCTCCGGCACAGAGGCGATGGCCTCCTCCACCAGACGGGCCGGGAACTTGACCAGATTACCGTCGGAGATGAAGGCCCCAGCGTCCTCCAGCATCTCCAGCGCGTCCTGGTGATGGAAGCGGACCCCTGTGTGACGCAGCACCTCCAGCGCACCCAGATGGAGCTTCTGGAGTTGATCGTCTGAAAGCACGGCGAATTGCGGGGATTGAAAAGCGAGAAAATTTGCGGTTTTCATTGTTACTCCTTATATTAGACCGTGGTAGACTGGTAGGCTGGTGACAGGCCTACCCAGATACCATCTTACCAATTTACAAGCCTAAAATCTTTAACAGCCCGTGGCCAAATGGGGTGGTCTGAAAGGCAACCAGTTCTGTTATGGTACTCTTGCCCAATGGCTTCTTCTCATATTCTGGCTCCAGTACGCCAAATTTAGCCAGCACCTTGATCACGACGCGGTGAACGGCAGTCCGCAGAATTGACTGATGGAAAGACTTGTCCTCCGATGTCCACGTCATCCCGGTCTCTTCGATCAGATTGTCGGCGAAAGTCTCGTAAGGAATGCGCTCCCCGACCGGCAGGGCCAGCAGGTGGGAACGAGTGACTGACTCAAAGCCCGGTGGCAAGCCTTCTCCCATGCCGCTGACGGGAAAAGCGATCGCCCAGTTGACCTGCTCCCACCAGGTATTGAGCATAAACCATATCTGCACCGGCGGTGGAGAGCTCAAGAAGCGCGCGCCGCTCCTCGTGAGATGCCAGCGCCGGGCCTCCCTCCCCGTCAGCAAACCGCCAACCTCGGCCAAGGCGTGGAGGAAGTACAGGGGCCAGACGTCGTACTCGGTGCGCAGCTTGTAGGTGTGATCGCCGATGGTTCGGTCCAGCACCGGCGGATCGACGAAATCAGCCGTGATCGCGCGTACATCCTTGAGCTTGAAGTTGCCCGTGCTCTGTGTGCCCTTGGGCTCGTGATCGTGCACGTAGGTGAGTACGGTCACCATATCGCGGCGCAAGGGAAGTTCCGCAGCTTGCGCCAGTTGCTCACGGCTAAGTCCCTGCACCCAGCTACGGAGACGGCGGGTGGCAGCGACCGCTGATCTTTGCGGTCTTCTTCTGCGAGACATAATCCTCTCCTTTATGATAGATTGGTAAATTAGTAACCAGTCTGCCAATATCCCGGCTTACCAACCTAACAGTTCCCCAGCGCTTGGTCGAGGTCGGCGATCAGGTCGTCCGCGTCCTCCAGGCCCACCGAGAGCCGAATCAGCCCGTCGGCGATGCCGGCCTTGGCGCGTTCCTCCGGCGTCATGTGCTCGTGGGTGATGGTCGGCGGATGCATACAAATGGTGCGGCTGGTGCCGAAGGTGACGGCGTGGGTGATCAGCTCGAAGTTATCGATCACGCGAGCGGCGCCCTCCATCCCGCCGGGCGCGATGAAGGAGAGCATACCACCGCCATCCGCCATCTGGCGCTGGGCCAGATGGTACTGGGGATGCTCGGGCAAGCCGGGGTAGTTGACGTGCTCGACGCGCGGATGCTGGGCCAGGAACTGGGCCACCTTTTGCGCGTTGGCGCTGTGACGCGCCATGCGCAACGATAGCGTCTCCAGGAACTGGAGCACCAGCCAGGCCTCGAAGGGCTGGAGCACCGCGCCGACGAACTCGGTCGTGTTCCAGCGCACGTCCTCGACCAGCGCTTCCGGCCCCACGACCGCCCCGCCGAGCACGCTGGCGTTGCCGCAGAGGAACTTGGTCAGCGAAAGCAGCACCATATCGGCGCCCAGCGCCAGCGGCTTCTGGAGTGCGGCGGTGGCGGTGGTGTTATCGACCAGCAAGGGGACGCCCTTCGCGTGGGCCACCTCGGCCACGGCGGCGATGTCGGTCACGAAGAGACAGGGGTTGCTGGGCGTCTCCACCCAGACCAGCTTCGTGCGCTCGTCGATGACCGCATCCCAGGAGGCGGGATCGACCGGATCGTCGACGAAGTGGAAATCGACGCCGCAGCGCTGCGGGAAGATCTCGGCGGCCTGCTTGTAGCCCTCGCCGTAGATGTTGAGGCTGGTGACCACGTTATCGCCGGGCCGCGCGAGGGTGAAGATCAGGTTGAACAGCGCCTGCGAGCCGGAGCCGGCCGTGACGCAGCCCGCGCCGCCCTCCAGCGAGGCCAGCCGCTCCTCCAGCACCGCCGTGGTCGGCGTCTGCGTGCGCCCGTAGACCGGGTAGGGGATCCGCTCGAAGCGCTCGTACGGAAAAGTCATCGAGGGCGTGATGGGCGGCACGAAGGAGCGGAAGTCCTCCACGCTGTCCAATGGATCGAACCCGGCGTGCAGCGCCCGCGTATCGAAGCCCAGCTCGGCATCCGGCCGCGGCTCCGCCTCTATATCTGGATCATACTCCCACGCCTCACGCATAAAGAAAAGATCGTCGTCGTGCATCGTAACTCCTCATTCGCTGACTCGCTGACTCGCTCTATCGCGCTCCCGCTCCACGATCCCGCGCAGCGCGTCCTGTATGTCGCCCGGCAGCGGCTCCGGCTCGTGCTCGGCCAGGATCGCCTCCACCTGCTCGGCAGCGCGCTGCTCCATCGTCGAGGCGCCCTGCTCCACCCAACTGTCGTACTGGCGCTTGTCGGCCAGCTCGGAATAATAGGGGTCGCGGAAGTGCTGGTAGGTGTGATCGTGGGACAGATACTCGCCGGTGGGCCCCAGCTCCTCGACCACGTCCAGCGCCAGCGTCTCGTCGCTGATCTCGACCGGCGCGGTGGCGGCGCGGATGAAGCCGATCAGGTCGTTGCAGATGGCGATCAGCTGGAGCGAGCCCTGCATCCCGGCGTCCATGAAGCCGCAGTCGTGGATGATGTGAGCGCCGTTCAGGTGCGCGGTGAACAGACTCAGAGCCGCCTCGGCCCCGCTCTGCTGATCCAGCACCTTGGAATCGGTCGAGCCGCCCAGGCCGAAGACCGGCAGGTCGTAGAACTTGCCCATCGAGGCGGCGACGCCCTGCTCATCGGGCAGGACGTAGTTGCCGACCATCGTCTTCAGGTTATAGGGGCCGCCGTTCCAGCCCGCCACGCCGACCGGGGTGCCCGGCTGCACCAACTGCGCCAGCGTGAGCCCCAGCAGCGTCCCGGCGTTCAGGGTCGCCATACAGCCGGCCGTGGTGCTGGGCGCGTTGACGCCGGCGGCGTTGATGGGGATGTAGAGCATCGGCAGGCCCTTGCGGGCCAGGAAGATGCACTTCTGCAGCGCCTCCTGGTTGGCGACCAGGCCAGAGGTGACGTTGATGTAGCAGACGGCGAAGGGGCTCTGGCGGAACGTTTCGGCGCCGCCGGCCACCGCCTCGCACATCTCGACCATCGTGACGCAGCCCTCGAAGTCGGGCGTGACGAAGACGATGGGCTTGGTGGTGTAATTGAGCATCGCCTCCATCTGGTAGCAGTCGTAGACCTCCTGCTCCACGTCCGAGGGCAGGAAGGCGGACATCACGAAGTCGATGTTGGGCAGCGCGTCCATCAGCGTCACCGCCTCCCGCACATCCTCCAGCACCGCCTGGCGGCGCTCGCCGGTGCGATGATCGAGCACGTAGAGGCAATCGGAGCCGCCGCCGAAGTACGTGTTGTAGCCCCAGGCGCGGATCGCCACCTCGCCGTGCTGGTCACAGAGCGTGAGGCGGCTGGGCGCGAGGTCAAGCGCCTGCTCCACCATATAGGATGGAAGTCGAACCATCTTGCCGTCCACGTCCGCGCCGTGATCGCCCAGGATGGTGCGGGCCTCCTCGTCGTGCACTTCGACGCCAACGCGCTCCAGAATCTCCAGGCTGGCCATGTGAATGCGCTCGCAGGTTCGTGGCGCCATGCGCGTGTACCGTCCATTGGCCTGACGCCAGCCGTAAGTTTTTGTCATCTCATCTCCTCGTTGGGTTGAATATTGGTAAACTGGTAGACTGGTGAGTTTCCAATCTACCAATCTACTGATCTACCAATCTACCAGCCCCCCTCCAGCAGGTCGTCGACGTAGGCCATGTGGGCCACGGCCGCCTGCTGCGCCTTTTCGGGATCGCCCTCTTCAATGGCCTCGACGATAGCCCGCTGGTAGGGAATCGAATCCTCCTTCACGTCGGGCAGATTGAGCATCTCGTGGATCACCTCGACGATCATCTTGCGCAACAGGTGATAAAATTGTCCCAGCAGCTCGTTCTTGCCCGCCCTGGCGACCGCCAGATGGAAATCAAGGTCAGCCTTGACGAAAGCATCGTTGTCGTGGACGTTGGCCTCCATACGGCGCATGGCGTCCCAGATGCGCTCGATGTCCTCCAGCGTGGCGCGCTCGGCGGCGAACTTGGTCAGGGCGACCTCGATCACGCCGCGAGCCTCGTACATCTTGTGGGCGTTGAGCTCACCGAGACGAGTGCGCACCGCCTCCGGGTGGATCAAACTGTCCAGGGCATCCTCGCGCACCCACGTACCTTTGCCGGGCCGAGAGGCCAGCAGGCCAACCGCCGAGAGGGCCTGGATGGCCTCGTGGACTGTAGAGAGCCCCACGCCAAACTGGGCAGCCAGTTCCTTACGCGTGGGCAGAAACTCACCTGGCTCGACCTCGCCAGTCAGGATCATCTGGCGTATCTCGCGTGTGACGTCGTCGACGAGAGTACTGGAAGAGATGTTAGCGGTCATAGTATGCTCATCATTGTGGGGACTCGAAGCAAATAGCCTGGCAAAATGCCCTCAAGGCTACAGTAGGCTACAGAGTGAGCTTAGGTGCGAACAAGGCAAACGGAGCTGGGGTTAATACACTCGGTAAACGCGCCTGTAGGCAATCTAATGCGTCCAGGCTATCCTAGAATCGCTTCGTTTGCCCATCGTCTTGACGAGTTGCAAATATCAGAATTTCTGGTATTATAGCCTAACCAATCAGTATGTCAAATTAGAAGAATATTGGGATTCCGAAGCAGGTCGCTCAGCAAAAATGCCCTCAAGGCCACAGAGCGTCCTTAAAGCGTGAACAAGGCAAACGAAGCTGGGGTTGATACGCTCGATAAACGTGACTGTAAGCAATCTAACGCGTCTAGGCTACCCTAGAATCGCTTCGTTTGCCCATATTGCGCCTCAACCAGATCAGGCCAAAGAGGCCGCGTCAATTCAAAAATAGTGTTACCGAGACAGCCTATCAGGCTCAGGGCCCCAAACTTGGTCTTGACACCTTTTGGGAGATAAGTATAATGGCGCTATAATTCCTCACAATTATGCCGTCTAAGAACCTCACGCAAGACGACCCACACGATAACCCCCATAGCTGAAAGGAGGTGGTAGAACGGACATCAAGCCGGGCGGAATAGGTTTCTCCCAACATTTTAGGAAGGCAAGACAAGGAGAAGGAGGATCTAAATGGAGATTATCAAGAAGCAAGAGAGGAACGAAGCGCACCCCTACATCCCCGAATTGAAGGACCTTTACCAGCGCGGCAGGATCACTCGCCGTGAGTTCCTTCGCAACGCTACCCTCTTGGGTATGTCCGCGGCGGCAGCCAGCACTTTCGTGACCGGCTGTGGCCCCACCCCCACAGAGCCTCCCGCCGAGGAAGAGCCAGAAGAAGAGCCATCTGCAGGCCCGCAGCGCGGCGGTCGCTTGCGCGTCGCCTCTCAGGTGCAGAAGGTCACGCACCCAGCTCAGTTCTCGTGGGTTTCCCCCTCTAACCAGTTGCGTCAGGTGGCGGAGTATCTGACGTACACCGACGGCGATAACATCACGCACCCCTGGCTGCTGGAGGATTGGGAGGTCAGCGACGATCTGAAGACCTGGACGCTCAACCTGCGTCAGGGGATTATGCACAATAATGGCGACGAATTCAACGCCGACGACGTGGTCTTCACGATGAACGAATGGCTGGACGAAGACGTAGGATCTTCAATCCTGGGTCTGATGGGCAGCTACTTGAGCCCGGATGGCATTGAGAAAGTCGACGATTACACCGTCAAATTGCACCTCGATGCGGCGGAGATCGCCGTCCCAGAGCACTTGTTCCACTACCCAGCCCTGATGCTGAACCATCGCACTTTCGAAGGCGACTTCCTGAAAGACCCCCACGGCACCGGGCCTTACACGCTGGAGGAGTACAGCGAGGGCGAGCGCGTGCTGCTCAAGCGCCGCGATGACTACTGGCAGGATGGGGCCGATGGAGAGCCGCTGCCCTATCTGGACGAGATGGAATTCATCGACATGGGATCGGAGACATCGGCCTGGATCGCGGCTATTCAGGGCGGCGAGGTCGACCTCCTCGACCTGGGCGACATCGGCGGCACGGACATCTTCCTCGCCTTGCAGGATTCTGACAATGTTCACGTAAAGGGGATCACCACCGCCCAGACCCGTTTGCTGCGTATGCGGGTGGATATGGAGCCGTGGACCGATAACAATGTGCGGATGGCGCTCAAACTCTGTCAGAACCACGAGAAGATCTTGAACCTGGCCTACTTCGGCGAGGGCGAGCCGGGCGAGGACTTCCACGTGGCCCCGGTCCATCCCGAATACTGCGACAAGCCCGTGCCTGAATATAACCCAGAAAAGGCCAAGCAATTACTGGCCGATGCGGGTTATCCCGATGGTCTGGACGTCGAGCTGGCCGTCGGCAGCGGATGGGGCGACGTCGTCTCCTACGCCGAGGTTCTCAAGGAAGACGCGGCAGCGGGCGGCTTCAACATTACACTCAACACTATGCCCAACAGCCAGTACTGGGAGCAGTGGACTGAGGTCGACCTGGGCATCACCCCCTGGACACACCGTCCGCTGGGCACGATGGTACTCAACCTGGCCTACGTGGCCGACGACGAGGGCAACCCAGCCTCCTGGAACGAGACCCGCTGGGTGGATGAGGAGTTCTCTGAGCTATTGACGGAAGCCAACGGCACGCTGGACGTGGAAAAGCGCCGCGAGATCTTCTGCGAGCTGGAGCAAATCCAGTACGACCGTGGATCAATTGGCGTTCCATTCTGGCGCAACATCTGGTATGTCTATACCAAAGACCTGCATAACGTTCCCCTGCACCCAACCTACTACATGATGTTCAACGAAGTATGGAGAGAACAGGCCTAGCGAAGGGCTAAGTCGGACGACCAGGGTCGGGATGAGAACCTGACCCTGGTCGCAACCCCACTCTCGGCCCAAGGAGTGTCCTTATGGCTAAATTTATCATACGACGGCTGCTGCTTATGTTGTTGACGATGCTCATCGTCTCGATCGCGGTCTTCCTCATAACCGAAGCAGCGCCAGGCAACGTGGCGCGTAATGTTTTGGGTATCCATATCACGCCAGAGCAGGAGGCTTCCTTCCTCAACCAACAAGGCCTGGACGAACCGTTCCATGTCCGTTACTTCAACTGGCTGGTCGGCACCGATTGGCAAGCACGTCGAAAAGTAGGTCTGCCCGTCAAGCAGATCATGACCGAAGATGGATTTCGGGAATGGTGGGCGGTAGAGGAGGACGGGACGCTGATCCGATGGGAAATGGCAGGCGAGGACTTGATCGCCCACACGCGCCAACCCGACGGCGAAGTAGAAAAAGAAGTCGATAACGAACGCTGGCAGATCAAGGACCCGGCACAAGAGATCGAACGGCTGGAGGAATACAGAACCGAGTTGCTGGAGAACCCCCAGATCTCCAAGGCCGACCGTGAGGCTGTTCTAGAGCAGATTGATGAAATCCTGGATGTCCTGGAGCGAGGGGAGCAGCCTCAACAAACGTTGCGGGCTGCGCTGGAGGGGCCGGAGGATGCTCTGGAGGCGATGGTGAACGAAAATGCGTTGCGTAAGCAGATCGTGATCCAGGAAATGGCCAACAAGGTGGCCCAGAGAAACCAGATAATGCAAGTCTTCACTGCCCGTAAGCAGCTCGCCACTCCAGAGGCCCAGTCGATGGAGGAGAGTGAGCTCCAAGCAATAGCCCGTCAGCTTTCCAACGTGTCCAGCAGCATAGGCGACGTAAATCCAAGCCTCTCCGATCAGCTACAACAAGCTGCAGAGAGTCTACAGGCCGGAGAGATTGTCGCGGCACGGGAATCGCTAAAAGGGGCCGCGGCGACCCTGGATCAACAGATGGGGTCGATGGGCACGTTCATCAGCGCATTACAAGATGGCAACTACGCGGAGACCGTAAGTGTGTTGCGCTCCATCCACGAGATGGACAACGGAGCACTCGAAGATGCGCAACAGACCGGCTTGCCCGATGTGCTGACCTCAATCGGAAACGAGCTGAAGGATGACTTTCCCGAGCTGGGAGAACCGCTCCTGCAAGCGGTTGGGCATTTACGGAACGACGAGATGGAGGAGGCGCGGCAAAGCTTCATCGCTGCCGCCGATTCGTTGGAATCTACAGGGCAGAATATCGTGCGCAGCGAGGCCGCCAGAAACGCCATGGTGGCCCGGGCATTCTGGGGCATTGACACCAAAAACCACGCTGTCCAATGGGAGAAAGGGACCGGCAAGATCGTGTGGCAGCTTGTGCCCGGCTCTGGATGGCTGGCTGCTATAGGCGGTCCGGTGGACTACATCCCACTGCAGAAGGGTCTGGTCCGTGGTGATCCAGGGCTTTCATTGCGCACCGGACGTCCGGTGGCGGATCTGCTGTTCAGGCGCCTGCGCAACTCGTTGGTGCTGGCCGGGATCGCCTTTGTGATCGTTATGCCTCTGGCGCTGGTGCTGGGGCTGATCGCAGGGCTTAACCAGGGCAAGACATTGGATCGCATCCTATCCATTGGCGGCATGATGTTCTCCGTGACGCCCCAGTTCGTGACCGGCATCTTCCTGATCCTAATCTTCGCCTTCTGGCTGGAATGGGTACCAGGAGCGACCGTCTTTGGCGAGAAAGCCCCGTGGCAGAGGCCGAAGATGCTCATATTGCCCGTCGCCACCCTGACGCTGATCGAGCTGGGGTATGTGCTGCGCATCACGCGGGCCAGCATGGCCGAGGTAATGAGGAAACCTTACATTCGGACGGCTTTCCTTAAAGGGCTGCCACAAAGGCGTGTTGTGTTCAAACACGCAGTGCGGAACGCACTGATGGCGCCGATCACGGTTATTATGCTCCACGTCAACTGGCTACTGGGCGGCATCGTCGTGGTCGAGGTCATCTTTGGCTATCCCGGGCTGGGTAGTTATATCCTGGATTCGGCACTATTCAAGGACTTCAACGCCATCGAGGGGGGCGCGATGATCCTGGTGGCGGTAGCCGTCTCTACCCAACTGCTGGCAGATATTCTCTACACCCTCCTCAACCCCCGCATCCGGTACACATAGACAAGGGTTAGATCGAACGGAGTGAGCTATGGCAGTGAGTGAACGAACAATGCCAAAAGCAAGCGCTCAGCCTTCGGCGCTGGAGCGTCTGTGGGAAAGTGTCTCGATTATTCTCGAATCGAAGATAGCCGTTGTAGGCTTGATCATCATCCTTTTCTGGATCTTCGTGGCTATCTTCGCTCCTCTTCTGACGCCATACGGCCCGACGGAGCAGGACTACACGGCCCAGAACCAGGCCCCTTCGGCCAAACATCCACTGGGCACCGACAGCCTGGGGCGAGATATCTGGTCGCGCCTGATCTACGGCGCTCGCGTCGTGCTGATCATGCTGCCCGTCACCGATAATTTCTGGCTCCCGCTGGGGACCGCGATCTGGGGCGTCCTGCTGGGGCTGCTGGTTGGCTCCACGTTGGGCCTGATGGGCGGCTACCTGGGCGGCTGGGTCGACGAGGTGGTGATGCGCCTGTTGGACGCCATGATGGCCTTTCCGGTGGTACTGCTCTATATGATCATCATCGCCGCCGTGGGAGCCTCGGCCACCAACGTCGTGCTGGCCATCGCCATCGTCGGCACGCCGGGTATCGCTCGCCTGGTGCGGAGCCTGACGCTGGACATCCGCACGCGCGACTACGTCCGGGCCGCCGAGATCCGAGGTGAAAGCCCGTGGTACATCATGTTCGTGGAGATCCTGCCCAACGCGCGTGGCCCCATCATTGTCGATGCCATGCTGCGCGTGGGCTATGCCATCTTCGCGATGGGTACGCTGGGATTCCTGGGCCTGGGGCTGCCGCCGCCGTCACCGGACTGGGGTAGCATGGTCGCCAAAGGGCGCCAGTTCATCTTGTCCGGCAGTCCGTGGGCTGCGCTCTGGCCATCGGTGGCCATCGCCTCGCTGGTGGTGGGGCTCAACCTCTTCGCCGATGGATTAAGCGAAGAGTCCACGCGGTATCAGTGAGGGGGAATCTATTATGACAACAATGAAAAAGAGACATGCACCCATCCTGAAGGTGGAGCACGCGGCCATCTCCTACGAGACGCGCTATGGCGACGTCGAGGCAGTGCGCGACGTCTCCTTCGAAGTCCATCGCGCTCAGACGTTCGGCATCGTAGGCGAATCGGGCTGCGGCAAATCGACCGTGGCCTTCGGCATCGTGGACTTCCTGGGGCCCAACGGGAAGATCGTCGACGGTAGCATCAAGTTCCAGGGCCGAGAGCTGGTCGGGCGCACGCAGGAAGAACTGCGTAAGCTGCGCGGCGATCAGATCTCTATGGTCTATCAGGACCCAATGCAAGCCTTGAACCCCTCGGTCACCATCGGCGATCAGCTGGCCGAGGTACTGACCGTCCACCGGGGCATTCCCAAGAGCGAGGCGTGGGAGAAGTCGATCGAAATGTTGAAGCGGGTCTACATGCCAGATTCCGCCAACGTGATGAATCGCTACCCGCACCAAATCTCCGGCGGTCAGCAGCAGCGCGTGGTCATCGCGATGGCGTTGCTCAACAACCCGGCGTTGCTCATCATGGACGAGCCAACCACGGCTCTGGACGTGACGGTGGAAGCGGTGGTGCTGGACCTGATCGAGGATTTAAAACGAGACTTCGACACCGCCATCGTCTATATCACCCACGACCTGGGCGTCGTCGCGCGGGTCTGCAACGACGTGGGCGTGATGTACGCCGGCGAGATCGTGGAGGCAGGTTCCGTCGAGGCGATCTACAAAAAACCACAACACCCCTACACGCAAGGGCTGATGCGTTGTGTACCCAAGCTGGGCGCCACGAAGGAAAGCAGCATCCTCTACCCCATCCGGGGACGTGTGCCGGCGCCCAAGGACAGACCCCAGGGAGCCTGTATCTTTGCGCCCCGCTGTGACTACTCCACCGATCGCTGTTACAACGAGCGCCCCGCGCTCCGAGAGATAACGACCAATCACACTGCACGCTGCCTCTACTCGGAGGATATCGACGCCAGCACATGGAGCCCTCCAGAGGATCTGGTACCGAAAATATCGCTGGATGACGGTAATGGGCAAGAGCCGATCATCAAGATGGAAAACCTCAAGACGTACTACGAACAAGAATCCAAATCACTCCTCAGCCTGGTGGGTATGGCCGAAAAGCTTTACGTCAAGGCCGTGGACGACGTGAGCCTGGAGGTCCCTCCCGGCAAGACGCTGGGCGTGGTGGGAGAATCAGGTTGTGGCAAGAGTACCCTGGCCAAGACGATCATTGGCCTGGAGACGCCGCACGACGGGGAAGCGGAGTTCCTGGGGTTCGATCTCACGGCCCCGGTCTCCGAGCGCGATGTGGCCCTCATCAAGGAGCTCCAGATGGTCTTCCAGAACCCAGACTCGACAATGAACCCATCCTTCAGCGTCGGCCATCAGATCGGGCGTCCATTGCGCCGCTTCAACACAGTGCCCCCAAAAGATATTCGCGGTGAGGTGATCCGCTTGCTCAACGCCGTGCGCCTGGATGGTAGCTACTACGATCGCCTGCCGCGCCAGTTGAGCGGCGGCGAGAAGCAGCGCGTGGGCATCGCGCGTGCCTTCGCCAGCCGGCCCGACCTGGTGCTGTGTGACGAACCAGTCTCGGCCCTCGACGTGTCGGTGCAGGCGGCGGTGCTCAACCTGCTGCTGGAGATTCAGAGCGAGTACGGCACGACGATGATGTTCATCGCCCACGACCTGAGCGTGGTCCGCTTCTTCTCCGATTACGTGGCGGTGATGTACCTGGGCCACCTGGTCGAAGTCGGACCGGCCGAAGATATCTACGCTCCCCCCTACCAGCCGTACACCGAGGCGCTACTTTCGGCCGTGCCCATTCCCGATCCGACGGCGAAACAGAAGCATATTCGACTCCACGGCACCGTCCCGAGCGCCTTGAACCCGCCCAGTGGCTGTCCTTTCCACACGCGCTGCCCGCGACGGGATATGCTCCCCGACGGCGGTCAGATCTGCGAGACGGAAACGCCGCCCTGGCGCTACAACACCGAGGACCACCGCATCTTCTGCCACATCCCACTGGAAGAGCTGAGAAGGATAGACGCCGTGGTCACGACGAAGGGCTAAGGAGAACGAACTGATGCTTGTGAAAGATTATATGACCCGACACCCTGTCATGGTCGAACCGACGATGTCCATAGTCGAGGCCCAGGGTATTATGGCAGAGACCAACATCCGGCACCTACCTGTGGTCGAAAGCGGTAAGCAGCTGGTAGGATTGATCACCAGGGAACGCATGCGCATCCCCCCGACCGAGCTGGCCAGTCTCAACGTATGGGAGATCACACGCTTCCTTTCCGATATGCAGGTGAGGGATGTAATGGTGAAGCAGAAAGACGTCATCACCACCCACCCCGACGTGGCCCTTGAGGAAGCGGCCCAAGTGATGGTCAGGCACAAGATCGGCTGCCTGCCGGTGATGGAGGAAGAGATCGTGGTGGGAATCATCACCGAGATCGACATGATGTTCCAGCTGACCGAATTGCTGGGCGGCAGCACCGCTGGGGTCCGCCTCACCGTGCGCATGCCGAACAGGAAAGGCGAGCTGGCCCGACTGATCAGCGCCATCACCAAAAAGGGCTGGGGGGTCTACGCCAGCGGGGGCGTTCAAGCGCCCAAAACCCCCGGCTATTGGGACTGCGTACTCAAAGTGCGGGATGTGCCGCGGAAAGAACTGGTGGCGGCCGTCGAGGCCATTGAAGACCAGGAGATCATCGACGTCCGAGAGCAAGGATAGAGAGAAACGATTGCACGTCTGAGCCCATAATCGTGCGTCCAGGTTGAGAATGGACAAGCGATGCGGCTGCAGGAGGGACAGGGAACAATGGATTCCTGTCCCTTTTCTGTGTGTGACTGGATCGATCGAGCAGGGAGCGTATATCACGGGATTCAGCAGGTGCGAAGGAGAATAACATGACCAGCATCACGCACATCCTCGCCGTACCAGCCACCGGGGCTTATTATGCCACCGATCTCACCGCCTTACAGGACAAGCCGCTTCCGCTTGACCAGCAATACACGGCCCAACCGGTCACCCACGGTTTCCGCCGCGTGCGCGAGGTGGCCGAGGCCGTCTCAGTGGGCCTGATGCTCGATGATGGTCGTCTGGCCTGGGGCGATTGTGTATCCGTGGCATACGCTGGCAAGGCCGGTCGTGATCCCATCTTCCGGGCCGCCGATGGCATCAGCACCATCAAGGAGCGGGTAGCGCCAGCCCTCGACGGGCGAGAGGTCACGTCGTTCCGCGAGCTGGCAGCGGAGATCGAGACGCTGACTCAGAAAGTAACGATAAGGGCCCTCCAACCGACGGAGTCGACGGAAGAAGCATCGGCTGGAGACCCGCGCTTGTCCCGCCGCGACTTACTGACAGCCCCCTTGCGTTTCTTGCACGCCGACGCCGAAAAAAGCGTATCCCGGCAAGCGGAGCCCCCGGCCGAGTATAGGACAGTGGAAGGTGCGCTCCACACCGCCATTCGCTACGGCGTCAGCCAGGCGCTGCTGAAAGCCGTGGCGTTGACCCGCGGGTTGACGATGGCTGAGGTCATCGCCGAGGAGTGGAAGTTGTCGCGGCCCACCCGACCGGTCCCGATCCACGCCCAGAGCGGCGTCGAGCGCCGCAAGAACGCGGACAAAATGATCGCCCGCCGGGTCGATTCGCTGCCCCACGCTCTGGTGGAGAACATCCCCCGCCAGCTCGGCGAAGACGGCCAACAGATGGTTCGCTACCTGCGTTGGCTCAAGGGACGAATTAAATCACTCGGCGGTCCAGACTATCGCCCCATCATCCATCTAGACGTGCACGGGGCGCTGGGCCAGCTATATGAGCATAACCTGGGCCGCATATTGGGATACCTCCATCGGCTGGAAGCTTCGGCGCAACCCTATAAGCTGCGCATAGAAAGTCCGGTGGTTATGGAAAGCCGAGCCGCTCAGATCGAGACGATGCAAAACCTGCGCGAGTATATCACATTTCGCGATATGAGCATAGAGATCGTGGCCGACGAATGGGCTAACACGCTGGACGACATTCAGACCTTCGTAGAGGTCCAAGCCGCCCACATGATCCAGATCAAGATGCCAGACCTGGGTGGCGTCCAGAATTCGGTGAAGGCAGTGTTGGCCTGCCGGGAGGGGGGCGTTGGTGCGTTCCTGGGCGGCAGCTGCGCCGAGACAGACCTGTCGGCCCGGGCATCAGTCCACGTGGCCCTGGCGACTCAGCCGGATATGATGATGGCAAAGCCCGGGATGGGAGTCGACGAAGCGATCTCCATCGTACAGAATGAAATGACGCGCACGCTTGTCGCCATCAAAATGCGCAATGTGTGATATCGCCTATCAGCCAAAGCAGTCCCCGTAGCGCCCCCACGGACGAAGGCTACGAGCGGGTAAAAATATAGGAACCCGCCTGGAACCTTAGCAGATACGGTGGGAGGCGTCTCTGACGGCGATTTCGGCCCCTGGAGAGCCCTCCCACCAATATATCAATTTCGTACGAACCGAATCCATTTACTATATGAAGGAGCAATCGTGAACGCTGAACCCCAATCGCAGTGCACGCATCACCCCCCGCAATGCCGCATTTTGTGCGAGCATCAGATGGAAACGGTCTATCAGGCTACCCTCGAATGCCTGGAGCGCACCGGCGTCAACGTGCTGAACGAAGAAGCGCGCGAGCTGCTGATCGAGGCCGGCGCCCGCGCCGACGGCGTCCAGGTGCGCATCCCGCGGTCGATGGTCGAAGATGCACTCGCTGCTGCCCCGGACGGCTTCACCCTCTGGGGCCGTCCCGTCGGCGAGAACCGCTGGCAGGACGAGCGGTATCAGATCGAGGTGCGCGCCGTCCCCCTGAAGACCCAGACCGCCGATCACGTTTACTTCGGGCCCGGTCCCACCTGCACCTATTTCATCGACCCGGAGACGGGCAAGCGTCGCCGGGCGCGGCGCGGCGATCCGGCCAGCGCCGCGCTGGTCACCGACGCGCTGGACAATCTCAATTTCGTGATGGGCCTGGCGCTGATCGACGACGTGCATCACCGGCTGGCCCCGGTCTACGAGTTCGCCGAGATGGTAGCCCACACCGCCAAGCCGATCCTGCCCTGGGCCCTCAGCGTCGACAACGTCCGCGACATCTACCGCATCGCGCTGGCCGTGGCCGGGAGCGAGGACGTGCTCCGCGAGCGGCCCTTCTTGGCCCTCTTCGCCACCTCGCAAGCCCCGCTCCAGCACACGGAAGAGGATCTGGCGAACACGCTCTGGGCCGTCGAGCACGGTATCCCCGTCGTCTACCTGGGCGGCTGTTGCGCTGGGAGCTCCTCGCCGGTCACCGGGGCCGGGACACTGGTCATCTCGCTGGCGGGCTCGCTGAGCGGCTTGACGATCATCCAGCTCAAGAAGCGCGGGGCGCCGGTCTGCATCGGCAGCGTGCCCCAGTCGATGGACCTGCGCACCGCCCGCCCCGCTTACGGCGGCCCGGAGATGAGCCTTTACAGCGCCGCCCTCTCCGAGCTCGCCCGCCACCTGAAACTACCGTTTATGGGCACCGCCGGCGCCTCCGAGGCCAAGACCGTCGACATCCAGGCCGCCATCGAGAGCACGGTGCAGGTGCTGCTCTCTGGCCTGAGCGCCACCACGCTGGTCCACGACATCGGCTTCCTCGACTGCGCCGACATCGGCTCGCTGGAGATGCTGGTGATGAACGACGAAATCATCGAGCTGGCGCAGCGCGTGCTGCGCGGGATCGAGATCAACGAGGAGACGCTGATGCTCGATCTGATCGACGAGATCGGCCCCGGCGGTCACTTCATCGCCACCAGGGAGACGGCTGAGCGCTGCCGCGACGAGATCTGGACGCCGTCGCTGATGGATCGCACCCCCTGGGAGACCTGGGTCGCCAGCGGCGCCGAGGCGATGATCGACCGCGCCCAGCAGCGCCTGCGCTCCATCCTGACCACGCACCAGCCCCCGCCCCTGCCCGCCGGCGCAGCCGAGGAGATCGAGGCGATCCTGCAGGCCGCCGAAGAGCGCTACAGCACGGGATAAGGAGCGTTGGATCTTTCTTCGTCTGGCGCCCTAATTCTGGCCCGATCTGGTCTTTCTGGTATAATTGACCTTGTTAAGGAAAAGTTTTGCCCAGAAATAGGAGGCGACATATGTCCCGTGTGAGTGTAACCGAAGCAAAGAAATCTTTTTCTGAGTTTTTGAACCGTGCGGCTTATGGGCAGGAGCGGATCGTGGTCACCAGTCACCGTAAACCCAAGGCGGCGGTGATCAGCATTGAGGATCTGCGCCGTTTGGAGGAACTGGAGGAGGCATTGGCAGCGGCTGAGGCCCTAGAAGCGGAACGAGCCAATGAGACACTTGATGTTGAAGATATCCAAGCCAAGTGTCTGCGACCGTCTGAACAGCACGGAGAGAGAGCTGAGGTGTTGAAAGAAGCAAATTATTTACGCGATGCCTTTGCTGCTCAGTATGGCACCGTAACAGTTGATCTTGTCCAGGCTGCCCGTCAGGAGCGAGAACGCAGGCTAACTTCTGTGTTTGTCGCAGAGGACAAAGAGGAATATGAAGCAGATAATTGACGCTAACCTGGCTATTGCCCTGGTGCTACCCACCCCTTACTCGGAACAGGCTCAGATTCTATGGGAGCAATGGGATGTCAACCAGACAGATGTCTTCGCTCCAGATCTGTGGGTCTACGAAGTCACCTCTGCATTGCGCAAAGCGGTCTCTATCACGGGGATGTCCCTGCAGGAAGCTGAGACCTGTCTTGAGACATTGATGCACCTGGGAGTCTGCCTGGTGCCCCCAACACTGGAATTGGATCGGTTGGCTCTGCGCTGGGCCGAGCGTTTGAACCAGCCTGTTGCTTACGACGCCCACTATCTGTCTCTGGCGGAGACGCTCGAAGGGGATTTTTGGACCGCTGATCGTCGGCTGGTGGATCAAGTGGAACCCGAAGTCCCCTGGATGCACTGGGTAGGTGAAGTTACCGCTCGGTGACGGAAACTCATTGTCAAAAACTATGGAACTAAATTTCACCCTTAACCATCAATCTATCACCCTCGACGTCGATCCCGCGCGCCCGCTGCTTGATGTATTACGTGACGATCTGGGATTGACCGGCACCAAGCAGGGTTGCGACCACGAGGGCGAGTGCGGCGCCTGCACCGTGCTGCTGGATGGTGTGCCGGTGCGCTCATGCCTGACGCCGATGGGCAAGGTCGCCGGGCGGCGCGTGCTGACCGTCGAGGGGCTGAGCCCGGACGCAGGCCGCGAGATCGACGAGCTCCATCCGCTGCAGGCGGCTTTCATCGAGGTCGGCGCGGTGCAGTGCGGCTACTGCACGCCCGGCATGCTGATGGCGGCCAAGGCCCTGCTCGACCGCTGTAAGCGAAGCGGCGCGGACCCCTCCCGCGAGCAAATCATCGAGGCCCTGGCGGGCAACCTCTGCCGCTGCACCGGCTACAAGCGCATCGTGCAGGCGGTGGAGCTGACCGCGGCGCGCATGCGGGACGACGCCAGACTTCCGAAGTCTCCCCAGACTTCGGAAGTCTCCGATCAGCCCATCATCGGCGGCGACGCCATCCGCACCGACTCGATTGACAAGGTGACCGGGCGCACGCAATACGTCGAGGACATCAGGATGGAGGGGATGCTCTACGCCCGCGTGCTGCGCAGCCCGCACCATCATGCCCGCCTGGTGGCGTTGGATACGACGCCGGCCGAGCGGCTGGAGGGCGTGGTCTGCGCGGTCACCGCGGCCGGCGTGCCCGGCGAGAACGGCCTGGGCGATTACAGCCGCGACGAGCCGGTGCTGACACCCATCGGCGCGACGGTCAAGATGCGCGGGGCGCCGGTGGCGCTGGTGGTGGCGACCTCGCCGCAGGAGGCGCAGGCCGGCGCCGAGGCGATTGAGGTCACCTACGAGCCGCTGCCCCATACCTTCGCACTGGAGGAGGCGCTGGCGGAGGATGCGCTCGCCATCTACGAGGGTGGCAACGTCCTCACCACGGAGGCCGAGGCGCACGGCGACCTGGAGGCGGCCTTCGACACAGCCGACCTGATCCTGGAGACCACCTACCGCACCGCCTGGCAGGAGCACTCCGCGCTGGAGCGGGAGGCGCTGCTGGGCTATTTTGGTGAAGATGATCAGTTGACAGTGGTTGGCGGAACCCACGAGCCGCACTGGCAGCAGGGCTACATCGCGGCCGCGCTGGCGCTAGATCCGGAAGACGTGCGGGTGATTATGCCGCCCACCGGCGGCTCCTTCGGCGGCAAGCAGGACCCGTGGCCCTTCGTGGCCACGGCGCTGGCGACCTACCACGCGCGTCGCCCGGTGCGGCTGGCCTACACGCGTCGCGAGTCGTTTGACGCCTCGCCCAAGCGCCATCCCTACCGCGTGCGCTATCGCCTCGGGGCCACCGCCGACGGGCATCTGACCGGCATCCACGCCCGCGTCGACGCCAACACCGGCGGCTACGATGCCCACGGACAGTACATCCCCAACTACGCCCTCACCGCCAGCGGCGGCCCCTACCGCTACCGGGCCGTCAACGCCTACGCCCAGAGCGTCTACACCAACGGCCCCAAGGCCGGGCAGTTCCGCGGCTTCGGCTCGCCCCAGTCGATCTTCGCCCTGGAGTGCGCAATGGACGAGCTGGCCCAGCGGCTGGATCAGGACCCGCTCGACTTCCGGCGTCAGAACGCCATCGAGCAGTCGGAGATATCCTTCCTCGGCTATCCGGTGGCGGAATCGCTGGGCTACCAGGAGGTGCTGGACGCCATTGAACCGCGTTACCGCGATCTCCTGGCCGCGGCGGCGGCCTTCAACGCAGACCAGGATGAGGACAGCCCGCTCCGCAAGGCGGTCGGTTTCTCCGGGATGTGGTACCGCTTCGGGAAGTCGGGCTCGCTGCGCGTTGAGGCCCACGCCGAGCTGGCAAAGGACGGGCGCTTCGTCGTCTACTGCTCGGCGCCGGACTACGGCCAGGGCTCCAACACCGCGATGGCGCAGATAGCGGCCGAGGCGCTGGGCGTGCCGCGCGAGCGCGTCGAGCTGGTCAATGCCGACACCGCTCGCACGCCCGACAGCGGCATCCAGGGCGCCTCCCGCGCCACCTACTTCGTCGGCGGGGCCGTCTGTCAGGCCGTGGGGGCGCTCAAGCGGGTCATCTTCGCCACCTCCGCCGAAATGCTCGACTGTCCACCATCCAATCTTGCCCTCGACGCCGACCGCGTCGTGTGCAAACCAGATACCAATATACCAGCCTCCCAGTCTCCCAATCTCCCAATCTCCCAGTCTACCAACCTACCGACCATCCCCCTGACCGCGGTCGCCGCCGAGTTCGAGCGCATCGGCAGATCCCGCAAGGTGCCCGGCCTCTTCGATCTCTCCCCGCTGTTCCCGGAGGAGACGAGGCCGGAGTACGTGCCGCTCTTCGTCACCGGGGCGCAGGTGGCCGAGGTGGTCGTGAACATGCGCACCGGCCAGGTGGAGGTGCCGCGCGTGGCGGCGGTCCACGACGTGGGGCGGGCCATCAACCCCATCGACGCCCGGGGGCAGATCGAGGGCGCGGTGGTGATGGGGCTGGGCACGGCGCTGATGGAGGAGTACATCCCCGGCGAGAGCGAGGGTTTCGGCGACTACTACCTGCCCACCACGATGTCTATGCCTGAGATTGAGGTCACGCTGGTCGAGGTGCCCAGTTTCGAGGGGCCGTTTGGGGCCAAGGGGCTGGGCGAGGCGGCGATCTTGCCCGCGACGCCGGCCATCATCAACGGCATCTCGCGGGCCATCGGCGCGCGGATGCGGACGCTGCCAGCCACGCCGGAGCGGGTGCGCGAGAGGGCGAGTCAGCGCCTGATGGACAGCCAGACCTCTTGTCACTGAACCTTGGTGAAGTATAATACCGGCGATAGAGAAATGGAGGTATGATGGAAGTAAGGGTGGCAACGACGGTCCAAGACAGCGCACAACGCTTGTTTCCCAATCTGGAATTGGAGCAAGTTCTGGCAGAACTACTGTTGGAACGGGCACAAAAGAAACTGATCAAATATCGCACGATGGCCCGCCGATTCAGAGCCAAGTACAATGAGGGCTTCGAGGCGTTTCGACAGAAAATTCTGCACACCGAGCCAGGTTTTGAGGAAGAACAGGACTATTTCGATTGGGAGATGGCGGTGACGGGTGTCGCCGATATGGAAGAGGAAATTGAGCGCCTGAAGAGCGTGGTGCAGCAATCGTGAGCGTTGAGGACCTGCTCACCGCCCTGCATCAAGAAGCCAAGAGGCGGGCTTACATCAGGCGATTGGAGGTGCTTGACTGGACCTCGAACCTGCTGAAAGCCCGTCTTTACCCCCTCTACCAGTTTACCAATCTACCAATCTACCAGCCTACCGACCTATGACCGACTATTGTTATCCCACGTCCGTTGAAGAGGCCCTCGCGAACCTTGAGGCTCACGACAGCGAGGCGCGGATCATCGCCGGGGGCACGGACGTGCTGCCCGATATGCGCCGGGGGAAGATCGCGCCGCGCTGCCTGGTCGACGTGACCCGCATCCCCGGCATGGGCCAGATCGAGGTTTCCGACGAATTCGTGACGGTCGGCGCGGCGGTCACGTTCGCCGCGCTCGCCGAGCACGCCTTTCTGCGCCAGCAGGTCCACGCCCTGGTCGACGCGGCGCAATCCGTCGGCGCGGCCGCGATTCAAAACGCCGCCACCTGGGTCGGCAACATCGTGCAGGCCATGCCGGCCGCCGACGGCGCCATCGTGGCCCTGGCCCTGGACGCCGAGGCTCGCATCGCGGACCGCGAGGGCGCGTGCTGGCACCCGGTCGAGTCGCTGTTCGAGGGGCCGGGCGTCTCGGCCGTCGATCCGACCCGGCAGATCGTGACCGACGTGCGCTTCCCTTGCCCCGATGCGAACACTGGCACAGCCTGGCGGCGCGTGGGGCGGCGGTCGGCGCTGGTGCTGCCGATCTTGAACTGCGCGGTGCGGCTCCAGCTCGACGGGCATAGCGACGACGCACGCGTGAAGCAGGCCGCCATCGCGCTGGGACCGGTGGCGCCCCGGCCGACCCGCGCGCGAAAGGCGGAGGCCCACCTGATCGGCCGCCCGCCTACGGAAGAGACATTCGCCGAGGCCGGACGCATCGCCCGCGGCGAGGCGAACCCGCGCACCAGCGTGATGCGCGCCTCGCGCGAGTACCGGCTCGACATCATCCCGGTCCTGGTCAGCGAGGCGCTGTCGGAAGCGAGTGAGCGAATCAGCGATAAAGCGAGTCAGCGATAGGGCGAATGAGCGATAGAGCGAGTCAGCGATAGGGCGAGATGGTAATACCGATTGCCATTTGAAATGTCATCCCCCTGTCGGCGCACCGCCCTAAAGAGACGGTGCTGGAGGCTGTTTCTTCGGCTTTTGCGTTTCCCAGCGCCGTCTGTTTACGGCGGCGCTGGACTAACTAATGACACTTGATTAGACATTGGACTTTGGACAAATCTTGTTTGAACCTTCCCGAAAGCTTTCCAATGTGATGAAACTGGCTGAGAATTGCTTGAAAGTGGGCCTTTCTGACCTTTTAGGCTGTTCTTTTCAGCTTTCGGGAAGGTTGTTGGCGAAAATCTGAGCTTTATCCAAAGTCCAGTAGACAATTGGTATTACCAATCTACCAGTGTGCCAACCTACCGCCCTACCAGTGTACCAATCTACCAAACCCTACCAATCAACAAGGAGCATAAGCTAATGACCCATAACACACACGCTTTCCCCCGGATGGGGATGCTGAGCGACGAACAATGCGACGTCATCCACCGCGCATCGCTGGAGATCCTGCGGCGCACCGGCATGCGCGTCTACCACGACGAGGCGCTGGAGCTGCTGCAAGAATCCGATGCCATCATCACCGACGAAAATTTAGTGCGCTTCCCGCCCGGGCTGGTCGAATGGGCGCTGGAGCAGGCGCCGTCGCGCATCGCGCTCTGCAAACGCGGCAGCGACAAAGTCGTGGCGCCGCTGGAGGGCCGCGCGGTCAACTTCGGCCCCGGCTCCGACTGCCTGAACTACCTCGACCCGCGCACGGGCGAGCGCCGAAAGTTCACCACCGACGATGTGATCGACTGCATTCGAGTGGTCGATGCGCTGCCCGAGCTGACCTTCTGCATGTCGATGGGCATCCCGGCCGACCTGGAGACGGACAACCCCTACCGCTGGCAGTTCGCGGCCATGCTGGAGCACACCGCCAAGCCCATCGTATTCGTCTGCGACGACCGCGCCGACAACGAGGCCATCGTGGCGATGGCCGCCGCGGCCGCCGGCGGCATCAAGGAGCTGCGGCTCAACCCGACGCTCCTGCTCTACTCGGAGCCCTCGACGCCGTTGAAGCACTCGGAGACGGCCACGAGCAAGCTGCTCTACATGGCCGAGCAGTCGCTGCCCATCGTCCACTCGCCCGCGCCGATGATGGGCGGCACGGCTCCGGTGACGATGGCCGGCGGGCTGGCGCTGGGCAACGCCGAGGCGCTCTCCAGCCTGGTGATGCACCAGCTCAAGCACGCGGGGGCGCCCTTCGTCTACGGCAGCGGGCTGCACCACCTGGACATGAAGACCACCATCAGCGTCTACAGCGCGCCGGAGTTCGAGCTGGCGCGGGTGGCCGTGGCCGAGCTGGGCCGCTTCTACGGACTGCCCACCTGGGGCTACGCCGGGCACTCAGATAGCTGCGCGATGGACGAGCAGGCCGCGGCCGACTCCGCCTTCTCCGTGCTGGCCTCGCTGCTGGCGGGCAACAACCTGGTCCACGATGTCGGTTATCTGGAGGCCGGGCTGACCACCTCGCCGGAGATGATCGTCTTCACCGCCGAGATGATCGACATGATGGGCCACTTTATGGACGGCGTGGCGCTCGACGCCGAGGCGCTGGCAATGGACGTGATCGATCAGGTGGGGCCGGGCGGCGAGTTCCTCTCCACCGAGCACACGATGACCCACTTCCGCGACTTCTGGGAGCCGACGCTCTTCAATCGCCAGCGGGCCGACGGCTGGATCGAGGGCGGGAGCCAGCGACTGGGCGAGCGTCTGAAGGAGCGGACCGTCGCCATCCTCGACGAGCACGAGCCGGAGCCCCTGCCCGACGGCGTGCGGGGGGAGATCGAGTATATCCTGAACCATCAGTAACACACGCTTTGACCGAATGTGGACCGACGACAGCTGGCAAACAGATTATTTGCAATCTTAACTGAGGAGTTTAACAATGGATTTCGCAGCACGTGTTTCCCACCTGGCGCCGGAGGGGGCCTACGCCGTGCTGGCCAAAGCCCAGGCGTTGGAGACCGAAGGCCGCGACATCGTCCACCTGGAGATCGGGCAGCCCGACGTGCCGACCTTCGATAACGTGGCCAAGGCGGGCATCCAGGCCATTGAGGACGGCAAGACGCGCTACAACCCACCGCCGGGCGTCGAGGCGTTCCGCGAGGTCATCGCCGAGGACGCCGGTCGCCGCCGCGGCCTGGAGGTAAAGCCGGCCGAAGTAGTCGTGACGCCGGGCACCAAACCGATGCTCTTCTTCCCCACGCTGGCCCTGTTGGAGCCGGGGGACGAGGTGATCTATCCCGATCCCGGTTTTCCCACCTACGCCGCGATGATCGGCGTGGCGGGCGGGAAACCGATGCCGGTCACCCTGCGCGAGGAGACAGGATTCGCCTTCGACTTGGACGCTTTCGACGAGGCGGTGAGCGACCGCACACAGCTGATCATCCTCAACTCCCCCGGCAATCCCACCGGCGGCGTGTTGCCGATGGACGTGCTGGAGCACATCGCCGAGGCTGCGCAGCGGCACGATGCCTGGGTGCTCTCCGACGAGATCTATATGCGGCTGACGTTCGACGGCGGGACGGCGCCCAGCATCGCCCAGCTGCCCGAGATGCGAGAGCGGACTGTGATCTGCGACGGCTTCTCCAAGACCTACGCGATGACGGGCTGGCGGCTGGGCTTTGGCGTGATGCCGGAAGAGCTGGCCGAGCAGCTGGGCCTGTTGCTGACCCACTCCGTCGGCTGCACGGCCACGTTCACTCAGTACGCGGGGCTGGAGGCGCTGACCGGGCCACAGGAGCAAGTCCAGGCGATGGTGGATGAGTACCAGCGGCGGCGGGATGTGCTGGTCGAAGGACTGAACGCAATCCCCGGCGTGAGCTGCCAGACGCCGCAGGGTGCGTTCTACGCTTTTCCCAACGTCACCGCGCTCGGCCGCACATCGGAATGGGTGTCCGATTATCTGCTGGAGGAGGCCGGGGTGGCGGTACTGCCTGGTGACGCCTTCGGCCCCGGCGGCGAGGGCTACTTGAGATTCTGCTTCGCCAATTCGATGAGCAGGATTAAAGAGGCCCTGGAGCGGATCGCGGCAGCGATAGGCAAACTGGAACGAGCATAGGCATCCCAATTTCGAGCCCTATGCGAAGGATTGGGCAAAATCGTCGGGTTGTGGTATAGTTTAGATGTTCCAGGCATCAGTCAAATGAGGGCGCGTTTACAAGTTGGGGAGAGGACAGACTTTGGAAGTCTCGAATACTGCTCTGCTTATCAAATTATGCCGAGAAGAGCAATTTTGAAGCCCTGCGCACATCGTTCTCGTAGACTTCCGAAGTCTTGGCGCTCGTGCTCCCCCCAAGTTTTGCATACGCCCGTCAAATGACACTATAGTGAACGTGGCACGTAGGGCATTTAGGCCGCTTGTCCAGAGAACTTATCCGACGCGCATCTTTGCCCAAACGCAACTGGCCTAGAAGGAGCCATCTTGATCTCCTTGACCCCCGACCATCTACGCTGGATCGCCTACGCGCTTTTTGCCCTGTCTCTTATCCCCGCCATCCTCACCACTATCCAGTATCTGAGGTCTCGCCGCGCCAAGTATTACGTCATGCGCTCGAACGCCCTCAAGCGGGCCGGGCGATGGGCGCTGCTGGCGCTGGTGCTAATTTTGGCGGGCGGCACGGTGCTGATCGTGGCGGGAGAAGTACCGCGCGAGAGAGCGACGCCTACGCCGACGCCGACCTTCACGCCCACGTTCACGCCGCTGCCGACGGTGACGCCCACGTCGCCGCCCACGTCCACCCCGTCGTCCACGCCCACGCGGCGTCCGACGGCGACGGCGCCCTTCATCCCCACGCCGACGCCAACGATTGAGCCGCCGGCTTCGGCGCTGACGCCGTTGTCCTCGGCGGTGCCGCCGTCGGAGGAGGCCCGCATCGAGCTGCGGGCGCTGGCGATGGAGCAAGACGATGAAGGGCTGCCGGTGGAGCCGACGAACACGTTCCCACCGGGCCGCCACGAGATCTATGTCTTCTTCCGCTTCGAAGGGATGACGAACGATATCACGACCACCTTCGCGTGGTATCAAGACGGCGAGTTCTTCGAGCGGTGCTCCGATACGTGGCTGTGGGGCCGGCGGGATCGCGACTGGGGCGAGAGCGGGCGGATGACCTACTTCTGCGATCCGTCGATCGGCTGGGCACCGGGCCAGTACGAGGTGCGCGTCTTCATCGAGGATCAGCTGCAGGGCATCGCCGAGTTTGAGGTGGTGGAGGAGGAAGCAGAGGAGTAGAAGGTCGAATTCAACCCCCGATATGCACTCTGGTTACGCTATATAGTTGGCCTGGGTTTGAATAAGCCGATCGCGTAACTTTTCCCTAGAATACGAGGCTGAGCGGGCTCGAAGTGAATATCCCCACTCTCGGGATCGCGTTTGAAATGCCCCGGCTCCCACTTTTCTCCAGTCCACGAGGCTCCTGGCCCTTCGCTGACCTCTTCCTGACGTCGCAACAGAGCGTAGTCCCCCCACCTGCTATCTGAGTCAGGCCACCCATCCTGCGTCACGGGCAATGCAAAATAAGCTGTGTTGATCCCCAGCTCCAGCGAGCGGGGTGTAGTTTTGTCAAGGGAATATAGATAATATCTATCCGTTCCGATTCTGAAGACACCGATCTCCACATAATTGATGCTAGTGTCTGACTTGAGAATCATATTGGGCCCGTCCGACAGCCGCAGGATGGGAACAGATTTGAGAAAGTACCTCCCGGCGATTTGGCTAGAGATCAACTGCCCCACATCGCTGAGAGACTGTTCAATCTCTTCACAAATCCGATCATATGAGAGCGGTGCGTTCGGATTGGAGCGGAGTTTCTCACACACTTCCTGCGATTTGCAATACGCCCCTTTAGCGTCACGTAGGTTCCCTTCCATTTGTTCTAGCGCCGCCAGCTGGAGATAGGCCACCATCTCAAGGTGGCGGGCACCTCTCCTTTCAGCAATCTCAACAGATCGCTTCGTGAGCTCAACGCTTTTCTTTAGACCGTCCAGATCGTCTCTCTGAGCTTGGGCAGAGGCCAAGTACAACTGAGCCAGACTTATTCCCCTTTGAGATCCAGATTCCAAGATGGCATCATAGTAATTTCTCATCTTTTCCCAATTATCATCCATCCAGGCTTTATGCAGGTCCTCTAACAACGAACGCACCGTATAGTCTGCCGGCGGCTGAGCACCGCTTCTGGCCAGCTGTAACAGATCCCCAGTCAGCCTCCCTTCAGAAGGCCCCCGGCCGCCGAGCGAAGAGAGTTCACGAAAGGAAGTGTTTAGATCAAAGCGCGCGATGTCTTCCAAATAGCTTATGATCTCAGAGCGCTGAGCCTTGCGTTCGGGACTGTCACCATAACGCCGTGACTTATTAATGTTTTCGAAGAGACGCTGCTGATAGACCAAAACTTTAGAGTAAGCAGGATGGTTCTCCCCCAGCTGCTCCAGCAGCCGCTCAACGCCTTTTTCGTACGGAGTGAAAACATCGTTACGTTTGTCACGGCGCTTATTCTCGGTCATGCGCATCCCCCACGAGACTCTATATCATAACGCGCTATGTGAATCAGCCTGCCTCTCCGATGACTGTTTGTCCACCGGAGAATACTCTTGCCCGCCGGACGTCAAAGCATCAGGAGTCTCTACCAGCTTTTGCAAGCGATCCAGTGTGCGAAGGGCCTCGGATGATATAAAGGCCCCTCCCGGTTGCGACCAGGCCAGGCGCAACGCCTCGATGAATCGCAGAGAGATAAACTCAGCCGGCAAAGCGACGTCCTTCTCGAGCGCCTCCTGGAACTCACGAGTGAGGCTCAAAATAATCTCCATCTGTGCGTAAGCACGAGCCAGTCCGCGCTCCCGGATCGCTTCTGCTTCCCCATGGGCTTCCTCGATCTGCGATTCGACCTTTTGGATCGCTCGCCAATTGGCGATTCTCTTTTTTTCTATCTGCGGCAGAGCCGGTTTAATGGGCCCCATTCTCACGTCTAGAATCTCAGCGCCAAAGTTGCGGGCCGCATCATCCAACTTCTCCTTATACTCCACGATGAGGTCTTGACGCGGGTCCAAGTCAGTGTTCTGCGGTTCGATCAGCCCATCCAACTCAATATCGGCAAGCAAAGCTCGCAATGTGCTTCCTACGTTGCCCATAACCCTATTGGGCCAACCATCCTCCCGCTCTGAACCATCGTCAAGGTTGACCACGCGGCGATGACATTGGCTGGCTCTACTCCAGGCCCACCTGTAGACAGGGCTCAGAGTTCCAGGAGGAGGGGGAAACGGCTTATTCCGGTCACGAGCCAGCTGAAAACGAACCTGCACCTCAGTCTCCACAGGAAGGCCCTCTTTGGTCAACGCTCGTACCTGAGCGGTGCGTTCTTGCGGCCGAAGGTCCAACACCTCACGGATACGCTCAAACCGACGCAGAAAAATAGTGCCGGGTCCGGCAAACCGAATAAAACGCCCAAAGCGCTCAAGAACGACCGCGCTGTCGCTGAAGATAACGACAATGCCGGGTCCTCCCAAGTCGGCCATCAGCGTCCCCTGATACTTCTGATCGATTTGCCCCTCGTGCACGGTGAGATGGGGATACGAAACCGGTTTAATCCTCCACCTCGGTAGCCCAAGCGAGGCGAGCTGTCGATTGATCCATCGCTTCAGCAGCTCCAAGAGAGCTTGAGGGGCACGACCAAATAAGAGCAACCATACGTACCGAAAGGCTTCTCGAGATCGATAAATGCCATATACCTCCCGCACAAAGGCCACAGAGACACAAATCATCGCCACCAAGCCCAAAACGCCGGGCACCATCCCCAGGATAACACGTCCAAGCCTGATAGGCGTCTGAGCTGCCAAATGCCGAATGTACTCAAGCGTCAGACTGGACAAAAAGATTGTAAGAAGACCGGCAAGGAACCAGAGGAATCGAATCTGAGTCCGTTTGAGATGCCCTAATCGCAGATCTTGATCAGGCTGTTCCTGGACGGCCTCAAGGCCCCAATGCTCCAGCCCCAACCACGAATGTATCTGCTTCTCCATCTCAACCTTGGCTTTCGCCCTGACGATCTAAATCGCGCTCGACAGCAGATCGAAGCCGGCCTGGCATATATTCCGCTGCTTGCGGCAGCCAATCCTGCAACTCCGACGATGTGGTCAGATTTTCCAAAATATCGATAAATCGAAGCGCAATGACGTAAGGCGGCATAGTGGTCTGCGTCTCTGACAACTGCTGGAAGGCCTCCGTGATGGCACCAATCATCTGGCGCTGGACACTGGCGCGAGCCTTCTCAAGTAGACGGATGACCTCTGCTTCCCCTTCGGATTCACGCGCCAAGCGCCGTCGCTCCCAGCGCGATGCCCAGCTCTCCACCCGTTGTGCCAAGACCTCCTCGTCCTCGACTTCGATGTTGCCTATCCCAATGGCCTTGACGTCTATGCCATAAGGTCTCATCTCCGGGGCGAGCTGTTCCGCGACTTCTTTCCGAATCACCTCCCGAGGCGGTTCTTGTCCCTCACCAGTGCTTAACAATTGATCAAGTCTCTCCTTCGCAAAAGCGTCGCGCAACATATCGGCCGCGCACTCGGTGACGACTTCTTCCCAGCCGATCTCCTCACCTTCAGGACCTACCCCTTTGGTGTGTACAGCTTTCAAGACCGCATCGGGATCAACCGGATAGAGGCCTTCTCCTCTTGCTCTACGGCGGTCGATCTGGAAAATGGCGAACATCATCACGCTGATTGAAATGCCATCCCGCGTGAGAGCGTGAACGTTCTTAGCCTGTGTCTGGAGACGTAGATCAATCAAGTCCCGAGGTCGCTCCTTGCGTCCGGTGAAGACAAACCCTTGCCCTCCCACTTGAGCATCCCCTGGCCCCGTTGTAAGTGGTATGGCGTAGTGACTGCTTGCCATCACAAAGCCCGGCCCCGCTTGAGGCAGCAACAGGCTTCCCTCAACACGCTTCTCCAGCTCCCCATCGACTTCCCGATAGATGGGATGATTCAACCCCCACATATAAGCCCTTAACGCGCGTCCTGCTTGACTGCGGCGCTTATGTTTGCTGGGCATAATTGGAAGGAGAAAGATACCGCAGAAAGCAAGCCCCATCCTGAGCAAAAGCCAAGCAGGGAGGAATATTAAAACCAGGCCCAGAAAGCCTCCCAGGAGAACTTGCCAGGAGAAGAGACCAGTACCGTCGCCGGCCACTGAACCTCCAGCCATCATACCCAACACCAAAGACCAGCCCCCTACTGCCAGGTAAACCAACGCCGTCCGTGAGACGCGCTCCGTGCCCTTCGACCTACACCAAAGGATGAGGCCGTAGACCCCAGCGCTGAGCATACCTAATAGTCCCAAGGGAATCCAGAAACCACTCATCGGGGTGAAATTTACCTCACTTTGCTTGCTTTATGCTGCTAATGCGACTCCAGGGATCGGCCTCTATGATGTAAGCGACGCTCTCTGTCCAATTTCCAATCGTACTTTCATCCTGATATTCTCTCTCCACGATAGCTTTTAGCTCGATCCCACCGTCGTCTGTCCTCTTCATCTCATCCCATATCCAGCTTCTGGGCTCAAGATTATCACCGATGACTTGTGGTGTAATTGGCCGACGCATAGCGCGTTCCGCCTCACGTTGGACGACTCGCTCCAACAAATCCCCCTGCAGAAAGATCGGTGGAGGGAGCTGTTGATTCATGCGACTGGCGTACT
>CAYYTU010000024.1:0-31887 GCA_964474655.1 uncultured Anaerolineales bacterium
GGTTGTGGCACCACCAGCAGCTCAGCGGGCAGCCCTTGAGGAAGACGGTGGTGCGAATGCCCGGCCCGTCGTGGATGGAGAATTTCTTGACGTCGAAGATGATGCCCTTGTTCACCTCGGCCTCCCAGCTCGATTGTACCCCGTGGCAAGCGCCGCGGCAAGCGGATGCATCTAAGGTGCTTGGAAACTGCTTCGTTTGCCCTCCGGGCCGTGAGCTTTCCTTCGAAACATCACCTGGTATAATACCAAGGTTGAAGTAACGATAACACTTTACCAAGCAACCAAGGAAGGAGTAACCTTGTTCGACTTTGGCAGTACATTTCAAGACCTGGTTAGAGAGGCCATTCTATTCCTACCTAGCTTGATCGCGGCGATCATCATGTTTGTGACATCGTTGCTGCTATCCGGCGCGGCAGCGCGCTGGGCGCGCCAGAGCACAAAGAAAACGATTGCGGACGAGGAGACGCGCCGCCTGCTCGCCAAGATCGTGCGCTGGGGCATGCTTGGCATCGGCACCACCGTGGCCCTAGAACAAGTCCAGTTTGATGTGACGAGCTTCGTAGCCGGCCTAGGCATCGCCGGCATCACCGTGGGGTTTGCCCTGCAGGACATCGCCCGCAACTTCGTATCTGGCATCCTGCTGCTGGTGCGACAGCCTTTCAAAATCGGCGACGCGGTCGAGGTCGCCGGGCACGCCGGCATAGTGAAGGAGATCACGACCAGAGATACGGTGATCAAGACGTGGGACGGTGTGCTGGAGATCATTCCCAACATCGACGTCTTCACCAAGCCGATCGTCAACTATTCCGAGCTGCCGCTCCGTCGGCGCACGATCATGATCGGCCTCGGTTACGGGCAAGACGTGGAGCAAGCCAAACAGACCTTTCTGCAGGCCCTTCAAACTGTAGAAGGTGTGGCGGACGATCCTCCACCGAACATCCTGGCGGAGGGATTGGGCGACTCGGCGATGACGCTGTCCGCCCGGTTCTGGGTCAACCAAGAGACGCACGATCTGTTCGAGACGCATTCCAGAGCGGTACGAGCTATCAACGACGCCTCCGAAGAAGAGGGTATCGACCTTCCCTACCCAACCCAGACGCTACGTCTGGAGGGCAATTGGCCCGTTGAGACGGCGTAACAATACGTTGAAGGGGAAATCCAGACAGACAACGGCCTGCATCACAGCTTTCTTTTCCAGCAGAGGGAGGATGAGTTAATGAACCAAGTGAAACCCGCCAAAAAGCCAGTCACAATGATCAAGAATATTTTTTGGAACGCTGACGAGCGCCGTATGCGAGCTTTGTGGCGGATGATCGGGCAGCTGATACTGCTGCTGATCATCGCAACCCCCTTGCAGATGATCCTGGGGTTCGTCGGCTTCAGAATGTTGATGGTTCGCGAAGGCATCAGTCTGGATCAGTTGTCGGACCCAGAAGCGACGCAACAACTCGACCCTCAGGCCGTTCAGCAATTCTTCGGCCAAACACCGATCCTGTTGATCTTCTCGACGGTAGGGATGCTCATCGCGTTCGTAGCCAGCATCTGGCTGGCGGGACGCTTCCTGGATAAGCGGCCCTTCGCCGACTTTGGGCTCCATCTGAACAAAGACTGGTGGCTGGACCTCGGCTTCGGGCTGGGGCTGGGCGCTCTGCTGATGCTCGTGATCTTCCTGATCGAGCTGGTCGCTGGCTGGGTGACGGTCCAAGGAACGTTCGTCACCCGCGATCCCGACGCGCCCTTCCTCGGCGCTTTATTGCCGCCCCTGGTCACATTCCTGGCCGTGGGGGTCTACGAGGAGCTGTTAAGTCGCGGCTACCACTTGCAAAACATCGCCGAGGGGCTAAACTTGGAGCGGATTGGACCGCGCGGGGCTATTGCGCTGGCCACCCTGCTCTCATCGGCCATCTTCGGCGCCCTCCACATCGGCAACCCCAACGCCAGCTTCGTCAGCACCTTTAACATCTCCATCGCTGGGGTCTTCCTGGCGCTGGGATATCTGCTGACCGGCGAGCTGGCGATCCCGATCGGGCTCCACATCACCTGGAACTTCTTCCAGGGTAACGTGTTCGGCTTCCCCGTCAGCGGCACCGACTTCAGATCGGCCACCTTCATCGCCATCGAACAGGGAGGCCCCGACGCGCTGACCGGAGGCGCCTTCGGCCCGGAGGCTGGGCTGATCGGCCTGGGTGCGATGGCCATCGGGATAACGCTGACCTGCCTGTGGGTACGTTGGCGCTATGGCGCCGCCACGCTCCAAACTTCGTTGGCCGAGCCGCCCCACCACCCATCAAACAACAGAGAAGGTGAAGATTTTTCGTGAAATTACCAAAACCAAACCATCCTGGAAAGAGCGACCAAGAACAAGAAAAGGACCAGCCACAACGTCAACCCCGGTCTGTGGGCTGTAGTATGAGCGGCCTGCTCCTGTGGGTACTGCTGGGGATAGCCCTCGCTTCCGTGCTCTGGGGCCCCCTGAGCGAGGCGTTGAATCTGAACGGCGCGCCTCAGATCAGCTACACCGTCTTCCGCCAGCAAATCCAACGTGGCAACGTCGAACAAGTGACCGTGACAGGAGAGCAGATTCGGGGCCGATTGAAGGAACCGAGCACATTACAAACCGACGAGGAAGAAGCGCCCGAGTACATTGAGTTCACCACATACTTGCCCTCCTTTGGCGATGAAGAGCTGCTCAACATGCTGGAATCAGAGGGCGTCGAAGTGGAGACCCAGCCGGAACAAGCATTTTCTTGGATCGATATCGCCATCAACGTAGTACCGATCCTGCTGATGATCGGCTTTGCCTATATGATCTTTGGCCAGATGCGCGGGCGTGGGGGCGGAAACGTCTTCTCCATCTTCTCAATGCGAGAAAGCCAGGCCAAGCTCTACGATCGGCGTAAGGAGCGCACCACATTCGACGACGTGGCCGGCTTGCGCGGACCCAAGACCGAGCTGCGAGAGGTGATCTCCTTCCTCAAAAGCCCGGAGCGCTTCCAGCGTCTGGGCGGCGAGATTCCAAGAGGCGTGTTGCTGATCGGACCGCCGGGCACGGGCAAGACTCTATTGGCCCGCGCCGTCGCGGGCGAGGCCGACGTACCTTTTTTCAGCATCACCGGATCCAATTTTATGGAGATGTTCGTCGGCGTCGGGGCCTCCCGCGTGAGAGACCTCTTCGAAGAGGCGAAGAAGTCATCGCCGAGCATCATCTTCATCGACGAGCTGGACTCGATCGGCCGTCGGCGCGGGGCCGGACTGGGCGGCGGGCACGACGAGCGGGAGCAGACGCTCAACCAGCTGCTTTCTGAGATGGACGGGTTCGATCCGCAGGAGGACGTGATCGTGATAGCGGCCACCAACCGACCCGACATCCTCGACCCGGCCCTACTGCGCCCCGGCCGCTTCGACCGTCGAATCAACGTCGACCTGCCCACGCTACAAGATCGCGAGGAGATTCTAGAGATACACGCTCGCGACAAGAAGATCGCGGACAAGGTTGACCTGAAGCGGGTAGCGCGGGGTACGCCGGGCTTCAGCGGCGCCGACCTGGAGAACCTGCTCAACGAGGCCGCCCTGCTGGCCGCCCGCAAGGACAAGAGTGCAGTTGAGAGTGAGGACATTGAGGCCGCGCGCGACAAAGTCCTGATGGGACTGGAGCGGGAGAGCGTAGCGCTGACGGACGAGGAGTGCAAGCTGATCGCCTATCACGAATCCGGACATGCCCTGCTGGCGGCCCTGCTACCCCACGCCGATCCCATCCACAAGGTGACCATCGTACCACGCGGGCGGGCGATGGGCGTCACGCAGCAGCTCCCCGAACGAGACAAATACATCTACCGCCGCGAGTATATGCTGGATCGGCTGGCCGTGATGATGGGCGGCCGGGCAGCCGAGGACCTGGTGCTGAGCACATCGACCAGCGGCGCGGAGAACGATCTCAAACAAGCAACCCAGCTGGCCCGCAAAATGGTGCTGGACTGGGGGATGAGCAAGCACTTGGAGCACGTGGCCTTGGGCGGGGGCAGCGAGAAGGTCTTCCTGGGGCAACAGATCGCCCAACAACGGGATTATAGCGAGCAGACAGCGCGTGAGATCGACGAGGAGATCAAGAAGATCCTGAACGAATCCTTCAACCGAGCGATCTCCACGCTACAAGCGCACCGCCAGGAGCTGGAACAACTGGCCAATATCTTGCTGGAAAAAGAGGAGATTCCAGGCGAAGAGGTGCTAGAACTGCTCGGCGTAGAACAAGAGTAGCAAGTAAGTTAACCAGAGACCAGAAACAAGCGCTGCCGACAATTAGATCCGTGCGCTGAGACCAGAGTATTCCAAGGGAGCGCTATGACCAAGAGGATTCTAGTCATTGACGATGAGTTACAAACCCTGAAACTGGTTGGGCTGGTGCTCGAAAAGCGGGGTTATGATATCATCGCCGCCCACACAGGCGCCCAAGGGTTAGAGAAAGCTCAGACACAACACCCAGATTTAATCATCCTGGACATTATGATGCCCGATATCGACGGCTATGAAGTCACCCGTCGGCTGCGCACCAATTCAGACACCGCCGATATCCCCATCATCATGTTCACCGCCAAACAGAATCTGGACAATAAAGTCGCCGGGTTCAAGGCCGGAGCCGACGACTACCTGACCAAACCCGTCCATCCGGCCGAGATGGTAGCGCGGGTGGAAGCCGTGCTACAGCGTTCAGAGCGCAAAAGGGCAGATCAGGAACCAGAACCGTCAGCTTCATTGATCGGTTTTCTGGGCGCCAAGGGCGGCACGGGAACCTCCACCCTGGCGGTAAACGTGGCCGTCGCGTTGGCCCAAAGCCTGGCGAAGAAGCAATCCATCGCATTGGCCGAGCTGCGGACGGGTATGGCTAGCGCCGCCTTCCAACTGGGACTGCCACGCCATCAAGATATCGCCAACTTGCTCGACCGGCCAGCCGAGGAGATCGACGCTCAGCTGGTGGAAGCCCAGATGGAGGAGCACGGAAGCGGCCTGCTGGTCCTGAACGGACAGATTGAGCCCCCCGGCGTGGCCCAAAGAATGACTCCCGATCAAGCCATCACCATCGTCCACCATCTCACTGCCCAGGTCGATTATCTGCTCCTCGATCTGGGCGTGGGGCTGGAGGAGGTCAACCGCCACCTACTGCCCCAATGCCAAACTACCGTCGTAACTATTGAGCCCAATCGAGTCTCCATTACGCTGGCTCAAGTGCTGATCGACGAGATGACCCGGGAGCTGAGCATCCCCAGGCATAGAGCAGCGATCGTTCAGATCAAGAAGAACCGCTCCGGCTCCACTTTCAACCGATCGACCATCGAAGGCTTGCTCCAGAAGGAATTGACCGGCGCCATCCCGCCAGCTCCAGAGACTGCATTCAAATCGACCGAAGAGGGCATCCCGATGGTGATGATGCAAGCGGAAAGCATCGTGGCCACACAGTTCCGGACGCTGGCCGAACGACTGAGTGAGGCATAGCAATGGAGCCCGTCGTTACCCACCCCTGGGACGTCTCACCGGACGAAGCGAAGGCGATCCAGCGCCAGCTGCAAGAACACCTCATCATCGAACCCGTCGAACCTGCGCCAGAGATCGTCGCAGGCGTGGACGTCAGCGCGAAGGGCGACCAGGCCCGAGCGGCAGTGGTGCTGCTCACCTACCCAGATCTGATCCCATTCCAATCTGTGACCGCCACCAAGCCGATCACGTTCCCCTACATGCCGGGGTTGCTGGCCTTCCGCGAGGGCCCGGTGGTGCTGGAAGCGCTGGAGCAAGTGGCAGAACAGCCGGACGTTATCATCTTCGACGCGCAAGGGCTGGCCCATCCGCGGCGAATGGGACTGGCCACTCACCTGGGCATTCTGCTGGACGCGCCGGCCGTGGGATGCGCCAAGTCGCGCCTGATCGGGACACACGAATCACCCGATCAAGCGAAAGGCAGCTGGACGCCGCTGATCGACGGTGGTGAGACGATCGGTGCCGTGGTGCGAACGCGCGAGAACGTCAGCCCGGTCTTCGTCTCCCTCGGGCATCGCGTCGATCTGGAATCCTCAATCGATCTGGTGCTGAGCTGCGCCCCGCGCTACCGGCTACCAGAGACGACGCGCTGGGCAGACCGCGTGGCCGGCAGCGCAAAAGTACGCCAGGACTTCCTGAATATGACGCCCCGTCATAATACTCAGCGGGAGGAGACACGGAACGGAGTAACGGAAACCAGCAAACACACGCCCACGTGATGATGAAGGAACACGAGGATATCGCCCAAGCGGCTGCACTGCTACGCGAGGCCCACCACCCCGTCGCGCTGACGGGAGCAGGCATCAGCACTCCCTCCGGCATCCCCGACTTCCGCACCCCGGAGTCTGGGCTGTGGGAGCAAGCAAACCCGATGGAAGTGGCCTCCATCTTCGCCTTTCGACGCCGCCCGCGCGCCTTCTACGACTGGATCCGCCCGCTGGCGGAGACGATGCTCTCAGCTCGCCCCAATCCCGGCCACCAGGCACTGGCGGAGATGGAAGACGCCGGATGCCTCCAGGCCATCATCACTCAGAACATCGACGGGCTCCATCAAGAGGCCGGTTCGCAAGAAGTATTGGAGATCCACGGTCACGTGCGAGAAGCCACCTGCATAGATTGTCAACGCTCGTTCCCCACCGGCGAGATGTTAGAGAATCTGCTCGCCGACAAAGAGGTACCCCACTGCCCCGCCTGCGACGGCGTCTTGAAGCCCAATGTGGTACTCTTCGGTGAGCAGCTGCCCGGAGAGGTCTTCGACGCGGCGACACAGCACGTTCAACAGGCCGACCTGATGCTCGTGGCCGGATCGTCGCTTGAAGTAGCACCGGTCTCACGATTCCCGATGGACGTCCACCGCAGCGCCGGGCGCCTCATCGTGGTCAATCTGACGCGCACGTACGTGGACGACGTGGCTGAAATCGTGATCCACGGCGACGTCGTCGACGTATTACCCCGCATCGCGGCAGCCTGCGCGTAGGAGAAACGCTATGACCAAACATAAGCCACAACTACAAGACCGCGTCACGCAGCTCGAACGCCTGATTCAGGTCAGTCGCTCCCTCAACTCCACCCTCGACCTTCACCAGCTGCTCCATCGCATCGTCACCACGGCGCAAGAGATCACCAACACCGAGGCCTGCTCCATCTTGCTGCTGGACTATGAAGGGGAAAAACTACATTTCGAGGCCGCCACCAATATGCGCGGCGTGCGATCGATCGTGGTGCCTATGGAGAATAGCATAGCGGGCCAGGTGGTAAAGAACGGGGAGCCGCTCATTATCCAGGACGTCGAAGAGGACTCCCGAGTTTACCGCGAGGTCGACGAGGAATCCGATCTGGTCACGCATTCGCTGCTCGCCGTGCCTATGATCGCTCGGGAGGACGTGATCGGCGTGTTGGAGGCGGTCAACAAAGCGAACGGAAAGCCCTTCTCGGATACAGACGTCGATCTGTTGACCGTGCTCAGCAATCAGGCCGCCATCGCGGTGCATAACGCGCTGCTCTTCCAACAATCTGACTTCATCGCCGAGATTATACACGAAATGCGCACCCCCCTGACGTCGATCATCTCTTATGCCGAACTGATCAAGGAACCCGAGGTGAACGCCGAACAACGTATCTCATTCGCCAATATCATCGAACAAGAGGCCGAACGCCTCAATAAGATGACAGAGCGGTTCCTCGAGCTGGCACGCCTGGAATCCGGCCGCGCCACGCTGGTCCAGGAACCAATCGACCTCGGCACTGTGATCCGAATGGCGGTCAACGTGCTACGGCCTCAGGCCAACGCAGAAGGGATCAGCCTCGCGGTCGAGATACCGCCCCATCTACCCGCCATCAAGGGCGACGCCCAGCGCCTCCATCAGGTGATGATCAATCTGCTGGATAACGCGATCAAGTATTGTCAAGCGGGGGACTCCGTGACCGTGAGGGCAGAAACTCAGGCGAACGGTATAGCTGTGGTGGTTGCCGACACCGGCCCTGGTATCCCCGCCGAGGAGATGCCGCACATCTTCGAACGCTTCTACCGCGCGCGGGGACACGAGAGAAACACCTCTGGGACCGGGTTGGGGCTCGCCATCGTGCAGCAGATCATCAAAGCGCACGGCGGGGAGATCGACGTCAGCAGCGAGCTGGGCGAGGGGACGCAGATCATCTTTAAGCTGCCATCCAATAGCAGAGACACACGTTAGATTGACAACTTAGCCCGCCTCCAATGTGGACGCCCGTCCCTTTGGACACGCATCTAATACTACTATGAGACAGAGTGCGATTTTCGCCAGGTCGTCATCCTTCGACGGGCTTCGGCGTGAGCTCAGCCGAACGGCTCAGGATGACTATCGAGGTCTCGTTGTAGTACCAAGCCTCTGCTCGCCCTGAATCCACATTCCACATCAGCTAAGGCGCTGGTCGCGGTACGTGCGAGGGTCGACGGCCACATCACCCAGCCGGATGAGATCCACGCCGGAAGTCGAACGCAGCGGAGTCCGCAGGTGAACTGTGCCTCGCGCCAGGTCAGCGGCCACCACGATGCCCAATCCGCGCACGAACCCCTCTCCGTCCTCCAGCGCCACCAGCTGATGACCAGAGAAGGTCGGAGCCGGGAAGACACCCATCTCCCGCCAGCAGATTTCCACCACCTGAGCGTCCTGGAAGTAGCGCCGAAAGCGCCGGGCCCGATGCGCTTGCCGGGCAGAGACGTCGCGCTCGCGGACGGCCGGCGCCACCGGGCGGTCGATCACGCGCACACGTCCACTGACCCGCAGCGGCACCAACAGATGCTCCAGCTCGTTCTGTCGCTGGATCCCGATCACCACGCTGGGGCGCAGGAGATCGACCTGAGCCCACTTGAGCGCCCCGCCGCCGTGCTCTGGATGGACCAGGCCGGTGGTATCGACCACGATGGCGGTGACGCCCGCCCCCCGCGCTTGCTGCACCAACCGATGCAGCCCGACCACGGTGGGCAACATGTGGCCGTGCGGAGAGATATCGCCCACGAAAGTCCGAAAACGCGCTCCTGGCGGTGGGAAGGAGGGCTTCTCGGCATCGCCCAGGGCCAGCGTCATCGTCGTCGGGGGGCCGAGCGAGGCCTGGCCCATATCGCCATCCACAAAGGCTATCCGCGCGTGGTGGTCGCCCAGGCAATGATAAAGATAACGCGCCAAAGTCGATTTGCCCGTGTCCGAGGCGCCGACGACGAGCACCACGCCGCTCAGCGCGGAGAAGGTGATCCGCTCCCAAGCGGGGGGCACCGCAATATCAGAAAGTGTATCCTTTGTGTCCATCGTGTCCATCGCATCCATCAACTGCCGAGCACCAAAAGACCGACGCTAAACGCGATCAAGGTCACAGCCAGCCAGTGGTCAACCGGGCGCAAGGGCAAAGCCGCCGGCCGTCCGCGGGTGGGATCGAAGGCCCGCATCGTCGCAGCGTCGACCAGCTGATCGCCGTAGCGCAATGTGTTGCTCACCAAGGTGACCAGGAACAGACGTATTCCCACCCAGGGACGTCGCAGCCCCCCACGCAGCCGAATTGTCTGAAGTGTGACGGTGGCCATCTCGCGCAGCGCCCCCATCAGATTCATCGCGATGCCAACGGCAAATCCTAATCCGCGCAATCCCAGCCGATCAAAGATCGCTATCAGGTCGGAGACCGAAAGCGGGCCCAATCCCACGCTGAAAGCGACGGTGATTGCAAAGGCCCGGGCGGCCATCTCGCCTCCGATCAACAGGGCGGCTCGCGAAACCTCCAATCCACCCCGACCAAGATTAAACTTACGGCTCAGAAAAGGCCCCAACGCCACGGCGGTCAACACAAAGAGCCAGAAGCGACCCCGGCGCAGAACACCCAGCCCCTTTCGGCTCCATACCAGGCCAAAGATCAGCACCACGACCGCCAACGCGAGCACGCTCCAACCGTCGACGAGCAGTAAGGCCGCCAGGGCCCACACCGTGAAGAGCAGGTAACCCCACGGGCTAGGCATACTCAGCCGTTCACGACTTGCGTACGCTGCCCGATGCGACGCGCCACAGCGCCACCCAAAGCCCAGGCACTCCATCCTGCAATACCTCCGGCCAGGAGTCTCGCTCCCAAAAGAATCGCCAGGATCAGCAGGGCAGCTGAGGCGTCAAGCCCCAGCAGCTGACTCCCATCTTCGGCCAGCTTCTGATAGACTTGCACGACGTTGCGCCCATACATCAGACGCATCATCACGAACTTATGAGGGAAGTTCCAGGCCACGGCCAGGGCGCCGCTCAAAACAAAGGCCCAGACCCGCAAGTCGCCAGCGACGGAGAGCACGATCTCCATCAGCACGCTCTGCATCGTGATGGCCAGAATCGGCCCGATCCGCGCCCCGCCGGGACTGAGCAGCTTCAGCAACGCGGTGACGACACCGATCAGAAAGACGGAGCCTCGCCGGGATACAAAAAACCGCCCGGTCAGCGCCACCGCCACGCCGATTCCGCCCAAGATCAAACCCTTGAAGAATGTGTTGGTGAAAGAAGGGAAAATGATGTTCAGATAGGTGCCCAGGGTCAGCTCGACCACGCCCCAGAGCGCGCCGAAAAGGGCTACCATAACCCAATCGCGTACCGTGTAAGATTCCAAAAGATCCTCCCGATCAGTTGTTCAACGTTATGTCTTCGCCGCGGTTTCTTCGGCGTTAGATGTTTGTGGGCAGGCATCCGCCGCCAGGCGCTCGACCACGGCGCCTTCGTCGAGCTCCCAAACGCGGCTGGCGTACCGCTTTACAAGCCGCTGGTTGTGGGTGATGAGCAGAATCGTCTGCCCCGCCCGATGGAACGCCCTCAGCATACCCATCAGTCGACGCATATGCCATTGATCCTGTCCCAAGGTCGGCTCGTCCAGCACTAAAAGCGCCGGGCGAAGAGCCAGGGTCGCCGCCAGCGCGGTGCGCTGTTGCTGCCCCACGCTGAGCGCCTGGGTGGAGCGTCGTCGCAGGCTATGCAAATCGGTCTGGGCCATCACGCGCTCCAGGTCGTCCGCCCGCTCAAGGCCCCAGTTGCGCGGCCCGAAGTTTACCTCCTCCTCCACGGTGTCGCACACCAGCTGATGGACGGGGTTTTGCTGGAGCAAGCCCACCCGCGGCTTGCGTCCGTTCGCGTGCCAGACCACTCGCCCTCGACGAGGCCGGATCAAGCCGGCCAACACCCGGGCCAGGGTCGTCTTGCCGGCGCCGTTAGGGCCCACCAGGGCTGCGAAGTCGCCGCGACGGAGAGTCAGCGAGCACTCTTCCAACACGGTGCGCCCATCGTAGCCAGCTGCCACCCCGTCGAGGGCAACCAGCGGAGTGCCAGACGATGTCCGCAGCGGCGGGGGAGGCGACCACGGAGGCAGCACGCGCGTCAGGACCTCGTCTGGAGGGCCATCATCGACCACGCGCCCCGCCTCCAGCCAGATCAATCGATCGGCGTGAGGGGCCAGCATTTCCAGACGGTGCTCAATCACCACCACGGTCACGCCCCAGCGACGGTGCAGTCGCACAAGGGCCTCGGTCACGGCCCGGGCTCCATCCGAATCGAGGTTAGCCAGCGGTTCATCCAGAACGAGAACGTCGGGGCGCATAGCCAGGCTGGCCGCGATGGCAACTCGCTGCTGCTCGCCGCCGGAGAGATGACGCACGGCCCGTCCCCGCAGGTGCGCAGCCCCAACAGCCTCCAGAGCTGCCTCTACGCGATCGGCGGTGGCATCAGCTGCCATCCCCAGGTTGCGCGGGCCAAAGGCAATCTCCTCCGCCACCGTCCCGCTGAACATCTGCGTGACCGGATTCTGGAAGACCAGCCCGGCTCGCGTAGCGATCTCTGCCACCTCGTGCTGCCGGGGATCCAGGTCCGCCACCGATAGGCGCCCAGTGACATCGGCCGAGGTGCTCCGCGGCACGAGCCCCAGCAGAGCGTGCGCCAGCGTGCTCTTGCCGCTCCCCGATGGACCGCCGACCAACGCGAACGCGCCATCTTCAATCACGATATCGACGCCGCGCAGGGCATGGGTCTGGGGGTATCGCACGTGGAGATTATGGGCCTCAATCGCCGCCCGTCGATCCTGGGAATGTATCATGTCCAAGCCTCGTGACAATAGGCCAGCCAGTCGAGCGTGGCTTCGATCCGACGACGACGGAACTCAAAGACGAGATGGTCAAACTGATCCCGCCCTGGTTGAGATGCGCCAGACATCAGCTGCCCAAGCCGCTCACGACAGAATGCCTCCTGAGCAGCGATCAGATCGGAGACGTCATCCAGCCCCAGGGTATGAAAGAAGTAGAGTTTGGCCAGGAACGCCACCCGCATATCCCGGATGGCGGGAACCGCCTCTCGCACCCAGGTCATGAAAGCCTCGCGCCCTGCTGATGTGACCCGATAGACCTTACGTGGAGGATACTGCTGATCGTCCAGGGTGGATTCGACGTGCCCCATCTCCTCCAGTTCCTTCAGCGTGCCGTAGATGTTGCTGATGCCCATATACCAGATGCGGCCCAGCTCTTGCTCGGCGTGACGGTGGAGGGCATAGCCATGTCTCGGCTCCTGCACCAGGAAACCTAACAGCGCTTGCTCCAATGGGAAGCCAGCCTGATCGCTCATACAGATGCCTTATTCACGGTATGAATACTTAGCCTGCGAATATTATAGAGGTTTCTATTGAAAGGGCAAGCGTATTGGAGCCGGGGGTTGCGAAGCGAATCGTCTGCGAAAGCGCCTTCAATGCCACAGAGTGTGCTCAGATGCGAACAAGGCAAACGAAGCTGGGGTTGATACGCTCGGTAAACGCGTTTGCAGGCAATCTAATGCATCTAGGATGCTTTGGACCTGCTTCGTTTGCCCAGCCCTGGAATAGGCTGGCACGCCTCGAACGTGGATAGCAGGCAGGGGCAAAAGTCCAGATAGGTCCCAGTTGGACGAGACACATAACAAAAGCCCCCCGTCAAAATGACGGGGGGCTGATTGCCGAGGATGATTTTCTATTTGAACGATTAGCCGCCCAGGTAAGCTTCCTTGACATCCGGGTTCGTCGCCACCTCATGAGCCGATCCCTCCAGCACGAAGCGGCCGGTCTCCAGCACATAGGCACGGTCGGCGATGGAGAGCGCCATCTGCGCGTTCTGCTCCACCAGCAGGATACTGGTGCCTTGCGAGTTGATCTCCTGAATGATAGCGAAGATTTCATCGACCAGGAAAGGCGCCAGGCCCATCGACGGCTCGTCAAGCAGCAATAACTCCGGGTTGGACATCAGGCCGCGGCCCATAGCCAGCATCTGCTGCTCGCCGCCGGAGAGAGTGCCACCATACTGGTTCAGGCGCTCCTTGAGACGCGGGAAGCTTTGGTACACGCGCTCCAGGCTTTGCTTGATGCCCTTTGAATCTGTGCGCGTGAAGGCGCCCATATCCAGGTTTTCTTTAACCGTCAGGGGCGCGAAGATCTGACGCCCCTCCGGCACCTGGACGACGCCCATCTTGACGATGTCATAAGCGGGCGTCTTGGTGATCTCCTCGCCTTTGAATTTGATGCTTCCGGAGCGCGCTCGCACCAGGCCAGAGATGGTATTCAAGGTGGTCGACTTACCGGCGCCGTTGGCCCCGATCAGCGTCACGATCTCCCCCTTCTTCACGTGGAAGGAGATGCCCTGCAGCGCGTGGATCGCTCCGTAGAAGACGTGTAGATCGTTGACTTCCAGTAACATTAATTGACCTCCTTTGCGGCCTGGCTCCCCAGGTAAGCCTCAATCACCGTGGGATCGTTCTGGATCTCCTCCGGCGTGCCGCGCGCGATGATCTCTCCAAAGTCGATCACCGTGATCCACTCGCAGATGCCCATCACCACCCGCATCTGATGCTCGATCAGGAGCACGGTTAAATCGAAATGATCGCGGATGAAGTCGATCAGCTCCATCAGCTCCACGATCTCGCCCGGGTTCATGCCGGCTGCCGGCTCGTCTAACAGTAACAGATCGGGTTCCGTGGCCAGCGCACGGGCGATCTCCATGCGGCGCTGCTCGCCGTAAGGCAAATTAGCGGCCAGCGTATCCTGATACTCCTCCATGCCGAACACACTGAGGAATTCCTGGGCCCGCTCGGTCATCTCTTTCTCGCCTCCGCCAAAGCGGGGTAAGCGCAGGATGCCGTCGAGGATATTGTAGCTGGCGTGAGGGTGATAAGCCACGCGCACGTTGTCCAGCACCGTCAGATTAGGGAAGATGCGGATGTTCTGGAAGGTGCGACCGATGCCTCGTTGGGTGATCTCATGGGCTGGCAGGTCCGTGATGTCCCTGCTCTGGAAGGTGATCGTGCCGGCGCTGACCGGGTAGATGCCGGTGATCATATTGAAGATAGTCGTCTTGCCGGCGCCGTTGGGGCCGATCAGGCCGACCAGTTCGCCCTCTTTAATCTCCACGTCAAAGTCGTGCACCGCCCGCAGGCCACCGAAGAACTTGGTCAGACCATCGATCTTGAGAACAGTCGAGTTTCCGTTTGATTGTGCCATTATATACTCGCCTCCTCTATCACCTCATCCTCCGCTTTTCCTTTGAGCACCCTGGGCCGCCTCAAGAACCCCAATTCGCTCGACCCCATAATACCCTGAGGCCGGAAGAGCATCACGAGCAAGAGGATCAGCGGATAGATCACGTAACGCCAGTCGATCAGCTCGGCCGGCATAACGCGCAATCCCTCCAGCAGCGTCACGAAGACATAAGCGCCTATCGTGGTGCCCGTCATGCTCCCCACCCCGCCGAAGACGACCATCACAAACGGATCAATGGATTTCAGCCAGGCGAAGTTAGAGGGATGGAGGAAGGCATACAGGTGAGCATACAACCCTCCGGCCAACCCGGCATAGGCGCAGCCGATGGTATAGGCCATCAACTTGTATTGATAGGTGTCGATGCCCATCGTATCGGCCGCGGTCTCATCGTCTCGCGTGGCGAGGATGGCGCGTCCGGTGCTGGAATAGATCAAGTTCCGCATCACCACTAGCGAGACGGCAAACACACCCAGAATCCACGGCCAGGTGGTCAGGCGTGGAATAGCCACCATCCCACGGGCGCCCTTCATCGTGGGGATCAGCTTGTCGGCGTTGTTGAAAAATACGTAGGTGATGATCCCGAACCCCAGGGTGGCGATACAGAGATAGTCATACGTCAGGTTCAGCAGGGGCAGGCCCACCAGGAAGCCAACGATAGCCGCCAGGATCATCCCGGCGATCAGAGCGATGAGAAAGAGGAGTTGTTCCGAGATAGCTATCGGCAGCCCCCCCAGCAATGGAGGCACCACCGCCAACACGACCTTGCGCACCAGCCAGCCGCTGCCGCCGCCCACGACGACCAGAATCACCCCCACGACCAGAATGAGCAAAGCCGTCACCAGCACCGAGGTCTCAAAAGGAGATAGATCCTTTCGGAGGCGATCCCGCAGGCGGCGACGATGGCGACCAACGTCGAGGTAGACAATCGTAACGACAGAGAGAATAAATCCCACCTCTATCCCCAACAAGCCGGCCAAAGCGCCTGCCTGGCTGCCACTCCATTGCGTCATCCAATCCTTGGTGACCAGCGCGGAGGAATAGGCCCCGACGCCATAGAAGGCAGCATGTCCAATCGCGAACAAGCCTGCATAGCCGTACTTGAGGTTGAGGCCCAACGCGGAGATGGCCAGGATCGTCCCGGCCATAATGACCTGTTGCCAGTAGCCGGTCAGCAGGCCCTGAGTAAAGGAGATATGCACCGCGACACCGACGGCCAGGAAGAAAAGCGAGGCTTGAAGCCACGCCGGCATTGAACGAAGAGTCTTCATCATGTCCGATCCCCCTCTCTATTTGACTTCCTCGAACGGATCACCAAAGATGCCCGTGGGCTTAATGAGCAGCATAACGATCAACAAGGTGAAGGCCACGCCGTCCTTGAGAGTCGATCCCAGCGGCACGTAGCCGACCGTCATCGCCTCCAGGAAGCCCATGATCAGCGAGCCGACGAAGGCCCCCGGAATGCTCCCAATACCGCCGACCACGGCGGCGATAAAGGCCTTCAGGCCCGGCTGCAACCCCATAAAGGTCCAGATCTGAGGATAGGCGGTGGCGTAGAGCATAGCGCCCGTCCCGGCCAGCGCCCCAGTCAAGGCAAAAGTGACCCCGATGACGGCGTTGACGTTGATGCCCATCAGGCGCGCAGTGGGCTTATCGAACGCGCTGGCCCGCATCGCCTTGCCAATCTTCGTCCGTCCCACGATGTACTGCACGCCTATAAAGTAAAGGATGGAGACACCAGCGACAATCAGCTGAATATTGGTGAACCGCACGCCGCCCACTTCCCAGCTCACCAGCTCAAAGGGTCGCTCAAAGGCGATATAATCCGGACTGAAGACGAACTTAAGCGCAGTGAAATATTCCAGGAAGATGGACATACCCAGCGCGGTGATCAGGGCCGCGATGCGTGGCGCGTCCCGCAGCGGCTTATACGCCACCCGATCGATAATAACGGCCAAGAAGATACAAGCCCCCGTCGCCAGCAACAAGGCCGGCACGAAGGAGAAGCCGTAACGGGTGATACCGAAGAAGGCGACAAACGCTCCCACCATAAAGATATCACCATAGGCGAAGTTAATCAACTTCACCACGCCGTAGACCAGCGTATAACCAACCGCGATCATCGCATACATAAAGCCAAGCTGCAAACCGTTCAGCAACTGCTGGGTGAAAGTGACCGGATCTTCGGCGATCAGTCCGCCAACCACCGAGACCACAAGCCCAGCCAGACCTGCTATAATGCCCCAGGCGAGGACTTTCAAGAGCCATTTCTTCAGATTATTCTCCATACCACGCTCTCCCCAAGCACACAACCGACAACTTCGGCCTATTTCCGAAGCCTGACAAACACACAGTAAGGAGGGGGGCCAAAAGCCCGCCCCCCTCCTCAGGATTTCATCGATCGCGCTACGGCGCCACGAACTTCACGAACTCGACCTCACCGTCCACAATGTGGTTGATAGCAGCCGTCTTCTGCGGATCGCCCACCTCGTTGAAGACGATACTGCCGGCCACACCTTCATACTCGATGTTCGCCAGCGCGTCCTTCACCGCGGCGGGGTCATTCGAGTCGGCCTCAGAGATGGCCTGCAGGAGCAGACGGGCCGCGTCGTAGGACAGAGCAGCCAGCGCATCCGGCGGGTCACCGAACTCGGCCTCGTAGTTTTCCACGAAGTTCTGGACGATCGGGCGCGGGTCAGCTGGCGAGTAGTGGTTGCTGTGATAGCCGCCCTCCACCGCCTCCAGATCCAGCAGCGGGGAGTCCCAGCCGTCGGCGCCCTGGAGCGTGGCCTCGACACCTCGCTCATTGGCCTGCTTGGCGATCACGTTGACCTTGTTGTAGTAGTCCGGCAGGAAGAGCACGTCCACGTCGGCGTCGGCCACCTTGGTCAGCAACGCCGAGAAGTCGGTGTCCTCCTTGGTGTAGGCCTCGAAGACCGGCACCTCGCCGCCCATCTCCTCGAAGGAGGCCTGGTAGTACTCGGCCAGGCCCCGCACGTAGTCGTTGCCCACGTCGTAGAGCACAGCTGCCGTCTCCGCGCCCAGATCGTTGATGGCGAAGGAGGCGTTGACCTCACCCTGGAAGGGGTCGAGGAAGCAGGCGCGGAAGATGTACTCCTTGTTGGAGCCATCCTCGTTGATCGTCACCTGCGGGTTGGTCGAGGTCGGGCTGAGCTGCAACACGCCCGCCGGGTTGGCGATCTCCGAGATCGGGATCGAGGCGCTGGAGCAGACGGCACCCAGGATGTAGTTGACCTGATCCTGGTTGATGACCTTGTTGGCCACGTTGGCCGCCTCCTGGGCGTCACACTTGGTGTCGCCCAGCACGGTCTCGATCTCCCAGCCATCTGCTTCTGCCTCCATAAACGCCAGCTTCACGCCGTTGTCGCTGGAGACGCCGAAGGTCTTGACGTCGCCGCTCATCGGGAAGAGCTCGGCGACCTTAATGGGGAAGTCAGGCGCCTCTGGAACCGGCACGCCGACTTCTTCCTCCTCTTCCATAGATTCTTCACCAGGCGGAGCCACGAATTTCACGAATTCGATCTCACCGTCGGTGATGTGGCTGATGGCGGCCTTCTTGATGGGATCACCGTTTTCGTCGAAGCGGATATCACCGGCCACGCCCTCGAACTCGATGGCGGCCAGCTCGTCCTTGACCACGGAGGGGTCGTCGACGCCGGCGTTCTCGATGGCCTGCAGCAGCACGTTGGTGGCGTCGTAGGCCAGCACGGCCACGAAGTCCGGTGTGGCTTCATATTCTGTCTCAAAGTCCGCCACGAAGTTCTGCACGATGTCGCGCGGATCATAGGGCGAGTAGTGGTTGCTGAAGTAGGCCCCATCGACGGCTTCCAGGTCCAGGTCGGGGGAATCCCAACCATCGGCCCCGAGCATCACGGCCTCCACACCCCGCTCCTTGGCCTGCTTGGCGATCACGTTGACCTTGTTGTAGTAGTCGGGCAGGAAGAGCACGTCGACGTCGGCGTCGGCCACCTTGGTCAGCAGCGCCGAGAAGTCAGTGTCTTCTTTGGTGTAAGCCTCGAAGACCGGCACCTCGCCGCCCATCTCCTCGAAGGACTGCTGGAAGTACTCGGCCAGGCCCTTAACGTAGTCGTTGCCCACGTCATAGAGAACAGCCGCGCTTCCCGCTCCCAGCTCTTCCATCGCGAAAGCGGCGTCCACCTCACCCTGGAAGGGATCCAGGAAGCAGGCGCGGAAGATGTACTCCTTGTTGGAGCCATCCTCGTTGATCGTCACCTGCGGGTTGGTCGAGGGGGGGCTGATCTGCACCACGCCAGCCTCGTTGGCAACCTCCGAGATCGGGATCGAGGCGCTGGAGCAGACCGCGCCGACGATGTAGTTGACGTTATCCTGGTTGATGACCTTGTTGGCGACGTTGGCCGCCTCCTGGGCATCGCACTTGGTGTCGCCGACGATGACTTCGATCTCGCGACCGAGCACGCCACCCTTCTCATTCCACTCCGCGACGGCCATATCCATGCCGCGCTTGGTGCCTTCGCCGAAGGTCTTCACGTCACCGCTCATCGCCGCCAGCATCGCGATCTTGAGCGGTTCGGCCTCTGCTGCCTCTTCTTCCTCTTCTTCTGGCTCGGCGGGTTCGGCCTCTTCCTCTTCCGCAGGCTCATCGGTCGGGACTTCCGTCGGCTGAGGGCCACAGCCAGCTACTACACCGAACAGCATAGAAACGACCACTAACAGACTGAGAATTCTTACTGCTTTCATTCTTCCATCTCCTCCTAAAACTAAACGTACTTACAGATATGCCGAAACGTCTCTCCTAACGTTTCAACAGGGGGGTTCTACAGTTTCTCTCAATCACACCACCTCCCTTCCGTCCAGACGCCAAGCCAGGGCTAAGCCGTAAAAGCCACCTGAACATTAGGCCGATCAATCGCATACAAGATAGCACTGGAAAGGGCCACACTGACCAAGCTGGTGAAGATGAATGCCCAATTTGCACCTTCTTCCCCCATCGCATTCGGGAACAAGACCAAGAAACGGCCAATGACGTTAAATCCCTGCACGAAGATACACAACGTAGTACCCCAGCGCTGTAAAGTCAGCATCGCCCAGCCCATAAACACAAACAGAACCACAGGAGCGAGAAAGTAGAGCGGGTTGACGGATAATAACATATCAGGCGGAAACATCAGGACAGGGATGAACTGCAACAACGCTACAACGGTGACAACAGGAGGACGCGATCTTCTCTTCATACATTCTCCTTCCTTTTGGTCGTTCAAAGCGGAGGTAGGGCTTCCAACTAAATTCGTTAATTTAGCATTTATAGCATATGGTATAAAGTTGTCAAGTTACCCCATTCCCACGCAGGGAGGCAGCAAGTCTCGCGTGGATTCGCAAAAGAGAGAAGTACAACAGCTCACGCCACCGGTTAGGTGATCACATTCAAACCCTGCCCCCTCAGCCATCAGCATACCGGGAGCGCACCAGACATTGATTGTATGCAGAACCACTTGCTTGTCAAATTTGACTTTAGAGTGCTAATTAGGTATAATTTTATCCCAGTTGTAACTCCTGGAGGGGGATACAAATTCAGAGACTGGAGTTCCACCCTCTCTAACGTCTCTAGAAGTTGTCAACGCTACAACACAAACCTTCCTCACGTTTAGCCCAGGCCGCCAATGCCGATAACTGAACAATAACCCATAACCCCAGCGATACAGCAGCACAGGTGGGCACCTACGCTGGCGCGTGGGAGGATGCTTTTCGGTTAGAAAAGCTGTTGTAAAGTCATTTTAGACGCTAATTGTTTAAAGGAGGAATTACTGTGACAAAGAAGTGGGTCTATCTGTCCCGATCGGCCAAAGAGGAGCTGACCGAGACGCTCGGCTATGAGCCTGAAATCCTCAAGATGAAGGAGATACTCGGCGGTAAAGGCGCGGGGCTGGCCGCGATGACGGCAGCAGGCGCTCCTGTGCCCCCGGCCTTCACTATCACCACCGAGGCCTGTGTTGAATATATGAAGACCGGCGAGCTGCCAGAAGGTGTGTGGGAGCAGACGCTGGAGGCGCTTGAGGATATTGAGGAGCAGACGGGCAAGGCGTTCGGCGATCCAGAGAATCCCCTGCTCGTCTCCGTCCGCTCCGGCGCCCGCGTCTCAATGCCCGGTATGATGGACACAGTCCTTAACCTGGGACTGAACGAGAAAACCCTTAAAGGGTTGGCTGACCTTACGGATAACGAATGGTTCGCCTACGACGCCTACCGCCGCTTTATCACTATGTTCTCCGACATCGTGATGGACTTCGACCGCCTGAACTTCGAGCGCAAGCTGGAGGAGCTCAAGGATCGCGAGGGCGTCGAATTGGACCCCGACGTCAGCCTGGAAGGGCTGAAGTGGCTGGTCGATGAATACAAACAGATGTACAAGGAGAAATTCGGCGAGGAGTTCCCCACCGATCCCCACAAACAGCTAGAGCTGTCCATCAAGGCCGTCTTCGATTCATGGAATATTGAGCGCGCCGTCGCTTACCGCGAACACCAGGACATCCCTCACGAGTGGGGCACCGCCGTCAACGTCCAGACGATGGTCTTCGGCAATATGGGCGAGGATTCCGCCACTGGTGTGGCATTCAGCCGAGACCCCGCCACTGGCGAGCACGAATACCTCTACGGCGAATTCCTGCCCAACGCACAGGGCGAGGACGTGGTGGCCGGGATTCGCACGCCCCATCGCATCAGCCTCCCAGGCTCCCGCGAATGGGCCGAGGAGCGCGGTATTTCCGAGGAAGAACGGGCCGAGAAATACTTCAGCCTGGAAGAAGCGATGCCCGAGATCTACGAGGAGTTCCTCAAGATCGTCGATATGCTGGAGAATTACTACAAAGATATGCAGGATATGGAGTTCACCATCGAGCGCGGCAAGCTCTGGATGCTCCAGACCCGCACCGGCAAGCGCACGGCCAAGGCCCACGCCAAGATCGCCGTCGATATGTGCAACGAAGGCATCATCGACCAAGAAACTGCCGTGATGCGCGTCGAGCCGGAGCACATCGAACTCCTGCTGCGCCCCAGCTTCGACGCCGAGGCCAAAAAGAACATCATCGCCCACGGCCTGGACGCCTCACCCGGCGCTGCGGTCGGCATCGCCGTTTTCGACGCCGATCGGGCCAAGGAGAAGGCCGCCGAGGGCAAAAACGTCATCCTCGTCCGCCCGGAGACGGTCCCCGACGAGGTGCCCGGTATGTTGGCCTCCAAGGGCGTCCTGACACAAAAGGGCGGCGCCACCTCTCACGCCGCCGTCGTGGCCCGGGGCAACAACCTGCCCGCTGTGGTCGGTTGCGAGGAGATCACCGTCAACGTCGATAAGGCCCAGTTCACCGTGGACGACACCGTAGTCAAGGAAGGTGACGTCATCTCCATCGACGGCTTCAACGGCGAGGTCTATCTGGGCGAGGTGCCCCTGGTCAAGACCGGTTACGACGAGCAGGTGGAACTGATCGAGTTGCTCGAATGGGCCGACGAGATCCGCGAGCTGGGCGTGCGGGCCAACGCTGACCTGGGCCCCGACGCCACCCGCGCCGTCGAGTTCGGCGCCGAGGGCATCGGACTGGCCCGCACCGAGCATATGTTCTTCGACGAGCGCGCCCGCGATGCCGTGGTCGATATGATCCTGGCCAAAAGCGACAAGGAACGAGAAGCCGCCCTGAGCGAGATGCTGCCCCTCCAGGAGGAGGTCTTCGAGGCTCTCTTCGAGGCGATGGACGGCAAGCCGGTCATTATGCGCCTGATCGACCCGCCGATGCACGAGTTCCTCCCCTCCCGCGAGCAGCTGATCGAGGAAGTGACCGAGCTGCGCTGCACCGACCCCGACTCGCCTGAGCTGGCCGAGAAGGAGAAGATGCTTGAGGTCGTCAACAACCTCTGGGAGGTCAACCCGATGATGGGTCTGCGCGGCTGCCGCGCCGGCCTGATGTACAAGGGGCTGACCGAGATGCAGACCCGGGCCTACTTCCAGGCCGCCTGTCGCTGCGCCAAGCGCGGCATCGACGTGATCCCGGAAGTGATGATCCCGCTGGTCGGTCACGTCAACGAGCTCAAGCTGGAACGGGATAAGCTGGAGCGCGTGGCCCAGGAGGTGATGGAAGAAGAAGGCATCGAGCTTGAGTATATGTTCGGCACGATGATCGAGGTGCCTCGCGCAGCACTCACCGCAGGCGAGATCGCCAAATACGCCGACTTCTTCTCCTTCGGCACCAACGACCTGACGCAGATGACCTACGGCTACAGCCGCGACGACGCCGAGGGAAAGTTCCTGATCAAGTACCAGGAAGGCTTCGAGACTGGCGAAGTAGACGCTGAAGGCAAACCCATTATGATCCCCGTCCTGGAAGCTAACCCCTTCCAAACGTTGGATCAAGAGGGCGTCGGGCGCCTGGTGAAGCTGTGCGTGGAAGAAGCACAGGAGGTCAAGCCCAATCTGGAGATCGGCATCTGTGGTGAGCACGGTGGCGACCCCGATTCCATCGACTTCTGTCACCGCGCCGGGCTGGATTATGTGAGCTGCTCGCCCTATCGCGTGCCAGTGGCGCGACTGTCGGCGGCTCAGACGACCATCCGCAATCGCGAGTAGCCTCACCGTCGTCTCATAATTCAGGGGCAGGTGGTCTTTCGACCGCCTGCCCTTTTTGCTTGCTCTGCCGATAGGACCATTCCGGGCGCGCCGACAAGCAAACGAATTCTGCCCTCGTCAACAATCAACCGACAAGAAACGCCAAAAACCAGAATGCGTCGGATTCCCGGCCGACGTTTTCGTCAGTGCGTTGCACCTCTGATTCGAAAATGGTAGAGCCCTGAGATTGATTTTCTCTCCCTGACCCGCTTCGGAACTCCCGGACGCGCTTGTAAGCCGTCCAGGAGCGTGGTATAATTGTCTCTCACATCAAGCCCAATATATAGGGGTATTCCAACCTCTCAACCCCTATATATAGGGGCTTTCTTTTCTTATCTCTCCAGGAGCATAAACGTATGGAATGTCCTTATTGCGGTAGTAAACACACGCGCGTGATCGACACAATTCGCAAGCAAAAGAGCATCCGCCGGCGACGGGAATGTAAGGAGTGCGAGGAGCGCTTCAGCACCATGGAGCGCGCGATCCTCACCACCCCGCTGGTGGTCAAGGACGACGACCGCCGGGAGGCATTTGAGCGCGAGAAAGTGCTCTCCGGGTTGCGCATCGCCTGTGCCAAGCGGCCCGTTTCGGCCGATGAGCTGGAGCGGGTGGTGGACCGGGTCGAGGGTCACATCCGCCAGATGGGGAAGCCGGAGATCCCCAGTCGCGTGATCGGCGATCTGGTGATGGAGGAGCTGCGGACGCTCGATCCGGTTTCTTACATTCGCTATGCCATCGTCTACCTGGGGTTGGAGAACCTGGAGGCGGTGCGGGCGGAGGTCAATCAGCTGGTGGAGGAAGAAGCAGAAGCAGAGGCGGAGGAGTGAAATCACGTCAATGACCATCGAAGTCATCAAGCGCGACGGCACGGTCGTCCCGTTCGACCGCGGGCGGATTGAGGAGGCTATCTACGCCGCTGCCCACGCCGTGGGCAACGGCGAGGGGCGCCAGTGGGCCGAGGCGCTCTCGTGGGCCGTGGTGGGCCTGCTGAAGGAGCGCTTTGGTCACAACGGTCACGGCCCACACGTGGAGCAGATCCAGGATACGGTAGAGGAGGTGCTGGTCAAATCCGGCAATCCCCAAGTGGCCAAGGCCTACATCCTCTACCGGCAGAAGCGGGCCGAGGCTCGCAAGACGGAGCAGATGCTGCTCGACGCCGCGGCGCTGGTCGACGATTACCTCGACCGGGCCGATTGGCGCGTCAACGAGAACAGCAACATGAACTACTCGCTCCAGGGGCTCAACTTCTACGTCGCTTCGTCGATCGCGGCGCGCTACTGGCTCCACAAGATCTATCCCCAGGAGGCGCAGGAGGCGCACGTCGAGGGCGCACTCCACCTGCATGATCTGGGGATGCTCTCGGTCTATTGCTGCGGCTGGGACCTGCAGGATCTGTTGATGCGCGGCTTCGGCGGCGTGCCGGCCAAGATCGAGAGCAAGCCGCCCAAACATCTGCGCACGGCGCTGGGCCAGCTGGTCAACTTCTTCTACACACTGCAGGGCGAATCGGCCGGGGCGGTGGCGGTCTCCAACTTCGATACACTGATGGCGCCCTTCGTGCGCTACGACGGCCTGGATTATGTGCAAATAAAACAGGCAATGCAGGAGTTTGTCTACAATGTAAATGTACCTACTAGGGTCGGCTTCCAGACGCCGTTCACCAACCTGACGATGGACCTGACGCCGGCGCCCACGCTGCGCGATCAGCCGGTGATCGTCGGCGGCGAGCCGCGGGACGCGACCTACGGCGAGTTCCAGCGCGAGATGGATCTGGTCAACCGCGCCTTCGCCGAGATTATGCTGGAGGGCGACGCCAAGGGGCGCGTCTTCACCTTCCCTATCCCCACCTACAACATCACGCCCGACTTCGACTGGCAAAGCTCCGAGCTGGAACCGGTCTGGGCCATGACGGCGCGCTACGGCATCCCCTACTTCGCCAATTTCGTCAACAGCGATATGGACCCGGAGGATGCTCGCAGTATGTGCTGCCGGCTCCGCCTGGATAACCGCGAGCTGCGCAAGCGGATGGGCGGGCTCTTCGCGGCGGCGCCGCTGACCGGCTCCGTGGGCGTGGTGACGATCAATATGCCGCGCCTGGGCTATCTTTCGGGCGACGAGGCCGAGTTCTTCGAGCGGCTGGAGCGGCTGATGGAGGTGGCGCGCACCAGCCTGGAGATCAAGCGGAAGGTCTTGGAGCGGCTGACGGACCGCGGGCTCTATCCCTACAGCCGCTACTATTTGCAGGGCATGAAGCAGCGCTTCGGCAGCTACTGGAGCAATCACTTCTCCACGGTGGGGCTGGTGGGCATGAACGAGGCTTGCCGCAATCTGCTGGGCGTCGGCCTGGAGCATCCGGACGGCAAGACCTTCGGCGTGAAGACGCTGGAGTTTATGCGGCGGGTGCTGGCCCGCTTCCAGGCCGAAACGGGAAATCTGTATAACCTGGAGGCGACGCCGGCCGAGGGCGCCTCCTACCGCCTGGCCCGCGCCGACCGCGAGCGCTTCCCGGATATCATCACCGCCGGCACTCAACATGCGCCCTACTACACCAACTCGACCCATCTGCCGGTCAACTTCAGCGACGATCTCTTCGCGGTGCTGGAGCACCAGGACGCGCTCCAGACGCTCTACACCGGCGGGACGGTGCAGCATGTCTTCCTGGGGGAGCAGCTGGACGACTGGCGGCAGGCCCAGAAGCTGGTGCGCGTGATCGCGGAGAACTTCCACCTGCCGTATTTCACACTCACGCCCACCTTCAGCGTCTGCCCCGTGCACGGCTACATCGCCGGCGAGCACGAGTATTGCCCCTACGACCACAGCGAGGAGGATCTGGAGCGGTTCGGCGTGCGAGTGGAGGTAGTAAGTGGAGAATAGTACCTCAGTAAAAGTTTTATCTGTGAAAAGCGAGATAGGAGGCTCCGGGCAATAAATGACAGAGGGAAACTCAAATTTTGGTCATTTTTTGACTTTCTCTCTTTGGAAACAGGCACTTGCTTTGCTTAATTTCCAAGTTGTCTGCCAAGAAGACAATCGTTACTTCAAGACTCTGAGTATGATTTACTACAAGGAACTGGATTCCTCTGTAGAAGTCCTAGAGACAAAAGAGTATTTTGAAGACAAAGTTGCTAGTAATCTATTCTATGGACTAGAGAAAGAATTTGCAGTACATCCATATACCATACCGAAATCTAGACTTGGTTTGCGCAATTACAAGTTCTTCACTTATCCGATGCGAGCTTTGTATTATGCTATCGGAATCTATCTACTCAATCTGTCTCAGGATTTCTTAGACAACTTCGTTAATGCAAAAGCCCGACATCGGGTGCGATCCTTCTACGGTGGAAAACTCCGCTTTGAGGGTGATGAATTGAAGTTTAACAGTAATAGTGTCTATTTTAGGTCTTTCTACAAAAAATTTAGAAACCGTGTTAGGCATCAGATCAGCGGTGAGGTTGACAGGAAGATAGTTATACGATTGGACATACAGAATTTCTTTGATGAGATCTCTATCCCTACACTCTTGGATCTTCTTGATGCGTATATCAAGCCAAGTCAGAAAGCTAACTTATCCTTTGACGCGAATACGAGAGAACAGATTAGCTTTTTCTTTAGGTTTATTACAAATGGCGGAAAAGGCATTCCACAATCAGATTGCAGTATAGTTTCTAGTTTTCTTGGATACCTCTATTTGGTTTTTGGTGATTTGTTTATTGAGGAAGAATTGCGCAATCACGATGGTATTGTAGATGGCTATCTTTTCACTCGTTATGTGGACGATATGTTCATCTCAATAACTTTCAAGGATGAAGTTAGTAGTCATCGTAGAGAGCAATATGTTGTGTCACTCGGATCACGTATTGCTGATATTCTTTATCGTAAATTGGGACTAAGGCTTAACCCAAAAACAAGGTTCTTTTGTTTGGAAGATGAGGAACAGTTAGGGGCACTTCGCTCCAGTTTGAAAAAGGTTTCGCCTGAATATCATGTATCTAATGATCAAGACGATGAATCTCCAAGTAACAAGATAGAAAATATTTTTGATGAGCTGGATAAGTTGAAAAGAGGATCTATTAAGCCTGAGACCTTTGGACATGATTTGCAGGATGAAATTCTCAAGGAGGTATTTGACAAACGAGTACGTCAGATGCTTGAGATAGAGAGCAATAAGGAGCGTATCCGAGAAATCTTTGCGGATTTCGATTTCGACCGAGTCAAAAGGTATCCGTTACCCATATTGATTATCATACTGAAAGATCTTGATACTACTGAGCGATTCAGGCAGTTTCTTCTTGACAAACAGAGCTTGAGCACCTGGGATGTAGGTTTAATCCTGGATACTCTTTGTCAAGTGGATTTTCAAGACCAAGATCTGTTGGGCAAATTACAGGATTACGAACCAATGAGTGATATTGTTAGAGAGCTCGAGCGAAGCAATCTTCCAGTTAGTCATTCAGGTTATTATAGGTTATCTTCTGAAAAACCTCTCTTGCTTTCGGAAATGCCGTATATTGTCGAACAAATACGCCATCGAGTGTATAGCGAACGAACTCAGTCTTACTCTGTGGCATTGAATCATCTGTTGAATGAGGTTCACGCTATATGCTATGAGCTAGACAGCCATTCCGATGATAGACATTACAGGGCTCCTGATGTGATAGATTTCCTGAATTCACAAGGAGTGCCTATTTTGGTTTGTGCTGATATACGAAACCTATTTGATCGGAGAAATCACAACCAAATTTCTCATCCTGGTTCCGATGAGAATACAACTTGGAGTGTGACTAAGGACGAGTATTATCGCTATCATTCACAAGTTGGAGAATGCTTGAGAGCGTTATTGAATAATGGGCAAGTAAGTGGTGACAACGAAGAGTAGGTTGAGTGAACGAGGCGCATAGTGAGCAATCCAGGACCCCGTATGATGTCACTTGAGCAAGCGCTTCATCGTCTGTACCAGCATCCAGGGCTACTTGCGTCCGGCAAGCGCGTGATCACGTTCTGACGGTGCGACGCGGTTATCAGATACCAGAAAGGGGCGAATGGCTTCTCACGTGGATATGGCGGGTCACGTCTGCGTGGTCACGGGGGCGACGGCGGGCATCGGCCTGGCGACCGCCCGGGCGCTGGCGCAGCGCGGCGCGACCGTGATCCTGGTGGCGCGTAACCCGCAGAAGGGCCAGCGGACGATCAAGCGCATCCGGCAGGCGACGGGCAATCCCGACGTCGATTTCATCCAGGCGGATCTCTCGTCCCTGGCCGAGGTACGAGCGGTGGCCGAGACCATCAAGCGCTCGTACGACCGGCTGGACGTGCTGGTCAACAACGTCGGCAGCTTCTTCGCCCAGCGCCGGCTGAGCGCCGACGGGTTCGAGATGACCCTGGCGTTGAACTACCTGGGCGTCTACCTGCTGTCCCGTCGGCTGCTGGACGCGCTCAAGGCCAGCGCCCCGGCCCGCATCGTCAACGTTGCCTCGGACGTGCACCGCCAGGGGCGCATTCACTTCGAGAACCTGGGGCTGGAGGGGACGTACGGGCTGATGAAGGCCTACGCCCAGTCGAAACTGGCGTTGGTGCTGTTCACCTATGAGCTGGCCCGGCGCCTGGAGCGGGCGGACGAACCGCGGGTGACGGTCAACGCGGTCCATCCGGGCCTGGTGGCCACGGACATCTGGAAAGGAGACGGTTGGTGGAGCCCGTTGGCCGATCTGCTGGACCCGCTGTTCAAACTGCTCGTCAGGAGCCCCGAGAAGGGGGCCGAGACGGTGGTCTACCTGGCTGCCTCGCCGGAGGTGGCCGGGGTGAGCGGGAAGTACTTTTTCGATCGGGGGCCGGTGCGCTCGTCCCCGGCCTCGTACGACGGGGAGACCGCGCGGCGGCTGTGGGCGGTCAGCGCCGAGCTGGTCGGCCTGGAGGCGTGACGTGGTGGGAGCGTCGCCGTCTGGCATAGTCCCGTAGCGGCAGAAGCCACTACGGGGAGACGTCTCCTACATTGGATTATCGACTTGGGAAGAGAGGTTGAATGCGTGACGAAGACGCCGCCATCGGTGCGGAGCGTTTGCACTACTTCGATAAGCAGCGGGTCGTGGTTGACGATTTCGAGGCCGAGGGCTTCATCCTCGATCTCGGCGGCGGCGGCGAGGGGGTCATCGGCCGGCTGAAGGGCCCGCAGGTGGTCGCCATCGACCCCGACCGCGGCGAGCTGGCGGAGGCCGCCGACGGGCCGCTGAAGGTGATGATGGACGCCACCGAGCTCAAGTTTCTCGACGCGTCCTTCGAGGTCGTCACCGCGTTCTTCACCCTGATGTACATTGAGCCGGCCGCGCACGAGCGGGTGTTCAAGGAGGCGTATCGGGTGCTGGCTCCGGACGGACGCTTCTTGATCTGGGGCGCTGAGCTGCCGCCGCGCCCGGATGGGCCGGAGGACGTGGCCGTTCTGCCCCTGTCGGTGGCGCCGCCCTCCGGCGAGCTCGAGACCGGCTACGGCGCGTTGTGGCCCTCGGATCCGCTGGGCCTGGCCCGCTACGCGGCGCTGGGCGAACGGGTCGGCTTCCAGGCCGTGGAGCAGCGCCAGCAGGCCCGCACGTTCTATCTGACGCTGCGAAAACCGTAAGATCTCATAAGTGACAGGAGTGAGACGATGACGGCTCAAATGCCCGATCGATTTGTGCCGGATGAGCGTCCCTATGCTATCGCCAGCGTCGAGGGCGAGGGCTGTTCGGTCCGACGGCATGCGGGCTGCCCATATCGTTTAGGTGCGTTTCATTTCGGTTGTAGGGGGATCCATTTGAGACACACCCATACCGGTCCCTATGATAGGGTATGCCGTTGTCTGATTAGATGAGATCTCTTGGAAGGCAATAGTCGTGGGACACAACGAATTTGGAATCAAACGAATGGCCTCAGTGGGGCGAAAATTCGTTCCTTTCTCCATTCGTTGTAGTGTTTTGGGCGGCAGAAGGACTTTCCGAGGGTCCTCAGATGAGTGGGGGACTTGTTGACGCTGCTCCGGTCGAGTAGCAAACTCGACCTACACCGGGCTCATACCTTCGATGTAGGGCGGTTTTGCTATCACATTACCCCACTATTTTGAGAGCCTTTCCGAGAAAGCTCTATTTCACAGGAGGAACAAATGACAGAGGGAACACTGACATCGCTGAAGGAGATGTTCGCCTTCCCGTTTTGGGAGGCCGAATGGAAGAACCGCTTCGCCGTCGGATCGGCGCTCATCATCGCCAACTTCGTGATCCCGATACTGCCGCTGATCTTCGTCTACGGCTACGTGCTGCAGGTGATGCGCCAGGCGATTGAGGGCCGGGAGCTGTCGCTGCCCGCCTGGGACGACTGGGGCACGCTGACGACGGACGGATTGCGTGCGTTGGTTGTCGGGTTCGTCTACTTGCTGCCGGGGCTGTTGATCAGCCTGGGCGGGATGCTGTTCTACTTCGTCAGCACCATCGGCGTCCCGCTGGCCGAGATGACCGGCGACGAGGGCGCGTGGGCCGTGGTGCTGGTGGTCAGCATCGTGATTATGCTGCTCGCGCTGTTCGTCGGGACCGTGGTCACATTGCTGGGCGCGGTTCCGCTGCCGCTGGCGACCGCGCAGCTCGTCGCGGAGGATGACTTCTCGGCCGCGTTCCGCGTGCGCCGCTGGTGGTCGCTGCTACGGGCGAACTGGCTGGGCTACTTCGTCGCCTGGGTGGTCGTCGCCGGGCTGATGGGCGTGTTCTACTTGGCGCTGATGCTGGCCTACTACACCGTCGTGCTGTGCTGCGCGATCCCCGTGCTGACGGGGCCGCTTGGCTTCTACCTGATGCTGGTCAGCGCTGGGCTGTTCGGGCGGTTCTATCGCGAGGTCGAACCGGTGCGCTCATCTACTCCCGCCGCGGAGGAAGCGAAGGATACGCTTCGTGAAGCGGATAGTACCGCCGGATGAAGTCACCGGAGAACCCTGTGTTTGCAGGAATGCTTGGCCGATTTCGCGGGTCTTCTCCTCGATCTGATCCTCTTCCAGCCACGCGGTGACGCGCTCCCGAGGGAAGGTGCGCATGCGGGCATCGCCGCCGGTGGACGTTGCCATCAGGAACAGATCCAGGTTCTTCTTGGTAATCCGATACTGGCGGCCCAGATTGGAAGCGACCAGCTTGCCCTCCCGGATGTAGCGGTAAATCGTATCGGGGGGCTGGAGATAATCGGCTACCTCCTGCGGAGTCAGCAGATCTTTCGCTAAAGCCCTCATTCGATTCTCCTAAACCACTTGGGCTCTTTGGGATTTTGCGTGATCGATAGATTGAGAAGGGCCACAATGCGTTTGAGGCTATTCTAGACGCTTTGAAATGGCTTGTCAACGGTCGTTGATTTTCGTTTCTTTCCGCTGGGGCCGGTCTCCCGACCGCGCCCCAACTCGGTTCATAATGACATCAAAGAAAGGATGAGCAGATGACGATGAAGACGTCCGATCCGAAGCAGCAGCCGAAGGCCCAGACCGGGGCAGAGATCAAGGTGCCCTGCGAGGTCTACTCCCGCGTCGTCGGCTACCTGCGCCCCGTGCGCAACTGGCACGAGGGAAAGCAGCAGGAGTTCGAGGAGCGGAAGACGTTCGACGTGACGCCGGACGCGTAGCCGCGGCCTGACGTGAATCTGAGAGGCTGGGTCAAGACCTCGCTGATCGACTACCCGGG
>CAYYTU010000024.1:31987-42140 GCA_964474655.1 uncultured Anaerolineales bacterium
GGCCTGACGTGAATCTGAGAGGCTGGGTCAAGACCTCGCTGATCGACTACCCGGGGCACATCGCCACCGTGCTCTTCACCGGCGGCTGCAACTTCCGCTGCCCGATGTGCCACAACGCCGAGCTGGTGCTCCGCCCGGCGAGCTTGCCAGCGGTGTCCGAGCAGGACGTGTGGGACTTCCTGGGGCGGCGCGAGGGGCTGATCGACGGTGTGGTGATCACCGGCGGCGAGCCGACGCTGCAGGACGACCTGCTGCCGTTTGTGCGCCGGGTGCGCGAGCACGGGCTGGACGTCAAGCTCGATACCAACGGCTACCGTCCAGATGTGCTGGAAGCGTTGCTGGACGAACGGCTGGTGGACTTCGTGGCGATGGACGTCAAGGCGCCGCCGGAGACCTACGCCTTGCTGGCGGGACGAAACCGGTTAGCATGGGAGCGCGTGGCGCGGAGCATCGACCTGCTCCGTGACGAGAGCGCGGCCTACGAGTTCCGCACCACGATGTTGCCGGGCCTGCTCGACGCCGACGACGTGGCGGACATCGCGCGGCGGCTTGAGGGCGCAACGCGGTACGTGCTCCAACAGTTCCGCCCGCAGGGCACGCTCGACCCGGACCTGGAGGACGTGACGCCGTATCCGCCAGCGCGTCTGGAAACGATGGCGGACCGGGCCCGTCGCTGGGTGGCGCAGGTGGAGGTGCGCGGGATTTGAATTCGAGATTGCAGATTGCGGATTACGGATTTAACTTACGACTGGAGAGGGTATGCCGAAAGAGGAATCGACGGAACACGAGACATTGAACCAGGACGCATCGGTGGAGGAGCGTATGTCGGAGAACGCGCTGGCGGTGTTTCGCCGGCGTTATGTGCGCAAGGGGGCAGACGGCGAGCCGGAGGAGACCGTCGAGGGGGTGTTTCGCCGCGTGGCACACTACGTCGCCGCCGTCGAGGACGATCTGGGCGGCGACGCCGAGGCGGTAGAGGCCAACTTCTTCGATCTGCTGACGCGCCTGCGCTTTTTGCCGAACTCCCCGACGTTCACCGGGGCCGGGACGCCACTTTCCCAGCTGGCGGCCTGCTTTGTGCTCCCCATCTCCGACGATATGGGCCGCGTGGGCGATGGCATCTTCGAGACGTTGCGGGATATGGCCCTGATCCAGCAGACCGGCGGCGGGACCGGCTTCTCCTTCTCCCGCCTGCGACCCAAGGGCGCTCGCGTCCAATCCAGCGGTGGCGAGGCCACCGGACCGGTCGGTTTCATGCAGGTCTACGACACCGCCTCGGACATCGTCAGCCAGGGCGGGGCCAGAAGGGGCGCGAATATGGCCGTGCTGCGCGTCGATCATCCCGACATCGAGGAGTTTATCACCTGCAAGAGCGAAGAGGGCGCCATCAGCAACTTTAACATCTCGGTGGGCGTCACCGACGACTTTATGCACGTCGTTGAGGAGGACGGCGCCATTGACCTGATTAACCCACAGGATAACGAGGTATGGGATACAGTACTTGCCCGGGAGATCTTTGACAAGATTGTCGTCGGGGCGCACCGCAACGGCGAACCGGGGATGCTCTTCCTTGATACCGCCAATCGGGACAACCCTACGCCGCACCTGGGCGATTATGAGGCGTGCAATCCATGTGGAGAGCAATTCCTGCTCCCCTACGAGAACTGCTGTCTGGGCTCGATCAATTTGGCGCGGCACGTCACCCGCGACGGCGAGGACGCGACCATAGACTGGGAGATGCTGGCCGAGACGGTCGAGCGATCCGTCCGCTTCCTCGACGACGTGATCGAAGCCAACGGCTACGTCCCGGCGGTGCCGGAGCTCGAGGAGGCAGCTCAGCGCACGCGGCGGGTTGGGCTGGGGATTATGGGGTTGGGCGATGTCCTGTACCATCTGCGGGTGCGTTACGGCAGCGAGGCGGGCCAGGAGCTGGCGGCCCAGGTGATGGCGTTCATCCGCTACCACGCCATGCGCACCAGTATCGCGTTGGCTGAAGAACGTGGGCCGTTCCCGGCCATCAAGGGCAGTATCTACGACCCCGATGACTTGCAATGGACGCCGCCGGAGCCGCTGGAACCGTACGCGCGATTGAAGACGTGGGGACGCCCGACGTTGGATTGGGATGCTATCGCCGAGGGGATTCGGGCGCACGGTGTCCGCAACGCGACCCAGACCACGGTGGCGCCGACGGGCACGCGCTCCACGGTCGCGGGCTGCGAGGGTTACGGCTGCGAGCCGGTCTTTGCGCTGGCCTACGTGCGCCATATGAACGACGACGGCGAGGACGTGGAACTGCGCTACGCCAGCCCGCTCTTCCAGCAGGCGCTGGAGGAGGCCGGCCTGGACAAGGAGACACGCGAGCGCATCATCGAGCAAGTGGCGGAGACGGGCAGCTGTCAGGACGTGGCGGAGGTCCCGAAGCCGATCCGCGAGGTCTTCGTGGTGGCGCAGGACGTCCCGGCCGAGGAGCACGTGCGGATGCAAGCCGCGCTGCAGGCGTTTGTCGACGCCAGCATCAGCAAGACGATCAACTTCCCCGCCGACGCCGAGCCCGACGACGTGGCGCACGCCTTCCGGCTGGCCTGGGAGCTAGGCTGCAAAGGGCTCACGGTCTATGTCACCGGATCGCGGGAGAAGGTGGTGCTGGAGACGGAGGAGACGCGCAAGCGGGCGGCCCGCACGCGCAGCACCCGGCCGCTGACGGACAAAGTCCGCCCGCGCCCACACCGCCTGGAGGGGAAGACCTACCGGCTGAAGACGCCGCTGGGCACGGCCTATACCACCGTCAACGTCAACGGCGACGGCGAGCCGTTCGAGGTCTTCCTGAACGTGGGCAAGGCTGGCTCCGACACGGCGGCGGTGGCGGAGGCCATTGGGCGGCTGATCTCGCTCATCTTGCGCATCCCCTCGCCGCTTTCGGCCACCAGGCGGCTCAAGCAGGTGGTGCGCCAGCTGAAGGGCATCGGCGGCGGGCGCCCGCTGGGCTTCGGGCGCGACCGCGTGCGCAGCCTGCCGGACGGCGTGGCACAGGTGCTGGCCGAGCACCTCGGTTTGGCCAAGGCGCAAGGCGAAGCGGACGGCAGTGAGCAGCTGCCGCTCTTTCCAGAAGGCGACCTTTGCCCGGAGTGTGGTCAAGCATCGCTAATCTACGAGGAAGGGTGCCGCCACTGCTACACCTGCGGCTTCAGTGAGTGCTGAGTGCCGCTTTTGAAAGGCTCACTATGAAAGCATTGCTGGGCGTTATTTTAGCGCTGATCGTCGGGTTTGTGCCGATGATCATCTACGCGCTCATTCTGTGGTGGTTCGACCGCTATGAAAGGGAGCCGCTGGGCCTGCTGGTCGCAGCCTTCCTGTGGGGAGCGATCCCAGCCATCATCTTCTCCTTGATCGCCGAGCTTATGCTCGACGTTCCTATCTCCTGGTTCGTCAACCCGGCGACGGCCACCTTTGTGGGATCTGCAGTCGTCGCTCCAGTGGTGGAGGAAGCCTTCAAGGGCACCGCGCTGTTGCTGCTCTTGCTCTTCCACTACCACGAGATCGACAGCGTCCTTGATGGCATCGTCTACGGCGGGCTGGTGGGGTTCGGCTTTGCGGCTGTGGAGAATGTTCTCTACTTCGGATCAGCGCTGATGGAGACCGGTCTGAGTGGATTTCTGTTTCTGGCGCTGTTCCGCGCGTTCCTCTTCGGGCTGAATCACGCGCTGTTCAGCGGGTTCGTCGGTCTGGGGATGGCCCTGGCGCGTACTGCGAAGGATTGGTCAGTAAAGCTCGGCGCGCCGCTGATAGGTCTGCTGGCGGGCATCACGGCGCACACCATCCATAATGCCAGCGTGACGCTGGGCGCTGAGTGGGGATGGCCCTGTCTGTTCACCCTGGTGTCGGACTGGGGCGGGGTGCTGATTCTGTTCGCCGTCGTCATCTGGACCGGGATGCGGGAGCGGCGCTGGATCGAGCGCTACCTTGCTGAAGAGGTCGAGCAAGGGACGCTCAGCCGGGAGGACTACGAGACGGTCTCGTCTCATATCGGGCGGTTGACCACGCGAGCGGAGGCGTTGCTCAGCGGCGATCTCGAACGCTGGTGGCAGCTCGGGCGCTACTATCGGTTGGCGACGAAGCTGGCCTTCAACAAGCGGCGTCTATCGAAGTTCCCCGGCGACGGCACTACGGAGAAGCAAGTGGAGAGGCTACGGACACAGGTCGAAGAGATGGGGGGCAAAACGTAAAGAAACAGACGGGAGTGGATGGGAGTCGAACCCACCGCGGCTTGCGCTGTGCAACCCGCCACCGATTTTGAAGACCGGGGGAGCCACCGGGCCCCAACCACCCCCGCGTATGAGGCGTAAGTAAGGATAGCGCGATTTGGACGATTAGTCAAGCCGTGGAATTTCGAAGCAGGTCGTCTAGCGACAACGCTCTCAATACCGCAGAGCGTGCTTAGGCGTGAACAAGGCAAACGAAGCTGGGGTTGATACGCGCCTGCAGGCAATCTAATGCGTCCAGGCTACCCTAGAATTGCTTCGTTTGCCCGCCGTCGCAGCCCCTTGGCTGATTCGTCAAGCTGTGCTACACTACGTCTTGTCGTTTGGCCATTCATCATTCGCCATTCGCTATTCGCTATTCATCATTCAATTGGCTTGATCCGATGCCCGTCTTGATCGATGGACACAACTTGATAGGTCGCTTGCCTGGCGTTCGCCTGGACGATCCCGACGACGAGGCCAAGCTGGTCTCACGGCTGCAGGCCTACGCCGCCCGCACCGGCAAGCGCGTCACCGTCGTCTTCGACCGCGGGATGCCGGGCGGACACTCGGCGCTTTCCAGCAGTCGGGTCGAGGTCGTCTTCGCTCCTACCGGGCAGAACGCCGATGGCATCTTGCGCGAGCGCATCGCTCGCTCCCGCAACCCCCGCGGCCTGATCGTCGTGACGTCCGATCATGAAGTCATCAAAGCAGCCGAGAAGCACGGCGCGCGGGTCGTGCGCTCGGGCGATTTCGTCGCTCGCCTCCAGAATACGCGCATCCGCAAGCGAGGGGTCAAACAGCGGGGGGGCTTGTCGGAGGAGGAAGTCGAGGCCTGGATGGAGCTATTTGATATGGAGGACGGATAGCGGTGTACGGTTGCGTGGCGATTGGAGCAGAGAGGCAGGGATAAACTCCCGGCCTCTCTTTTTTGATGGGAGTTAGTCGTCGCAGGCCGGGACATCCGGCAGCTTATCCATCGCAGATTCGATGGCAGCTTGCGGATGCTCGTAATCCTCAAGCTCGCCAGCGAAGTAGCTATCGTAGGCCGCCATATCGAAGTGCCCGTGACCGCTGAAGTTGAACAGGATCACGCGCTCCTCGCCGGCCTCCTTCGCCTCCAACGCCTCTTTGATCGCGGCGGCGATGGCGTGCGCCGTCTCCGGCGCGGGGATGATGCCCTCGTTCTCGGCGAACGCGACCGCTGCATCGAAGGCCTCGAGCTGCGGGTAGGCGAGAGGAGTGATATAGCCTTCACGATGGACAGCCGAGATCAGCGGCGCCATGCCGTGGTAGCGCAAACCGCCGGCGTGGATGCCGGCCGGCACAAACGTATGCCCGACCGTGTCCATCTTGGCGATGGGCGCCATATGGGCCGTGTCGCCGTAGTCGTAGGCGTAAGCGCCCTTGGTCATCGTCGGGCAGGCGGTCGACTCGGCCGCCACGAAGCGCGCTTCCTTGCCGTTGGTCAGCTGCTCCCGCAGGAAGGGGAAAGCCAGCCCGGCGTAGTTGCTCCCACCGCCCACGCAGCCCAGCACGACATCGGGGTACTCGCCCGCTATCTCCATCTGCTTCAGGGCCTCCTCGCCGATGACAGTCTGGTGCAGCAGGACGTGGTTGAGCACGCTGCCCAGCGCGTACTTGGCCTCGTCGTCGGTCGCCGCCACCTCGACGGCCTCGCTGATCGCCATCCCCAGGCTGCCCAGGCAGTCGGGGTCCTCCTCCAGGATGGCGCATCCAGATCGCGTCTCTTCACTGGGGCTGGGCGTCACGTCTGCCCCCCATGTCTGCATCATCACTCGACGATAGGGCTTTTGATGGTAGCTGACCTTCACCATGTAGACCTTGCATGCCATATCGAACAGGTTGCAGGCGAAGGAGAGCGAGCTGCCCCACTGCCCGGCGCCGGTCTCGGTGGCAAGCCGCTTCACCCCGGCTTCCTTGCTGTAGAAGGCCTGAGCCACGGCAGTGTTGGGCTTGTGGCTCCCGGGCGGGCTGGCACCCTCGTACTTGTAGTAGATGTGCGCCGGCGTGTCCAGCGCTTCCTCCAGGCGGCGTGCCCGGAAGAGCGGCGTCGGCCGCCACAGTCGGTAGACGTCCCGCACCGGCTCTGGGATCTCCACGTAGCGCTCTTTTGTCTCCTCTTGCTCGATCAGGGCATCACAGAAGAGCGGTGGAGGGAGATTGGTCGGCTCTTTCGTCTGCGGATGGAGCAGCGGTGGCACGGGGAACGAGATGTCCGCCACGAGATTGTACCACGCTTTGGGGAGTTGCTCTTCGTCGAGTAGGAACTTGGTCTGCTTGCTCATGCTTAACCTCCTGAGTGATTCCTCATAATGATTTCTAGCCGCCAGAACCTTTCCGGCGTGCGCTTGAGACTGAATCGAATCGTCTGAGGGGAGAACGAAAAAAACGCCCGCCCCCGGCAGGGGCGAGCGTCTGGTTCCGGACACCCGTGGTGCCACCCTGGTTAGGCCGCTTTTCACGTTGTATTTCTCATTCTAAAGCCTAGAAAGAGAAAACGCGCCGGTGACGGCGCGTGATTGGTGAAAAGCCAGCCTCACTCGTTGCAGGTACAGCCCTCAAGTGCTGCTGGGGCGATACCCTCGGCCAATATAACGGCGGCGTCTCCGGCCCGACCTACTATCTTGAAAATTTCGGCGGGCGACTCCCGGGCCCATTCAACATCCCTGCCGGTATCGGGCTTACAGCCTATGACCCGACTCTCTGGACCTAGCTGTGATGTTTACTCTTCCCGTTCGCAGTCTTTAGGATCTCAAGTTGTGCTCAACACTATACCACATTGACGCAGATGCGTCAAGCTAGAGATGGGGGGAGATCTCCTCCATCATCGCCTCTTTGGGGCGGAAGCCCACGATGCGAGTAGCTTCTTCACCGTCCTTGAACAAGATTAACGTGGGAATGCCTCGAATACCGTAATTCCCTGGTGTCTTGGGGTTGCTGTCCACGTCCATCTTGGCGACCTTCATCTGGTCGTTGTATTCGGCGGCGATTTCTTCGACCACCGGAGCCACCATCTTGCAAGGCCCGCACCAGTCGGCCCAGAAATCCACCAGCGTCGGCTGATCTGTGTTCAACACTTCACTTTCAAATGTCGCGTCGGTTACCTCTAGCAGGTCTGCCATTGATCCTCCCTGATTCTATGTCTTTCATCGGCACGATAATCTTGACAGCCAAAAATTATCCTATGAGCAGCTGCTTTTGTCAAGCGTTGCTTTCTGCTATAATCCAGCCCGTGGCTGGAAAACGATTTTTGAATCTCGCTTCGACTGTCGTGTTGGCCGGGGTGCTGGCTTTGTTCACTCTCGGCGTCGTACGGGCCGTACCCGATGGGCGACCGGCGAACGTCGCCGCCTGGGTCTGGCAAGCCACAGAGCGAGATCAAGAGACTGACTTTCTGGTGATTATGGAGAAACAGGCTGATCTCAGCCCAGCGATCGCGATCCTCGACCGGGGGGTGCGTTTGCGCTACGTCTACGAGACGCTGTGGGAGACGGCCTGGCGCTCTCAGGCCCCGTTGCGTGCTCGGTTGGAGAGACTCGGCATCGACTTTCGCCCCTTCTACATCGTCAATATGATGGCGGTGACGGGCGAGCGTGGGCTGGTGACGCGACTGGCGTCCCGGCCCGACGTGGCCCGCATCGTGGGGAACCCGCGCGTGCGCCAGCAGGTGCCGGAGCCCGCCCCCGAGCGTATGGAACCCTTGGCAACGCAGAGCGTCGCGTGGAACGTGGCGCAGGTCAACGCCGACGACGTCTGGGCGCTGGGCCACACGGGCGAGGGGATCGTCGTCGCCGGACAGGACACGGGCTACGATTGGGCCCACCCAGCTTTGGCCACGCAGTATCGCGGCTACAACGGCGTCACCGCCACCCACGACTACAACTGGCACGACGCCATTCATAGCGCAGGCAACGACTGCGGCGCCGATTCGCCCACGCCCTGCGACGATAACGGGCACGGCACGCACACGATGGGCACCCTCGTCGGCGACGACGGGCTGGGGAACCAGATCGGCGTGGCGCCCGGCGCACGGTGGATCGGCTGCCGCAACATGAACGAAGGCTTCGGAACACCCGCTACATACGCCGAGTGCTTCGAGTTCTTCCTGGCACCGTATCCAGTGAGCGGCGATCCCTCAGAGGGCGATCCCGCCCAGGCGCCTCACGTGATCAACAATTCCTGGACGTGTCCACCCTACGAAGGCTGCGATTGGGACACCTTGCAGCAGGTCGTCGAGCACATACGTGCGGCGGGCATTTTAGTCGTGGCGTCAGCTGGCAACAGCGGTTCCAGTTGTAGCACCGTGCAAGACCCGCCCGCTATCTACGACGCAGCGTTCTCCGTGGGCGCGACGAACAGCAACGACTACATCGCAAGCTTCAGCAGCCGCGGGCCGGTGACCATCGGCGGCCTGGGATGGCAGAAGCCAGACATAAGCGCACCAGGTGTCGATGTACGGTCCAGCGTGCCGGGGGGCGGCTATCAGAGTGGCTGGCGAGGCACCTCAATGGCCGGGCCGCACGTGTCCGGCGCGGCGGCTCTACTCTGGTCGGCGGCGCCGGAGCTCATCGGCGACATCGATGGTACCGAGACCCTTCTGACGCGCACCGCTCGGCCTCGGACGACGGCGCAGGGTTGCGGCGACGACGGCCCGGCCGACGTGCCGAACAACGCATACGGATGGGGCGTGGTGGACGCCCTGGCGGCGGTGCAGGCGGCTCACGCCGGGATGACGATCACCAAGCAGGCGACGATTCCGCCTGGGCTGCCGGTTCGGACGCTCGATTATACAATCACAGCGACTAACATGTCCGTCACCACACTCACGCAGGTTGTGCTCACCGATGCTCTTCCTGCGGGGACGACGTTTGCCAGAGCCAGCGGGGATTACGCCCACACCGATGCCGTCGTCACGTGGACGCTGCCTCATCTTGCACCCGGAGCAGCCCTGACGGCGACGTTGACGGTCTCGGCGGCGCCGGGCACGCGCGTCGTCAATGCCCGCTACGGCGTGCTTGCCAGTGAGCATCCTACGCCCGTGATGGGCGCTGCGGTGGAGACGACGATGCCCTGGCGCTACCTTTTGATCCCCATCTTCAAGCAGTGGACGGCAGGAGGCGACGATGAGTGAGCTCGAAAGAGAGCGCTTGAAGGCTCGAACGATGCTCCATCTCTCGACGCCGGGGGATGCGCTATACGCCTATTACGCGCTTTACCACGATGACGAGCGGACCAATCTGCAGACCCATCGGGACGCCGAGAGGCACGCCGATGGCTTCGTGGCGGTCTGCCAGACCGGGCAGCGCCTCTTCGAACCAACGGTCGTGCTGCGCACGCCCAAGCCAAACGTGGCCGTCGATCTGCTGAGCGAAGTTTTGGTCCTGGGCCGACCGTACTATCTGATCACGACAACGGATCTGCGCGAAGCCGTGAGAGAAGTGCTGGACATCAAGCAGACAGAGGTCAACCACGTCTATCAGCTCAATCTTTCGCGCTTCGACCGCACAATCAACGTGATGGTGGTACCAGAGGAGGGCGTGGAGGAGCGACCGCGGTTCGTCATTCGCGCCCAGGGCGAGGTGGTGGCCGAGGCCGGCGTGACGTGGATGTCGCCGCACTTCGCCGCGCTCTATGTCCGCGCCACCACGCCGGCTCGGGAGCGTGGATGGGGGCGCTCGGTGATGATCGCCTGCACGAACTGGGTGGTCCGTTCGGGGCGGCAGGCGTTGTTCATCGTGAGCGGGAGAGAGAAGCATAACATCGCGCTGAGCGAGGCCGTGGGCTACGTCGATACCGGCGCCCGCGAGTTCACGGTCGAAGGCATCCGCCGATGATGGTGAATGCGCGAGATTGACTTTTGTCGCATCGTCGTGTAGAATAAAACAAATTAC
>CAYYTU010000025.1:0-41522 GCA_964474655.1 uncultured Anaerolineales bacterium
CGCTTCGGCGACAACCCCAACCGCATGCAGATGCACACCCAGTTCCAGGTGATCCTCAAGCCCGACCCCAGCAATCCGCAGGAAGTCTACCTGCAGAGCCTCTACGCGCTGGGCATCCGCCGCGAGGAGCACGACATCCGCTTCGTGGAGGATAACTGGAAGAGCCCGGCGCTGGGCGCCTGGGGCCTGGGCTGGGAGGTCTGGCTGGACGGGCTGGAGATCACTCAGTTCACCTACTTCCAGCAGGCCGGCGGGCTCACGCTCGATCCCGTCTCGGTGGAGCTGACCTACGGGCTGGAGCGCATCGTGATGTTCCTGCAGAACGTCCGCTCCGTCTGGGACATCGACTGGGATGGCGAGCACACCTACGGCGAGATCTATCTGCCGCAGGAGAAGGAGCATTGCGAATACGCCTTCAACCTGGCCGACGTCGAGCGATTGACCCAGATGTACGACCTCTACGAATCCGAGGCGCGTCGCTGCCTGGACGCCGGGCTGGTGATCCCGGCCCACGATTACGTGCTGCGCTGCTCGCACACCTTCAACCTGCTCGATACGCGCGGCGCCATCGGCGTGACGGAACGCGCGACCTACTTCCACCGTATGCGCAGCCTGGCCAGCGAGGTCGCCGACGCCTACGTCGAGCAGCGGGAGCGATTGGACCATCCGTGGCTGGAGGAGAAAGGTTCAAGTTCCAAGTTAGAGGTGTCAGGTTCTCCAACTAACTTGAAACCTGAAGGTCTCAACCCTGAAACGCTGTTGCTGGAAATTGGAACGGAGGAGCTTCCCGCCGACGACCTGGATGACGCGCTGGCACAGCTGCGAGAGATGACGCCCCAAAGGCTGGAGGAAGCACGGCTCGACTACGACGAGCTGCAGGTGTTGGGCACGCCGCGGCGGCTGGTCGTGCTGATCGAGGGCCTGGAACCGCACCAGCGCCCGGTCGAGGAGATGGTGAAAGGGCCGCCGGCGCAGATCGCCTTCGACGACGAGGGCGAACCCACCCAGGCCGCGCTGGGCTTCGCTCGCAGCAAGGGCATCGACGTAGACGACCTGGACGTGCGAGTGATGGACGGCGGGGAGTACGTGGTGGGCCTCCAGTGCGAAGAAGGGCTTCCCACCAGCCAGGTTCTGCCGCAGCTGCTGACCGACTTGATCACCGAGTTGCACTTCCAGATGAATATGCGCTGGAACGAGACCGGCGTCACCTTCTCCCGGCCCATCCGCTGGCTGATCGGATTGCTGGGGGACGAGACCATCCCCTTCGCGTACGCCGGCGTGGAAAGCGGAAACGTCAGCCGCGGGACGCGACCGGCCGGCTCTCCCGAGGTCGAAATCCCGCACGCTGATGACTACCTCGCGCTGCTGGAGGAGCAGAACGTGATGGTCGACCCTGACGAACGACGCGCGTTCATCGCCGAAGAAGCAGAGAAGCTGGCCCAGAGCGTCGGCGGTCAGATCCCCGACGACCCCGAGCTGCTGAACGAGGTCACCAACCTGGTCGAGCAACCTCATCCCTTCCTGGGGCAATTCGAGGAAGAATACCTAGCGCTGCCCGCCCCGGTGCTCGTGGCGGTGATGAAGAAGCACCAGCGCTACTTCCCGGTGCAGGACGCCGAGAGGGAGATGATACCCTACTTCGTGGCCGTGCGCAATGGCGGCGAGGAGCACCTGGAGATTGTGCGTCGGGGCAACGAAGAGGTCATCCGTGCCCGCTTCGCCGACGCTGACTATTTCTACCAGGAGGACACCAAACAGCCGTTGGAGGACTTCTTGCCCCGGCTCGATACGCTCACCTTCCAGGAGGAGCTGGGCTCGATGCTGGACAAGACCCATCGGCTGGAGCAACTGGTGCCCACGCTGGCCCAGATGCTGGAGCTGAGCGAGGAGGAAACGTCGATCGCGTCGCGGGCAGCCCACCTCTGCAAGGCCGACTTGGCGACGCAGATGGTAGTCGAGCACACCAGCCTCCAGGGTGTGATGGGACGCGAGTACGCGCTCAAGTCCGGCGAACGCCCGGCAGTGGCGAAGGCGATCTTCGAGCACTACCTACCGCGCTCCGCTGACGACGAGCTACCGGAAAGCAGACCGGGGCTGACCGTTGGGATCGCCAATCGCCTCGACAGCCTGGCCGGGCTCTTCGCGGTGGGCCTGGCGCCGACGGGCTCGTCGGACCCGTACCAGCTGCGGCGCGACGCCCTGGGGTTGGTCCAGAACCTGCTGGCGCACGCGTATTCCTTCTCGGTGAAGGAAGGCCTACAGGCAGCGAGCGAGCTGCTGCCGATGGACGCCTCGCAGGAGACGCTAAGCGAGGCCCTGGACTTCGTGATCGAGCGGGTGCGGGGCCTCCTGCGCGACGAGGGCTTCCACTACGACGTGGTGGACGCAGTGTTGGCGGCGCGAGGAGACGATCCGTACCGCACCCATCGGGCGGCCGAGCAGCTTACGCAATGGATAGAGCGCGACGACTGGGAACGCATCCTGGATAACTATGCCCGCTGCGTGCGCATCACGCGCGACTACGAGAAGACGTTCACGCTGGACCCGAATCGCTTCGTCGAGCCGGCCGAGGAAGCGTTATACGAAGCCTATCAGGAGGCCCGCGCCCAGATCACGCCGGAAAGCACGGTCGATCAGTTCTTCGAAGCGTTCTTGCCTCTCGTCGACGTCATCGACTACTACTTCGCGCGGGAATCCGGCGTGCTGGTGATGGCCGAAGACGAAGCAGTACGCCAGAATCGGCTGGCGCAGCTCCAGCAGATCGCGGCGCTGGCCGAGGGTATTGTGGATTTAAGCCGGATGGAGGGATTCTAAAGAGGAGAATGGAAAGCTGATGCCTGTGAGCAAAGTCGTTAAAAAGGAAGAGCTAAGTCAAATCCTTGAAGAGTGGCTGCTCGCCAGCGATGTATCGCCAACAACATCCCTGGAACTGTTCTTTCTCCCAGGCGAAGTGGTCATTCGGCCCCATTCAGCTGAGCAACAAGAGTTAATGGAATGGTTCGAGGACTTTAGCGAGCGGTACGAAGACGTCTTGCAAAAGTTGGCCCAAGGCCCCGGGGAATAGCGTTGCGTCACCCCACGCTTGATGAAGTCTTGACACTGCACCGACTGGCCTTAAACGCTTATGGTGGTTCTACCGGTCTGTGTGATATGGAGGCGCTCCAGTCAACGCTGTCCGCACCTCGCCAGACAATGTTCGGTAAGGAATTGTACCCTCATATCGCCGACAAGGCGGCGATACTCCTGTACCTTTTGATCCAAAACCACCCATTCGTCGACAGTAATAAGCGCACCGCGCTATCAACCTGCTTCCGCTTTCTGGAAAGCAATGGGTACACATTGGACGTTAGTGAAAATGAACTGTATCATTTCACGATAAGCATCGCCAGCGGCGAACTCGACAAAGAGGCTGTGACCGCGTGGATGCACGAGCGCTTGCGCCCGTTGTAGCCGCTTGGCCCACCAGATGCCCAAAAAGAAACCCGTCGTTTGATGGTGGCTTGTGGTTCCAATAGATAAATTTACCCAACGCCGCAAAGCGCTTCTGGTGGCCCCTGGAGGGCCTTGGAATCGCTACAATTCCTCTCCCAGCGCCCAAATTGACTAGCCAAACAAATCCGGTATAATTTGTCAGCAATTCTGACGAGGTAGCAAGATTCAGATGCATAACACTCACATCTATACCTATTGTAGCGGATTGTAGCGCGGCGGCCGACGGGCGCCGAACATTTGCGCTGCAATCCCCCCCCAACCCACATAAAGTGGGTTTTTCTTTTGCTTCTCAAGACTGAATCACACCGAGCTGGGTTGAGAAGCGATATTGAGAACGTCTTTAGCAACAGAGAACCTGAAACGGAGAAGGAGAACCTATGAAGAATCTCACCATCGACGAGCAAATGTCCATCCTGATGCGCGGAGCCGATTTCGGCGACGAACAGACCAAGGAACATATGCGCGAAGAGCTCCGCGAGCGCCTGATCGAATCGGAAAAGACGGGCCGCCCGCTGCGCATCTACTGCGGCTACGACCCCACCGCGCCCGACATCCACCTGGGGCATACGGTGACGATGCGCAAGCTGCGTCAATTCCAGGAAATGGGCCATCAAGCTATCTTCTTGATCGGCACATTCACGGGCTTGATCGGCGATCCCTCGGACAAGGACACGGCCCGACCGCGCCTCAGCCCAGAAGAGCTGGAGGAAAACGCTCGCACGTACGTCCAGCAGGCCTTTCGCATCCTTGATCCCGAAGAAACCGAGGTGCGCTACAACGCCGAGTGGCTATCCGACCTCAGCTTCGCCGACGTGATCGAGCTGGCCTCCCACTTCACCGTCCAGCAGTTCCTGACCCGCGAGAAGTTCGCGCTGCGCCGCGAGAAGGGAGATGCGATCTGGGTACACGAATTCCTCTACGCGCTGATGCAGGGCTACGACGCGGTGGCGCTGGAGACCGACATCCAGATCGGCGGCACCGATCAGCTCTTCAACCTGATGGCTGGTCGGAAGCTACAGGAAGCCTTCGACCAGCAGCCACAAGTCTGCCTCACCTTCCCGATTCTCGTCGGCACCGACGGCAAGTTACGGATGTCGAAGAGCACAGGCAACTACGTCGGCGTGAATGAACCTCCAGAGGACAAGTACGGCAAGACGATGTCGATCCCGGACTCGGCGATGCGCAACTGGTTCGAGCTGCTCACCCGCTGGACGCCGGACCAGATCGACGATCTGCTGGAGAAGATGGAAGAGGGCAAAGTCCACCCAATGGACGCCAAGAAGCAGCTGGCCTGGGAGATTGTCTCCATCTTCGACGGCGACGAGGCCGCCACCAAAGCTGCCAGGCACTTCGAGCGCGTCCACCAGCAGCGCCAGCTACCGGAGGATATGCCCGTGGTCGAACTTGGCGAGCCCACCAACATAGTCGATCTCATCTATGACGCCGAGATGGCCCGCAGCAAGAGCCAGGCTCGTCGGCTGGTGAAGCAAGGCGCGGTTCGCCTGGACGGGCAGAAAGTCAAGGCCATCGACTTCGAGGTGACAGTTGATGATGAAGCCGTGCTGCGCATAGGGAAGCGCCGCTTCCTGCAGCTGGTGAGTAAGTAGCTCTCGCGTGGCACCCCTCCGGCTCTGCCACCAGCACAAAGAGGAGGATTTGATGAAAGATCGTCCAATCGTATGGGTATTTCTGGCTTTCGCGCTCGGCTTTATCCTGCCGGTGTGCAGCTGTGTCGGCACCGGACTGGTCACGGTCGGCGCGCTGAGCCGCCTATCGCAACAACCGACGGCATCCGCCCCGGGCATCGGCGATGCCGTGGCTGTGCTGGAGCTTAACGGTTCCATCACCAGCACCCCGCCGGACTATTTCACCACTCAGGGGATCACGCCGAACCGCGTGCGCGAGCTGCTGGAGCAGGCGGCCAATAACTCTGCGGTCAAGGCCGTAGTGGTACACGTCAACAGCCCAGGCGGCAGCGTGGTGGCCTCCGACGAGATCTACCACGCCTTCCAGAGATTTGAGAAACCGATGGTGGTCGCGATGAGCGACGTTGCGGCCTCTGGAGGTTACTACATCGCCTGCGGCGGCGACCACGTGATCGCTCACCCGGACACGCTGACCGGTTCCATCGGCGTCATCTCTCAGTTCCTCAACGTGGACGAGCTGCTGGATAAGGTGGGCATAGATGCCGTCGTCATTACCTCTGGCCCGCGTAAGGATATCGGCAGTCCTTACCGCGAAATGACAGAAGAAGAGAAGGCACTTTGGCAAGAGATCATCGACCAGGTCTACGACGACTTCGTGGACGTGGTGGCGGAGGCGCGGGATCTACCGGGGGCGGAGGTGGAGGAACTGGCCGACGGGCGCATCTACACTGGACAACAGGCGATCGAGCTGGGACTGGTGGATGAGGTGGGAACGCGCGAGGACGCCATCGCCAAGGCGGCCGAGTTGGGGGACATTGAGGGTACGCCGCGTGTGATCGAAATGAAGCCGCGCCCCTCCTTCGTCGATATGCTCTATGGAGTAGGAACTCGCTCGGCTATGCCCACGCTGGAGGAAATCCTGGGCTGGGCCGGGGCACCCTCGCTACAATATCGGCTGCCGCGTTCGGGGGAATAAGCCACCAGCACGGTCAACGTCGCCAGCGTCCAGAGTCAGCGATCTGCGGAGGTAACCAGATCGCCATCCCCCGTGATCAGCCAGACGTTCACCTGGTACTCAACGTCCTCATCCTCTGCGGAAGTGACAGCGGTCGCGGAGGGGAAGCCGCCGTGGGGCACCGTCGGTACAGCGACCTCAAGCAAGGGGCGCTCGGTGTAACGGACCAATTCCTGCTGAGGGCCAAGTACGAGATAGATATTGGGGCCACTCGGACGCTGCACGGCGATCACGGCGTTCCAATCACCGTCCGCGGGGAGTTCATAGCGAACAGCGACAGCGCGCACGTAATGCATCAACACGTCGGCGGCATAGCGACGTGTATTGGGCCGATGCGCCTTCTCCCAACCCCCGTTATAGGCGGCCAACGCATAGTAAATATCCCCATTCCCATCGCGAATCGTGTGTGCCAGCGCACGCGCCCCCCAGAACAGATTGGTCCACGGATTTTCCAGTTGCTCAGGGCTGGGACGCCAGGGGAACGGCTTCAGGCCCATCAAGCCCACCGCCCCCGTCGGCCCTCGGGCCGTTGAATCGCCCAATGACTCCTTCCAGACCACGGCTGCTACCAGATCTGGGTCCAGATTGCGACTTTCGGCGTACTGGACGATTACACTATTCCACCGGCGGACCTGAGGATGCCAATAGGGAGATACCGATTCACCCTCGGAGGTAAACGGTTCCCAGGCCCGTGAGGATGAAGACAGGCCCAAAACCACTATCGCCGCCAGAGCAGCGACGATAATTATCTTACGCCAGATTGTGGAGGTAAGTCTTCCCTCATCCATAACATAAGCTCCCAGAAGGTCGGAGGGGTTATATCGTAAAATCGGGAAAATGTCAAGTTCGCAGCCGACGCTATACGCGCTCCCCTCGCTTCTCCTCCCGCCGAAGTGAAACGAGACCTGGAGATGAGAATCCACCAGCAAGAAAGCCTCGACGGCATATTACCACAACGAGACTTTGACGAGCCTGTCGACGGGTGCGATTTTCGCCAAGTCGATATTGAGGGATCAACTTCGTTGAAATCTCGTTGTAGTAATAGTCGAGGCTTTCGCTCCATTTCTCCCAATCGCGACGGCTACCGCTCCCGCACCTTCCCTTCCTCCCGTCTGCGCTCGATAATCTCCTCGGCGATGGCGTCTGGGACGATGTCGTAGTGATCGAACTCCAGGGTGAACGTGCCGCGCCCTTGGGTCAAGCTGCGCAGATCGGTGGCGTAGCCACGAGCTTCGGCCAACGGGACCTCGCCGTCGATGTTGCGCAGCTCGCCGCGCACGCGCATCGCGTTGACACTGCCACGCCGCCGCCCGATGTCAGCGACGACGGAGCCCACCTGCTCCTCGGCGACGTTAATGTCGATCCCCATAACCGGCTCCAGCAACCCCGGACGCGCTTGCTCAATCGCCCGCTGTACGGCGATCGAGCCGGCGATCTCGAAGTCCATCGCCGCCGAGTCGACCTCGTGCGTCTTGCCGTCGAGCAGCGTCACTTTCACATCGGTGACGGGATAGCCGGCGATGATGCCCTTTTCCAGCGCGTCACGCACGCCCTTCTCCACCGGGCGCACGAAGTCGGTAGGCACATCGGCAGCCGAGGATTCATTCTCGAAGACGACGCCCTCGCCGCGCGGCAGCGGGTCCACCCGCAGCTCGACCTCAGCGAAGTGGCCGTGACCGCCGCTCTGCTTCTTGTAGGTATAGAATACTTCGGCGGGCTGACGAATCGTCTCGCGGTAAGCGACCTGGGGAGCGCTGACCCCCGGCATGAGGCCGAACTCCCGCTTCAGACGGTCGATGGCGATATCGAGGTGAAGCTCGCCCATCCCAGACAGTGTCTCCTCCTCCGTCTCTGGATCGTAGCCGCGTTCCAGGGTAGGGTCCTCGTCGCATAACCGTCGCACGGCCTCACGCAGCCTCTCGCGCTTTTCGTTCGATTCCGGCTTCAGAGCCACTTTGATGACCGGATCCGGGAACTCGAACTTCTCCAGCACGATCGGATGCTCCGGATCGCAGAGCGTGTCGCCCGTGACCGCAGACTTGGGGCCAACCAAAGCCACCACGTCGCTGGCCTCCATCCGATCCACCTGCTCGCGGGTGTTACCGTGCAGATAGTAGATGCGCCCGATGCGCTCCTCCTGCGCGGTACGCGGATTGTAGATCGTATCGCCGACGCCCATCTGCCCGGAGAAGACGCGCACCCAGGTCAGGTGACCCACGTGTGGGTCGGTCACGATCTTGAAAGCAGCGGCGCAGAACGGAGCGTCGGGGTCGTCAGGACGCTCGATGATCTCGTCTCCATCATTGGGCACCGCGCCCAGGATGGGTTTCAGGTCAATCGGAGCCGGCAGGTAATCGACCACGGCGTCGAGCAGGGGCTGCATACCGATCCGCTCGCGCGAGGCGCCGCAAAGCACGGGCATCAAGTCGCCGGCGATGGTAGCTTCTCGCAGCGCCGCCTTGAGCGCTGCCACGCCCGGCTCGTTGCCCTCCAGCCACTGCTCCAGCAGCGCGTCGTCCGTCTCGCAGATCGCCTCCACCAGCGTCTCGCGCGCCTGGGCCGCCCGCGCCGTCATTGAGTCTGGGATTGGCTCCAGCGTGGGATCCTCGTCACCGTCGCGCCAGATCAACGCCCGGCGCTCCAGCAGGTCGACGACGCCTCTAAACGTATCCTCGCTCCCGATCGGCAGCTGAACCGGCACCGCGCCTTCGGTCAGGTACTCGTGAACCTCACCCATCACGCGGTCGAAGCTGGAACCGGCGCGATCGAGCTTGTTGATGAAGATTACACGCGGCAGATTGTCGCGGTTGGCGTGCATCCAGACCGTCTCGGTCTGCGGCTCGACGCCGCCGACGCCGCACAATACGACCACGCCGCCATCGATGACACGCATAGAGCGCACCACCTCGGCAGTGAAGTCGATATGTCCCGGCGTGTCGATCAAGTTGACGCGATGCCGACGCCAATGAAAGGCCGTCGCGGCCGCGGTGATGGTGATGCCGCGCTCGCGCTCCTGCTCCATCCAGTCGAGCTGTGTATCGCCCTCGTCAATATCTCCGGCGCGATGAATGCGCCCGGCATAGTAAAGAAACGCCTCCGACGTAGTCGTCTTGCCGGCATCCACATGAGCGAAAATGCCAATAATACGTACTTTTTCCATAAGGGATCGCTGCTTCTTACTCATAACCACTCCATAAATCGTACTTCTTCAATCCTGATATAATACTCACGGCAAAGAATATCTTCACGATTATATTTGTAGAATATACTAATCTTCACACTCCAAAACCACAGCCCGGGTCGGCGTGGTGAGCAAGCAGTCTTTTCAACTGCGCCTTCAACGCAGCCGGAGCGACGAAATGAATGGCGCGGATTCCCACCTCGCGGGCCGCCTCCACGTTTTGCTGCGTGTCGTCAACGAAGACCGCCTCATCCGCCTCCACGCCCAGGCGGTCTAGTATGTGCTCATAGATATCCGAGGCGGGCTTCATCATCTCCACCTCGGCGGAGATGACGATCTGGTCAAATATCTCCGTGAGGCCCAAATCGTCCAGGTAATGGCGCAAACCGGCCGGGGCGTTGCTGAGCAATCCGATGCGATAACCCGCCTCACCCAGACGGCGGATCAGATCGACCAGCTCACGGTCCAACCGATCGCCGGCCCAGAACGCCTCGCGGAACGCGGCCTGCTCCTCGGCGCTCAGTCCCAGGCGGCGGCCCACGTCGTCCCAAAAGATATCGCTACTGATTCGGCCCACCTGAGCATCGTCCCAGCACTCGCTCTCAAAAATCACCCGCTCAGCCTCTCCCGGTTCCAGGCCCAGGCTTCTTTCCAGCGTGCGGCGCGGTTCCAGGTCCATCGTGCGCATCAAGACGCCGCCATAATCGAAGATAATGGCTCGGATCATCTCTCCTCCATCCCCTCGATCCCGGGCAGAACGTCGAGCAAAGATCCAAAATCCTCCACCACGACCACACGCTCCGGGTTCACAATGGTCTCCCGCTCGAAGTCCCAGGTCTTGGTGTGCGGCACGTGGATGGCGCCAATCCCAACCTCCAGCGCGGGATTAATGTCGGAGCGCGGGCTGTTGCCCACCATCCAAGTCCGTTCCAGACAGAGATCATAACGCTCCAGCAACGCCCTGAAGACCGTCACGTCCTTCTCGTGCGCCACGTGGACGTCCTCGAAGAAATGAGCCAGGCCCGAACGGGCCAGCTTATCCCGCTGCACCACATCGTCTCCTTTGGTCAGCAAGATAAGGCGGTATCGGTCATTCAGTTGAGCCAACGTCTCTTCCACGCCGTCGAGCAACACGATGGGATAGTCGATCACCGTCTGCCCAAGATCCCACACCGCGCTCGAGACGCCGTCATCAACAGGGACGTGATGGCACTCGCACATTCGCTCATAAGTGATGACCAGATTGCGGACGAAAGCTTCTGGCGCGTAGCCTACCTCCGGCACCCGTTCCCGCTCCACCTGAGCCAACTCCGTCTCCACTTCATTCTGCTCGAACCCTTGCGCTGCCATCAACATCACGAAGTCCGCGATGCAGGCTTGGTAGTAAATCTCGGTCTCCCAGAGCGTATCGTCGGCATCGACGATCAACGTCAGTTTCTGTTCAGTCGTCATCCCGTGCGTTTCCTCAATCTCCTCTGCTCCAGTGCTCCAGCGCGATACAGACAAAGTAAAAGGCCGTGGGCATCCACGGCCTTCTACAAGCGTCCAACAAAAAAGCCGTGAGCTTTTCATCCGCCCACGGCCCACTTCCAATCGAATCAATTCAGGTCATAGGCCAATAGGCACATCGCAGCTACATGATGGCCGATCCCCGCTGGCGTAGCAGATCCGGCACTTACTGTTGAAAGCCATAACAATACGCATATCCACACACTCTCTCCCGCCGGGCGAACGCAGATTATACCTAAAAGTGGCAGGTTGTCAACCAAAACCTCACGCTACAGCCCTCCCCGGCGTGGAAGAGTCTCTGAATGCCCAGGTGGGAAACCCTGCTATAATAAACCCTCAGGAGTCAAGCAGATAGTGAGAAGGGAGTGTATTATGAAAGAGTACGACACGCCTATCAACGCCAACGATGCGAGTTTCGAGCCGGCGGTGCTGAACGCCCCCCTCCCGGCGGTGGCGGTATTCTGGTCACCGGAGGCGGTGTCGCGCCGGCAGCTCGACGCCGTGCTGGAGGAGACCGCAAGGCGCTACGCCGGCAAGGCGCTGATCGTCAAGCTGGACGTCAATGACGCACCGGAGACACAAAAGCTTTACGCGGTCGACCGCCTGCCTCAGTTTCTCTTCTTCGACGATAAGAAGCTGAAGGCCCGAGCCAGGGGGATGCCCAGCGTCGACGCGCTACGCCCTTGGGTCGAGTACCTGCTGGGCCGCGGGCCAAAGCCGGAGGTGGCCCCGAAGGAAGTCGGCCCAGCCGAGACCGCGCAAGCGGGACAGCCAATCACGCTATCCGATGCCAACTTCGAGCAGGTGGTGCTGGAGGCGGAGATGCCAGTGATGGTCGACTTCTGGGCCTCGTGGTGCGGCCCCTGCCGCACGTTAGCCCCGGTGGTGAAGGAACTGGCGCGAGAATTCGCCGGGCGGGCGCGGATCGCGAAGATGAACGTGGATACGAATCAGGTCATCGCACGTCGTTACAGCGTGCGAGGTATCCCGACGCTGATCTTCTTCCAGAACGGTAAGGAGGTCGACCGCCTCACCGGCGCTAAACCCAAGCAAGCGCTGCGACAACGACTGGAGGCCTTGATATGATCGAATTTTTGCAAGCCAACTGGCTGGTGCTGGCTTTCTTGGCCGGGCTGGCGACGCTCTTTCTGCTGCTCCGCAACCGCGCCACGGACGTCGAAGGCGGCCTGGAGACGCTGATCGGAAACGGCGAACCGCTCATCCTGGAAATCTACAGCAACACCTGAACGCCGTGCCTGCTGGCAAAGCCCATCGTGGATGGGCTCGAAAAAGATCTGGAGGGAGAAACCCGGGTAGCGCGGTTGAGCATCCTCAGCCAAATAGGACGCGAGGCTGCAGGACGCTACGGCGTCAGAAGCGTGCCCACGTTCCTTATGTTCGATGGCGAAGGGGAGTTGCTGGGAAGAGAGGTCGGCCTGCCCAACCGGGCCAAGATCGAATCTATGATCGCCGACGCATGATCGAAAGTATTGCGCGCCAAGATCGGTCCTAAACTTCGGTCTCGCACAGGGCCTCGGCAGCCGCCTCCGGCGGCGTGGGATTGATGTAGAAACCCGAGCCCCACTCGAAGCCGGCCACGCGCGTGAGGCGCGGCATCAGCTCCAGGTGCCAGTGGTAATCCTCCTCAATGGTGGTCCAATAACCGCCGCGCGGTCGCCGGAATGGGGCTTGATGGAGCACGTAGTTAAACGGCGGATCGTTCAAGAGGTCCCGCAGCTTTGTCAGCATCATCTTCAAGACCTGGGCCAGGTCGTCGATCTCCGCCTCCTCGACGCGCGTGAAATCGAGCATATGCCGCCGAGGCAAGATCCAGAGCTCGAAAGGGAACCGTGCCGCGAAAGGCGACAGCACGACGAAATGCTCCGACTGCGCCACCAGCCGTTCGCCGAAGAGATCAACCTCCTGTTTGATGTAATCACAGAAAACGCAGCGGTGTTTGTAGTCGAAATACTCTTTAGCGCCGTTGAGCTTTTCCTTGACGCGCTTAGGTGTAATCGGCGTGGCGATCAGCTGGGAGTGTGCGTGCTGCAAAGAAGCCCCCACCGCCCGCCCCTGATTCTTGAAGATCAGCACGTACTTCAACCGATCGTCCCGATGCAGATCGACGATCCGCTGGCGATAAGTCGCCAGCACATTCGCGATCTGCCCCTCGGGCAGGTCGGCCATCTTGCGGTCGTGCTCGGGCGTCTCGACGATCACCTCGTGGGCCCCCACGCCGCTCATCATGTCGCAAAGCCCCACTCCCTCGCGATTCAGATCACCCTCAATGGTGAGAGCGGGGTACTTGTTGGGAACAACGCGCACGTCCCAGCCCGGCGTATCTGGGGTCGTCTCCTCATCCCGTACAGCATACACCTCGGGCGGGGTCTCGTGCTCGTGGCCCTCGCAGAAGACGCAGGGACCGGGCTTCCGAGCCTCGCCGGGTACCTCGAAGTCCGAAGGGCGCTTGCCCCGCTCCGTGGCGATGATGACCCATCGCCCCACCACCGGGTCCTTACGCAGTTCCGGCATCGTAGCCTCCCTCTGGTCTTGATGTCTACCTACGACAGATCGAACGTCCCACAACCGAAGTGCGTCGCCTGGCCCACGTGGAGGATCGACGCCAGATCCAGGTAGGGCAGAAGCGGCTTGGGGATCGGGGGATGGAAGTGCTGCTCGCCTTTCCAGCGCCCGGCACATCGCTTACGCGCCGACTCCAACGCGACGTCTTGATGGCGCGAGGCCCGCCGCGCCCGTCGGAGCGTGCGCTTCAGCATCTCTTGCTCGCCATCCTCCATCAGCGCCCATACATCCTCCACCGTGGGGCGCTTGTCCGGCAGAAACAGCGTCATACGCGCCATCAAGGCCTCGACGATGGTATCCAGCGTGGGCACTGCCGAGGCGGGAATGTCCGATTCCGCATCCAAATTGTAGGAATCGCCCTCCACAGTGGGATTTCGGCCCAGGTCGAAGGGCGTGAGCCACGCCAGATGATGGTACCGACGCCAGGTCTCGCGCCCAAAATCCAGCTCTTCCGCCCATTGCGCCGGGGTAGCGCGGTAGTCGAGATCCAGCTTGCCGTCCGTGACCACCGGCTCCCACCGCGTTCCCTTGGCGGCGTAGACGGCCTGAATCGCGAAGTTCCCCCACACCCAGTTGTTCCGGTGCCAGCGCGAGTCCGTGGTGGAGGCCGCCTCCTCCATCGCCGGCAGGATCAACTCCAAGAACAGTCCGTGGTCAGCGCACGGACCCATCAGCTTGAGCTCCCAGAGTATGACCTCGTCAAACCCGTAATGACGCTTACCTGGGTAGGGGAATAGCACGGCCTGGATCGGCCACTGGGCCTCGGCCGGGGGCGCTTTCCCACCATCCGACCACGCCTCCATCGCCTTGTGCCAGGCCGCCGCCTCCCGTGTGGGCAAGCGGTCGGCGATGATGGTGCCCAGCACCCGCGATAGCACCGATCCCCAACAGACCGGCAGCACGGCCAGCGAGCTCGTCACTCGCCAGACGACGAGGTAACGAATCAGATTAACGGGTTTGATAAAAGAACACATATTCCATCAAATCATAGAGCAGCTGCACCTGGGGCTTGGGCCAACCGCGCACGTTCCAGGCGTTCAGCATATCACGAGCATCCTGATCCAACATCCCCATAAAGCGACCCCAGTAGAACTTCTCCTCCTGGGGATCATCCGCCTGCAAGATCCTGCGCAGATTTTCCTGCTCATCGGGCGGCAAAATCGTCCGAAAGACGGAAGCCATCTCCAACAGGCTGAGAAAATCGGTCAGATCGAAGGTAAGCACCCCCATCTCGTCGTAGCGATGAGGCCTGAGCACGTGAAAGGGGCTGGAGAAGAAGCGTACGCGCAGACGATCCATCGGGAAGCGAGACTCGTTGTGGGCTGCGCGACAGATGACCTCACCCATTTCCAGGTGCGGCGAACCGGTGGTAGGAAAGACCTGGATCAGTCCCCGCAGATCGGAGCCGTGATAGATCGCCAGCTCCCGGAACCAGGGCTTCATCTCCTTCTGGGGGAACATCGCCAGGAAGTGGCGGTCGTCGTGCGTGTGGACGCCCAGGACGTGGCTATCGCGGAACCCATCGGGGTCTCGCAGCTGGCGGGGCAATCGATCGACGAACCCCCAGGCAACACAGGCATGTCGCGAGACATCGCCCAGACGCCACGACCGGTTGAGGATACCCTGACAGGTGGCGCAGAAACGTTTACCAGGCTGCCGGGCGTAGATGTGACACCGCTCACAAAGGGGATGTAGAGCGGAAGGCGGAGGCCCGACCTTCTTTTCTGGAACGACAGGAAGGTCGGGTTCCTCCGCGAAATGACGCAAGGCAGCTAACAGCTCGGCTCCCGTCCGCGCTCGCCGGAGCCAATCAAATTGACTCAGCATTAAGCGCTTTCTGTAGATTTTGATAGTGCGCGATGACGTCCGTCGTGAGCCAATCGTCCGCCGTGAGCGGCTTCTGCCACGCCGACGGATCGTCGGCGACGTAACGCTTGCTCCAGTCGATGAGGTAGCTTTCCGGCAGCAGATGCATCCGCAGGCTACCAAACCCCAGGTAGCGGCTCTTGCCCATCTTGTGCGCCAATCCAGGCTCCAGCGTCGCCGTCCAGAGGAGCCGTTGCAGCTCCTCGTCCTCCAGGTTCCAGAAGCGGATGGCGAAGCGAGCGCGGGCGCCCGGCAGGATCGCACGGCAGTAATTCGCCTGGACGGTGTCCGGCTTGAAACCATTCAGGTGCTCGACGATGGGCGCCAACGGGGCGTGGGGAAAGACGCGCCACTGCCCGGCGATGTGCTCCTGAGGCACCGAGCTGCCCTCGGCGAAGGTCCACTCCTCGCCCGTGTAGCGCCAGCCGGCGTAGGGATACGGCACCTTGAACCAGGCCAGCTCGGGCTCATCGAAGAAGCCGAAGTCGACCGAAAGGCGTCCCATCAGGGCCTGGTTCTGGCCCGGCCCCACGAAGCCAAACAGGCTATCGGCCGGGTTCAGGTCGCGCAAGTTCGTGCTTGGCTCGGCCGAGTCGCTGGCAATAGTGTAGACGTGCCGCAGCAGGCCCTTGAGGCTCTGGCTGGGCAGGGCGTAGGTTCTGTCTGCGGGGCGAGCGTCGGCCGCTGGCGGGGTCATCGAGAAGAAATCCCACCCGTTGACGACCTCCCCGTCGAGTCTGGCCCGATGGGAAGGCTCACCGCTCTCCTGGATGTGGATTGGCGTCAACGCCTCGGCCTCCACGAAGAGCATCCCGCAATGCCCGCCAAAGGAGCGATGCGAGATAAACCCGGCGTCGGCCCGGGGCGGCACGTAGACGGATTGCTGGAGCTCCAGCGAACCGAGTACGTCCAGGACCTCGGCCGCACCCGAGCCATCCAACGAGAGACGGTACCAGGCACCCTCCTGCGTCGGTTGCTGATCGCCAAACAACGCCTCGGTGATTGAACCCACATCGCCCGTCAACCAGGTCACTTCCTCCACCTCAGCCTCGACCCAGCCAAAGCCGCTGGTCTTTTCGCCGCCCAGCGGGATATCCCCACGCTGGAAATCGTTCAGCAAGTGGAGCAAGACAGCGATGGCGTCCCGATCGCCCCGCGAGATGTCCTGGATATCCAGCCGAAGCCGAAAGTTCAGATGATCGCCATAAGCAAAGAGATAATCGCGCTTAGCGGCCTCCACCGGCTGACCGGTCTTGCTGTTCATCTTGACGCCATCCATCGAGCACCAGGCCCGCTTGGGATCGCACGGGTCAGTGAGGTAAGCATCGGAGAAGAAGACGAGACCGCGCTGTCCCTGGGCGCCGAATAGCCGCTCAATGACATCCTGCGTTTTGCGAGTCTCCCCCCAGAGCGTCTTGAGGATCTGGGTGGCGCGCTTCCGGAAAGCCCCCTTGATGGTGCTGCCGGGCACGTAAGATTCCCACGCGCCATCTCCTTTGCGCGACGGCGACCAAGAGAGCATCCGCATAAAGACCGTGTCGTAAGGCTTGCCGTATTCGCGGGAGACCTCCTGCCCGTGCGGCCCGCCGGCTCGGAAGTCGATGTTGTAGGGTTGAGCCAGCTCCTGCCGCGCCCGCTCGCGGTACGTCTCCAGAAAGTCGATGAAGTTGCGGTCGTTGGTGATGCTCTTGCTCAGATTACGGCGGTTCATCATATACTTGTACTTGACGTCGCGGTGGTCGGCGAGGAAGCTCTGCCACGCGGCAGTGCTGATACCTTCGGGCGGGCGGCTGGGATCGTTCCACTGCGCCTCGCTGATCGCCCCATCCCGCAGCATCTTTTTGATCTGAAGGTGCTCGCGGCGGGTCTCAATCTCCTCGTCCACCCAGATGTCGCTCTGCTGGAGGTGAACCTGCTGATCGACCATCTGATAGAGCTGGGGCAGAACCTGGATGCAAGCATCGGTAAGGGTCCGCGTCATCTCCGCTTCATCATCAATCTGCTCGGCCAGCTGCTCGCTCAGCGCCGGGTCCAGTCCAATGCTATCGACGATCTGTTGCCAGGCCTCCTGATCGAACGCCTCCACCTCGCGACGATCCCGCTCCATCGCATCGAGCACGCGCCCCGCCATATTGGCCTTCTCGCCCAGCGCCTCGACGAAGGCTTCCTCGGCGGCTTCCTTGCTGGAGAAGGATTTTTCACACAGAGGCTGCACGGCCTTGATCGCGGACTTGGCCAGCCCGTAGCGCCCTTTGCCCAGCTTCTTGAGCGCCTTCTCCGTAAGAATCCAGACTTCGCGCTCGCCGGTGGATCGTTCCTGTAGCCAGACGGCGATAATACGAGGCAGGTTACGGCTCAGCTTAATCTTCCAATCCTCCGGGCTGAGCACGGGGCCGGCGACGGCCATCTTAAGCCGCTCGCGGACTGGGTCCGGCAGGCCACGCATCGCCTCCACCAGAACTTGTCCTTCGACGGCCACAAACTCCGGCTTCTCTGGATCGACTTTGCCCCAGTTCCAGCCGACTAACACCGGATTGAGGGCGTCAAACGACAACGTAACTCGCAAGTGGTTGGCCTCGGAGCGAATCTCGGGCACCGTCGTCGGCGTCCCGCCCGGCAGGTCCATCTCCAGACGCACCCGACCCAGCCCCTTGCTCTTCCCGGCCCCAAACCAGAAGCGTCCCTCCTTCAGCTCCTGCAGGAGGTAGTAGAGCTTAGCAGCATTGTCACCCTGTTCCAGGACGCGCTCGCCGACCCGCATTTCGAAGTCGAAGACAGCGTTGCGAAAGACAGTCTCCATCTTATAGTTAGCGTTCGCCTCAGCTGCCCAGCGATCCTCGTCCAGCTTGATGCCCATCCGAACGCCGAAGAAACGGTCAGAGGGATAGCTATCCTTCTGCAGCTGACAAGAGACCTGGGTGATCAAGCCATCAGGCATCCGCTCGCCGTAAAGGCGCCGCCACTGCTCGTTCAGCAGACCGATGTTATCGCCCCGACGCGCCTCGCCGATGAAAGCGTCCATCAGATACGATGCCGTGCCGGATATCTCCCCGGCCAGGGAGACCAGGCGCTTTTCCCCGTCGCCATCGCGGGTGAACAGCGTCTTGCGGGCATTGCCCCGGTAGATCGGGGTTTCTGCAATCAAATTACCTTTCAGAAGCATCATTTACCTCCTCAGATAGTTAATACCTTGACTCCTGCACTTTTCAAATTTTGAGGACCAGAGACTTCCGAAGTCTGGGGACGCTAAACTGCAGGAGTTTAGTTAATACGTTGCCACCGTGCGGTTACCGCTCCAGCATCAGCGTCACGGGGCCGTCATTGTGGATCTCGACCATCATCATCGCGCCGAAGACGCCCTCTTCGACCGGGACGCCATAACCCCGCAGCGCCTCGGTAAAGTGATCGACCAACGGTTCGGCGACCTCGGGGGGCGCGGCGTCGCCGAAGCTGGGACGCCGGCCCTTGCTGGCATCGGCGTAGAGCGTGAACTGGGAGACGACCAGGGCTTCGCCCCCAGCATCAAGCAGGCCGACGTTCATCCGGCCCTCACGATCCTCAAAGATGCGCAGGCCGGCAATCTTGCGGGCCAGCCACTCGGCCTCTTCCTCTGTATCGTCGTGGGTGACGCCCACCAGCACCACCACGCCCTCGTCGATAGCGCCGACGACCTCGCCGTCGACGCTGACGGATGCCTCGCTAACGCGTTGTATCAATGCTCGCATATCACCTCTTTTCTATGTTGTCTTGGATTCAACCGTCAAGCGTGATGCTCTCAAGGGGCTGTAAGACTGGGAAGTCTACGGGAATAATGTACGCCGGCCTTCGAGACTGCTCGTATCAGCACAATCTGATGAGTAAAGCCCCCGATCTCGTCCGACGACCTCAAGGCAGCTGGATCGCCTCGCGGACCTCGCCCATCACCTGAGAGGCGATGTCGGAGGCGCGGCGAGCACCCTGATCCAGGATCTCCCAGACGTGGTCGGGGGCGGCGCTCAGCTCGGCCCGTCGCGCGCGGAAAGGCGCGAAGTATTCGGCCAGGTTCTTGGCGAAGAGATTCTTGCATGCCACACAGCCGATGTCGGCGTTGCGGCACTCGACCTCGATCCGATCGACGTCATCGGGCGAGAAGACGCCGTGCAGCGTGAAGACGTTGCACACCTCCGGGCGACCGGGGTCCGAAAGGCGGCGGCGCTGGGGGTCGGTGACCATCGTCATCACACGCTCCTCGATCTGCTCTGGGGAAGCGGCGATCTCAATGTGGTTGTTCAGCGACTTACTCATCTTGTTCTCGCCATCAAGGCCCAGCACCTTGGGGAACTCGGTGAATTTAGGCTCAGGCTCAATCAACACCTCGCCATAGCGGCGGTTGAACTTACGCACGATATCACGCGTGAACTCCAGGTGCGGCTTCTGATCGACGCCGACCGGGACCGTATCGGCTTTGTAGAGCGTAATGTCGGCGGCCATCAACACCGGATAGCCCACCAGCCCGTAGTTGACGTTTTCCGGGTGATGGCGAACCTTCTCCTTGAAGGTCGGCAAGCGCGTCAGCCGTCCCAGCGGCGTGACCATCGAAAGCAACGTATGGAGCTCGGCCACTTGCGGTACGTGTGATTGAATGAAGAGGATCGTATCGCGCTCTTCCGGGTCGATCCCGGCCGCCAGCCAATCGAGCGCCATCTCATAGGTCCATTCGCGCAGCTTGCTGGTATCCTCCAGCGTGGTGAGAGCGTGCAAGTCGACGATGCAGTAGATGCAATCGTAATTGTCTTGCAGGGCGACGTAGTTGCGAATCGCGCCCAGATAGTTACCCAAATGTTGGCGCCCGGTCGGGCGGGCGCCGGAAAAAACGCGGCCTTTCTTGGAACTCATCGTGGGAAAATTCCTCCTTCAACTTTTACATTTGCATAGTGTACCACAGGAGCAAGGCAAGAGCAAGAAGATACCCACAGCGACACGGAGAATGCATAAATATACAAAGCAGCTCACTGGAACAGGCAAGCCGCTTCACAGTCTTCCTACGCAGTGTCACTGCGCCACGACGAAGGCGACGGCGTGCTGATCGGTGTGGGATAGGCTGACGGCCCACTCGGTAAGGCCAAGCTTCTCGGCCCGTTCGGCAGCTCGACCGTAGAGCCGCACGAGCGGCTTGCCACGCCCGTCACCGACGATCTCGGCCTCGCGCCAGCCGATGCCATCGCGGGCCATCATCCGCATTCCCACGCCCAACGCCTTTGCCACCGCCTCCTTGGCCGCGAAGCGAGCGGCCAGCTCGTGCGGACGCCGGCGAGCATAGGCCACCTCAGAGGGGGTGAAGACCCGCTCCAGGAAACGCTCGCCGTACCGCTCCAGAATACGTTCGACGCGAGGGATTTCTACCAGATCGACGCCAGTGGTGAGCATAGGAATGGCCTTGGGTTTAAGGTTCAGGTTGTAGGCTTCAGGCTGACGACGGCCCTGCGATGGCGAGGGCGTACGCATCGGGATCGAGCCAGCGCTGGGCCACGGCCTGCACCTGCTCGACCGTGATGCTGTTGATCATCTCGGCGTAACGCTGCAGGTAATCCAGCCCCAGCCCATAGCGCTCCATACTGCGGATGGTGCCCGCTACGCCCTCGTTGGTCTCCAAGTGGAGCGGCATGCTGCCGGTGATGTAGGCCTTGCTATCGCTCAGCTCCTCCTCACTCACCGGTTCCTCGCAGATACGCCGAATCTCGGCCCGGATGCTCTTGACCGCGCGCTCGACGTTGATCGGATCGACTCCGGCGATGACACGCCACGGCCCCGGACCCGGCCCGCCACTCAATCGACTATACGAAGAATAAGCCAGGCCCTGCTCGTCGCGCACCTTCTCGCCCAAGCGGCCCATCAGTCCAAAGACACCCAGGATCGTGTTGCACATCCGCGCCTCCAAATAATCCGACGCGGTGCGCGCCGGGCCAGGGTAGCCCAGCACCAGGTTGGCCTGGGTCTTATCGGGCACTGGAACGAAGCGCTCACGGACGTCGTCGATGGGCGGGACCTCCGAGAGCGGGTCGCGGTCGTAGGTCTGCCCCTCCCAATCGCCGAAAGCGGCCTCGAGCTGAGCCAGCGCCTCGTCCGTTTCCACCGCCCCGACCACGACCACCACCATCCCTTCGGCCCGGTCGCCGGCCCCGGGCGAGGGCCCATAGCCGCCGGCGTAGAAATCGACCAAGTCATCGCGCGTGATCGCCTTGATCGTTTCGGGATAGCCGCTGGGGCTGATAGCGTAGGGGTGATTCTCCGGATAGGCCAATTCGTAGAACGTCAAGTTTGCCATCCGGCTCGTGTCGTGGACGCGCTCCGCCAGATCGGTCAGGATCTCACCGCGCACTTTCTCCACTTCGTTGGCGGGGAATGTAGGCTGCCGGAGCACGTCGGCCAACAGATCGAACATCAGGGGCAGATCCTCGGCCAGGCTCTTGGCCCCGAAGCTGGTGGAATGGGTGCCGCCGCTGACGCCCATGCTGGCGCCGACGGCCTCCATCGCCTTGTAGATCTCCTCAAAGGTACGGTCCTCGGTGCCGCGCATCAGCGCATCGGCGGTGAAGTCGGCCAAGCCAGCCTGCTCGCGCGGCTCATCGTAGGCGCCCACGCCCAGATAGCCGGTCACCACCACCGAGGGGCTGGCGTGATTCTCGCGCACCAGGGCGATGATGCCGTTGGGCAGCTCACGGCGCGTGATGTCATCGGGTCCAGGGATGGTCATTGATCTCCTCTCAAGGGTTACAGGTTGCAGATTGCAGCGTAGTGTTATGCTTCGTTGGGCACGTACCAACCGACGGTGCGATTGGAGCGCCGAAGGTACGTCTGCGCCACGCGCTGCACGTCCTCGACGGTGACGGCGCTGAGACGATCCAGGTACGCCTCGGCCCAGGTGTGATCGGCGAAGATCTCGCTGAACCCCAGCCACATCGCCTGACCGGTCACCGACTCGCTGGAGTAGGCGAACTGGGCCTGGGCCTGCTTGATGGCTTTGTCGACCTCCTCCTGGGTGACGGAGTTATCGATTACGAGCGTCAACTGATCCTCGATCGCCTCCTCCACCTCCTGCGGCATGTGATCGGGCCGCACGACGACCGAAAGCAGGTAGACGAATGGGTCGACAGTGGGCAGCAGTGAGCCGGAGACGTCGACAGCCAGCTCGCCATCCACCAGGGCTTTGTAGAGCCGGCTGCTCTTGTTGGTCAGACCGCCGCCCATAAACGTCATCGCGCTGGCGCCAGTGAGAATGGCGTTCAGCACCGTCAGGGCAAAGAAGTCAGGCTCGCGGACGGTGGGGGCGCGGAAGGCCAGTTTGAGATAGGGCACGAACCCCTCCCGCTCGACCACCACCCGACGCTCGCCGCGCTGGGGCGGCTCGACAGCCGTCACCTCCGGCACCGGATCGCCGGCTGGCACGTCGCCGAAGTGTTCTTCGATCAGCGCCACCATCTCGTCGGCGTCGAAATCGCCCACCGCGACAGCGATGGCATTGTTAGGGACGTAATAGGTGCGATAGTGCTGGTAGAGCTGCTGGCGCGTGATCGTCTCCAGATCGCACAGATGACCGATGGCGGGATGACCGTAGGAATGGACGCGCAGCGCCGCGCCCATCAGCTCTTCGCTGAGCAGAAAGCCGGGGTTGTTCTCCGCGCCCTGCCGCTCGCTGATGATGACGGTCCGCTCGGCGGCCACCTCTTCCGGGTCGAAGTCAGCGTTGACCATTCGATCGGCCTCAATCTGGAGCGAGAGCGCGATGCGTTCGGCCGGCAGGGTAGCGTAATACGTGGTGAAGTCGTACCATGTGGCTCCGTTGAAAGTCCCACCCTCGCGTGCAATCGCTTTCTGGGCCACGCTTTTGGGGAAGGTGGGCGTGCCCTTGAAGAGCATATGCTCGACCCAGTGAGAGATGCCCGTCATCCCTACGTGCTCGTTGCGGCTCCCCACTCGGTACCAGACCCAGAAGCTGGCCACCGGCGCGGCGTGCGCCTCTTTTACCAGCACGCTCAGGCCGTTGGGCAGTTCCGTCTGGACGAAGCGTCCGTCGGAAGGTGCTGTGTTTGTCGCGGGGGGATTTGCTGTCGCCATCACGCTCCTGTGCTGTCCTCGTAGCCGCGCCCGATACCCCGGTAGTAGAAGCCCAGCGCGTTCATCTGTTCGGGCTCGTAGATGTTCCGGCCGTCGATGACCACATCCCCCGCCATAAGATCCCGGATGCGGGCCAGGTCCAAGTTCTTGAACTCATTCCACTCAGTGATCACAACGAGGGCATTGCAGCCTTCGGCCAGGTCGTAGGCGCTATCCGCCAGCTCAAGCTCGGGCAGCGTCCGGGTGGCAACCTCCATCGCCACCGGATCGTAGCCGCGCACCTCGGCGCCAGCCGACTTCAGCATACGGGCGATATAGGCCGCCGGGGCCTCGCGCATATCGTCGGTATTGGGCTTGAAGGCCAAGCCCAGCAGCCCAACAGTCTTACCACGTAGGCCGTCCAAGGCCTGCTCCAGTTTACGCACCACCTGCCGGCGCTGGTCGTCGTTGATGTCCATCACCGCCCGCAACAGCTGGGGATGGCGGCCCTTGATCTCCGCCATATAGGTTAGAGCCTTGACGTCCTTCGGGAAGCAGCTCCCGCCGTAGCCCACGCCAGCGTCCAGGTAGCCGTGGCCGATGCGCTGATCGTAGCCCATGCCGGTGGCGACCTCCTTGACGTCGGCGCCAAGCGCCTCGCAGATGTTGGCTATCTCGTTGATGAATGAGATGCGCGTGGCGAGGAAGGCGTTCGAGGCGTACTTGATCATCTCAGCCGTGCGCAGGTCGGTGATCATAATCGTGGTGCGCAGCGGCAAATAGAGCTGGGCCACCCGTTCGGCTGCGTCACGGTCGAGCGAGCCCAGCACGACCCGATCCGGGTCCAGGAAATCGCTGATCGCAGATCCTTCTCGCAGGAACTCTGGGTTGGAAACGACGGAGAAATCTATATCGCCGTTGCGGTATTGACGGATCAGATCGGCCACCCAGTCGCCAGTGCCTACCGGCACGGTGGCCTTGTTGACGATGATCATCGGGTGATCCATCACCTCGGCGATTGACTTAGCCGCCATCCGCACGTAGCGCAGGTCGGCCTCGCCGTCCACGCCCTCGGGCGTCCCGACAGCGATGAAGGCAAACTCGGCATCCGCCAGCGCCTCCTCGTACGAGGTGGTGAACAAGAGACGCCCGGCCTTGATATTACGTTCTATCAGATCATCCAGACCGGGCTCATAGATGGGTAATTTGCCCTGCTTCAGATTCTCAATCTTCTTCTCGTCGATGTCCAGACAGACGACGCGATTTCCCAAATCGGCCAGGCAGACGCCAGTGACCAGCCCGACGTAGCCCGCACCGATGACCGTAATGTTCTTCATACTCCTTACACACTCCTTCACAAAATCATCTCGATCATTGGCGTGAAGGAATATACCCCCCTTCACAGCCAATTTCTAAATCCAATCCCACCCTGATGGGGAAGCTAAGGGCGCATGGAGCCATCTTGCCGCCCCCAGAATTGCCCAGGACAGATCTTAATAATACCACAACCCCTCATTTGTACCAAGTTTAAGCATTGGGGGCACCAGGAACGAATCCACGGAGGCCTATATCGAGCCTTCGCTACCCTACAGAAAATTTAATCTTGCTTTACAGAGGTTGAGTTCGTATGAATCCAGCACTAGCAAATGTCATCCTGAGTTTATCGAAGGACGACTTTTGCGGTTTTCGAGGCAGAAACCGCTTGGAATCCCCCTTCGACGGGCTCAGGATGATTCCAAGTTAGCTGAGTCAAGAAATGTGTAGAGCAGTGAGTATCGAATCAACGTCTCTTTGTAGTATTAACGCCGGAACGGGTTTATAGAGCCGAACGTATGAATACCCCCCTGGAAGCCTTCCAAGGAACCATAGATCTGCCACGTTCTCCTCCTGGGCTGCCGATTGGTCAACTTTGGCCCAAGATGGTACACTTGAGTAGGAAGCCAAAACCAAGTCTCAGGAGACGTCTCAATGCACTCACAGCCAGAAGAAAATCAGCAGATCAAAAGAGACCACTCCGATCGCCGACGCCGCGAGCGAGAAAATCTCTGGACCGACAGTCCAATCCAGGGTGCAGAGCAAGACCAGCTGAACTTCTCTCATTACGCCGACGTGCTCACCGACGTGGTACTCACCACCAACACGCCGATCACCATCGGCATCTTTGGGCCGTGGGGCAGCGGTAAGACCAGCTTGATGCGATTGATCGGCCACAAGCTCGAAGGTAGCCGCACGGAGGACCACCGCTGGGCGCGCGTCGTCTGGTTCAACGCCTGGCAGTACGAGCGCGACGAGGGAGCGCTGTGGCGCACGCTGTTGCTGCGCGTGCTGGAAGCGCTTGAGGACGACCATCTCAGCGACACCGACGCCCGCCGCATCCAGGATTGGCAGACGCGGCTATATGCCGATGTCCAGCGCGTCGAGACCGGCTCCATCCAGATCGATTGGCCCAAACTCGGCAAAGGAGCCATCAGCCTCGGTCTCTCATTGATCCCCACACCCTCCACTCTCCTCCAACTGGCCAAGTTGCTGCAAGATAAGCGCAGCTCGCTGGAGGAAGTCCTGGCGGCCTTCCAACGCGAGCAAACTGAGATCTACCGTCGACAGCTGACTTTGCTGGAGGAGTTCCGAGATGGCTTCGCGCACCTGGTAAAGGAGTATATCCAGAGCCGCAACGGGGTGCTGGTTCTCTTCATCGACGATTTGGATCGCTGCCTCCCGGAGCGGGCGGTGGAGGTGCTGGAAGCGATCAAACTCTTCCTCGATGTGCCCGGCTGCGTCTTCTTTATGGCGGTGGATCTCGATGTGATTGAGCAAGTGGTCCGCCATCAGTACACGGCCCACTTGAACGAAGATGACGAGGCCGCCTCCCAAGTTTCTGGCCAGAGCTACCTGGAGAAGATTGTGCAGCTCCCCTTCAACCTGCCGCCGCTGGAAGAGGACCAGATGGCGGATTACATCGCTCAGTACGAACCTCATTTGCAGCAACCGTGTCGCGACGCGATGGCGCTGGGGCTCAAACCCAATCCCCGAGTCGTGAAACGGACGCTCAACATCTTTCGGCTGCTGATGAAGCTGGCCCAAAGGCGGGTGGAGGCCGGCACGATGGAGCCGATCGAACCAGCGCTGCTGGCTAAGATGGTGGTCATCCAGGCCCGGTATCGCGATCTCTACCACGATCTGCTGGAATATCCCAACCTGATCCAGGACCTGGAGTGGGCGGCGCGGGAGGGGATTGAGGTAAAAAGCGCGATCCCACCGTTGACCGAGGAGACGCCGGAGACCGCGACGCTGCTGGAGCGCTACCTCCGTTACAAACCGTTGCTGCGTATGCTCCGGATCGAGCCGCTCTTCGCCAATCTAACGCGCCAACAGATCAACGCCTACATCTACCTGACGCGAACTACCAGCGAGGACCCCAGCCAGGCGCCAGAAACGAACGCGGACCGACTATGGGAGGATTTGTTGAGCAACGATCACACCCGGCTGCAAGCTGCCATCACCACCGTAAAATCCGAGAGCTTGACCGACGATTACGTCAGCGCATTGATGCAGCTGCTCCAACCGGGGACAGAAGCCACTACCTCAGAGCGCATCTCGGCCGGTATCGCGCTGGCTCACCTCGGCGATCCCCGCGACTTTGGCGAGATGATCGACATCCCCGGCGGAGAGTTCAAGCACGGCAAAAATGGCGAGCCGACCTACGTTATGGCCTACCGCATCAGCCGCTACCCGGTCACCAACGCTCAATACGCCCGTTTCCTGGCGGAAAACCCAGCCCATCGCGTGCCATACATCGACGAGGTATGGGCCGAGCCTTACAACTGGAATCCCAAAACGCGTATGTATCCACCGGGGAAGGCGAACCATCCGGTGGTGCTGGTGAGCTGGAAAGACACACTCGCCTATTGTAAATGGGCCGGCGTCCGTCTACCTACCGAAGAGGAATGGGCCCGCGCAGCGCGCGGTGAGGACGGAAGAATCTACCCCTGGGGCGACAAATTTCACACCGACCGCGCCAACGTCCGAGAAAGCGGTATCGGCAGCACAACCCCGGTGGGCGTCTACCCCGCCGGCGCCAGCCCCTATGGCCTGCTGGACTGCGCCGGGAACGTCTGGGAATGGACCAGCACGCGCCAGGGAAAGAACCGGATCATCATCCGCGGCGGGTCGTGGAACTTTCGGGCCCAGGACGCACGCTGCTTCTCCCGCGAATTCAGCCACCCCGACCACCGCTCCAACCGGATCGGCTTTCGGGTGGTGACCGGGCCGCGCCCAAGGAGAAGAGAAGCATATAGCAAGGGCACCGCCGAAGTCGATAGTTGAACCTAACAAGTAAGGAGTCGATATGACCATCAACCAGCAGACGAAAGAGCAGCTCCTGACCTACCAGAGAAACGAGATCACGGAGCATCACATCTATCAGAAACTGGCGCAGACAGTCCGGGATTCGGAAAACAGCGCAGTGCTGGTCCAGATCGCCGATGACGAGCTGAGCCATTACCACGACTGGCAGCAGTACACGGGCCAAGACGTCAAGCCAGATCGGTTCCAGATATGGAAGTATTACTGGATCAGCCGCATCTTCGGCTTCACCTTCGGCGTCAAGCTGATGGAGCGAGGCGAGGAGGACGCGCAAGAAAATTATGGCAACCTGCCGGATGGAATAAACGAAGCCACACGCATCGCACAGGAGGAGAACGACCACGAGGAGGCGTTACTCGCCATGTTGGACGAGGAACGTCTCCGCTATATGGGGTCCATCGTGCTGGGCTTAAACGACGCGCTGGTGGAGCTGACCGGCGCGCTGGCCGGCCTGACGCTGGCGCTCCAGGACACGAACCTGATCGCGCTCACCGGCTCGATCACAGGCATCGCCGCCGCACTTTCTATGGGCGCCTCGGAGTACCTATCGACCAAGACCGAGGACACGAGCAAGCATCCCGGACGGGCCTCGATCTACACCGGCGGCACCTATCTCATCACTGTCATTCTGTTGATCTTGCCCTATTTACTGTTCAACAACTACTACTTCTGCCTGGGCCTGGCGCTGGTCGTGGCCGTGGTCGTGATCGCCGCCTTCAACTACTACATCTCAGTTGCGCAAGAGGAACCGTTCAAGGCCCGCTTCCTGGAAATGACCGGCCTGAGCTTCGGCGTGGCCGCGTTCAGCTTCCTGATCGGCTTTGTGCTGCGCCACGTGCTGGGGGTTGACGCCTGATGCTCAACCACTTCGACCTGCTAGCGCCAATCTACGACCGGGTGATGCCGCCGCCCGACCCGGCCCGCCTACGCGAGATGTTGCGGCTGCCGACCGAGGGCGACGTCCTGGAGGCCGGCGGGGGCACCGGGCGCGTTTCGGCACGCCTGCGTCCGATGGTCAGGCGGCTGGTGATCAACGACCTCTCGCTGCCGATGCTGAAACAGGCCCAGGGCAAAGATCAGCTGCTACCCATACAAGCCGCCGTCGAGCACCTCCCCTTCCCCAACGAGCAGTTCGCGCGCGTCCTCGCCGTCGATGCGCTCCACCACTTCGGCGACCAGCACGCCGCCGTTGGAGAGCTGCTGCGCGTGCTCAAACGCGGGGGCCGGTTGGTGATCGAGGAGCCCGACATCACGCGCTTGCCGGTCAAGCTGATCGCCCTAGCTGAGAAGCTGGCGTTGATGCACAGCTCATTCCACTCGGCCGAGGAGATGAAAGCACTGGTCGCAGCCCACGGCTTCTCGGCCCAGGTCGGCTGCCTGCGCGACTTCGCGACCTGCATCGTGGTGGACAAGTAGACAAGTAGAATAGAACGAACGAAAGGGAAAAACGATGATCACGCAAATTCTCAAAGTCATTGGTTGTCTTGGCACCATCGGGACCGGGCTGTTGGCGGCGCTCAGGCCGTCAGCGGTGCCGGGCTTCACTGACGTGGAACCGACCGGACCGCGTGGCGTGACGGAGATCCGCTCCGTCTTCGGTGGGCTGTTCATCGGCGTGGGCGCTTTCCCGCTGATCGCGGGCACGCCGGAGACGTACCAGATGCTGGGCGTGATGTACTTCGCCATCGGCGCAGCGAGGCTTATCTCGATGCTCGTCGACGGCTCGCTGTCCGAATCCTCAAACATCATCAGCCTGGCGGTGGAGATCGTCTTTGGCCTCATTCTGGTGCTTTAGAAGCTGCGAGGCACTCAATGCTTGCCTTATTCACACCTAAGCACGCTCTGCGGCCTTGAGGGCATTTTTGCTGAGCGACCTGCTTCGAAATCCTGTACGGACCAGTAACATGCCAATAATGCAAAAGTCACCCTGTTGTCAACTCCATCTCCCCGTGGTGATAGAGGATGATGTAGGAGGCGTCTCCAGACGGCGACAGTCGCGTTTGGCTCCAGTGCATAAAATGGTTAGGCTCTTTGGGATTTCGCGTGGTCGATAGCTTGATATTGCTCAGCGGGGGTGCCCCCCGCACCAGGTCGAATTAATCCCGAAGCCCAGATACGAGATACGGATTACAAATCCGCTCTGAGCACTCGCAAAGTCCCAGAGCACCAATCTTTACGAAAGAGAGGAGACTAATGTCCAGAGACATTCATCTGTACTTATCGCTGATACCGGAGGCCTTAGTCGCGTCGATGCTCACCCCAGAGGAATTCGGCGTCTATTACGCCGTGGGGACGGAGAAGAAAGCCCGCGGCGAAGCTATCTTCGCCGAGATCGATCCCGACTTCCGACACGACTACTTCCGCATCGAAGAGGGCTTCCGTCGCTGTGTGCCTCACGAGGATGGAAGCCCCAAAGCATCGATCTATATCTCCGTCTACCGGGTGTTGGAGCACACCGCGTTGGACGCCATCCAGCGGCTTTACCTGGTCACGCAAGACGGGCGCGTGCTGGGCCTGGACCCCAGCGAAGACCTGCCGGATAAAATGCCGGGGTTCCACTTATACCAAGAGATCGCCCCGGTGCATCCTCGCGTGGTCAGCTCGCTTGGCCCGCGTGCTCTCTATGATCTGATCGTCAAGACGCCAAGCACACTGATCTGCTTGCCGGCGATCTGCTTCGCCGAGCTGCGGCTGGGCGCGCTTTCCGCCGATCCCGAACACGGGGACATCGGCGACCTGCCGTATTCACGGGTAGAGCACTTGCGGCAGTGCTTGATGGCGTTAAAGACCAAGACAGTCAAAGCCAAGATGGTCAATCGCATCGAACCGGCCACGTTCTCCTACCGCACGCTCAAAAGCGGCATCTTTATGGGCAACGAGGACGACTTACTCTTCTTCCCGCTCCCACCGCGGGATGAGCTGCGTGAGAAGCATTACCGCTGGTGGCGCTCAGCCGAGATGTGATCTCGCCTGACCCGTGAACGATATCGACTGGTAACCTAATTCCCCAATAGGAGGTTGTGTATGCTAACCCCTGAGATGTGGGCTTATATCGCGCTACTCGCCGGGCTCATTGCCGTCGGCGTCGCAGTTTGGCTATCCCGCTGGGTTCAGCAACAAGATCCCGGTTCCGAGCGGGCGCAGGAAGTCGCATCCTGGATTCGCGAGGGCTCGCGAACGTATCTGGTCCGCCTCTACCTGGCGCTCACGTTGATCTCCGTCGCCCTCGGCGTCGTCATCGCGCTTGTCTTCGGCTTCGATATCGAACACCTGGGCACGGGCGCAGCCACCGTCAATCCCACCCGAGGCTTCACTATGGCGCTGGCCTTCATCGCCGGCGGCATCTGCTCCGCCGTAGCGGGCTATATGGGTATGAGTATCGCCGTGGAGGCCAACGTGCGCAGCGCGACGGCGGCGCAAGAAAGCTTGAGCCAGGCCTTCCGAGTAGCGTTCTACGCCGGCTCTGTGATGGGCCTGGCGATGGTGGGGCTGGCCATCATTGGAATGAGCATCATCTATCTGATGACCGGCGACCCGGAGATCATCCTCGGGTTCAGCTTCGGCGCTTCGGCGCTGGCCCTGTTGGCCAAGGCCGGCGGAGGCATCTACACCAAGACCGCCGACATCGCAGCCGACCTGGTCGGCAAGATCGAAATCGGCATCCCCGAGGACGACCCGCGCAACCCGGCGGTAGTGGCCGATAACGTGGGCGACAACGTAGGAGATGTGGCCGGGATGGGCGCCGACGTCTTCGACAGCTACGTGGCTAGCACGGTGGCCGCGATGTTATTGGGCGTCTCCCTCTTCGCCGGTGACCAAACCGCACAGGTACGGTATGTACTCTTCCCCCTAATGCTCTGCACGCTGGGCATTGTGGCCTCGCTGATCGGTATCCAATTCGTGCGGGTGGGCGAAGGCGGGAAGCCAGGCCGGGCGCTCAACAGCGGGACAGTCATCACTTGTGCCATCTTCGCCGTCCTGACGACCGCGATGGTGGTGCTGGGCGACTATAACCTCGGCCTGCTCTGGGCCACGCTGGCTGGCTTGATCACCGGGGTAGTGATCGGCTTCACCTCCGATTACTACACCTCGGCGCGCTTTCGGCCGGTGATTGAGACCGCTCGTGTCTCCAGCTCGGGCGCGGCGATCAACATCATCACCGGCTTCAGCTACGGGCTGGTCAGCATTGTACCGTCGATCATTGGCATCGTAGTGGCGACACTGCTCTCCTATTACCTGACGGAATTTTCGGGGATAAGCGGTATCTACGGGGTCGGGATCAGCGCAGTGGGGATGCTCTCGATCAGCGGGATGATCGTCTCATCCGATGCTTACGGGCCCATCGTGGACAACGCCCGCGGCATCGCGGAGATGGCGGGGATGTCGCGCGAGGTGATTGAGACGACCGACGTGCTCGACGCAGCTGGCAACACCGCCAAGGCGATCACCAAAGGGTTCGCCATCAGCGCGGCGGCGCTGACCGTGCTGACTCTCTTCGCGGCCTACGCCGAGGTAGTCGGCGCTCGGGGCATCGAGCTCAGTATCAGCCTGCGTGATCCGGTGGTCGTGGCCGGCGTGCTGCTGGGCGCGGTGACGCCCCCACTCTTCAGCGCCCTCACGATGCTCTCCGTCACCGAAAACGCCTTCGATATGATCGCAGAGGTCCGTCGCCAGTTCGAGGAATCGCCGGGCATCCTGGCCGGCACCGAGGCCCCCGATTACGGAGCGTGCGTGGCGCTGGCCTCTCGCGGCGCGCTGGCCGCGCTGGTCGGCCCGGCGCTGCTGGCGATCGTACTGCCGCTGATGGTGGGCTTCGTGCTCGGCCCAGAGGCGTTGGGCGGCTTCCTGGGTGGTAGCATCTTCACCGGCGTGATCTTCGCCCTGCTGATGTCGAACGCAGGAGGCCTATGGGATAATGCCAAGAAGTACATCGAGGCAGGACGCTTCGGCGGCACTGGTTCCGATGCTCACAAAGCCAGCGTGGTGGGCGATACCGTCGGCGATCCCTTCAAGGACACCGCCGGGCCCTCGCTCAACACCCTGATCACGGTGATGTCGCTGGTCTCGTCGCTCTTCGCCCCCATCGTCGCCGCGTTCCACTTGTTTTAGCGGGAGGTTCAAATGGTAGAAATTATGCGCAATAGATTAGTGACCGGCCTCAAAGTGCTGGCTTCGTCCGCGGTGCTGGCCTCCGGTGGCTGGATTCTGTACAGCCATCTGGGGATCGATCACGACGTCCCCCTCTCGGACGCCATTCCGGCCGAGCGGCGGATGTTCGAGGCCGAGCAAGCAGGTCAGCTCAGCTACTACGTCGATGATCGGACCTCCGGACGGCCCCTGGTGCTGATCCACAGCGTCAACGCCGCCGCCAGCGCCTACGAGATGAGGCCGCTCTTCCAACACTATCGCCAAGAACGTCCAGTCTACGCGCTCGACCTGCCGGGCTACGGTCTCTCGGAGCGCTCCAACCGGGTCTACACACCGCAGTTATTCCGCGACGCGATTCTGGCTCTGCTGAAGAGCGAGGTGGGCGAGCCGGCCGACGTGGTCGCGCTCTCGCTCGGTAGTGAGTTTGCAACCGCATCCACGCTGGCGCGGCCCGAGGCGGTGCGCTCGCTGACCCTGATCTCCCCGACCGGCTTCGACGGCGGGCGAGATGGCACCAGCACCGCGCCCGAAACGGGGATCTCCGCGCACGATCTTCTCTCCTTCCCGCTCTGGCGTCGCCCGCTCTTCGACCTGATTGCGACCAGGACCAGCATCAGGTACTTCCTGAGCCGAAGCTTCGTCGGTCCCGTGCCGGACGACTTCGTCGATTACGCCTACACCAGCGCGCACCAGCCAGGCGCCGAACACGCGCCGCTCTACTTCCTCAGCGGCAAGCTCTTCACGCCCAACGTCCGCTCCCAGCTGTACGACAAGATCAAACAACCCACGCTCGTGCTCTACGACCGCGATCCCTACGTCGCTTTCGATCAACTTCCCGCCTTCGTGGAGAGTCGCCCGCCCTGGCAAGCGGAGCGGATCGCACCGAGCCGCGGCCTGCCCCACTTCGAGCAGCTGGATAGAGTGACAGATGCATTAGATGCCTTCTGGCAAGGCCTGGAACCGTCGGCTGAATAGGCCTTTGTCCGCTGGCGATGACTATGCTATAATCCTCTTGCTGTTATGACGAACGATCTGTCTGGAAACCGAGCTCAGGGGTTTTTCATTTGAGAATTCGGAAGTCTTTCACTGAATACCTCGGCGGGAAGGCTAACTCGCCATAGCGTTAAGATCCGCTGTGCAATGGATCTCTTACGACTTCCGAATTCTGATGACAGCTTACTGGAAAACACCATCTGAGTTTGAATGATCTGCTCGCGTTGGATGTGTCGTCCGCCGGGGGCAGGAAAAAAGACACCACGGAGTAGATGTTATGGCAAATGAGCGAGTCAGCAGGCGAGATCGCCGCCGGGCGAAAAAGTATCAACAAGAGGGGACCCAGGCCTATCAAGCCTGGGATGTCGAGCGCGCTGTCCAGCAGTTCGAGCAGGCTGTCGATCTGGCACCTGATGAGCCCAATTATCGTCTGGATCTGGCGCGGGCCCTGGCGCGGAGCGGTGACTTTGATCGCGCGCTGCGCGTGTTAGCCGAATTTATGCAGCTGGATCCCGATTCCCATCTGGCGGAGCGGTTCGAGCGGCTCTTTGCCAGCGGTCTGGACGAAGTGGAACATGTGCTGACTGAGAAGATGTCCGAGGCGAACCTACCGATCGAGGAGATCGGAGCCGCACTTCAGATGTGGCTGGAGTTTCGCATCGCCCTGGGCAGCAAGAAGCTGATCGTGCGAAAGCCGGAGACGTGGGCTGCAGCGCTCGACTACACAATCCGCAAGGTCAATCTCCGTCCAGTGCGGCGCTACAAACTGGCGGCCTTCTACGACATCAGCGACAGTGCTCTCCGCGACCGTCACCACGATCTGGTGAAGACGCTCGACGTCATGCCCTGCGACTATCGGTACTTCCGGGGCGACGAAAACCCGCTGGACAAGCTCGTGGAGGCGGCCGAGCTGCTGGAGGCGCTGGAGAAACGCTTCCGCGAGCCTTAGATCACCGCACCGTGCTCCGGATCACGCGCTTAGCTCCTCCATCTTGGAGCGCCCTCTCTACCCCGGTCACGGTCTCCTCGTCTACCAGTGCGATTACGTTGCCACCTTGCCCGGCGCCCGAAAGCTTCACCCCCAGGGCCCCGGCGAAGTGCGCCTCATTCACCAACGTCTCCAACGAGGGAGAAGAGACGCCCAGATCGACAAGCAAGTCGTGGTTCTCGTCCATCAAGACGCCCAGGCGGTTGAGATCGCCAACCCTGATGGCCTCTCGCGCCGCCTCGGCCACCTCCCCTATCTGATCGAATAAAGCCTCGTAACGCGGCTGCTCCCGCCGCCATGCTCGTCGGACCTGCGCCACGACCTCGCGGGTGGAGCTCCGAACACCGGTATCAGCGACGAGGACCATGAACGGCGCCCCCACGCTCAACCTTTCGAGGCAGTGATCGGCTTTTGCAAGCTCACCGCCTGTGAGATCGCCTTTCCCAAGACCATCGTCCGGCCGGGCACCTTTTGCGGCATCACCTTTCACAAAATAAATCGGCTGCTCATAGACGGTGACGGTATTATCAATCCCGCTGGGCGTTCCGTGATGAATCTTCTCAACCTCGAAGACTAAAGCGTTGACCTCGGCAGCGCTCAAAGGCCGATCCAGGAAAGCCGCCAGGGCCCGGATCAGCGCCGTGGAGACGGCCGCTCCACTGCCCAGGCCGCTGGCGATAGGAATCGTGGACCGAATCGTCAGCCTGGCATCTGGCATAGCGGATTGGAGATGCGTCAAGGTGAGACGCACGGCGGCGACCAGAGGGTGGGACGAAGGGGCTTCCTGCGCAGGTTTCAGCGCGATCCGCTCCCCCAGATCGGCGGCCACAATCGTGAGCCCCACATCGCGCTGAGCGGATTGGATTGTAGCGGTGGCCTTCACTTGCGTGACCGGTACTGCAATAGCCGGGCGTCCATAAACGACCGCATGTTCGCCAAAGAGAATCGCCTTGCCCGGCGCAGATTCCTGGACCAACTTACGGGACATCCCTCACCTCCTGATACTCTTCCACCGCCGCACCGATAGTGTACTTCAGATTGAGCATTTTGCCAAGCCTTGGGAGTTCACGTTGACACCACCTCCGTTTGATGGTAAACTGAAGCCATCACCCATCGCCCATAGCGTCCGGCGGAAGAGCCGCTCGCCCCACGGCGAACCCCTCGTCCCGCCGGGAATCTGTCATCGCGGGATTTCGAAGCAGGTCGCTCAGCAAAAATGCCCTCAGGGCCACAGAGCGTCCTTAAAGCGTGAACAAGGCAAACGAGCTGGGATTGATACGCTCGATAAACGTGACTGTAGGCAATCTAATGCGTCTGGGCTACCCTAGAATCGCTTCGTTTGCCCATCGCCTGCATTCATTATCTCCGATCACGTCGGGAGGTAGACTATGCCCTTCGCCCAATCTGGATTGTTAGTCGGTCATGGCGCGGCCAAGCCGTCAGATCTGGACGTCATCGAACAAGCCGGGCTGGAAGCGCTCAAATTACGAGCGATCGTCAACCCGGCCTCCGATCTGACCGCTTACCGTGACCTGGGGATTCACACTTTCCTGGTTCAGCTTCTCAGCCCAGAACCGGGCGATCACCCCACTTCGCCGAAAGCCTTCGTGGATTATTTCGCCTCGGCGGTCGAATCGTTTGTGCGAGCCGGGGTGCGCGATTTCGAGATTCACGGCGAACCCAACCAAGCCAAGCGCGGTTATGGCGTCTCCTGGGACAGCCCCGCTGCCTTCGGCAACTGGTTCGCCCAGGTCGCCGAACGGTTGCGGACTACCTTCGGGCCCCAGGTCCGGATCGGTTTCCCCAGCCTGACGCCACCGCCCCCCAGGCAACCCGGCCCCAAACCGGCCATCTCCGAGCGGGATTTCTTGGCCAGCTGCCGCGCGTCGCTGGAGAAGGCCGATTTCCTCTGCTGCCACGTCTACTGGGATAGCGCCGCCAACCTGCGGGCCTTCGACGGCGGTATGCGCTTCATCCGCCACTATCTGGAGCGAACACCCAGGCTTCCGCTGGTGATCTCCGAGTTCGCCAACGTCAATCCCAATGCCCATACCGGCATCAAAGGCGATCAGTACGCTGAGTTTTACTTCACCTGTGCCCAATATGATGAGTGCAAGCAAGATTGGCCCGCCAACGCAGTCGACTGGCCGCGCATCCAGGCCGCCTACGGGTTCATCCTCCGCTCGCCAAACCCAGACTACGCGGCCCAAACGTGGGTTGATGCCGATGGTCAACCGCGCCCGGTCGTCTCGCGCGTTGCCGGTCGTCAACATATGCCGCCAGCCAAGGCAGCGCGATTCACCTGGCCCACCGAATTTCAGTACTACACGCAATACTACGGCGAAAATCAACAGAGCTACTACGAGACGTCCTTCAATCACTCGCTGCGAGGCGGACACAACGGCGTCGACATGCACGTCAAATACAATGACCCGGCCAGCTCACCCATCCGATCGTGCCTGGACGGCGTAGTCACGCGCAAGGAGATGCGGGAGACAGGCTACGGCCACCACGTCTACGTCACCAGTCAAGTTTCTGGCCTGGGCGAAGTGACGCTGCTCTACGCCCATATGACGCATATTCCGGTCTCGGTGGGGCAACAAGTGCACGCTGGCGACCTGATCGGCACCGCAGGTATGACCGGTTCGACCAGCGGGCCCCATCTCCACCTTTCGATGAAAGTTGATGAGCTGGATCTCCCAGCCAATGCGGATTATCTCAACCCACGCCCTTACCTGGACCCGCTTCCTGCTCCGCGAGGACGCCCGCGGGTGCCGTACGCTCGCAGCTACGTGCTGCTGCCGCCGGATGCCGGAGCAGCCTGGGCCAGCGCCGTGGCCGAAGGCGCCTGGGACGAGCATCGCTTTACCATCGGCGGCAGCGCCGACGACGCCGGGATCGGCGACCTCGATTTCCGGCGCGTCATCGCCGTCAACCCCGACCGTTGGGGCGGCGACCTACTGGACTTCTTCGAGACGCATTACCCCGGCACCATCTACATACCGGTGACAGCCTCCAATCCAGCCGCGTTAAAAGACGCACTGGATGATGTGCCCCCTCTGCCTGCTCACCCGCCGGAGCAGCCGTCGCAGCCGCGAGGGCGGCCGCGGGTGGCGTATGCTCGCAGCTACGTGCTACTGCCGCCGGGTGCCGATGCTGCCTGGGCCAGCGCCGTGGTCGAGGGGGCCTGGGACGAGCATCGCTTCACCATCGGCGGCAGCGCTGACGATGCCGGGATCGGCGACCTCGATTTCCGGCGCGTCATCGCCGTCAACCCCGACCGTTGGGGCGGCGACCTACTGGACTTCTTCGAGACGCACTACCCCGGCGTGTTATACGTGCCTCTCATGGCGGATACCCCTCGCGATTTACGGGATAAGCTGGCAGAGGAGGGTTGGTAACCCGGCGACATTCGGGAGGATGGGGTTAGCAAGTGAAGGACGAGCAAGTAGCGAAGTTGCTGGAAGAGGGCCAGGCGGCGGCGCAAAGGGGCGATAAGACGGAAGCGCGCTGCTGCTTTCGCTCTGTGCTGGCACACGAGCCGACCAATCTACAAGCGCTGTTGTGGATGAGCTGGCTGAGCGACAACCCTCGCGTCGGTCGAGTCTACGCAGAACAGGCCTTAGAGATCGCGCCGCGCGATTCTTGCGTTCGGCAAGCAGTTCGTTGGGCCCGCCAGCGCGCGTCTGCGGAACCATCACCAGGCCAGGAACCGGCTGCGAGTGAATCGGACGCCCCGACCACAAGTGAGCGAGCTTCGCGCAGCGAAAAAAGCCGCATCGCTGTGCTCGCCGCCGTAAGCGCGTTGATCGCTCTCATCGGCGGCGCTTTGATCGCCGGGGCCCTCTTTCCCTCCCATCTACGCGCGATCGCGGCATGGGCTCCCACGCCCTCTCCCACGATCGTCGCCTCTCACACGCCCACGGTCACCGACAGCCCTCCAGCTATCCCCAGCCCCACTCGCACACCGACACCTCCTCCCACAGCCACGCCAACCCCCACGCCTACGACCACGTCCACGCCCTCGCCGACGCCATCTCCGACGAGCCTCCCCACCGCCACGGCCTTTCCCCCCCCGACACCGACGCCACTGTCGCCGGCGCAATCGACTGTAGGGAGTAACGTGCGCTGGATTGACGTGGATCTCAGCCAGCAGCGATTGACCGCCTACGAGGGACAGAAAGTGGTGCGCACTATACTGGTCTCGACAGGACTACCGCAGACACCCACACCGGTGGGCCAGTTCCGCATCTACGTCAAATACCGCTACGACGATATGAGCGGGCCGGACTACTACCTGGCCGACGTGCCCTATGTGATGTATTTTTACCGCGGGTATGGGCTGCACGGTACGTACTGGCACCACAACTTCGGCCAGCCGATGAGTCACGGTTGCGTTAACTTGCCCACCTCGGAGGCCGCTTGGCTATTCGAGTGGGCCGACGTAGGAACGCTGGTGAACATCCACCGCTGACGTCCAGAGGAGTGGACGTATGCTCACAGCGGATGTTCTCCATTGGATCTGCCCCAATCCCGACCACCTTGCTACTTCGCTTCGACTTCGTAGCTGTATGAGGCCGTCTCCGTGGTCACAGGGGCCAGCGCGCAGACAGCGATGACGGCCTTTTCGGTCTCCTCGCTCAAGGGAATGGTCCATTCGCCGCTCTGATCCGAGTCGAGCTCGAACCGCTCTACGCTGGTCTCGGGGCCGCGGAGAACCATCTGAACCAACCAGCGTTGAGGCAGCACGTTAGCGTGGCGGATGAAACCCTCGGCCTCCCAGCCGCCCCCATCCGCCTCGAAGTCGCTGAAATAATCGATCTCGGGGATGGAGATATCGTCGAGCACCAATCCAGGGCGATTGACCGCGTCATCAGTGATATACTCAAAGCGGACCAACACCTCCTGCCCGGCGTAAGCGGAGAGGTCGATCTCTTCTTGAATCCATTCCGGTTCGTCTCCGCCGCTCTGGCCCGTGTAGGCCCACCCAAAGGAGTTGCCGTTCGGGTTGGTGTCGGTGCCGGACGGAGTGGTGAGGATCTCCCAAGTCTCACCGCCGTCACTGCTGGCCTCCACGTAAGCGTAGTCCCAGTCCGCTTCTATATCGTACCACGTCCAGAACTCAAGCGTCGCCTCGCTGACTTCTGACAGATCGAACGAGCGCGTAAGGCGCATATTGGAATCGTCGCCGCGGTTCGACCACCAGATATAGTCGCCGCTGTACGCCGAGGTATCCACCAGGCCGACCTGCGTGGAGCCGCCGAAGCGGAAAGTGAGCGGACTGGTGCCTTGCAGCTCGATGTAATCGGTCCCATGCTGATGAACCGTCGCGCTCTCCAATATAGGATAGGCGTTGGCGTAGTAAGTGGTCTCAATATCGAACGAGGGCAGGTTAATCTCCTGATAGCCATAGCGCCCATCGTCGAGGCTCGGATCATCCAACAAGTTGGCGATGACCCAGTCGGCGAAGAGATCATCGTAAGTTATGTCGATATTAAGATCGAATAACACGGCCTCCACGCTGGCGAAGGAATTTTCCGGATGGCTGACTAAAGCCCGTGTGGCCTCAGTGCCGAAGCGATCGAGGAAATAGGATGTGAAGAGATAGGCCGCGCCGTAGTTCGCGCCGGCCGTACCGGGACCTTCCGGCCAGGAGTTGAGCTGGGTATCCGGCGTCCTGACGAACTCCCATTCAGAGCCTCCCACATCAAGATCATTCAGGTACGTGGCCAGCTCGGAGAATCCCTCGTTCAACCAGGTCTCTTCGTTGCGGTCATTGTGCCAGTGAATCATATGCTGGAACTCGTGGGCCAGCACGCCGTTGTAGAAATCATCGTTGATGTTGACGTTTTCGATATTGATGTAGAACATCTCCATCTCGTTCGAATCCTCGCGCACTTCCTTGACAAATTGATCGGCGCTAGAGTAGTAACCAGCCACGCTGTTCCCCAGATTGCGAGCGTGGAGAATGCTTAGATGAGGATCGTTATCGACGCCGGGGGTCCATTCGGAGCCGAAGAACTTCCGATTGGTGGGGTATGTGCTCTCTTCGAACAAATCGGCCGCCATCTCCAGATTGCTCCGACTGAAACGCACACCCTCCTCCACCCACATATAGACGTGCGGGGTCTTGTATTCCAGGACAGCCTGAATGTCGAACTGTTCATCGGTATCGACGTTGGAGACGTGAAACGTGCGCGTGGTGCCGACCGCGTAATCGGGCGAGCCTCCCGAGTTGGTGGTCCGGGGCGTGTCGGGGCCCAGGCCGCGAAGACGAACAGCCAGCTCGTGCAAATCACGCACCGGAATCACCGTCTCCTCAAGCGCTTCTTCGGTCTCGGTGCCCATCTCGCCCGCCGGATCGCGGGAGATGACCGGCGTGGAGGCCGGCGTAGGCGTGGCGAAGTTCGGCGGATCAATCGTAATCCTGGGGTCCAACACAACCTCAGAATCATCCAGCCAGGTCCAGGTGATAGTCGTCCCAACGCAGCAGCAACACAAAAGCGCCACCAAGAGGGCGATCACTGCCAATATGATCAGAAATTTCTTATCCATAACTGCTCCTAGATTCCATAGCGGCTCTTAAACGTAGTCAAAATAGCTCGATCGCCGCTTACCTCGTGGCCCCAGCCCCCTAGATCGACCTTTGCAGGGTAAAGTCCCCTA
>CAYYTU010000026.1:0-2754 GCA_964474655.1 uncultured Anaerolineales bacterium
CGAGAACGCAGAGAGCGCAGAGAGCGCAGAGAAACTGAAGGAAAAGCTTTGTCAAGCTGGTCAAAATATTGAAAAATAGCCTGTCTCAGCGATCTCTGCGCCCTCCGCGGTGAAAAAAGCATAACCATCTGAACGGTTACGCCGGAATCAAGGTTTCGCCACACCCTTCATCAAGGTATCGCCACAAGACCTGTCAAGGTTTTTGGCGAAAAGTGTCAAGGTTTTCGGGGGAAAATATCTAACATACACTACAGACAGACAAGAGATCTTTTGTTATAATGTTAGCGGCTGAGGGGAGGATGTAAAAGTCTGACCGCTCCAACTTGTAAATGCGCTTGCTTGTAGCACTTGACCTTCAGTCGGAGGAAGCTGTGATAGAGGCTTCGATTTTACTCATCGAAAAATACGATGCTTTGCGAAAGGCGCTGCGAAATTGGCTAGAGGCAGTCTCTCCCATGTATTGCGTCAGCGAGGCTACAAGTCTCACCGAAGCTATCAGCATCGGTCAGCGCGAGGAGATGCACGTGATCCTGATGAATGGGGCCTCACCTGCGATCGGTGAGATCGAGGCTACGCGGGAGATCAAGGCCGCGTTCCCGAATATAGCTTTGATCGTGCTGACGCCGCGCGAGTGTGAGGTGTTCCACGAGACTATTCTGGAGGCCGGCGCGATGGCTTGTGTGCCAACCTGGGAGATCACGGATAAGCTCCCGGATATACTCACCGGGCTGCTGGAAGAGGAGCCCGCAAATAAACTGGGAACTGGGAATGTAGCCCCGAATACCCTGGACGCAGGCGTGAGAACCTCTATGCAGTGAACAGATCGTCGTCATAGCCTCTCCCAACAACCCTGTTGGCCCTATCTTTCCCTCACGGGATCAACAGGGTTGTTGCTTTGCGACGATACGCTTGACCTAGCCCCTCTATTCCCACCTTAACCACATCACCTGATAGGGCTCAACCGCCAGCGTGAGCTGACGACCGTCGACCGCGCACCTCTCGCCAGAAACGAGATCCTCCAGGATGTCGCCGGGAGGGTCCAAAAGATCGCAGAGATCAATGTGGAGCGGCTGCTGCGTTGCCGAGACGTTGTGCACGCAGAGCATATGTTCCTCGCCATCGGGAGCAGTGCGTAGCAGCGTGAACAACGCCTCGCTGCCCGTCTCTCGTGCGGTGAGCACGCGCTGCGGCCCGTTGGGGTGAAAGGCTGGATGCGTGGTGCGGGCGCGGATCAGCTCCAGGTAGGGGTAGAAGATCCGATGACGCAGCGAGGATGGGTCCGCCAGCGCTCGCTCCAGGTCGGCGCGGCGGAACTTCTCCCGGTTGATGGAGCGATAGCGGCCCGTCCGCTCCACGCCCTTGTGGTAGCTGCGCGAGCCGAAGAGGCTGTGGACGTAGATGCCCGGCACGCCCGCCAGGCTGAGCATGATCGCCTGCGAGGCCAGGAAGCGGCGGGTCTGTAGCTCCAGCGGCTCCTCGCCTGCGGGATCAGAAAGGGCGTCGAAATAGGAGATGTTCAGCTCGTAGACGCTCTCGCTGCCGTCGGCATTCGTCTTGTGGGAGACGTAGCCGCCGTGGGCGTGCGTGCGGTCGACCAGCGCCTCCATCTCGGCGGGGCTGAGGATGCCCTCGACGGGCCGCACGCCGACCCCGTCATGAGAGGCGAGGAAATTGAAGAAGGTGGTGCTTTCCGAAGGCGTGCTCAATCCGGCGGCCCACGCGGCGATCCGGGTGGCGTCGCCGGTCTGGAAGGCGTGGAGCACCAGCGGCGGCAGCGGGAACTGGTAGACCATCTGGGCCTCGTCCGCGCCGTCGCCGAAGTAGGAGACATTCTCCCTGTGAGGGACGTTTGTCTCCGTGACCAGCACTACGTGCGGCGCGACGGCGTCGAGCACGGCGCGGAAGAGCTTGACCACGCGATGTGTCTCCTCCAGGTGGATGCAGGAGGTGCCGATCCGCTTCCACAGATAGGCGATGGCGTCCAACCGGATGACCTCGGCGCCCTTCTCCACGTAGAAAAGCAGCACGTCGATGATCTCCAGCAGCACCTCCGGATTGGCGTAGTTGAGATCGAACTGGTCGGCGCTGAAGGTGGTCCAGACGAGTTTCTCGCCCGCCGGCGTTTGCGCCGGCGTCAGAAGCGGCTTCGCGCGGGGGCGCACGACCTGCGATAGGTCCGTCCCCGGATCCACGGTGATGAAGTAGTCCGCGTAGGCCGGGGCACCAGCGCGGAAGGCCTGCGCCCAGGCGCTCTGAGCCGAGACGTGGTTGATCACCGCGTCGACCATCAGGCGGAAGTGACGCCCCAGACGCTCGACGTCGTCCCAGGTGCCCAGTGCGGGATCGACGGCCTTATAATCGATCACCGAGAATCCGTCGTCGGAGGAGTAGGGGAAGAAGGGCAGCACGTGCACCCCGCTGATGACCCCTGCTATGTACCGTTCCAGCACCTCGCTCAAGGTCTGCAACGGCGGCCGGCCGGGCTCGGTCACCTGGTCGCAATAGGTGATGAGAAAGGCGTCTCGTTCGGTGAGGCGGGTGCCGGGCTGCGGGGGCTTGCGCCCCAGATCGGGGTTGCGCTCCCGGAACTGCTCCAGGCGCTCTCGCAGCCGGGCCCAGGTGCGTTGAGCGTCGTCCTCAGCGTAGATAAAGGTCAGATGATCGCGGATACGGTCTTCTAGCGTCATTACATCTCGCTTCTCCCGTTTCCTCCTGTGGAACCTCTCTGCTCTGGCCGATCCTTTGCTCTGGCCG
>CAYYTU010000026.1:2854-34431 GCA_964474655.1 uncultured Anaerolineales bacterium
CTCCCGTTTCCTCCTGTGGAACCTCTCTGCTCTGGCCGATCCTTTGCTCTGGCCGGTCTCTGACCGAGCCAGAGTGCCGGTTAGAGGGCACGGTCGGGAGACCGGCCCCAGCGGTTGTGAGAACAGAACAAAAGTGGTGTAGTAGCAACCATCAGCGCCTACTGCGAACTTTGACGTATCGTCGTACATCGGGCCAGCAGCGTGGTCAGCCGCTTTTTCAGTACCTGATACGAGTAGTGCTGGCGGGCCAGCTCGTAGTTGCGCTCGACCATCTCCTCTGCCAGCGATGCATCCTGCAGCACTTCTCGCGCCTGGCGCACGGTCTCCTCGGTGATGAAGCCCTCGAAAGCGATCACCTCGAAGCCCTTGGGCTGAATGTCGGCCCGGAAAACATCGTAGGCGTTGACCACGATCGGGCAGCGGTAATAAACGGCCTCCAGGAAGGCGTTGCCGAAGCCCTCGACCAGCGAGGGGTAGGTGACCAGCTCGGCCTGCTGATAGGCATCGGTCAGGGCGTAGACTTTGCGCCCATCGGGCGTCCGCCCGCGGCGCTGCTCGAAGCGCTCCGCTGCAAACAGCACGCGCACGCCCAGCAGATCGGCATAGCGGCGCAGATAGGCCTCGTAGGCCGTGCCCTCGTCGCCGGAGGCGTGGGAGATGACGAGCGTGACGCCCGTTTCCAGATCCATCTCCAGCCAGCGGGCCAGCTCGATGGCCCGTTCGATGCCCTTGCGCGGCACCACCCGCGTCGGCTGGAGCAACAGGACTTCGGCGGGGCCGACGCCCAGCGCCGAAAGAAGGTCAGCCGCGTAATCATCTGGCTCCGCCGGCGGCGCGTCGAAGTCCATCACGTTGGGGATCAGCGTCGCGCTTGTGCCGGTGCGCCGCGCCAGCTGCCGCGCGGCGAGCGAGTTGATCGCCACGTGATGCACCGCGGGTAGCACGGGCGGGAAAGCGCTGCGCAGGTAATCCCCGGCGGCGTTGGGCCAGAAGCGGGCTCGCTCCCAGGCGAAGTCGTGGTGATGGGCGATGGTGGGTAGCCCCGTCTCCGCGATCAGCTCCGTCAGCGCCAGGCCCAGGGGGACGTTCATCGGGATGGCGAGGGCGTTCTCGGCGATCAGCAGATCCAGCTCAAAATCACGCACGAAGCGTCGAAGATGACCCTTCAGCTGCTCCTTCAGCTGCTGGACCTTGCGGAATCTCTCCGGTGTGCGGACGTCGTCGCCGAAGAGCAACGCGTTCAGCGATTTGACCTCTGGGTGCTGAAAGTGCGCCTCCGGCACGACGCGGCGGCGATCCTCGGGCCAATCGGACTCACCGGCGAAGCAGAAGCACGCGTGGCCGAGGCCCGTCAGCACCTCTGCCCATTTGCGCGTCTCCAGCGAGACGCCGTCGGTGCCGGCCAGCCGCGTGGAGATGAAGCCGACGCGCATACTATCCCTTCACACCGCCGGCCGTCAGGCCCTCCTCCAGGAAGCGCTCCAGCGCCAGGAAGAGGATCACCACCGGCAGGGTCATAATGGTCGAGGCCGCCATCACCACGTGGGGGCGAGGCGTGGGATCGTTGAAGATGGTGTTAATCTGAATCGGCATGGTGAACATGCGGCGGTCGTTGAGGAAGACCAGCGCGTACAGGAATTCGTTCCAGGCGATCATGAAGGTATAGATGGCGACGGAAACCAGGGCTGGGATGGAAAGAGGCAACGTGACACGCCAGATCACCTCCAGGCGGCTGCAGCCGTCGATCAAAGCGGCCTGCTCAATCTCCTCCGGGATGGTGCGAAAATAATTGGCCAGCATGTAGAGCGCCACCGGCAGCGTCTGGGCCAGGTAGGTGAAGACCAACACGCCGAGATTGTCTCGCACATCAAAGCCCAGCTGGGCTCCCACCTGGCTGAGCATGGCAAATAGCGGGATGACGAGCAGGATGCCAGGGAAGAGATAGACGATCAAGATACCGTTGAGCATCAGGCTCTTGCCGCGGAAGTGGAGCCGGGCCACGGCGTAGGCCCCCAGCGTGGAGAGGATCACGGCGATGAGCGCGGTCGGCACCGCCACCTTGATGCTGTTGAGTACGTTGCGCCCGAACTGCCAGTAGCCGAACAACTCCTGGTAAGCGTCGAGGCGCAGGGTGCTGGGTATGTAAGTGGGCTTCCGCCCACCGATCTCGGCGTAGGTTTTGAAAGACGAGCTGGCCATCCAATAGAAGGGGAAGAGGATGCTGGTCAGGAAGAAGGTCAATCCCAGGGCAAACAGGAAACGCGGCCAGGTGATCCAGCGGGCCAGTTGATCGATAAAGTTCAGGCGTTCATCGCCTCTTTTAGTCATTATCGCCTCCTCATTCCTCCTCGCCGGTCCTCATCACGATGCTGACATATGCCACCAGGAAGATGATCAGCATCATCAGCAAGATCATCGCGTTGGCCGCCCCTTTGCCGAAGTTGTAGGATTTGAAGCTGAACTGGTAAGTGAGCACCGGCAGCACATTGGTGCCGAACCCGCCGCCGGTCAGCAGGAAGATGTCATCGAATTTGTTGAAGGTCCAGATCAAGCGGAGCAGGAACGTAGCGCCCAGCACATAGCGCAGCTCGGGCAGCGTCACGTAGCGGAACTTCTGCCAGGCGTTGGCGCCGTCCACCTCGGCGACCTCGTAGAGCGTGCGGTCGATGGCCTGGAGCCGTGCCAAGAGCATCAGCATGGCGAACGGAAAGTAGCGCCAGGACTGAAAGATAATGACCAGCAGGATTGCCAGCCCACGGGTAGAAAGGTAAGCCTTGGGCAGCTCGATCAGACCCAGGCGCATCAGGAGGTCGTTGACCACGCCCGATGGCCGCGGGTCGAGGATCCAGCGCCAGACGAAAGCGACGCTCACAATTGGCGCCACGTAAGGGAAGAGGAAGACGGCCCGCGCCACACCCCGACTTCGGAAGGGGCGGTTGAGCAGCAAGGCCGCGATCAGTCCGATGAGCAGCGTCAGAATCGTCGAGCTGAAGGAGTAGACGATGCTGGTGACCGCCGCGCCCCAGTTCTGCGGTCCCTGCCACTTGAAGGCGAAGTCGTTGAAGACGCGACGGTAGTTCTCGAAGCCCACGAACGGCGCGTGGAAGACGTCGTTCAGGTTGTTCAGGCCGATGTCGTGAAAGCTGATCCAGATGCTGAAGATGGCCGGAAAGAGCACCAGCCCAAACACGATCAAGGCGGTGGGGAGGATCAGGAACCAGGCCAGGCGGGCCTCGCGGGCCTGGAGCGAATACCAGCCTTGCTTCGACGAGTGGTGATTTTCGTCAGCCATCGGTCACCTCCGTGAGTATGACAATGTCACATTAGCAGAATTCAGACTTCAATGCCTTGTCGAAGTAAATCTCCCCAAACACGAACGTGGGAGGGTTCTTCATAACGCGACTATCGCCGTCTGGCATACCGTAGGTGCCACTACGGGGGGCCTGCCACTACGGGGAGACGCCTCCTACAATGGGGAGGCGCCTCCCACGTTGAGATGAGGGCGCAAGCGAATTACCCGCGCCCTCGGTCATATCATAGACGTTACTCGGCCTCCGCCTGTCGCTCGGCGTAGATGGTCTCCACCTGCTCTTGCAGCCACTCAGCGCCGGTCTCCGGCGTCATAGTGCCCTCCAGCGCGATGTTGCTGATGACCTGCGGGATGAGCAGTCGGCCCTCGATATCGCCGATCACGGCGCGTTGGGTGGTGTCGTAGTCGGGGCGGAAGAGCCAGCGCTGCATCGTCTCGAAGCCGTTGGCGATCTGCTCCAGCGTCTCCTCCGAGTAGTTGGCGAAGTAGGGGCTGAGATCCTTCCAGCCGTCGACCGCGCTCTTCAGCACTGGCACCTTGCCGAAGGGAGCCAGCGCCAGCACGTCGATGTAATTCTGCCCGGTCATGAAGTGCTCCACCACGGCCTGGGCCTCGGGATCGGCGCCCTCCATGATGCCCAGGGTCACCAGCTGGCCGTAGGAGGCGGCGCTATTAGGCCCTTCCATCATCGGCGCGAAGCCGGTCTTGCCCGGCAGATCCTCCACCGGGATCTCGATGGTGCCGCCCTCCTCGGTGCCGGAGCCCTCGACCAGATCGTCCATAATGTAAGTGCTGTAGAAGAGCATGCCGGCCTGATCGAGCTCGTAAGCCTCGCGGGCGCCGCGCCAGTATTGCGGACCGGACGGCGCGCAGCGCTGGAGCTCGCTGTAGAAGCGCAGCGCCTCCACCATCTCCGGCGTGTCCATAGTGACGTTGCCCTCCTCGTCGAAGGGCCAGGCGTCGTTCGACATCGCCACCTGCTCGAAGACCTGATGCGGGTAGTTCTGGCCCGGATCGGTGGCCAGCGTGAGCGCGTAGAGCAGGTTGCCCGTGCCCGGCAGCTCGTCGCAGGCGGCGTCGATATCCTCCCAGGCGATCGGCGCATTCACCCCGGCCTGCTCGAACATATCCTGGCGGTACCAGATGGCCTGGATCCAGCCGTCGTAGGGGATGGCGGCGTACTTGCCGGTGGCGGGATCGGTCACCATCTGGAGCGGGCCGGCGCGGAAGTCGTCCTCGCCGATGCTCTCGATCACGGCCTCAGCGGCGTCTTGATCCAGGATGCCGTCGGCGGCGAAGGCCGCCACGCGCTCGACGCCCATACGGATGACGTCGGGCAGACGGTTGGCTGCGCGAGCGGTAGCGATACGCTGCGAGATAGTGGCCTCGTCGATGGGCACGATGCGCACTTCGATGTTAGGGTTCTCGTCCATAAAGCGCTGGGCCACCTGCTCGTAGGTCTCGACGCGATCCTCCTCGTTGTCCGTGGTCCAGAACTCGATCACGGTCTTCTCTCCCGGCGGGACCGTGACCGGAACCTCTTCTCTGACAACCTTAGTGACCTCGACCTCTTCCTGCTCGGTCACCAGGCGGGTAACCTCGACCTTTTCTGGCTCGGGCTGAGCACAGGCCGCCAGCAAGCCCATCAGGATGGCGCCCAACATCAACATGTGCGTATACTTCTTCATTTCGAACTCCTCCTTACTCTTCTAGTGTTTCTCAAACTACCGAATTGCTCTTTCATCTTGTCATCAATCTGCATCGCCTATAGCTATCACCTCCTTGCGCTCATCGAGCTCTGCCGTCGCTAGAGGCGCGAATGATCACCTCTGGCTCCAGGAGCACGTGACGATTTTCCAGGGGTTCGTCCCTCAGCAGATGTATTAACATCTGGCAGATGCGGCGCCCGATTTCGTAGATGGGCTGCCGCGCGGTGGTCAGTGGCGGGTGAGCGTGAGCGGCCAGCGGTACGTCGTCAAATCCGGTCACGGCCACCTCCTCGCCGATCGTCAGGTCCAGTCGCCGTGCCGCGCTAATGGTGCCCGTCGCCATCAGGTCATTGCTGGCCACGATGGCCGTGGGGCGTGGATCGCGTGTCAAGAGGATTTGGGTGGCCTCGTAGCCGCTCCGTTCCGTCAGCTTGCCGGCCACGACTAGCGTCTCGTCGAAGGGGATGTCGTTGGCCGCCAGCGCATCCCGGTAGCCGTTCAAGCGGTGCTGAGCGAAGACTAAATTATCTGGCGCGCCGATGTAGGCGATACGCCGATGGCCCAGGTCGATCAGATGCTGGGTCAGCCGACGAATCCCCGCGCCGCTGTTCACGTCCAGGTAAGGGAAATCCGTCGCCAGGTCGGAGCGCCCGAAGGCGACGAAGGGAAAGCTCTGTTCGGTCAGGTAGAGGATGCGAGGGTCCTGACGGCGGGTACGTACGACCAGCATACCGTCCACGCGCTGTTCCATCACCATACGCTCGTAGACGGCCATCTCCTCGGAGCCTGGAGCGCGGGTGGAGACGAGCAGGTCGTACTCCTGCTCGGCGGCCTCGTTGCCGATGCCGGCTAATAGCTCGCTGAAGAAGGGGTCGGAGAAGCGCGGGCCGTGCGTGGGGATGACGAAGCCGATCGTCTCGGTTCGTTGCTGCTGCAGCCGTCGCGCGATGACGTTGGGTCGATAGCCCAGCTCATCGGCCACGTGCAAGACGCGCTGACGGGTCTCATCGGCGACGTCGCCGTAACCGGCCAGGGCTCGCGAGACGGTAGCGACGGAGACATTCACCCGATCGGCGATGTCCTGTAGGGTCACAGCCATAGCTTGGGCTCCTGCGATGAAAGATGGAGGATGATCTAAAACGTTTTAACCGCCTTCAGTATATCCTAAAACGTTTTAGATGTCAAGGGTTTTTAACATTTCGCTGGCAAAATGTGTGGGAAAAGTGGTTCGAGGGGATGATCACAGGCGGTTCAATGCCCATGCGGCGTGATCGGCGACCAACGGGTCGGGGTCGGAGAGTGCGCGTTCCAGCGCCGGGACGGCGGCGGGGTGGCCCAGGTTGCCCAGCACTACGGCTGCGTTGCGCAGCAGCCCGGCCCGTTTGGCCCGCCAGATCGGCGTGGAGCGAAAGTGGGCCCGGAACGCTTCCTCGTCCAGCGCCAGCAGCTGGAGAGGATTGAGCGTGGGGTGTTCGGCGCGGAAGGGTGATGATGACGCGGGACGGGCAAAGCGTCGGTTCCAGGGGCAGACCTGCTGGCAGACGTCGCAGCCGAAGATCCAATCGCCTATCAGGGGGCGAAGGGGCTCCGGGATGGGGCCGCGATGCTCAATGGTGAGGTAGGAGATGCAGCGCCGGGCGTCGAGCGTGCGGGGAGCGACCAGCGCGCCGGTGGGACATGCGTCCAGGCAGGCTGTGCAGCTCCCGCAGCGGTCGGCTGTGAATCTCGCGTCCGGCGCCAGGTTGAGCTCCAGAAGCAGCTCGCCCAGGAAGTGATATGAGCCCCGCTGTGGGTGGATGAGGCAGGTATTCTTCCCGGCCCAGCCTAGCCCGGCCCGCTGGGCCAGCTCGCGCTCCAGCAGGGGGCCGGTGTCCACGTAAGCGCGGTGAGCGATCGCGTGCCCCACGATCTCTGCAATTCGGCCCGCGAGCTCGTCCAACATCTTCCACATAAGATTGTGGTAGTCGGTGCCCCAGGCGTAACGGGAGACGCGCCCCCGCAAGCCTTGCTGTGGAGGGAAATCGCCTGGGTAGTAGTTTAGCCCTACTACGACGATGGCGTGGGCCGCTGGCATCACAAGTTGCGGGTCGGCCCGCTTCTCGACGGCGTCGGGGCGGGCCATATAGCCCATCTCGGCGTGGTAGCCGCGCGCCAGCCAGCGGTCGTAGACGTCCGCGTGAGCGCTGGGCGCCGGGGTGGTTACCCCGACCAGGTCGAAGCCGACCTGACGGGCTTGCTCTTTCACAGCGCTCGTCAGCTTGTGCCTGTTATGCATAGGTGTGCGACGGATGGGAAATGGGGGCAAACGAAGCAGTTCCAAAGCGCCTTAGGCGCATTAGATTGCCTACAGGCGCGATTCTGTCCGTGTCACGAAGCAGGGTGCTCCAATCGGGCCGACGATAAGCGCATCCGAACCGCCTGTGCGGGCTGCTTCAGGCGGTTCGGATGGTGTGGTTATCTATTCTTCCCAGCCGGGGGTATCTTGTCCGGGAGGAGGCGACTCGGTCGGCCCTCGGTCAGCCGGAAGATCAGCCGGGCCACTGTGCGCGGTCGAGGCTACCTTCGAGCCAGCAGGTCTTTGATATCCACCAGTGTCTCGTGGATCTGGAAGGCCAGGATGAGCAGCTCTGAGTAGATGCGCACGCTCACAATCCCCAGCAGTATGATCAGCGGTCCAGTGCAGATTCCTCCGAAGACCATGCCAAAATCGTTTTCGCTGAGTCCGCCTATCAATCCTCCCAGTATCGTCCCCAGTCCGATCAGTATGCTCATCACGATTCCGATCCAAAAGAGGATCTTGATAATCACTGGGGTCAACATCTTTTTGAAGCTGAGAAAATCCTGAAGGTTCATTCGATCCTCCTATCTGTGTGATCTGTTATCCATATGAAGTGGCTGTAGAAATGACCGTATGAATTGTTCGTTTTGATCGTTAACTTTGTGCCTTTTGCCGAGAGATCTGCACTTCGCGAGGAAAGCGAGTTAAGCCTCAGAGCATCAAGGCCGGTCTGGTGGTCGATTGATCGTACCTGTTCATCACCTCCTGTGGTTCCTCTATTGAGTCGCCCTTCCCTTCGGGGTGAGGATATATGCAGCTGGTCTTTTTGTCAACAAGGATGGTCTGGGTTGTTCCAAACGTAGAAAGCTGGTACGGGCCTTAGCTGGCAGTTTCGTCTTCGTTGCAATCGGCTTGCTGCAGCACATGCTTCAGGAATTGGCCGGTGTAGCTGCGTTCGACCTGCGCGATCACCTCCGGGCTGCCCTCGGCTACCACCTCGCCGCCGGCCTCGCCGCCCTCCGGTCCCAGGTCAATGATCCAGTCGGCCACTTTGACGATGTCTGGGTGGTGCTCAATGATGACGACCGTATTACCGGCGTCTACCAGCCGATTGAGTACCGCGATCAGCTTATCGACGTCGGCCGCGTGGAGGCCCACGCTGGGCTCGTCGAGCACGTAGAGCGTCTGTCCGGTCGCACGCTTGCTCAGCTCGCGCGAGAGCTTCACCCGCTGTGCCTCGCCGCCGGAAAGCGTCGGCGACGGTTGCCCCAGCTTGATGTAGCCCAGCCCCACATCCTGCAGCGTCTTCAGCTTTCGTTTGATCTTGGGGATGTTGGCGAAGAACTCGGCCGCCTCGTCGACCGTCATATCGAGCACGTCGGCGATGTTCTTCCCCTTGTAGCGGATTTGCAGGGTCTCGCGGTTGTAGCGGCGCCCGTGGCAGACGTCGCAGGGGATGTAGATATCGGGTAGGAACTGCATCTCGATGCGCAGCGTCCCGTGCCCCTTGCAGGCCTCGCAGCGCCCGCCCTTGACGTTGAACGAGAACCGTCCCTTGTCGTAGCCGCGGATCTTCGCCTCCGGCAGCGAGGCGAACAACTTGCGGATGGGGGTGAAGACGCTGGTGTAGGTGGCCGGGTTGGAGCGCGGCGTGCGGCCAATGGGCGACTGGTCGATGTTGATCACTTTGTCGATCTGCTCGACGCCCTCCAGGCGCTCGTGCGCTCCGGCCGGATCGTGGGAGCCGTGGAGCAGCTGCGCCATCCGCCGGTACAGCGTGTCGATCAGCAGGGTCGACTTGCCGGAGCCGGAGACGCCCGTGATGCAGACGAACTTCCCCAGCGGGATGCGCACGTCGATCTGCTTCAGGTTGTGGGCCTCGGCGCCACGGATCATCAGCCAGTCCCCGTTGCCCTCGCGGCGCTCCTCGGGGATGGGGATGCACTTCCGCCCGGAGAGATAGGCACCGGTCAAGCTGTTCGGACACGCGATCACGTCCTCCACCGTGCCGGCGGCGATGACCTCGCCGCCGTGCTCGCCGGCCCCGGGCCCCAGGTCGATGATCCAGTCGGCGGCGCGGATGGTGGTTTCGTCATGCTCGACCACGAGCAGTGTGTTGCCCAGATCGCGCATATCGCAGAGCGTCTGAATCAGGCGCGTCTGATCGCGATGGTGGAGCCCGATGCTGGGCTCGTCCAGCACATAGAGCACGCCGACCAGCTGCGATCCGATCTGGGTCGCCAGCCGGATGCGCTGGGCCTCGCCGCCGGAAAGCGTCGCTGCGCCGCGATTGAGCGTCAGATAGCCCAGTCCCACGTTGACCAGAAAGTAGAGCCGCTCGCGCACTTCCTTCAGCACGCGCCGTCCGATCTGCCACTGCGTCTTGGTGAGCGGAGAATCGTCCGGCAGCGTCGTCGCCTCTACGTCATCGTCGGTGGCTGCCTCGGCGTGGAATCGGAAACCCGATAAGTCGTCGATCCAGTCCAGCAATCGCGTGACGGGCCAGCCGGTGAGTGCGTTGATCGATTCGCCAGCCACGGTCACCGCCAGCGCCACCGGGCGCAGCCGCGCGCCGTCACAGGCCGGGCAGGGCAGATGCGTCATAAAGTTTTCGATCTTGCCGCGCATATAGTCGGAATCGGTCTCGCGGTAGCGGCGCTCCAGGTTGGGGATGACGCCCTCGTAGTCGGTCTGGTATTCGCTGCGGCGGCCATCGCGGTTCCGATAGTGGACTTTGATGCGCTCGTCGTCGCTGCCGTAGAGGATGATCTGCCGCTGTGCCTCGTTCAGCTCGTGCCAGGGCATGTCGGTCGGGATGTCGTAATGCTTGCAGACCGCCTCGACCAGCTGCCAGCGGTAACCACGCTTATCGTCCGTGTTCCAGGCCTGGATGGCTCCCTCCTCCAGGCTGAGATCGGGGTTGGGCACCACCAGCTCGGGATCGAGCTTCATCTGGGTGCCCAGTCCCTCGCATTCGGGGCAAGCGCCGTGCGGGCTGTTGAAGGAGAATGTGCGCGGCTCAATCTCCGGCAGGCTGATGCCGCAATCTGGGCAGGCCAGGTGCTCCGAGTAGAGCGAGTCTTGAGGCGGATCGGCCGAGACGTCGTTGACGATCACCATCCCGTCGCCCAGCTGGAGCGCCGTCTCCATCGAATCGGTCAGGCGCGAGCGGAAGCCGTTCTCCGACGGCGCGCCGCCCACCCCGTCCTCCTCGGGGATGATCAGGCGGTCGACGACGGCCTCGATGGTGTGCATCTTGTAGCGATCGAGCGCGATCTCCTCGTCGACGTCGCGCACCTCGCCGTCGACCCGCACGCGCACGAAGCCGGCCTTGCGCACGTCCTCGAAGATGGCCTGATGGTGCCCCTTGCGGTCCTTGATCAGCGGGGCCAGCACCTGGAAGCGCGTGCCCGGCGTCATCGCGATCACGTCGTCGACGATCTGCTCGGCGCTCTGGCGGGTCACCTCGCGCCCGCACTGGGGGCAATGCGGCACGCCGACGCGGGCGTAGAGCAGCCGCAGGTAATCGTAGATCTCGGTCACGGTCCCGACGGTCGAGCGCGGGTTGTGCGAGACGCCACGTTGGTCGATGGAGATGGCCGGCGAGAGCCCCTCGATCTGGTCCACGTCGGGCTTCTCCATCTGTCCCAGGAACTGGCGCGCGTAGGCCGAAAGGCTCTCCACGTAGCGGCGCTGCCCCTCGGCGTAGATCGTATCGAAGGCCAGCGACGACTTCCCGGACCCGGAGATGCCGGTGATGACTACCATCTTGTTGCGCGGTATCTCGACCGTGATGTTCTGTAAATTGTGCTCTCGTGCCCCCCGCACGATGAGTTTATCTTGGGCCAAAACTATCCTCTCTCTTTCTAGCTAATTTTCTAGTAGCTCAGGAAGTCCGTCGGCAAATCTAGAAATCGCGTTATCTGACTTTGCCACCCCATATCTGGGTTTAATTTGTCAAAATAACCCAGATGTGGGGTTGGGCAAATTAAGATGCCGAATTGTGTGATCCGGGACGGACTCCCTGTAGCTCTATTTCGTCACGGCAAGGCGATATTCTAACACGTTCCGCAAGTTGGACAAAGGAGGAGCCCTTGTTATAATGCTCCCTGCCAGCTCAGATCATTCATACATATTGTAGGAGCGTCTCTGACGGCGATTGGGGCCTCTGGAACCCTCCTACCAAACATGCCATTGTCTAATAGCTGATTTACCCGGAGGAGATCAACGATGATCATTCGCAAAATCCAGGTCGGCATGACGCAGACTAATTGCTACATCGTGGGCTGCGAGGAGACGCAGCAAGGAGCTGTGATCGACCCCGGCGGTGAGGGCAAGTACGTCCTCCAGGCGATTGAGCAGAGTGGGCTCGATATCCGCTACGTGCTGATCACCCACGCTCACTTCGATCACATCGGGGCCAGCGCATCCGTGGTGGAAGCGGCCGGCGCGCAGCTGGCGCTCCATCCAGAGGATAAGCCGCTATTGGAAAGCGGCGGCGGGGCATCACGGTGGGGGGTGAGCGTTGAGCCTTGCCCCGTACCGGACGTGATGTTATCAGATGGCGATGTAATTGAGGTGGGGACACTGAGCTTCGAGGTGCTCCATACGCCGGGGCATAGTCCCGGCGGCGTGACGTTCTACGAGGCCGATCAGGGCGTGGCTTTCGACGGGGACGTGCTCTTCGAGAGTGGGGTGGGGCGCACGGACTTGCCCGGCGGGAATCGCGAGATGTTGATGCATTCGATCAAAGAGGTGCTGTTCACGCTGCCGGACGAGACGGAAATCTACTCCGGTCACGGGCCCAAGACGACGATTGGACAGGAAAAGCGGTCCAATCCCTGGGTGCGTTGAGGCTCACTCCTCCAGCAGCTGGCTAATCTCGCGCTGCAGATTTTCTTCTGTTTCATTGCTGTAGCCGACGTCGCTCATCAGGATCGTGCCGTCCTCGCCGATCAGATACGTGGTGGGCGTACCACTGACGCGGTAGGTTTCCATCACTTCCGAGCGTTCATCGAGCAACGTCAGCAGCATGACATCCGCCTCGTGCAGGGCCTCTCTGATTCCCTCCGGCGAGGCTCCTACACTCACGGTCACCACGGCTAAATCGTGAGCGGCGAAATTCTCTTCCATCGCTGCCAGGACCGGCAGCTCTTTCACGCAGGGCTTTCAGGTGGGATTCCAGAAATTGAGCAGAAGCGGACGCCCGTCGAAGTCGTCCAGGGTGATCGTTTTACCTTCCAGGTTGGCGAGTGCGAAGTCGGGAGCGGCGGTGCCCTTCTCCAGCGGCTTCAGGCCGACGAGGAAGGGCAGCGAGCACGTGATTGATAACGTCAAGAGGGCGGGGAAAATCGCACGGCGTAAATTCATCGTTGACCTCCTGTTTTCTGACGTATGCGTTAAGTGGAACTCACTACCGGGTTTGGGAGCACGCCGATGCTGTCGACGATCACCTCAACCACATCGCCCGCGCTGAGCGGGCCTACGCCTTCCGGCGTGCCAGTCATTATCACGTCGCCCGGTTCTAGGGTCATAATGGAAGAAGCGTAAGCGATCAGGTCAGCCGGGGAGAAGACCATCTCCGACGTGCGGGCATGTTGGTGCTGCTCGCCATTGACCCGGGCCGCGACCTCGACGTCGGCCACGTCGGCCGCGCTCAGGCCGGTCACCAACCACGGTCCCAACGGGCAGAACGTATCGAAGCCCTTGGCGCGCGTCCACTGATCATCGCGGCGCTGGAGATCGCGGGCGGTGACATCGTTGCCACAAGTGGCGCCCAGAACGTGGGCCCAGGCCTCCTCGGAGCGTACGTTACGGCAGCGCCGGCCAATAACGAGCGCCAGCTCGGCCTCGTACTCCACCTGCTCCGATTGAGGGGGAAGCACGATCTCGGCCCTTGGCCCGATGACGGCGCTGGGCGGTTTGAGGAAAAGGAGCGGCTCTTCGGGGATGTCCGCACCGTGCTCGGCGGCGTGGGCCGGATAGTTGCGCCCCACGCAGAGGATCTTGCTCGGCGCGACCGGCGCCAGCAGATCCACATCCTCCAGGGTTCCCAGCTTCTGTCCAGGCTCGCCGCCTTCAAAGGGGCTCCCGTGCCAGTGGTGGACGATTCTTTCGTCCTTTTCGTTTACAATTACAATGGCCCACTGTGGACCGGTGGTGGTGGAGATGCGTATCCAATGTTTTCGTGATTGAATCATAGAGCCTTTCGGGTCGTTTCCAGAGCTGGCGCTTTTTCCATTCCAACGATTGATTTTAGCGCTTTGGCCTTGTTTGTCAACCCGCTCTGGTTGACCTTCCCTCTATGTGTGTTACAATCAGTGTTGCGTAAGTGTGAGCATTCTGAGCGCGGGCCACCCCGTTTTGTGGGTGGCCTTTATCGCGCTTGAAGAGCATCTGAAGTCGTTTTCTGGGTTGTAAATCTTTCGATGAGTGTCAGTGAGTTTGAAGTATCGCGTGAGTGGCAATCGGACCGACGGAGCCCCGTGCGTTGGCTTCTGTCCCACGTATCGCGACACAAATTGTTTGTGATCGGCGTCTTCGTCGGCGCGTTTGGCAACGCTGCCCTAGCAGCTGCGCTACCTGTGCTGGTTGGACGAGCCTTCAACGCTGTAACGGCCTCGCCGCCCGATCTGGAGCGTTTGGGCAACGCGGCGCTTATGCTGGCGCTCTCCCAGCTCGTCCGCGGTTTCGTCCTCCAGATGATGAGGAACTTCTGCAGCGAGGTGGTGGGGCAGCGCCTGGAGCGGGATCTCCGTGGCGAGCTCTACGCCAGTCTGATCGGCAAGAGTATGTCGTTCCACGACTTGCAGCCCACCGGCGACTTGATGGCCCGCGCCACTAACGACGTCCGCCAGATCAACCTGATGTTCAACCCGGGTTTCAATCTGGTGATCGGTTCGGCTAACTTTTTGCTGATGCCCTTGCTTGTGGCGCCTTCGATCCACCCGCAGCTTCTCCTGGCCCCGGCGCTCTACCTGGCGGCCTATGTGGTTTCGGTGTGGAATTACTTGCGCCGGCTGCGCCCAGCCGCCGAGCGCGTTCGTCGGCGCTTCGGCGAGATGAACACCACCCTGGCCGAAGCCATCGACGGCATTGAGACGGTGAAGGGCGCGGCCCAGGAGGCGTTCGAGAATAGTCGCTTCACCAAAAGGGTCAACGAGTGGCGCGATGCTTACGTGGCGCAGGGAGATCTGGAGGCGCGCTTCATCCCGCTGCTGCTGTTGGGGCTGGTGCAGGGCGGCGGTTTCTTCCACAGCCTGGCTCTCTTCCAGCGCGGCGCAATCGGCCTGGATGCTTTGATCTCATTCAACGGCTTGTTGCTTCTCTTTGGCTTTCCTACCTTTGCGGCTCAGTTCGCTTACTCGCGGGTCTCATCCGGAATGGCGAGCGTGCGGCGCATCCTGGAGCTGGTCACTTTCGAGACCGAGCTGGACCAGAACGTCGAGGGGTACGACGCTCCGATGGAGGGCGCGGTGACCTTTGAGGATGTCACCTTTTGCTACCATACTCCCGATCAGCAATGTGCCGCCGATGATGCCAGCGTGGTGTTGAGAGGGGTCAGCTTCCACGTGGAACCGGGCCAGACGGTAGCCATCGTCGGGCAGACGGGCTCTGGCAAGAGCACACTGGCCAAGCTGATCAGCCGCATCTACGACGTCGACGGCGGGCGGGTGTTGATTGACGGCGTGGACGTGCGCGATTGGAACCTGGAGGCGCTGCGGCGGCAGATCTCCAGCATCGAGCAGGACATCTTTCTGTTCTCACGCCCCGTTGAGGAGAATATCGCCTTCGGCTGCCCGGGGGCCGAGCGGGAGGACGTTGAGGCGGCGGCTCAAGCGGCCCAGGCCCACGAGTTTATCACCAGTTTCGAGGAGGGATACGAGACGGTCATCGGCGAACGCGGCGCGACGTTGTCCGGCGGGCAGCGACAGCGGCTGGCCATCGCCCGCGCCTTCCTGACAGAGCCGGCTATCCTGATCCTAGACGACGCGACCAGCTCCATCGACAGCGAGACGGAGGATCGCATCCAGCGGGCCATTGAGCGCGCCGCGGCCGGTCGCACGACGTTTCTCATCACCCATCGTCTCTCCCAGATCCGCTGGGCCGATCTGATCATCGTGATGCGCAAGGGGGAGGTGGCGGCGATAGGCAGTCACGAGCAGCTGATGGAGGAATCGCCGGCCTATCGTACCATCTTTACCCGGTATGAGAAGTAGACGGAGTATAGAGGGAGTAAACACGCACGAGGGTGTCTCCCTACTCCCTACTCCCTACTTCCTACTTCCTACTTCCTACTTCCTACTTCTTATTGACTACTGACTACCAACTATGTCCCTATTCCACGGCCTAGATACTGAAGCCTACGATCGCGAATACAGAGATCGCGAGCTCTTGCAGCGCATCGCGGGCTATTTCGCGTCGTACCGCAGCCGCCTGGTGGCTGTCTCGCTGGTGATCGTCTTCATCGCAGCGATAGGCGCCGGGCAGATATTCATCATCTCGTATGGCCTGGATCTGCTGCTCGAACGCACGGTGGCCCCCGGCGTGGTCGTGGCCCTGGGTACTGCCGTGCTCGCCATCGGTATCCTCAACTGGGTCGGCAATTGGTTGCGCCGTCGTCTGATCGCCCGTATCATCGGCGACGTGGTGAAGGCGTTGCGGCGCGGCGCTTTCCAGGCCGCTGTGCAGCACGATATGTCCTTCTTCGACGAGTTCCGCTCTGGTCGCATCATCAGCCGCATCACGTCCGATACCGAGGAGTTCGCCGAGGTCGTCCAGCTGATCAGCGATTTGCTCAGCCAGCTGACGATGGTCGCTATCCTGCTTGTGGTTCTCTTCGTCGTCTCCTGGCGGCTGACGCTGCTGGTGCTGGGCACCGCGCCGGTGGTGATCGGGATGGCTTTTGCTTTCCGCAAGATCGCACGGCGCGTGACGCGGGCCGGATTCCGCGTCCTGGCCGAGGTCAACGCGGCTATTCAGGAGGCGGTCACGGGCATTGGGGTGGCCAAGATCTTCCGGCAAGAGGCGGCTATCTACGAGGACTTCCAGGAGGTCAATTGGCGCTCCTACCGCGTCAACTTGCGCCGAGGATTTACGCTGGCGATGGTCTTTCCCATCCTCAACGCGCTCGCCGGTGTGGGGACCGCGATCCTGGTCTATTGGGGTGGTCGGGCGGCCTCCGACGGCGTTATTTCGGTCGGGAGCTGGTACTTGTTCCTGCGCAGCATCGACCGCTTCTGGTTCCCTCTGATCAACGTGGCCGCCTTCTGGAGCCAGTTCCAGGGTGGGCTGGCGGCATCCGAGCGCATCTTTGCCCTCATCGACGCCGAGCCCACGGTGCGGCAGATTGAGGAGCAGCCGGTGGAGCAGCTGGAGGGCGAGATCACATTCGACGGGGTCGGCTTCCGCTATACGGAGCATGAGCCGGTGCTGGAGGACTTCTCGCTTCACATCGCGCCGGGCGAAAGCGTGGCCCTGGTCGGTCATACCGGTGCGGGCAAGAGCAGCATCGTCAAGCTGATCGCCCGCTTCTACGAGTTCCAGGGGGGGAGGCTTTTGGTCGATGGGCGCGACATCCGTACCTTCGATCTACACGATTATCGGAGTCGACTGGGGATTGTGTCGCAGATGCCCTTCCTCTTTTCCGGGACGGTGGCCGATAACATCCGCTACGCGGCCCCTGGGCTTAGTGACGCCGAGATAGAGGAGATGGCGCGGCACATCGGTGACGGTGAGTGGCTGGATGCGTTGCCGGCTGGCCTGGCGACCGACGTCGGCGAGCGCGGCGGCCGGCTCTCAATGGGCCAACGCCAGCTGGTGGCGTTGATGCGCGTGCTGGTCCAATCGCCTGCCATCTTCATTCTGGACGAAGCCACCGCCAGCGTGGACCCCTTCACCGAGGCCCAGATTCAAGAGGCCATCGACCTGATCCTGGCGCAAAGCACTTCTATCTTGATCGCGCATCGACTCTCGACCGTCCGCTCAGTAAACCGCATCATCGTGCTAAGAGAAGGACGGATCATTGAGGAAGGCGACCACAAGGCGTTGATGGCCCAGGGCGGTCACTACGCCGAGCTGTACGATACATACTTCCGGCACCAATCCCTGGAGTATGTGGAGGAGGTAGGGGATCGGCGACAAGGAGGGTAGATGATACCCACGCTCCAAGTGGGTTTGCACCCCGCGTGGATGTTCGAGGTGGTTGAGGCATCGTTTCTCGCGTAAGGTGACATCGACGGCGGAGTTATAATCCTCGCCGGAGCAACTATCAGCGAGTGGATCCAACTTGATGGCCCCGGGAAGCTTATCACAGCCTGGCGAACAGGTCGAATTCGGTCCCCTCAGGCCAGCCGACGGTCGAACGCGCCAGGACGAAGTGCTCGCGCTGGAACGTGGGATCGCCCATCACCGCCTCCGGCGTCTCGGTCCAACGATTGTGGCGTCCTACTTGCGTCGCGTGGCATTGGATGCTGCGCAATTTCTCCTCCACGTAATCGCTCACATCGATGACAGTCGTGATCTTATCAGGGGGCCATCCGATGAGTGGAAAGGGTACGCCATCCATCATCAAAGCCGCCGGCTCCCCATCCTTACCCATCGCGTCCACCTGCTCCTGGGATAGGACCCGGAAGTAGAGCTTACTGACCTGGTGTGGTTCGCACGTGTCGCTGAGCTGGCCGGGGAAGCAATTGGGGTCGGTGGCCAGATCGACCGCGATGGTCGTCCAGCGATGGACGGCGATGTGATCGTAGTGGCCGTAGACGCCGTTGGGATCGAAGGTGATGACCACATGTGGCTTGAGCTGGCGGATGAGGCGCATGACTTTACCCACCGCCTGCCCTTGATGAACGAGCGGCAGTAACCCGTCCTCGTAGTCCAGGAAGTGCGGCGGGTGGATGCCATAAACCTCGCATGCGCAGCGCAGCTCCTGCTCGCGCACGTCGGGCAGGGTGATGTCGGTCGCCAGGTCCGGCGCGGCAATCTGGCCGGCCTCGCCGCGGGTGGCCGTCACCAAATGGACCTCGTATCCTCCGGCGGCATATTTCGCCAGGGTGCCGCCGGTGCCAAACGCCTCGTCGTCCGGATGGGCGAAGACTGCCAGCAATGTTTGTCGGTTCACGCGGTTCTCCTTCTGGGATGATGCGTTCTGGCTGGTTATGATAGCATGTGTCGAAGCGGTGGTCAAAGCCATCGCTCCCTGGCTTGCGATCTTTTCCTCTTTTTCAGGATGAGTACAATATAGGCAAGGTGACGCTCTGGCACGGGATGCCAAGGCGAGGAGTATCTAATGAGTAAGACCATCAAACGGGCGCTGGTTCTTTCGGGCGGCGGCGGGCGCGGGGCCTACGAGTGCGGCGTCTACAAGTACCTGGAGGAGGTCGGGCACGAGCCCGATATTCTGGTCGGAACCTCGATCGGGGCCATCAACGCGGCGGCCATCGCCTCTGGACGCAGCGCAGCCGAGCTGGAGGCGGCCTGGCTCCAGACGCACACTCAGAATGTACAGCGCTTCTGGCGGCTGTGGCCCTGGCGAGCCATTTACGATACAAGTCCCTGGCGCCAGACGCTACACGATTATATCGACTTCGATGCCCTGTCCAAGACTGATCAAAATCTGCTCATCACCGCCACCGAGATCGAGACGGGGCGCCTGCGCATCTTCGACAATGATCAGATGACCCTGACGCCCGATCACATCCTGGCCAGCTGTTCCATCCCTCTGCTCTATCCCTGGACGACGATAGACGGTTATCACTACTGGGATGGCGCAGTGATGGCGAACACGCCGCTGGCGGGGGCGATCGATGCCGGAGCCGATGAGGTTCTGGTGGTGCTGCTCTCACCGGTCGGCGAGCAGCGGATGGATCCGCCTCGCTGGCCCTGGAAGGCGTTCGCGATGATGCTCGATCTGGCGCTTAGTGCCACTTACGAAAATGACGTCCGGCAGCTGGAGACGATCAACGAGTTGGTGCAGGCGCAGTTGGACGAAAAGCATCGCTACGTCCACTGCGAGGTCATCACGCCTAGTCAGCAGACGAGCTTGTTGCGGATCATCCGCTATGAGCCGGACGTCAGTCAGGAGTTGATCGAGCTGGGGTATGAGGATGCGAAGCGCGTGTTGGGCACGTCGGGTTAGCGCTACTCCGGGTTGGCAACTTCACCGCCTTCTTCGATCCGGTCGGCGTAGACGCCGCGGTATTCCGCCGGCAGGAGCTCGGCGATGCGACACATAATGAGATCGACGAACTGGTGCAGCGTCTGGCTTCGCACACGACCGTTTTTGGGCAAGCGGAAAGGTCGCCCTACGACGAGCTGCACCGGCGTCCGCCGCAGCTTGGGCAGGGTGCGTTTGACCTTCTCCGTGCCAGCGATCCCGACCGGCACGATCGGCAGATCGGCGCGAGTAGCGAGATAGGCCGCGCCAGCTTTCCCCTCTTGTAGCGCGTGAGTCTCCCCCGAGCGCGTGCCCTCCGGCGCCAGGCCCAGCACCTCCCCGCGCTCAAGCACCTCCAGCGCTTCGCGTAGCGCCCGGCGGTCTACTTCGCCGCGCCGAACCCAGATTGAGCCGCCGGCCTTCAGGAATGGCCAGTAGATGGGGTTCCAGCGGTGTTCATTGGCGGCAAAAGCGCGGACGGTGTGAGGGAAGATCGAAAGTAAGAGTGGCAGATCGAAGAGTGAAAGGTGATTGGTCACCAGGAGATAGGGGGGCTCTTCTGGGATATGCTCCACTCCCACGTATTGCGGCTGCATAGTGAGCCGAGTGATTAACTGAGCAAGGCCGCGCAGCACGCGGTAAGGGAGTGGTTCGTTACGCTCGGTTACTCTTGACGATGGGAAAGACCTTTCGGCAGTTGTGGATTGACCTGTATTCATTGTCTAATTCGTGTGATCATTCAGTGAAGCCCTGTGCGATGACGTTGAAATCGGCCGGGCTGTCGCCGTAGAACGTGAAGACCATCTCAAAAGGGACCGAATCGCCGGGGGCCAGCTCGCCATCGAGATCGAGGCTCTGCTCGCGGAAGCCGGTGACCGTTCCCTGGGCGTCGTAAGTGGTCACTACCACATTCGCGCGTCTGGCGGCCTGATCCTGGCTGTCGTTCTGTGTTACGCCTTTCACTTGAAACTGTGAACCGCTCGGTCGCTCCTCAAGGTCAGTCACCGTCATCGGCAGGTAAGAAGCACCCAAGGCCCCGGCCTCCTGTCCGCGAATGATTGTCACCTCTGATCTGGCCCAGTCTTGAGGCGGATCGGTGAATAAGATGCCAAAGGGCGATTGGGCGCCGGGCGGTATAAGGTCGACGGCTGTGAACGTATCGGCCTCTATCAGCAGTTCGCCGGACGGATCGAAGAGCGCCACGTGGAGCTGTACGTTTGTGAGCGGCGATTCGGTGGTGTTGACGACCTCGCCCAGGCCCCACAGGCCGCCGACCGGCGTCTCGTAAAAGGCGACGCCCTGGCGCTGGAAGGCGAGCGGCGTCGGCGTGGGGAGAAGCAGGCCAGGAGAGGCGTCCTGGGTCTCTTCTCGTTTCACGGGAATGATCAGCTCCTGGCCCACCTGTAGGAATTGGGGGCTATTGATGTCGTTGGCGGCCTGGAGTGCCCCTAGCCCCACGCCGTAATCGAAGGCGATGCCCTGAAGCGTCTCTCCTTGCTGGACGACGTGAATCACCGGCGTAGGGGCGAGGGTGGGCGTGGCGGTGTCGGCCGGCGGCATGATCGGCGCTGTGGCCGTCGGCCGATGGGTGGGCGTCGATCCTACAGCCGGTGTCGCAACCGAGGGTGTTTCACTGGTCGGTTCTGGCGTCACCACTTCGCCGCATGCGGTCAGCAGCGCCATCATCGCTATCAGGAAGATGTCAGGAGATCGCTCCATCTTTGGGTTCAAGGGACAGATTTTTCTCCGTACTGATCGGGTCGGCTCTCAAACGACGTGTGATTATACCACATCCGCCGTTACATGCGAGATTGTCGCCGCTGGGCAAACGAAGCAGTACTAAAGCACCCTAGACGCATTAGCTTGCTTACAGGCACGTTTACTGAGCGTATCAACCCTAGCTTCGTTTGCTTTGTTTGCGTCTGAGCCCACTCTGTGGCATTGAGGGCGCTTTCGCAGCTATTCGCTTCGAAACCCCGCTGCGCTAGCGGCTGCTTTTGAACTGCGCCGTCCAATGGGCGGTTAGCTGGAGATAGCGATCTCCAAACTGTGTGCTGGGTTCGATGTAGGAGCCCTCAACCCATTCATTGAAGGAGTGGACCACGACGAAATCGGGGTTCGTGGGTAGGATGGCCTCCCAGGTTCTGGCGTAGTAAGCGCCGTCGCTCCGATCGCGGGCGAAAGGCTGGCTGCTCACTCGCAGATCGGTGCATTGGGCCTGGGCCGAGTTGAGGTCGTTCCAGCCCGGCATCACCGTGCCCACCCAGAGCCTGGGCTCTCCTGTCTTTTGCTCCCAATCCTCTACCCAGCTGGCCCATTGTGATGCTCCTTGATACGACTCTGGGCAGCAGGCGTGGTCGATCTTATAGACGTAGAGGCCATCAAAGACGGCGAGGTACGCCGGCTCCAGCCCCTCGGCGATCCACCAGGTGGTATGGTCGGGGTCAACCGCCTGGCGGATGGCTTGCCACTGCGCGACGGCGGCCTCTGTGCTCTGCGCTCCCGGCACGCGATACATATCGCTGAACATAATGACCGGCTTATCTGCCGCGTGGAAAAAGCGGGGATGGTGTCCGTACGTGTCGATGATGTACCTGAGCGCTTCGATCACGTCCTGTTGGGTGGCGCCGGGCAGGATGTGACGCAAGAAGGTCACCGTCGAGCGGAAGCCGGCCGGGGATTGATTTAGCAGCTGATGGAAGTTTGTGTCGGTGCGATTGCCGGGCGCGTACCAATGGACGGCGAATCCGTCCAGGTGGGCCGCTTGCGCCTGGTTGATGTGATTGGCGATCACGGCCGGGGCGTCCGATTGGTAGGCGCCGCCCTGCGGGAGGTCACCGGCTGAGGTGCAGCCGGTGTCCCACGTCTGTGGATCGTACCAGGGGAAGTAGTTGGCCAGCACAGCCGGCTCGATATGGGCGTGAGACGAGGCGCGATCGTTTTCCGGCGCGGTCGGGGCCTCCTCGGCGGCAGCGGTAGGCGGGGCTGTTGGCGGTGGCGAGGCCGTCGGCGAGGGTGTCAACGTGGACGTTGGCTCAATAGTTGGCGTCGCTGTGCTTGTGGCGGTGCTTGTTGGCGCGTTCGTCGGCGTGCGCGTGGGCCAAGTCGTGTGGGTGCGAGTCGGCGAGATGGAAGGCTGGATGGAAGCGGTCTGACTGCCGCTTCGAGTGGGCGGCAGCGTCGGCGCTTCCGTTTGCTGAGATCGCCAGCTTAGCACCAGTAAGAGCGCCAGCGGCAACACGAGCCATCGCTTTAGTTTGGGAGCCATAGCGTCCACACATCCACCATCCTTCAGGGCCGGGAGCCTAAATACCGTATTGGATACAGGGAAAGTATAGGGGAATATGGGCTTAAAGTCAATGGAAAGCGCTGGTGCAGGGGCGCAGACCGACGGTGGGGCGTTTCAAAAGTTGCACCCTCCATTCAATGGAGTAGAATTAGGTCGGGCGGGACCCTAACGGATAGGAAATCTATAATCTTCGGTGCCGGGAGGAAAATGATGCTACCATTGCGAAAATGGTCTTACACCGGCTGGTTGTTAATCGTCCTGAGTCTCTCATTGTTGGTCAGCGGCTGTGCCGATCCTACGCTTGGCGTCCCCACGTTGGTACCGACGCTGCCGTCGGCCACGCCGCTCCCCCCGACCCCTACCCCGCTTCCCACAGACACGCCGACGTCGACGCCTACCAGAACCTCCACGCCCACGAGGACTCCCACGCCCACCAGGACGCCTACCAAGACGCCCACCCCGACGTTCACGCCCAATCCCACGCCAACTTCCACTCCTTTTGCGCTGAACGCGCCGACGCTGGCCCCGGTCACGCTTCCACTATCCGATACAACCGCCGTCCCCACTCCCGTGCCGAGGGCCCAGACGGCCCCCGACGTCATCAACATCGCCGTGCTGGGCAGCGATCGACGGCCCGATTGGGACGATTGGCATACGGACGTCGTCCAGGTTGTCTCGATCCAACCGGCCATCCCGGCGGTAACCGTGTTATCCATCCCCCGCGATCTTTACGTCTACATCCCCGGTTTCCATATGAGCCGCATCAACTTCGCCGACATGTACGGCGAGCTCTATTATGAAGAGGGTGGACCGGGGCTGGTTCAGCAGACGATGCTCTACAATCTGGGTATCCCGATTCATCACTACGTTCGGACTGATTTCCAGGGATTGATCGGCATCGTGGATACGCTGGGCGGCATTGAAATCCCTGTCCACTGTCCTCTGCACGATTACTGGCCTTATCCCGACGAGAACGGCGAGTATCACATCAAGTCGATGCCGCCGGGGGTGCAACATATGGACGGCAGAACCGCGCTCTGGTATGCTCGCTCGCGCAAGACTACCAGCGTCTTCTCTCGCGAGCGCCGCCAGCAGCAGGTATTGAAAGCGATCTGGCAGAAGGGGCGGAGCCTCGACGTGATCCCCCGGCTGCCCCAGCTCTGGTCCCAGTTCCAGCAGATGATCGTGACCGATATGACGTTCGATGAGGTAGTGAAGCTGGCTCCCATAGCCCTCCAGATTGAAGAGCAGAACATACGCTTCCGTAACATCAGTTACCAGCACGTCACTCCCTGGACCACCCCGCATGGAGGGTCGGTCTTCCTGCCCAACTGGGAGGCGATTGAGCCGGTGGTGAATGAAGCGTTGGGGCCGGTGCCGGAAGGGCGGCTTTGGCGCACGCTCCAGACGGTGGAAGTATGGAACGGAACTCCCAACAAGGATTGGGATCGGCTGACCGCCGACCGGCTCTATAGCGAGGGGTTTATGGCCCTCATCGGCGAACCGGATCGGCGGGATTACGCCCAGACCAGGCTGATCGATCTGCGAGGCACGAGCAAAGGAAGCGCAATGCCCCATCTACAGCGGATGTTCGGCGTATATGGTGAAAACGCTCTTTACGAGCCCGATCCCGACGCCGCAGCCCAGTACCGCCTGATTATCGGCGCTGACTACGATACCTGTCTATACCGGTGAGCCGGGCGGGATGCTCAATCTGTTCCTGCCTACTTGCTCGCGCATCCGTCTGAGCTTAGCACTACAACGAGATTTCAACGAAGTTAATCCCTCGATAGTCATTCTGAGCCGTTCGGCTGAGCTCACGCCGAAGCCTGTCGAAGGATGACGGCTTTGCAAGGGGCGCATCCTTCGACAGGCTCAGGATGCTTGCTCCAGGCAGGATTCGAGAAGTGTCCGGTAGCTAGCTGCAGGAGTTAAGTCATAAGAGAACCAGATCTTGAGGAGGACTGATGGCAACAAAAGAAGAGCGTATGGAGATCCTGAAGATGATCCAATCGGGCAAGATCAGCGCCGAGGAAGGGGCACAGCTCCTGGAGGCGCTGGAAGAGCGGGTAGAGCAGCCGGGCGCCCTCCCGCCCGAAGCCGGCCCCTCGCAGACGCCACAGCGAGTCCGTATTCACGTCACTGACCTCGCCACCGGACATCAAAAGGTCAATGTGGATCTGCCCTGGAACTTAATCAGCGTGGGGATGCATATGGGCGCCCGCTTCACGCCGGAGGATATCAACCTGGAAGAGGTGATGGAGAGCCTCCAATCAGGCGCCGAGGGCAAAGTGGTGGATGTCGAAGATCACGAAGATAACGAGCGAATTGAGGTCTTCGTAGAATAACGCAAGCTCGCACGAGGCACAACGGACGGGTAGGATAAGCCCCGGTTGAGCAAGTCAGGCAACTACCCCAGGCGCTGTAAGACCATAAACGTCAAATCATCGGACGGCGGCGTTTCGCCGACGAAAGACGCAATATGATCAATCACGCGATCCAGCATCCCTTGAGCCGAGCGACCACTCTGGGAATAGATAGCGCGCCGGAAACGATCCAGGCCATAAAACGTTCCCTCTGCGGACAACGCCTCGGTGATGCCGTCGGTGTACAGGATGACGTAATCACCCGGTTCGAGCGTGACGGTGTGATTATGGAACTGTATGCCCTCCATCACTCCCAGGGCCATCTCGCCCTTTTCCAGCTGCGTGAGCTGCTCTCTCTCAGCCCGCAGTATCAGCGGCGGGAGATGACCCGCATTGGCGTAGACCGCTTCCCCCGTCTCCAACGACAGCACGATGTAAACCGCGGTGACAAACATACCGCGCTGGGCGTCGGGCACCAGCAGGTCGTTGACCCGCGCCAACACGTCGGCCGGTGAGCGCTCCTCGGACGCGGCAGCCCGCATCAACGTGCGCGTGAGCGCCATAAAGAGCGCGGCCGGCATTCCCTTGTCGGCCACGTCGGCGATGACCAGCCCCAGGCGCCGTCCGGGTAGCTCGAAGAGGTCGTAGAAATCGCCAGCCACTTGCCGGGCCGCCTGCCAGATGACGGCCAGCTCCCAATCCGGCATCTGCGGCAGATGCTCTGGTATGAACGTCTGCTGAATCTCACGGGCCAGCTGGAGCTCGCGCTCCATCCGCTCCCGTTTGGTCATTTCGCGCTGGAGCCGGTCGTTCTGCACCGCCAGGGCAGCCTGTTGCGCGATACCGGTGATGATCTCCATCCGCCGCTCGTCAAACCCGCGCGAGGCCCTCTCCTCTCCCACCAGCATCACCCCCAACAGATCGTCTTTCACAGACAGCGGAACAGCGAGCAAGGGGATGGGTCCGGTGCGCTGCGAGGCGGTCAGGCGCTCGACCAGCGCCGCTGGCACCAAATCCTCACTCGCTTCAAGCGCATCGATCCTCATCATGCGCCTGGTGGCTCGGACCTGATCGAGCAGCGGAAAGTCGCCGGGCGCCTGATGCCGGCTGAGGAGAAGGCCCTCCGCCGGGGGAGAAAGGCCGTACGTATTGCGCAGGTGAAAGTGGGCGTGCTCCTGATCCCACAAGAATATGGTGCAATGTGCCACGCCGATCAGCATCGGCGTGATGCGAACGATGGCCTCCAAGATCTCGTCCAGGTCGTTCGATTGAGCGACGGCCCGTGCCACCTGGAGCAGTGCCGCCGAGACATAGGCCTCTTCCTGCCGGGCCTCTAGCAGACGGGCGCTTTCAATTGCGGTTGCCGCTTGGTAAGCGATGCCGCGGATGATGGTCAGGCGGTCATCGTCGGGCGATGGTGATGGGGAACCAGGCGAATTCTGTTTGTTCTCGTAATCGACCACCATCGCCCCATGCACGTCACCGTGGGCCAGAAGCGGCAGCAGTAGCGGGGATGCAAAGCCGAGCGCGCGCATCGTCCCGTTAACCTGGTCGGGCTCCGGGAAGATGGGCTTTGAGCTCTGGTGGAGGTGGACGAAAGGGGAGGCGCGTTTGTCGTCGAGGGCGATCCGCCAGCTATCAAAGAGCTGTTGCTGCTCCTCATTGAGTCCGCAGGCGACTGTCGGGTCAAAAACTTTCTCCGCCTCATCCCACAGAAGGAGCGCGCATCGCTCCACACCGACGAGCATAGCCATCAGACGCACCACCGTATTGAGCACCTCGTCGAGCGTGGTCAGTGTTTGGATCGCTTCCGCCACTTGGAGCAATACCGTCGAGATGTAGGCTTGCTCCTGGGCCCGCTGATAGAGGCGGGCGTTTTCGATGGCCACGGCGGCGTAGCTGGCGAAGGCGGCTGTCATAGCCCGCGATTCAGCCCCGTAACGTTCTGGGGTGTGATGCACGAGGGTGAGGAGGCCCAACTGCTGGTCGCCGGCCCGCAGCGCAGCGGCGATGGCGGAATAGTCGGTGGGAAAATCCATCACCGCCCCCAACGGTTCTGGAGGCGACGACGCGGCGCGGACGAGCGGGTGGTCGGCGTTCAAAGCTTGATGCATCCAGGATTCGTGATCGAGTGTCAGATCACTGATACAGACATCTGTGGCGTAGCCGCGGGCAGCCGAAAGGCAGAGCCCCTCGCCATCGAGGAGCCAGATCGCGGCTGCATCACAGGGCAAGAGGCGTTCCAGCTCGGTCAGGACGGCATCCAACACCTGGTCGAGCCCTACCCCGGCGGAGAGCAGTCCGGCCACATCCCGCAGGCTGTCGGCTACCTTGCGGCGCCAGCACTCGGATCGGTAGAGATTGGCGTTGCGGATAGCGATGGCCACGCTATCGGCCAGCGCCTCGAACAAGAGGCGGTCGTCGTCGTCGAAAGCGTCCGGGCGGTCGCTTTGCACGTCGAGCACGCCCAGCACCTCCTCGCCGAAGATCAGGGGCACGGCCAGCTGAGCGTTGGTGTCCAGCGAGGGCAGCGCCGAGGGGCGGTAGCGCGAGTCATTGCGCCGGTCGTTGGTCAGCATGGTCTCGCCGTGGCAGGCGACCCAGGCTACGATGCCCTCTGAGTCGTCCAGGCTGCAGGCCAGGTTGCTGATCTCAATATCGTCCTCCGGTGCGTCGGGGGGCCAGCCGGCCTGGTAGGTGATCGTTTGCTTGACTTGGTCGACGGTGAAGAGGTGGACGAAGGGGTAGTCGAATTGCTCGTGGATCAGGGTGACGACTTGGTTAAGCAGGTCGTCCAGATCAAGGATGGAGGCTACCGCGCGGCTGACCTGGGCGACGGTCGAAAGCTGGTCGGCCCGTTGGAGGAGGGCGCTGTAAAGGCGAGCGTCCTCTATGGCGATGGCGACTTGATCGGCCAGGGCGCGCAGGACGAGCTTGTCGGTCTCGTCGAAGCGCTCTGGCTGGTCGCTCTGGACGTCGAGCACGCCCAGCACCCGGCCTTCGACTCTGAGCGGCAGGGCGGCCTCGGATCGGGTTTCGGGCAGCACGTCCACGTGGCGATAGTGGGGTTCGCGCCTTACGTCGCCGGCCCAGATCTCCTGGTTGGTCTGCGCTACGTGTCCGACGATCCCTTCCCCGATCTGCACCGCCGGCGCAGTGCCTATGACCTCCTCGACGGTTTTGGTCTCCTCCAGGGAGCCGATGCTGGCCCGGCAACGGAGCGTGGTCTGTCCTGGCTCCCAGGTGAAGAGCGCCACGTGGTAGTAGCCAAAGGTACGTTGGATTTGTCGGGTCACGCGCTGGGCCAGCTCGTCCAGGTCGAGCACGTTGGCGACCTCGGCGCTGACCGTGCGCACCAGTGAGAGCTGTTCGACGCGCCAGCGCTCCTCTGCCACCTGTCGCTCGGCCTGCAGCGCGGCCTCGGCCTGCGCCACCAAGCTCCGAAAGAGGGCTACCTCGTTTCCGTCGAAGGGCGGGCCGCCGGGGCGTGTCACCGTCAGCACGCCGAGCGTGATCTCATCGGCCTGGAGCGGCATAACCAACGAGGTTTCTTCCAGGATTGGCTCGTCGGCTCCGAGCGCGCGGCGCGCCAGCGACTTGGGTGGCTGGAGCGGCATTGAGAGGGACTCTGCGCCAGGGGAGCGGCGTAGTGCATCGCTCAGCCAGAGATCGGCCTCGCCGTTCAGCAGTCGCCGGGCCGTCTCCAGGATCAGGTCTTGTTGGGCCACGAGCGTCGGCTGGGCCATCAACCGTTTGACCAGGTCAAGCAATTCTCGCCATTGGCCCAGGTCGCTCACGACGCTTTCCCCTTCTGCTTCACCAAGGTCAGCAGGTTCGCGCTATCCGCTTCCTGAAACTCAAAGATGACTTCGTCCATCAACTTGCGAATGAAATAGAGTCCCAAGCCGCCGGTGGTCCGCTCCTCGAGCTTGGCGTGGAGGTCTGGTTCGGCGACACTTTCGGGGTCGAACGGTTCGCCGTGATCGCGAAGGTTGATGGTCAGGCCCTGGTTGGTGATGTGGCAGGTGCATTCTATATCGCCGCGCCCCTCACCCCCGTAGGCGTGGTCGATAATGTTGGAGCACGCTTCGTCGACGGCCAGCTGGACTTCATAGACGGACGCTGGGGCGAGACCCGCGTCCTCTGCTGCCTCGGCGACAAATGCTCTGATCTCCGACAGGCTCTGATGCTGGCCGGGGAATGTACGGCTTCTCTTGGCATTCATCCTGTGCGTTGTCCCCGAAAGTGAGGCCGAAAGCGACCTCAATGCAGTGCGGTCGGGCCGGTGACGGTTTTGAGCTCGTTGTTGCTAGAAGCTTCCGACTGCCTCGACGTCGCTGTCGAAGATCTGGAAGAGAGGCAAGAACCCTGCCAGGTCGAACGTCTCGTAGATTGGCGCTGGCACTTCGGTCAGCACGATCTCACCGCGGTTGAGGCGCTTACATCGTTTTTGGGTATCGATCAACACACGCAGGCCGGCGCTTGAGATAAAATCGGCCTCCGCCATATTGAGCGCGATGTTGAACTGGCCTTCGTCGGTGAGGGCCGTGAGTTCTTTCTCCAGGTCGGGAGCCGTGGCGCTATCGATGCGACCGGTTACTTTCACCAGCGTGCAGCGCTTGAATTCTTTAGTTGTGATCTCCATTATATTCTCCTTGACTTAATTGCTGGACTCAAACAAGGCGATTATAGCACGAGCACAATGGCAGAACAAGGAATTACTCTATCAAACCCCTCCCAGAAAGCAAAAAGCGGAGAGGAACGTCCTCTCCGCTTTTCGTCACCTCTCGAGCGTTTATGTTCTGAGACTCGTGCCGGGAAGCAGTCTATCCCCGGGACCCGAGCTATGTCACGCCTTACATATAGTCTCGGTGTTCTATCTCTTCCTCGCCCTCTTCTCCCTCTTCCTCGCCGATGACCTCGACTTCTTCGCCTTCCTCGCCTTCGACCATCATGACTTCTTCCTCTGCCTCGAGCGTTGGTTCCTCGAGCTCCATCTCCTCCAAAGGCACCAGGCGGGCGATCATCTCGTCGGGATCGGTCAGCACGTCGATGCCAGCTGGCACGGCCAAATCGCGCACCATAATGGCCTGTCCGACCTCGGTCAGCTCGGAGAGATCGACCTCAATGGCATCCACCAGGTCGCCGGGCAAGCACTCCACCTCAATCTCTGAGATGCCGTAGAGCATAATACCTTCTTTCTGCTCCGCCACCGGCGATTCTCCTGTGGTCAACAATGGAATTTCGGCCGTGATGGCCTCGGTCATCATCACGCGATAGAAATCGACGTGGAGCAGATTGCCGCTGATGACGTCGCGCTGGACCTCACGCAGCAGAACCTGTTCTGGCTCGTCTTTTCCTTCGACTTCGATGGTGATGAGCTGACTGCCGCCGATCTGCGAGAGGACGTCTCTCAGATCGTATCGATCAAATTGCAACGGCATTGATTCGAATCCGTGCCCGTACATCACCCCCGGGACCAGGTTCTCTTCCCGGAGTTGCTTTACCTTGCTACCCAGCACGGTTCGCTTTTGAGCCGTCAATTTAACTCGTTCTGTCCGCTGATTCATTCGCTACCTCCACACGCTAATTCGCTCAACAAACGGGCAGGACTAAGCCTGCCCGTCGGCTAGTATTGTAGCGGGAAGGCTGGCTTTCGTCAAGCGGTTGACATGGCGTGTCGGCGTGATAGAATGCGCAGGCAATGATAAAAAATCCTAATACCCGAATTCATCCCACCGCGGACGTATCGCCCGAAGCGCAGATTGGCGACGGCACCTCGATCTGGCACCAGGCTCAGGTACGAGAAGGAGCACGCATTGGCCGACACTGCATACTGAGCAAAGGTGTCTACGTGGACAGCGGCGTCACTATCGGGGATCACGTCAAAATACAGAACTACGTCTCCGTCTATCACGGCGTGACCCTTGAGGATGGCGTCTTCTGTGGACCCCATTGCGTCTTCACCAACGATAAACGCCCCCGCGCTATCAACGCCGACGGATCGCTCAAAGCTACCGACGATTGAGGTGGCCCGAACGCGAGTCAAGCGTGGCGCGTCGATTGGGGCCAACGCCGTCATCGTCTGCGGCATTACCGTGGGAGCCTGGGCCATGGTCGGCGCGGGCGCGGTCGTTACCCGCGATGTGCCGGACTATGGCCTGGTTTGGGGGAATCCGGCGCGGCTACACGGCTTCGTCTGTCCCTGTGGAGAACGGATTCCAGAAGACGGGGCGACGGGCGAAGGAGAAACGCCCACGCTGCAATGTCCAGCGTGCGGTAGAACGATCAAAGTAAAGAGACGTTGAAGTAAACCAAGCAAACTGGGAGACTTAGAGTGATTTCAATTGCTAAACCCCTGATGGGCGAGGAAGAAAAACGAGGCGTTCTGGAGGTGCTGGATTCGGGTATGTTGGCCCAGGGGCCGAAGGTAAAGGCATTGGAGGAGGCGTTCGCCGATTACTGCGG
>CAYYTU010000026.1:34531-35918 GCA_964474655.1 uncultured Anaerolineales bacterium
TCACGACGAACGACGCCACCATCGCCGAGCAGTGCCGGGCTATCCGACAGCACGGGATGCGCCGGCGGTATTATCACGAGGATCTGGGCTACAACTTCCGCATGACCGACGTGCATGCCGCCATTGGCTTGGCCCAGCTTCAGAAGCTGGCGCGGTTCAACGAGGCACGGATCAGCAACGCCCGATTCTTGTCCGAGAATCTCGAGGGGGTGACCACGCCAACAGTGCCGGAGGGACGACGCCACGTCTTTCACCAGTACACCATCCGCGTGCCCGATGGGCAGCGTGACGCGCTGCGAGAAACTTTGGCGGATCAAGATATCGGCACGGGCGTCTATTACCCGGTGCCGATCCATCAGCAGAGCTATTATGTGGACGAGCTAGGCTACGACGTCGCTCTGCCAGAGGCCGAGCGGGCAGCAGCCGAGGTGCTCTCCTTGCCGGTGCATCCAGCACTGAGCGATGAGGATTTGGAAACTATCGTGGAGGCGGTAAACGTGTTTATGGAGGCTTCGGAATGACAGATCTCAAAGCTGCCGTCATCGGCGTGGGGATGATGGGGCAGCATCACGCGCGGAATTACGATCAGATGCCAGAGGCGCAGCTGGTGGGGGTGGCTGATATGGCCGCCGAACGCAGCGAACAGATCGCGCAATTATACCATACGGTCGCTTACACCGATTACCGCACGCTGCTTGAAGAGGCGCGGCCTGAGGTGCTCACAGTCGCGGTGCCGACCGAGTTCCACCATCAGGTGGCGCTGGATGCGATGGAGGCCGGCTGCGACGTTCTGATCGAAAAGCCGATTGCCGCGACTGAGGATGAGGCCCAGGATCTGATCGAGCAGGCCGACGCGCTGGGCCGGAAGCTGATGGTGGGGCACATCGTGCGCTTCGACCCGGCGGTGCAAGCGCTGAAAGAGCACCTGGACGCAGGCGAGCTGGGACGCATCTTCGAGGTCCGCTGCCGGCGGCTGGGGCCGTTCCCGGCCCGCATCCGAGATGTGGGCGTGGTGATCGACCTGGCGACGCACGACCTGGATATGATCCGTTACATCACGCAGCAGGAAGTGAGCCGGGTCTACGCCGAGACAGAGCAACAGATCCATTCTGAGTACGAGGACATTTTAGTGGGCACGGTGCGGCTGGCCGACGGCACCATCGGCGTGCTCGACGTCAACTGGCTGACGCCGACCAAGGTGCGCGAGTTGACGGTGACGGGCGAACGGGGTATGTTCGAGGTGAATCATCTGACGCAGGACCTCACGTTTTACGAGAACGCCGAGGTGAATCGGGAGCGCTGGGACGCGATCAGCTTGCTGCGTGGCGTGAGCGAAGGGCGCGTGATCCGCTATCCGCTGCACAAGCACGAGCCGCTGCGGGCCGAA
>CAYYTU010000026.1:36018-40896 GCA_964474655.1 uncultured Anaerolineales bacterium
GTGCTCATCGCCGTCGAAACGCCCGTGGATGCAGAAACGAAGCAGCCGCGCTACCGGGCCTTGCGGGCTGCGCTGACCGATCTGGGAGCGCAGCTTTCCCCGGGCGCGATGGTGATCGTCGAATCGACCATCGCCCCAGGCACGATGCACACCATGGTCCAGCCGATCCTGGAGGGGACCTCCGGCCTGCGAGTTGGCGAGGGCTTCTACCTGGTCAATTGCCCCGAGCGGGTGATGCCCGGCAAGCTGCTGCGCAACATCCGCACGATGGATCGCGTGGTGGGCGGCGCCAGCCCGGCGGCGGCCGCGTTAGCCGTGCGTTTCTATAGCTACGTGGTGGAGGGCGATCTGGACCCGGTCGATTGTTTGACGGCGGAGCTGGTCAAGACGATGGAGAACGCTTACCGCGACGTACAGATCGCCTTCGCCAATGAGATGGCGCTGCTCTGCGAGGATCTGGGCGCCGACGTGTGGCAGGTGCGGGAGCTGGTCAACAAATCGCCGGGCCGCCATATGCTCTACCCAGGTGCGGGCGTCGGCGGGCACTGCATCCCTAAGGATCCCTGGCTGCTGATCGCCAACGCCGACGAAGGCTTTGATCCGCGGCTGATCCCGACCGCACGCGCAATCAACGACGGGATGCCGCACCATATGGCCGCGCTGACGGTCGAGGCGCTACAAGAGATCGGTGTAGCGGTCGGCGAGGCGAGGGTGACCGTGCTGGGCTACGCCTACCTGGAGAACTCCGACGATACGCGCAACAGCCCCAGCGCGGTGCTGGTCGAGCGCTTGCGCGAGCTGGGCGCCGAGGTGTCGATCCACGACCCCTATGTGCGCGAGTATCAGGGTGATCTTGGAGAGCGCGTACAGGGCAGCGACGCGCTGGTGGTGATGGTGGCCCACGACGCGTACCGCGCCCTGGATCTGGACGATCTTCGAGCAAGGATAAAGCATCCGGCCTTGATCGACGGTCGCCGCGTCTTCTCACTTGAGCAAGCCCAAGCAGCGGGATGGGTCTATAGAGGCGTAGGAGCAGGAGGGACACGATGAGAACCGTTAGTACGGAAACTGCCGAGGTGCTTCGGGACGTCATCCTGCGCGAGCTGCCTGGCTGGATCGAGCAGGACCCAGCGCTTCGACGGCGCCTGCGGGAGGCGCTGCGCGAGACGCCCGCTCGGACGGAAGGAGGAGTCGGGCCCCCATCTCCTATGACCTACGAGGAGTTCCTGAACTGGGCTGACGAGGATACGTTAGCCGAATGGATCGCTCTTCCCGGAAGGGAAGTGGGGGAGGTGATGATGTACAGTCCGGCATCGAAACGCCATCAGAGAATTGCAGGATTCTTGGTTACGACGATGCGAATTTTCGTTGAGCAGCGCGATTTGGGGGTCGTATTGAGCGCCCCGTTCCAGATGAAGCTGGAGCACTCGGGACGCGAGCCCGATGTGCTCTTCGTAGCCCAGGAGCATTTGGATCGCCTGCAAGAGACCTACCTGGACGGCCCAGCCGACCTGGCTGTGGAGATCATCTCACCGGAAAGCATCGGGCGGGATCGCGGCGAGAAGTTCTATGAGTATGAGGCCGGCGGCGTGACCGAGTATTGGTTGATTGACCCTCAGAAGGAGCGGGCTGAGTTCTATCAGTTGCAGGATAGTCAATATCAGCAGGTACCGCCGGATGCTGAGGGTGTCTATCGCTCAGAAGTCTTGCCCGATTTCTGGCTACAAGTGGAGTGGCTGTGGCAGGAGCCGCTGCTCAAGACGCTGGACGTGTTGCGAGAGCTAGGGGTGTTGTAGGAGACGTGCGGAGCGAGATGGTTTGTAATGGCAGAGGAAAAATTTGAAGTCAGTTACCGTGAGCCTGGGGTTGAACGGGAGATACCAGATTTGGCGGGAAAGACGATAGCTTCAGCGAAGGTGACTCACAAAGGCTCAGAGGGCTACGTGACGTCGAGCAGCAAGCCTGGGTAGATGAGGACCGAGGATATTGAGGCCGCACGGCGGTATCATCGCGATCGTGAAGCGCGCCGGAGCGCCCAGCGCGAGGGAACGCGTCAGCAGTGGCTGGACCGTGTCCGCGAGGCGATCCAGCATTTGGCCCCCCATTATCCTGACGTGCAGCGCGTCTATCTCTTCGGCTCCCTGATGCAACCGGGGCGGTTTCGACCGAAATCCGATATCGACGTGGCAGTGGTCTGCGAGACGATGGAAGCGGAAAGCGCCTTCTGGCGAGCGCTGGAGCGGACTCTGCAGCGGGATGTGGACGTGCGCCCATTGTCCGGCGCCATCGCCGAGGTCGTCGCTCAAGAAGGAGAACTGGCTTATGAACGATAAAATCCTCCTTTTGATCCATACTATCCGTCGCGATATGGACGCTATCGCCGACATTTATGACCGACTAGAGCGCTATGATCTCACAGGCGAGACAGAGGAAGATGTATTGATTGTGATTGCCTACCATCTCCACAATCTGTACAATGCTTTCGAGAATATTTTCCGGAGCATTGCGGGGGTTTTTGAAAATGACGTAGCGCATAGCGAAAGGTGGCATGCGCGGCTTTTGGATCATATGCGTTTGGATGTTATGCCGCTGCGACCAGCAGTGATCGATGATGAAGCCTACAAGGCGTTAGACGAACTGCGACGCTTTCGTCATCTTTTTCGACATGCGTATGCCATTGAACTTGATCCGCAGCGATTGGATCTGGTTTGGCGCAAGGCCTTGAAGCTCAAGGGGATTTACCGTGAGCAGTTGGACGTGTTTGTTGCTTTCTTGCAAGACTTATCCGAACACGAACGCTATCAGTGAAATTTGGACTTTGGACAAATCTTGTTTGAACCTTCCCGAAAGCTTTCCAGTGTGATGAAACTGGCTGAGAATTGCTTGAAAGTGGCCCTTTCTGACTTTTTAGGCTGTTCTTTTCAGCTTTCGGGAAGGGTGTTGGCGAAAATCTGAGCTTTATCCAAAGTCCAGTGAAATGCTTACGTTTATTATTTTCAAAGTGTAGCCTATGTACCGTGACCACACCATCGCCGTCGTCGTGCCAGCGTACAATGAGGAGCAGCTGATCAAGCGCGTGATTGAGACGATGCCCGACTACGTCGATAAGATCGTCGTCGTGGACGATGCCAGCCAGGACGACACCGCCGCGGTGGTGCGTGGGTATGAGGATCAGCTGGGCGAGCGGTTGGTGCTGCTGGAGCACGAGTCCAACCAGGGCGTGGGGGGCGCCATTGCGACCGGCTACAAATGGTGTCGCGACCACGCGATCGACGCCACAGCGGTGATGGCGGGCGACGCCCAGATGGATCCCGACGACCTGCCGGCGCTGCTCGAACCGGTGGTGGACGGCGAGGTGGACTACGCCAAGGGCAACCGGCTCTTCACCGGCGACGCCTGGCAGCAGATCCCCAAGGTGCGCTATCTGGGCAACAGCGCTATGTCGCTGCTGACCAAGATCGCGTCGGGCTACTGGCACGTCGCCGATTCGCAGAGTGGCTACACCGTCATCAACCTCAAAGCGCTGAAGACCATCGACTGGGACAAGATGTACCGGCGCTACGGGCAGCCCAACGACCTGCTGGTGCGGCTCAACGTCCACAGCCTCCGCGTGCGCGACGTGCCGGTCACGCCGGTCTACGACATCGGCGAGGACAGCGGCGTGCGGCCCATTCGCATGATCCCGCGACTCTCGTGGCTGTTGTTCAAATTGTTTCTTTATCGCATGTGGCAGAAGTACGTGATCCGGGATTTTCACCCGCTGCTTTTTTTCTATGCGATGGCCTTCTTTCTGCTGGCGGCGAGCGTGCCGCTGGGAGGGCGGGTCTTTTACAGGTGGCTGATTCTGGGCGAGAACATCCCGCCGATCAACGCGCTGGCCTGGATGTCGGGCACAATTGCGGGCTTGCAGGCGCTCTTCTTCGCCATGTGGTTCGATATGGAGTACAATCGGGAACTGCGGTGACTTTGGAGGTGTGGTGATGAGGCATAAAGAAGAATTCAACACCGATCGGGCTGTTGAGGCCTATAAATTTGAGACCGTCGTATTGGAGGATGGCGTTATCCAAATCCCAGAAATTTCTCAGTTTGCTCACCGCCCAATTGAGGTCTTTATTGTGCTCAAGCAGCCGGACACGCGGTGGGTGGATGCCGAGAAGGAGCAAACGATGATGCAGTTTCTCGCCAAGTGGACGGGGTTTTTGAAGGGCGTTGATCCGGATGACGCCAAGATCGAATATCTACAGGAAAAATACGAATGAAATGCCTGGTCGATACCAACGTCATTCTCGATATTGCCTTTCAGGCATATTCTGCCAGGCAAGAGGCTATACCAACGATTGTCACCAGGAATGAAAATGATTTTGAGCAATCGGGGTTGGATGTGTACAGTCCCAGTTCATTCTTGCAGTCATTGCAACGGGCTGATGGCTGATGTCGCTCTTCTTCGCTATGTGGTTCGATATGGCGTACAATCGGGAGCTGCGGTGAAGCTCGACTTCACGCTGGAGAAGTACGCTCAGCTCTGTGAAACCATCCAGGGGCTGGATTGCCCGGTGAGGACCGTGCGGGATTTCTTGGCAGCCGGGCAGCCAGAGAGCTTTTCGATTGTGTTGCGCCATGATGTGGATCGGCGGATGGGAACGGCGCTGCGGATGGCCGAGTTGGAGTCCGAATACGATATTTCGGCCACCTACTACGTGCGCACGACGCGGGCTGTCTTTAAGCCTGAGGCACTCAGACGCTTGCACCAGCTAGGGCACGAGGTGGGGTATCATTACGAGGTTTTGGCGAAGGCGAAAGGCGATGAGGAAGAAGCCATTGCTCTTTTTGAGCAGGAGTTAAATCGCTTCCGGGAGATCGTACCGGTGGCGACAGTCA
>CAYYTU010000027.1:0-40147 GCA_964474655.1 uncultured Anaerolineales bacterium
TAAACAAAGGCGACAACCGCCGATTAAATTTATAAAAATAGCGGAAAGTAAAGTCTCCAAGAGTTGAGTGAAAACCCAGAGATTCCGGAGATTCTGGAGGAATTAGCTAACGCTGTCCAGACATTGACCCGTCGACTTGGGCAAGGAGAAGTTCTGGCTGTAGAATGAACAAAGGGCACTTCATCATATTTGAAGTACCCTTATGCACAACATCCAAAATGTATTTCACGCTTGGAAGTTATCCGGTAGATTCCCACAAAATGGCGTCAAAACCACCCTCAAAAGTCGGGGCGCGGGGATTTGAACCCCGGACCTCAGCATCCCGATTGCTGCGCGCTGGCCTGACTGCGCTACGCCCCGTGTTACTTACGGATTAAATTATATCGCTTTTGCCCATCTTTGCAAGCTGATATTGACACCCATAGCAAACTGGACTACCATATAGAGGGTCAAGATAAGATCTCACGCCCTCAGAGGTAGCCAGCAGATCCATCGTCGTCTCTCCGGGCGATTCTTTACAGCCAGAAGCGATAACGAAAGCGCTCCGAATCTAAAATCCATTTCCAGGAGGAATCAATAATGACTGAACGAGAAAAGGTACGCGTGGCAATTATTGGGGTGGGAAATTGCGCCTCGGCGTTGGTCCAAGGAGTAAACTTCTATCAAGATGCTCCCGATGATGCTTTTGTCCCGGGCCTGATGCACGTTAATCTGGGGGGGTATCACGTCAGAGATATCGAATTCACGGCCGCGTTCGACATCGACAAGAACAAAGTAGGGCGCGACCTGGGAGAGGCAATCTGGCAAGAACCCAACAACACGATCAAATTTGCGGATGTACCTCGACTCGGTGTCAAAGTTGAGCGGGGAATGACCCACGATGGGTTGGGCAAGTATCTTTCGCGGGTGATCACCAAGGCCCCCGGGCCTACAGCCGACATCGTGAAGATTCTCAAGGAGACGAACACCGATGTCGTAGTCAGTTTTCTGCCCGTGGGCAGCGAGATGGCGACCAAGTGGTACGTAGAGCAAGTGTTGGACGCAGGATGTGGCTTCGTCAACTGCGTGCCCGTCTTCATCGCCCGCGAGGAATACTGGCAGGGACGGTTCTCAGAACGCAACCTCCCGGTCATCGGGGACGATATCAAGAGCCAGGTCGGTGCCACCATCGTCCATCGCATATTGACGCGCTTGTTCCGCGATCGCGGCGTGCGGGTCGACCGTACCTACCAGCTCAACTTCGGCGGCAATATGGACTTCTACAATATGCTGGAGGAGGAACGGCTGATTTCGAAGAAGGTCTCAAAGACCGGCTCCGTCACTAGCCAGCTCGATTACGCCCTGGACGAAGACGATATTCACATCAGCCCATCCGACTATGTGAAGTGGCTGACTGATCGCAAATTTGCCCACATCCGCCTGGAAGGGACCACTTTTGGTGAGGTTCCGCTCAACGTGGAGCTCAAGTTGGAGGTATGGGATAGTCCCAACTCGGCTGGGGTGGTGATCGACGCCGTGCGTTGCTGCAAGCTGGCGCTCGATCGCGGGTTGAGCGGAGCTATCATCGCGCCCTCGTCCTATTTTATGAAATCGCCGCCCGTCCAGTTCACTGACGACGAGGCGCGGCAAAAGGTCGAAGATTTTATCGCGAGGAGCTAGTGCGACGTGAGAACCACGCGGCTCGGTCGGGAAGTAAGGTCAGGTCAGCAACGCGAAGGTCCAAGATCGCTGAGCGATTGGGCGCGCACCCACGCGAGCGGCGTCTTGGAACCCGTTGCACAGGCCCTGGACAGACTAGGTATCCACCCCAACACCATCACGTTGGCAGGGCTAATGCTACAAATTGGAGTGGGGATATTATATTACCACGGCTTCATCCGCCGCGGCGGCCTGTTGCTGTTGATCTTCGCGCCCCTGGATGCCTTGGATGGCGCGGTGGCGCGGGCCGGCGGTAAGCAGAGTACATTTGGTGCCTTTTTCGATTCGACTCTCGACCGCTTCTCCGATGCCGCGCTGATCCTGGGGCTGACAAGCTATTACCTGCAGCGTGGAATGGACCTCCAGGTGAACGTCTTACTGATCGCCCTGGTATTTACCCTGCTGGTCAGCTACACCCGTGCACGCGCCGAGGCGTTGGGAATCGCCTGCAAAGTGGGGCTGCTGACCCGTATGGAGCGTATTGCTCTAATCGGCGTCCTGACGGCGGTTGGCGTCCCGAATGCGCTGGTATGGGCCCTTTCGCTCCTCTCTGTGATTACTGTGGGGCAACGTATCGGCCACGTCTACCTCTACGCGCGAGGCAAGGAAAACCAATGACGGACCGAAATATGGTCGAAGTAAGGGGGCTGACCAAACAGTTTGACGGCTTCACCGCTGTGGACCGCGTGACCATCTCCGTTCCGCCGGGGGAGATACTGGCTTTATTGGGGCCGAACGGCGCTGGCAAGACGACCACCGTGCGTATGCTGGCAGCGATCCTATCGCCTACCGAAGGAACGGCGTCCGTGGCTGGGTACGACGTAATCGAGCAGGCGCAAGAAGTACGACGGCGGGTCGGCTTGCTGACTGAACATCCGGGCCTCTACCTCCGGATGCAAGGTGACGAGTACCTGAAGTTCTTTGGCCGCTTGATGAGCCTGGAGGAAAGTGCGTGCGAACAACGCGCCCAAAGCCTGCTGGAGCGCTTCGGGATGACCGAGGCGTGGAACCGACGCATAGGTACCTATTCTAAGGGCATGCGGCAAAAGATGGCCCTGGCGCGTGCCATGCTGCACGATCCTTCCGTCCTTCTGCTGGACGAGCCGACATCGGCCATGGACCCCCACAGCGCCAAGCTCGTCAGAGACGCCATTCTGGGCTTGCGCCATCATCGACGCGCAGTTATCCTCTGCACCCATAACCTGGCGGAGGCCGAGCTGCTCGCCGACCGCATTGCCATCATCCGCCGTGGCCAGATCATCGCTCGCGGCACGCCGGCGGCCCTGAAGGCCCAGCTGCTGGGCCCTCCCACAATGGAACTGCGCCTGGCTCAGTCAGTCGATGGCGTGACATCACACCTGGCCGAGATGGTCGAGATAGAACAGGTGGGCAATGACTGGCTTCACTATTCCACCCCCGATCCCCACCACGTCAACCCGCTCGTGCTTCAGAAGCTGGCAGCGCGTAACGTCAAAGTAATTACCTTGAGCAAAGTTCCCCGCAGCCTGGAGGACGTCTATCTCCAGGCCGTCGGCGCTGTATCAGAAGCTCAGAATCAGAGCCGGCCCGGCTAGAAAGAAACAACGATGACAGCGATCGCAAAGCAGACGAAAGCGGTGAAAGAGGAAGATCTCCACTTAGTCATAACGCTGGTGAAACGAGAGATCCGTGACACCATACGAGATTGGCGTATGGTGATCCCCATCTTGATCCTGACGCTCTTCTTCCCCGTGCTTATGAGTCTCGTAGCGGACATGGCGCTGAACTGGGTCGCCAAGTACGAGGCCACGATTGTGGGTGAACGGGTACTACCCTTTTTGCTGATGGTCGTGGGCTTCTTCCCCATCTCATTCTCCCTGGTCATCGCTCTGGAAACGTTTGTGGGTGAAAAGGAGCGTCGCAGCCTGGAGCCACTGCTGGCGACCCCGTTGACCGACCCCCAGCTCTATCTGGGGAAGATGTTGGCAGCTATGATCCCGCCGTTATTGGCGGCCTACCTGGGCATCTCCGTCTATCTGATCGGCCTTTACTTCTTCAAAGGATGGACTCCCCCGCCGACGTTGCTCGTGCTGATCTTCTTTCTGACTACCGCCGAGGCTATTGTGATGGTCTCAGCCGCTGTAGTCATCTCTAGCCAGACCACGAGTGTGCGGGCCGCTAACCTGCTGGCCAGCTTCATCATCGTCCCTATGTCGCTTCTCATCCAGGTCGAAGCGGTGATTATGTTCTGGGCCAACTACCACGTCCTGTGGTGGATCGTGCTCTTCCTGCTGGTGGTCGATGCAGTGCTGGTGCGGATGGGTATTCATCTGTTCAACCGCGAACATCTGCTTGGGCGCGAGATCGACGAGCTGAACATTCCCTTCTTATGGTATACGTTCTGGCACCACATGCGATGGGACACGCGCGATCTGGAAGATGTGCCGCGCTGGCAGCGAGGATGGGCGAAGGTGGCTAGCTTCTATCGTCGCCACATTCCTGCCATCTTGTGGCGCTCGCGACTGGCCATCGGAGTGGTTCTCTTGGGTCTGGTGCTTTCGGCTATCGTGGGCTGGCGCTTTGCCATACGCTATCCACTGCCGCCAGCTCTCCTGCAGTTGGATGGCCTCTCAGCCGATACGTTCACCGACCTGCCGTCCATCGAATGGCTTCCCAGCTTCACACCATGGGGGGTTCTGACAAATAACGTGCGGGCCTTAGTTGGAGCCACCCTGCTGGCCATCTTCTCCTTTGGCACGCTGGCGGTGGCCTTATTGATGGCTCCGCTGGCTATCGTCTTCTATTTCACCATTCAGGCCGCTCAAGCCGGTCATAGCGCTATGTTATTCTTATCCGCCTTTGTGCTGCCACATGGCCTGCTGGAGTTACCGGCCGCCATCATCGCTACCGCGCTTGCCGTGCGGCTAGGGGCGGTCTTCATATCGCCGCCTCAGGAGATGACAGTGGGGGAAGGCTGGCTGCAGGCCCTGGCCGACTTCGTCAAAGTATTCATCGGCTTGGTGATACCATTGTTGGCCCTGGCCGCCGTGATCGAAGTCCACATCACCCCTCTGATTGTCGTATGGGCTTTTGGAAGTTAACGTCCGGATCGCCCGAGGTCAAAACATTGGCGGCTCGTTGGCTTGGCGTAGGGCGTATGCAAAACTTGGGGGGAGCGCGAGCGCCAAGACTTCGGAAGTCTACGAGAACGATGTGCGCAGGGCTTCAAAATTGCTTCTCTCGGCATAATTTGATAAGCAGAGCAGTATTCGAGACTTCCGAAGTCTGTCCTCCCCCAACTTGTAAATGCGCCTGTAGGCAATCTAATGCGGCTGGGCTATCCTAGAATCGCTTCGTTTGCCCTACAAGCCGAGGGCTCAAGGTAAGCGCAAAACGTATGCGGATCGAGGAATGACTATGTTACATGCCGTCACCTTCGACTTCTGGGGCACGCTTTATCAGAACGCCTACGCGCGCGAAGATCGATTGCGCCTGCTACAAGAGGTGCTGGAGCGTCACGACCAGCCGCGCTCGTGGAGAGAGCTAGAGGCGGCCTACGATCACGCCCGTGCCGTCTGGGATACCGTCTGGCGAAAAGAGCAGCGCTCCATCCCCATCGAGCGCTGGCTGGGCGAGATACTCGACCATCTGGGCGCCAGTTTGCCTCTGGGATTGCAAATCGATGTTGGTCGTGCCATTGAGGATGCCTTCCTGGAGCGTGATGATCCGCGCCCTGTGCCAGGCGTGCAGGACGTGGTGCCGCGCCTGGCCCAGCGCTACCGCCTGGGGCTGATCTCCGACACTGGATTGACGCCGGGGCGCGTTCTGCGTAAGATTATGGAACGCGATGGCTTGCTACGCTACTTCGAGGCCCTGACCTTTTCCGATGAGCTCGGCGTGGCCAAACCGCAGCCGGAGCCTTTTCTGCACACTCTGGAGCAGCTGGACGTCCGTCCCGAACAAGCGGCCCACATCGGCGACCTGCCGGAGACAGACCTGCGCGGGGCCCGTCAGGTGGGTATGAAGACTATACTCTTCCTGGATATCAGTCACCGCGAGGACGGTCGGGCGCTGGCCGATGGCGTCTTTGAGCACTACGATGAGCTGGAAGCATTGTTAGAGAGCTTACTATGAGCCTATATGAATACGCCGGTAACCTTCACATCCACACCCCCTACTCCGATGGACAGGCCCTGCATGCCGATGTTGCACAGGCGGCTGGCGAGGCTGGGCTCGACTTCGTCATCACCACCGATCACAACGTCTGGGTGGATGGCGTGGAGGGTTACTACGGCGACGTACTGTTGTTGGTGGGCGAGGAGCTCCACGATGTGCGTCGCCGCCCCCAGGCCAACCATCTGTTGGCCTATGACGTCGACGCCGAGCTCTTCCCCTGGGCCGCTGATCCCCAGACGCTGATAGAAACGGTCAATGAGCGTGATGGTCTGAGTTTCCTGGCCCATCCCGATGAACTGGGCAGCCCTATCAGCCACGACTTGGACGCCATCTCTTGGCAAGATTGGGACGTGAACGGCTACCATGGGCTTGAGATTTGGAACTATATGTCCGAGTTCAAATCGCTGCTGCGCAACAAATTGATGGCCCTCTTCTACGCCTACCTTCCCGCGGCAGGTATCAGCGGGCCGTTCCGGGCTACCCTGCGCCGTTGGGACCAGCTGCTGGCCCAGGGGCAGCGAGTGACCGCTATCGGCAGCGCCGACGCGCACGGCGATACCTATTCGCTGGGCCCTCTCAGCCGCGTGGTCTTGCCTTACCAGTACCTCTTCCGCTGCGTCAACACCCACATTCTGACCGATCGTCCCTTCAATGGCGATCTGGTCCACGACAAGAACCTGATCTACGAGGCGCTGCGCTGTAGTCACGTCTGGGTCGGTTATGACCTGTTGGGTTCGACGGAGGGATTCCGTTTCCGGGCGCTTAGCGGCCCCAACCAGGCCCTGATGGGGGAGGAGATGAAGCGCACGGCTGCCACCACCTTTGAGGTCAAGACACCTCAGGGGGCCGACATCCGACTGGTGCGTGATGGGGACGTCGTGGCCCGGAGCAAAGGTTCGCAGCTCAGCTATACCACCGCCGAACCTGGCGTCTACCGCGTCGAGGCCTACCGTCGCCACTGGTTCCTCCGTCGCGGTTGGATCTTCAGCAATCCGATCTACATCAAGTAGCCTATGCCCTCCCAACCGAGCCCCGATGTCGAAGGCGATAGCCTCCGTCCCTACTTAGGCGTGGGCTTCGGCGTCGCTGTCGTCTCCACCGCAGCCATCCTGATCCGGCTGGCCCAGGCCGAGATTCACTCCCTGACCGTGGCGGCGTGGCGTTTGACGCTGGCGACGCTGATCCTGACGCCCGTCGCGCTCTTCACCGTCCGCGCCGAGCTGCGCACGCTGACCCGCCGTCAGTGGCGGAACGCGCTCCTGTCTGGCCTGCTGCTGGCGATTCACTTCGCCACCTGGATCACCTCACTGGCTCTCACCTCAGTGGCGGCCTCTGTAGTGCTGGTCTGGACGAACCCGATCTTTGTCGGGCTGGCCTCTCACTTCCTGCTGGGCGAGCGGCTGTCGCGGTCGCTGGTCGTCGCGCTGATCGTCGCCATCAGCGGCAGTCTCATCATCGGGCTGGGCGATCTGGGGCAGGGCACGCATCAACTGCTGGGGGATCTACTGGCTGTGATGGGGGCCATCTCCGGCGCAGGGTACTTCCTGCTTGGTCGGCAGCTGCGAGCGCGGCTCTCGCTGCTAGGCTACATCTACCCTGTCTACGGCACCGCTGCGGTGCTATTGATGTTCACGCTTCTCATCTCCGGCCTGCCGCGCGTGCCCCAGCACTCGGAGACGTGGCTCTGGCTGGCATTGATGGCGCTCGGCCCGCAGATCCTGGGCCACTCGTCGCTGAACTGGGCGCTGCGCTACCTCTCGGCTACCTACGTCACCCTGGCCACGTTGGGCGAGCCGATTGGATCGGCGCTGCTGGCGTGGTGGCTGCTGGATGAACCGCCGACGCTTTGGACCGTGGTCGGCGGCGGGCTGATTTTGAGTGGGATCGTCATCGCCTCCCGCACCGAGCAACCATCCATCGAAGACCCTGGCTAGACTTCGTCTCTTTCAACGCTTTCTGGAATTTGGCGGCAAAGCTCAGCGTTTTCTCATGAAGAAACCAGGGTTTTGGGAGTTGCCGTAAATCCCTCGTCACTGCGCGGGCTCGGCGGGCTTCAGTTCCAAACTCCGGTAGGGCGCGCCGGGCCAGATATGCCAATCCGGCGGCTCGTCGCTGAACCAGGCCGCATACGCAGTGTCGAAGTCGCCTTCAACTTTCATCGCCTGTAGCGTCATATTGACCAGGTCGCGGAAGGCCGAATCTCCCGGCGGCAGCCCGATCGCTAGCGGCTCCCTGGTCAATCGTGTCGGTAACACCATCAGGTTCGATCCGACAGAAAGCTCCAACAGAGCACCCCGGTCGCCGGCCACTGCTGCCACCCGATCTTCCTCCAAAATGGCGATGGCTTCTTCCAGGCCCGGCTGCGGCATCACGGTCAGGGAGACATTCGCCTCCTGGGCCGCTGCTAGCAGATCCTCCCGTCCCGGGCCGCCCTCGACTACTGCTACCTGCTGCCCCGCCAGATCGCTCACGCTTGCGACCGGCGATTCGGCTGGCACAAGCAGGCTCTCGCCGGACACATAGGTCGTGAGGCTGAAGTCAAGCCGCCGCTCCGCCTCGTGGGTATGAGCCAGTCCCCCGATCAGGAGATCGGCCTGTCCGCTATGCAACAGATCTTCGCCCGCCTCGACGTCGCTCGGGACGAACTCCACCAACATTGGGTCGCCTAGCCATCGCTCCGTCAGCCGGCGCGTCAGTTGGACCTCATAGCCGGATGGATTGTCAGCGTCCAGGTAGGCGAAGGGCTGACGATCGGGCGTTATGGCCGCCACCACGTGCCCTCGCGATTGAATCAGCGCGATGGCATCCGGCACGTCCGTTGTGACCGGCGCGTCGTCCAGGCTGGGTACCACCTCGCCGGGCCAGGTCTCGACGGGCGGTGGGACTGTCTCGAACCAGCTTTCGTACAGCTCGGCGTATGTGCCATCGGAGACCATCGTCTGAAACGTCAACTGCACCAGATCGGCGAAGAAAGGATCGTCCTGCGGGAAGGCGATCGCCACCGGGGCTGCCGAGTATTGCCCTACGATTGCGGTCTCCACCTGGGGCAACATCCGCTGCCCCCAGAAGAGCCGGCGGCGCAGATCAGCCACGACGTCGATCTCGCTCTGCCCCAGCGCTGTCACCGCCTTGTCGAAGCGGTCGTAGGTCTGAAGCGTGAGCGTGAATGGGACTGCACTTTCAATGGTGTCGCGGGCCTCGCCGTAGGTGGTGATGCCCACCGGACGATCCTGGAGATCGTCCAACACGGTGATCGGAGCGGCGTCGTTTGCCCGCACGAGCAGGGCCTGCCCGTCGACGAAGTACGGCAGGCTGAAGTCGGCCCCGGCCTCGCGGGGGTGAGTGTGAACCAGCGCGGCGGCGACCACGTCGACGTCGCCAGCCTGGAGATGCTCGATGGCGGTATCTGAACGCACCTGCTTGAATCGGACCGCCTTGCTGTCCCCTATCCAGCGCCGGGCCAGCTCCCGGCTCAGATCGATATCGAAGCCGGCCAGCTCGCCCTCATCGGTCACGTAGCCGAAGGGCTCCAGGTCGTAGCGCACGCCCACGCGCAGGAATCCGCGGGCCCGGACACGAGCGCCCGTGGTCGCATCGTCAGGCAGTGGGGTCGGAGAGGTTGTCGGTTGGGCCCCTGGTGACGCGTCGGCGCCGGCAGTGTCCGGCGGGGTTTCATCGCTGCTGCAGGAGCACAGCAAGAGTGCGACAAACAAAATCCCCAGCAGCGCTGGGAGGAATTTCGCTCTCGGGCGTCCGGGAGCGTTCTTAATCGTTCCGCGTTGGCTTTTGGTCATTCCTCGTCGATACCCCACCAGTACATATCGGCCAGCTTCTCGTGCTCTTCCCGCAGGCGGACGTAGCTTTCGTACCGGTGTTCGCTGATCTCCCCTTCCTCCAGCGCTTCCTGGACGGCGCAGTCCGGCTCTACGGTGTGGGTGCAATCGGAAAAGCGGCAGTAGGGCACGTAGGGGGCAATGTCCGGGAAGTAAGCGTCGATCTCCTCCGGATCCACGTCGAAGAGGGCCAGCGCCCGAATGCCCGGCGTATCCGCTACCCAGCCGTCGCCCTCATCCAGCGGCACGAGCTGGGGGACGACCGTCGTGTGGCGGCCTTTGCGGGTGGCGCTGCTGACCTCCCGCACGCGCAGCCCCAGCCCGGGCTGCATCGCGTTCAGCAAGCTCGTCTTGCCCGCGCCAGAGGGGCCGACGAGCGCCGAGATCTTACCCTGGAGGGTTGTATGAAGATCATCAACGCCTGTGCCGGTCTCCGCGCTGGTGTAGAGGACGGGATAGCCGACCTCGCGGTAGATGTCGAAGAGGTCCTTTGGTTCTTCCGGCGCGACCAGGTCGATCTTATTGGCGCAGATGACGGCCGGGATGTCCTGCAGCTCGGCGCCTACCAGCAGCCGATCGAGCATCCGCAGCCGCGGCTCCGGTTCGGCGCAGGCGAAGACGAATACCACGTGATCTGGATTGGCGATGATGACCTGTTCTTGTTCGGACAGGTAGCCGCGTCGGCTCCAGTGCCGGGAGCCGCGCCCGCGAGAGGGTGCCAGCCGCGTCAAGGCCCGTTCACGCTCGTGGACCTCCTCGATCATACCCTCAATCATACCACCGTGCTCATCGACCAGGCTGATTTGGACCCGGTCGCCGACGGCTACCAGGTCAGTATCTTGCCATTTCTCCTTCAGGCGTCCGCGCACCCGACAGACGAAATCGCTCTCGTCGGTGTGGACGGTGAAGAATCCACTCTGGGCTTTGATGACCAGGCCCTCAAGCCATTCAGACATATCAGATTCCTTTGCGTCTATTGGGCGCGAGTTCGGCGGCGCGAGCATCGCGAGCGCCCGCCGGACAACAAATATAGGGGGAACGAGGTCGTACTCTTTCCGGGGCTCATTTTAAGTGTTTCCCATACTCTTGTCAACAGAGATGGTCACTGATCGCTGATTGACAATATCTCCCTTGCGGTTACCATGCTCCCATTATGAAAAATCTGATGAGAAACAGACTGCTACGCCAGTTGATTTTCCTGACCTTAGCCGCTGCGCTCTTTGGTTGCCTCAGCGCACCGACGGAGATACCTCCTCGCCAATCGCCGCTCGGCACCACCTCTCCCTCCGGCCCCACCGCCACGCCGGATCCGTCCAGGACGCCCTACACGCTCTACCTGCCGGGCGTCAGCGGGAGCGACGAGTCGCCGGTGGCGACTCCTTCGGCTACCCCTGCGCCAACGCCCTCCGAACCGACACCGCTGCCGCCGCCGGTGCCCAAGCCGGGCTATGGCGTGCAGCTCCATCTTTTCGCCGGTCAGGTGGAGCAGTCGCTGGAATGGGCCCAGGGGCTGGGCGTCGGGTGGATCAAGCAACAGGTCGAGTGGCACAACATTGAGCACGGTCCTGATAATATGAACTGGGTGGCGCTGGATAAAGCTGTCGATCGCGCCGACGGCTACGGATTCAAGATTCTACTCGGTACTGCACACGCGCCCGATTGGACGCGCGTTACCACCCTGGAGAGCGGTCCTCCGGAGGATTACGCCGAGTTTGGACGCTTTATGGAGCAGATGGCCTCGCGGTACAGGGGGCGGGTGGATGCCTATGAACTGTGGAACGAGCCCAACCTGGGCCGCGAGTGGCGGGGCGATACGCTCGATCCAGCTCGCTTCGTGGCGCTGGTTGCCGAGGGGGCCCAGGGCGTGCGGGCCGGCGATCCTGATGCGCTGGTCATCAGCGGCGGGCCGGGGGTGACCGGCATTGACGACGGGGAGACGGCCATCGACGACCGCGTTTTCCTGCGGGGTATGTACGAGGCAGGCGTCGATCAGTGGGTCGATGGAATCGGCGCTCACCCCTACGGCTACGGGAACCCCCCCAACGCGAGCGTGCACGACGATGAACATACCACCTCAGGTCACAACAGCCATCCGAGTTTCTTCTTCAAGGACACGCTAGAAGATTACCGCCAGATTATGCTCGACTACGACGACACTGAGCGTCAAATCTGGGTCACGGAGTTTGGCTGGCCCTCGGCCGAGGGGCTGGACGGCCTCAGGACGGAAAACTTCGAGTACGCGCGGGAGATCAGCGAGGAGGAGCAGGCCAGTTACGTTCTGCGGGCCTTCCGCATGGGCGACGAGCGGTCGTGGGTGGGCCCGATGTTTCTCTGGAACTTGAACATGGCGCCGTTGTGGGGAGCCGACAGCGCGTTCTCCGCCTACAGTTTGCTGCGCTCCGATGGCTCTTATCGCCCGGCCTACATCGAGCTCCGTCTGATGGAACCGCAATGACCGGCCGGGCCTTCAGTGCGGAGGTATGAGGAGCGCCTATCCCTCCTCCGATTCCGGGGTCGGTGTGGGCGGCTCGTAGTCTGGGTCTGCCTGCGGCGGGAGCGGGGAGAGAGGCAGGCCATAATAGGCCTCGATCACCTGACGCGCCATTGGGGCAGCCACCGTCGAGCCCTCACCGGCGTTCTCCACCACCACCGCCAGCGCGATCTCCGGGCTGCCGGCCGGGGCGTAGGCCGCAAACCACGAGTGCGGCTCCGCGTCGACGCCGCCGGCCTCGGCGGTGCCCGTCTTGCCGGCCACGGCGATGTCCAGGCCAGCGAAGCGGTGCGAGGCAGTGCCGATGGCGCTGGTGGTCACGCCCAGCAGCCCCTCCTGAATTGCCGCCAGGTGGACCCCGCTGATGGGTAGCTGGCCTACGGCTTCCGGCTGCGTGACTTGCTCAGGTGTCTCCAGGCCAGCCTCTATCCGGTCGACCACGTACGGTTGCAGAAGCGTGCCGCCGTTGGCCACCGCGGCCATCATCCGCGCGATCTGCAGCGGCGTTACCTTCAGATCGCCCTGCCCGATGGCGAGGTTGACCGTGTCGCCCGGCCACCAATCGCTGCCGCGCTCCTGACGCCACGCCGGGTCCGGCACCAGCCCCGCCTCCTCGGGCAACGCCTCAAGGCCGGTCTTCTTTCCCAGGCCGAAAGAACGCGCATATTGAGGTAGAACGTCGGGGCCGGCCTCATCGCCCACCTGCTTGCCCACGTTGTAGAAGACGACGTTGCACGAGGCAGAAAGCCCATCCTGGAGGACGATGTCGCCGTGCCCGTCCTCTTTCCAGCAGCGTTTGCGAGAAGCCTGGCCCAACCCATCCCAATAACCAGGGCAGTAAAAGCTGGTCTGCTGAGGCTGCATCCCTAACTCCTCCAACCCGGCCCCCATTGTGATGATCTTGAAGACGGACCCGCAGGGATAGGTGCCCAGCGTAGCTCGATTGATGAGTGGACGGCGTGGATCGGCCAGCACTTGGGATCGTCCAGTCTCGCCGGCCGCCCCGATGAAGATGTTGGTGTTGAAGCTGGGGCCGCTCGCCAGCGCCCGCACAGCGCCGGTTCGCGCGTCGAGCACGACGATGGCGCCCTTGCGGTCCGCGATGATCTGCTGGACCTGCTCCTGAAAGCCGCGGTCGAAGGTGGTGTAGATTGCGCGGCTAGGAATCGCCGAGCGCTCCGCTACTAGAGCCACCTCCTCATCCTCCCCGGTAACCACGGCCAGTCTGCCCCCGTGTTGTCCGGACAGAATATCCTCTCCCCAGGCCTCCAGGCCAGAGACGCCGACCCATTCGTCGCCGCGATAGCCGCGGGCGCGGTAGACGTCCAGCAGCTCAGCTGGCACGGGGGAGACCCACCCGACGACGTGCGGTGCAGCCTCGCCGTGCGGGTAGCGACGTCCCTCCTTCTCCTCCCGGTAGACGCCTGGCAGGGATGAGAGCAGCTCGTTGTGTTCCACGCTTTGCTCGGCAGAAATATCGGCGACCGGCACCCTCCAGCTGGGCTGAGCGGTGGCGTAGCGGGCCTGAATATCGTCCGGCGTCAGCCCCGTGATCGCCGAAAGGGTTTCCAGCAGCGCCTCTTCCTCCTCTATCTTCTCCCGGACTACGCCCACAGTGACGTTGGTCCCCTCGGTCGCCAGTCCCAGGCCGTTGCGATCGTAGATGTTGGATCGCACGGGGATCGAGTGTCTCATACGGAAGTAATGGTCATTGTTCAACCGGGGCCAGATCAGGTTGGCATCCCATTCAACGCCCCATCGCTGGTCGTGGCGGCTGAGCGACATCATGGTGTCGGTGATCAAGGTCCCGACCATCGCCGTCTCCAGCTCCAGGTGGAACGAGGTGTGTGCCTGGTCTTGCTTCTCCAATACGGACTGGATTTGCGTGGTGATGGTCAACACCGTGGCGGCGGAAAGAGCGTTCTGATAGCGTCGGGTGAAGCGCTCGCGGTCGATGGCGGTTTGGCTTTCCGGCGAAAGCAAATTGTACATCGTGGCGTAATCGCGCGCCTCCCAGGCGTCGAGGAAGAGGGCCGCACTCGCCTCCGGGGAGGGTGGCAGCGGCGTGGCGGTCGGTGGGTCGGGGGGAGGAACCGTCGGTGAGGCCGCCGTCGGTTGTACGATTGTTTGCTTAGCCTCCGGTTGACTGCAGCCGATCGGCAGAAGCACCAGCAAGAGCAGCAGAATGGCTATTTGCAATTTGCCATCCGCGGCCACGGCGATTGAGGGGGGACGATCAAGGATCATTTTCCATTCAAAATTGACGAGTAAACGTGACAGCGCCACTTATTGTGACGCTGACAGGCGGATGGAACGTTGACCGGCGGCTCAATGTCCCAGGCCCGCAGCCGACGCGTCAGGTGGCACAGCGGCAACCCCATCACGCTGGCGTAACAGCCCTCAATCGCGGCCAGGGGATGGAAACCGTCGTGCTGAATGGCGTAAGCGCCGGCCTTGTCTAGTGGATCGCCGCTGGCGACGTAAGCTCCGAGCTCGGCTTCATCGTAGGCGCGCATCCAGACCGCCGTCTCCACCAGCTCACTTTCGGCGCGTCCGGTGGATGGCTCCAGCACCGTCAGCCCGCTATAGACGGTGTGCACTTGCCCGCGCAGGCGACGGAGCATCGACGCGGCCTCGGCAGCGTTGACGGGCTTCCCCAGCATCTGGCCCTCGAAGGCTACAGTCGTATCACAGGCGATCAGCGCTTCCACGCCCGAGGACGCCTCCGAAAGCGTCGCGCAGACGGCGCGGGCCTTGGCCCGGCTCAATCGCACCACCATCTCGGATGGAGGCTCGCCTGCCCGTTGCGTCTCCTCCAGATCAGCCGCATTCGCCGCAAACGGCAGGCTCAGCAAGGAGAGCAGCTCGCGGCGACGGGGGGATTGAGAAGCCAACAGTAACATGTGATTGTCCATTGAATCTATTTTAGCACAAGCCGCCCGGTTGTAAAAAGAATGGGGCTATGTTATCATCCTCTCCATGAATGAGCGCTTGCAGCACGTGCGGCCCGAGTCCCCTGACCATCTGCGGCGACGCCTCTATCGACAGGCGATCCTGATTGCGCTGGGAGGCAATGCTCTCCTGGCAGCGACAAAAGGGGCGGTGGCGTGGTTTTCGGGCAGCAGCGCGGTACTCTCTGACGCTGCTAACTCCCTCTCGGACACGCTCTACAGCCTGCTGATGGCCGGTGGGCTTTACCTGGCGCATCAGCCGCCCGACGAAAGTCACCCGCAGGGCCATAGCCGCTTCGAGCCGTTGGTCAGCTTGCTGATCGTGGCGATGATGCTCGTGGCGGGTGTCTCGGTGGCGCGTGAGGGCATCCAGCGCTTCTTCGCCGGTGCCCCGGTCATCGAACCGGGCTGGCCGCTGGCGGCGTTGTTGGGCAGCGCGGGGTTGAAGGTGGTAATGTACGTGCTGGTCAAGCGGAACGCGGAGGAAGTGCATAGCCCGGCCATCCATGCCAGCGCCCGCGATAACTTGGCCGACGTGATGTCCTCAACGGCGGCGCTGCTGGGCGTGCTGGGAGCGCGTTTCATCCATCCGCTGCTTGACCCGGCGGCTGGGGTGGTGGTGGCGCTCTGGATCTTCCGCACCACCTGGGAGATATTGTCCGAGAATCTGGGCTATCTCACCGGTCGCGGCGCTTCGTCGGAGACCACAGAACGCATCATTGAGGCTGCCACGTCTGTGCCAGAGGTACTCGGGGTCCATCAAGTCATCGCAGACCACGTGGGGCCCCAGCTGCGCGTAGATATGCACATCGACGTCGACGGCGAGATGTCCCTTCAAGAGGCCCACGCCATCGCCGACGCGGTCCAGGCCCGGGTGGAGGCGCTCAATCGTGTCGATCTGGCCTTTGTCCATCTGGAGCCGGCCGAGCTGGAGCCGGCCGAGCTGGAGCCGGCCGAGCTGGAGCCGGCCGAGCTGGAACCGGCCGAGCTCGAAATGCCCGCGAACAGCGCTACCGACTGAACGTCTCCAGACGCCGGATTTCATCCAGCAGGGCCTTTGGAGTAAGAGCGCTCTTGCGCATTAGGGTCTGGATCTGATCGTCGAGACGCTTGCGATCCTTGCTGGTCACATCCTTGGCCGTCAACACGATAACCGGAATGTCGGCCAGATCGTCGTCGGCGCGCAGACGTTCCAGCATCTCAAAGCCGCTCATTTCTGGCATCATCAGGTCGAGCAAGATCACGTCGGGCTGTTCCCGACGCGCCAGATCGAGTCCCTCCTCGCCGTCGTAGGCCGGTAACACCTCGTAGTGATCTTTGCACAACATCTCTTGCAGTAGCGGGACGATTTCGGGATCGTCGTCTACCAGGAGGACGCTGACCCGACGCGATCTCGGCTCCGATCTCGGCAGGTGACCCAGGATCCCCTGCAGATCCTCCAGCGAGACCGGCTTGACCATATAGTCGACCGCCCCCAAGCTGAGCGCCAAGTCGCCATCCTCCAGCGCCGAGACGACCAGGACCGGGATATCCTTCGTCTGCGGATCGGACTTGAGGGCCTGTAGCACCTCCCAGCCGCTCTTCTGAGGCAACATCAGATCGAGCGTGATGAAAAGCGGTCGCAGCTTCCGCGCCTGCTCGACCACGCCCTCTCCCCGGCCATAGTGGACTGGCTCATACCCTTCCTGACGGAGATAGAAGGAGAGCAGGTTGCTGAACTGCGGGCTATCCTCCACGATCAGCACCGTGCGGGTATCGTGGAGCTCGGCCTCTTGCGCAGTCGATGGCTCCTCTTCGGTCGGGCCGGCGACCGGGAGCAGAAAGGAGAAGGTTGAGCCCTCGCCGTATTCGCTTTCCACCCAGATGCGGCCGCCGTGCATTTCGACCAGCCGCTGGCTGATGGCAAGCCCCAGGCCGGTGCCACTGACCTCGCGGGTATGGGATCCATCGACCTGTCGGAACTCCTCAAAAATCAGCTCTTGATCTTCTGGTTTGATGCCGATGCCTGTGTCCTCTACGGAGAAGAGCATCGCTGATGAATCGGCTACGCGGCAAGTCAGCTTGATCTTACCCTCTTCCGGCGTGAACTTATGCGCATTACTGAGTAGGTTAAGCAGAATTTGCCTGACGCGCACGTGGTCGGCGGTGAGCGGCGGTAACTCATTGGCCAGCGCAACGTTCAGAGTTTGTGATTTCTCCTCGATCATCGGCATAATCGTCGCCTGGATCTCTTCGATGAGCTGATTTACCTCAAAAGTCGTCAGGTTAAGATCAATGTGCCCGGCCTCGATTTTGGAGAGATCGAGAATATCGTTGATCAAGGAGAGAAGGTGCTCGCCGCTGATGCGGATGTTGTTCAGGCAATCCCGCTGCTCCGCCGTCATATCGCCCACCAGGCCGTCGTACAGCACCTCGGAGAAACCGATGATGGAGTTGAGCGGCGTGCGCAGCTCGTGGCTCATGTTGGCCAGGAACTGGCTCTTGAGCCGGTCGAGCTCCTGAAGCCGTTTGTTGGCCTCCTCCAGGGCCTGGGCGTGTTGCTTGAGCTCGGCCTGAGCGGCTTCGACCTCTTCGAACAGGCGCGCTCGCTCCAGGAAGGCGGCCAGGTTGCCAGCCAGGGTACTCAACAGCCGACGGTCATCGGCGGTGAACGCATTGACCTTGGGGCTTTCGACGTTGAGAGCGCCGATGACCTCTCCGCTGGTGATCAGGGGCACACAGAGCTCGGAGAGGATGCCGGGCAGGCACCTGACATAGCGCGGATCCTGACGCACATCGGGCACGAGGATGGGCTTTCCATGCTCCGCCACCTGTCCGATGATGCCTTTCCCCAGCTCCAGTTCCATCAGATTAAGCTCGTCGACGCCGGGGCTGGCCTGGGCCTCCAGGTGCAGTATATTGTCCTCGGGGTCCAGCAGCAGGAAGGCGACGTGGCTATCGCTCCATTTGGCGGCCAGCGCGTCCGCCGCGGCCTGCAGGGTCTCCTCCACCCGCACGCCAGAAGCGGCCGCGAATCCTACATCGTGAAGCAGCTGCAGCTCCTCCACCCGAGATCGCATCTCTGTCAACAGCTCGGCGTTCTGGAAGGCGATGGCGATCTGGTCGGCGATGATTTCCAACGCTACTCGATCGCTATTATCGAAGGCGTTGGGCACGTCGGCCTCCACCTCTAGCACGCCGAGCACCAACCCGCCGGCCGCAATAGGCACCGAAAGGGAGGAAGGCGATAGCCACTCTCCCACTCGATAGACGCGCTCGTCGGAAGCGCCATCGACCACGTGGATCGTCTCGCCGGTCTGGGCCGCGATCCCGATAGCGCCTTCTCCCAACGGCTGGTGATAATCCTCGGGTATCAGGGACCAGAAGTCGTCGGTCGCTGCGGCGACGGAGAGCGTTTCATCGGCCTCGGCCAGAAAGATGCCGACGCGTGAGAAGCCAATCTGTTTCTGGATCAGGCCGGTGGTCACGTCCAGCAACAGATCTTGGTCCACGATGGCGACCGCGTGACGCGCGACGTCGGCAGCGCCGGCCAGCTGGTTGGCCCGGCGCTGGCTCTCCTCCAACAGACGGATGTTGGCCAGCGCTGCGGCGGTCTGGTTGGCCAGCGTCATCATCAAGTCCACGTCCGAGGTGGTGAAATCCGGCTGGTCTGGCCGGTTGATGGCCGTCATCGTGCCTAACACTTTGGAGCGATAGATGAGCGGCGCGACGATAATCGAACCAGCCTCCTCGGCCTCCCGCCGCGCTTGCACGGCGGTGCTCTCCCGTGGGTCTGGTTCGCCCTTGTGGGAAAGCGTGGGTTTCATTTCCCGCAACACCCAGCCGGTCAGGCCGTCCCACAGCTCGTCAAAGGTGACCTGGCTGATCTTGTCCGCGCCCGGACCGCCCGCCATGAAATCTTTCACCTGCCGGCTCTCGACATCCATCAAGATCGCCGACACCCGATCGGCCGGCAACACCTCGGCCACCTCGTCGACCACGGATGCCAGCAGCTCGTCAGAGCTCTCGTACGTGATCAAGGAACGACTGACCCGGTAGAGCGCCTCTGTCTCGGCTAATGCATCCCGCGTACTCTCGTAAAGCCGCGCGTTCTCGATTGCCACGGCGATCTGATCGGCCAGCGTCTGCTTCACCAGTACGTTGTTTCCGTCGAAGGCGTCCGGCCGAGGGCTCTGAATGTCCAGTACGCCCACTACCTCGCCGCTTGCCTTGATCGGCACGCTCAGCTCGGATTGCGTCGGTAGCCGATCGGGATAGCGGTTGACGTAGCGTGGCTCGGCGTCCACGTCGTTCGCCAGCACCGTTTCGCCGTGCTGGGCCGCCCAACCTACCAGTCCCTCGCCCAGGTTCAGCTGGTGGTCCGGCGGGAAAAGGTGGGAGAACTCACCAGCCCGAGCCCGCATGACCAGCTTTTCTCGCTCGCGGTCGAGGAGGAAAAGCGCTACGTGATGATAGTCGAAGTTCTCCTGGACCAGCTGTGCTGTCCGCTCCAGCACGCTATCTAGATCGGAAGCGGCGGCGATCCGCCCGCTGATCTCACTGAGGAGCGAGAGTTGAGCCGCGCGCTGTTTGAGCACATTATGTGTTCGCTGACGCTCGGTGATGTCGCGGATCATCACGTAATCGGCTGGCTGCCCCTGGTAGGGAGCCACGTTAGCGCTCAGCTCGACGCTCACCGGCTCGCCGTCTTGACGCTGCAGCCGCGCCTCGTATAGCGCGGGAACATCCTCGCTCGCCATACGCTTCCTGTAACGCCTGGTCACCTTGGCGCGGTCAGCGGGGTAAATGCAATTGATGAACGGCATCCCGATCAGATCCTCGACGGTATAGCCGGTTATCTCGGCGCAGCGCAAATTGACGTATTTAAATTCCTCATCCTGAATGATCGCTACGCCATCACTGGCTCGCTCCACCAGATCGCGGTATCGCTGTTCGCTCTCGCGACGGGCCTCTTCTGCAGATTTGCGTCTGGATGCCTCCAGCTCGACCTGCTGATGGAGATCGTGCATCCACCCCACGGCGCCGCCCACGAACATAAGAAGCCCAAGCCCAACCAGGCTACTGGCCTCAAACATCACGCCACCTGGTGCGCCCATCAGATACAAAAGCATCAGGTCCAACAAAAAGGCCAACGGGCCGCCCAATATGCCGCCCAGCACACCCAGACGCCAGCCCATCACCAACACCGGCAGGGCCGCAAGCGAGCCTATAAAGGCCCCGCTGAAAGGGAACACAACCCAAAATATCACGGCATAGACCAGCCAGGCCAAAACGATCACGACGGTATCGTTATGCCACAACTGCCTGTCAATATGCATCAAAATTCTATTCTCCATCACTCCTGGTCAAATCCAGAAACCTCTTCACTTGCTCCGGAAAGGCACGGGTGTCGATCGGTTTGCTGATATAGCCGTCGCAGCCGGCCTCCAGCGCCTTTTGGCGATCGCCCTCCATCGCTTGAGCAGTGAGCGCCACGATCGGGATATCGGCCGTCATCGATTGCTGCTTGAGCGTTCTGGTGGCCTGATAACCGTCCACCCTGGGCAGTTTCATATCCATCAAGATCAGATCAGGATGTTCGAGAGTGGCAATCTCAATCGCTTCTCGACCATCCAGAGCGGTCAAAAGGCAATACCCATACTCGGACAAAACACGCTCGACCAGAGCTCGGTTGGAATCATGGTCCTCCACGATCAAGATAGTTGCCAAAGTCATTGCTCCCCCTCACAGTGACTGTTTTTCTTACCCAACCCGGCAAAGCCGGTACCAAAAAGCCTAACCCGAAAGTGACCTCAAACCGAAAGTGCTTCCGTGCTGGAAACCCTTCGTCAGCTGTGCAAGGATATCGTGGGTTAGGCCCTATATTTCTCTCCTGACCTATTTATACCACACTTCTCATAATTTACACGCTGGTGCTTGATTCCGCTCTTCGGTATAATAAAAGCACTATGCCCAAATTTGATCTGGTATCGGAATTCCAACCGACCGGCGATCAGCCGCAGGCCATCGACGCGCTGGTGGAGGGGATCGAAGCGGGCTACAAGCATCAGACCTTGCTGGGCGCGACCGGCACCGGCAAGACGTACGTCGTCTCCAAGGTGATCGAGAAGGTCCAGAAGCCCACGCTTGTCATCGCACACAACAAGACCCTGGCGGCTCAGCTCTATTCCGAGTTCCGCGAGTTCTTTCCCCACAACGCCGTCGAATACTTCGTCTCCTACTACGACTACTACCAGCCGGAGGCCTACGTCCCCAAGCACGATCTCTACATCGAAAAGGACGCCGACATCAACGAGGAGATCGACCGGCTGCGGCTGGCCGCCACCACCGCGCTCTTCTCTCGGCGCGACGTGATCATCGTGGCCTCCGTCTCCTGCATCTACGCCATCGGCGATCCGCAGGAGTGGGGCCGTGTGGTGCTCGAGCTGGAGCGCGGCGAGCGCCAACGCCGCGACACACTCCTGCGCCATCTGGTCAGCATCTACTACGAGCGCAACGACGTCTCGCTGGAGCGCGGCAACTTCCGCGTGCGCGGCGACACGTTGGAGATCATGCCAGCCCACGGCGAGACCGCGTACCGCATCGGCTTCTGGGGCGACGAGATCGAGCGCATCACCGAGGTCGATCCGCTGACCGGTGAGGTGCTGGCGGAGCTGAACGAGCTCCAGATCTTCCCCGCCAAGCACTTCATCACCCCGGAGGAGAAGCGCGAGAAAGCGCTGAGCGACATCGAAGCCGAGCTGCAGGAACGGTTAACCGAGCTCGAATCTAAGGGGAAGTTGCTGGAGGCCCAGCGGCTGGAGCAACGGACGCGCTACGACCTGGAGATGATCCGCGAGATCGGCTATTGCTCCGGCATCGAGAACTACTCACGCCACTTGCAGCAGCGTCCGCCCCAATCGCCGCCGTGGACGCTGATGGACTACTTCCCGGCCGACTATCTGCTGGTGGTGGACGAATCGCATATGACCATCCCCCAGGTGCGCGGGATGTACCACGGCGACCGGAGCCGAAAGCAGACGTTGGTCGACTTCGGCTTCCGCTTGCCCTCGGCGATGGATAACCGACCGCTCCAGTTCGACGAGTTCGAGGCTCGCGCCAATCAGGCGATCTACACTTCGGCCACGCCCGGCCCTTATGAGCTGGAGCAGAGCGAACAGGTGGTCGAGCAGATCATCCGCCCCACCGGCATCCTCGATCCCGAGGTCATCGTCAAGCCGGCGCAGGGCCAGGTCGACGACCTGGTGGGGCAGATCAACGAGCGGTTGGAGCGCGGCGAGCGCGTGCTGGTCACCACGCTGACCAAGAAGATGGCCGAGGATCTTTCGGACTATCTGCGCGAGCTCGACATCAAGGTCCACTACCTCCACAGCGAGATCGAAACTATCGAGCGCGTGGAGGTGCTGCGCGACCTGCGGTTGGGCGCCTACGACGTCGTGGTCGGGGTCAATCTGCTGCGCGAGGGGCTGGACTTACCAGAGGTCAGCCTGGTGGCGATTCTCGACGCGGACAAGGAGGGTTTTCTGCGTTCGGATACGGCCCTCATCCAGACGATGGGCCGCGCCGCGCGACACGTCAACGGCACCGCCATCCTCTACGCCGACGAGGTCACCGACTCGATGCAGCGCGCCATCGACGAGACGGAGCGTCGCCGCGAGGTCCAGCGGGAATATAACGAGGAGCACGGGATTGAGCCGGCCTCCATCGTCAAGTCCGTGCGCGATCTGACCGACCGCGTCCGCCGCCGGGCCGCGCCAGACGAGGAACCCGATCTAAGCGTAGCCCAGTTGCCCAAAGACGAGCTGGCGCGGATGATCCGCGAGCTGAAGAAGCAGATGGAGGCCGCGGCCGAGAATCTGGAGTTCGAGAAGGCCGCCATCCTACGCGACCAGATCTACGAGCTACGGGATGTGATAGCCGAGAAGGAAGCGGCCGACAAGCCGGCCTGGGAACGCGAGCGGATGCGGGCGCGGTTGGGCCTTGAGGAGGCGATGTGATCAATCGCCCGCCGACTTCAAATCCTGCAGGATGGGGAGCGCCGCCTCGGCGGCCCGCGCCCGATGGCTGAGACGGTTCTTCTCCGCCCGCGATAGCTGCGCCATCGTGCGCTCCTGCTCGGGCAGGTAAAAGATCGGATCGTAGCCGAAGCCGCCGCCCCCCGCTGGCTCGAAGGTGATGGCCCCCTCGCAGACGCCCTCCGCCTCGTAAACATCCCCCGACGGCGTGATGATGACGATCACGCAGCGGAAGCGCGCCGTGCGCTGTTCCTCTGGCACCCCCTGGAGCTCCGCCAGCAGCGCCGCCACGCGATCAGCGTCGCTGCCCTCCGCGTAACGCGCCGAGTGGATGCCCGGCGCGCCGCCGAGCGCATCCACCTCAAGGCCGGAATCGTCGGCCAACGCCAGCATTCCCGCGGCCTCGGCGTAAGCGGCGGCCTTCTTACGCGCGTTCTCCGCGTAAGACGTACCGTCCTCAACCACGTCCAGATGGAGCCCGAGCTCGCCGGGGAAGCGGAGCGTCGCCTCCAGCGGCGCGAGCAACGCCTGGTACTCACGGGCTTTCCCGTCGTTCTGCGTCGCGACAAGTACGTTCATCACAGTTCCTTTCTGCTGCTCAATCCGTCACCATCCCACAAGCTTTTCCACACCATCTTGTCAACGGAGCTATCGAGTGGTATAATCCAGGTCGTAGTAGGCTTGGAGAGGTTGCATAGTCCGGCCGAATGCGCGCGCCTGGAGAGCGCGTGAGCCTTCGGGCTCCGTGGGTTCGAATCCCACCCTCTCCGCTACCAGAAGGGCGGCTTCGCTGAAGGAGCCGCCCTTTCTTCGTGTCACGCAAGTCATCGGATGCGAAGCGGTGCGACGCCGCCCAGCTCGAATCCGCACGCAGCGTAGAAATCGCGGGCGGACGGATCGCCCCGGGAGGTATCGACCAGCAGGTGGGTCGCGCCCCGGCGGCTGGCCCGCTGGATAGCCGCCTCCACCAACGCCGCGCCGATCCCCTGCCGGCGGTAGGCCGGATCGACGGCCTGATCGTCGATCAGCGCCCGCAGGCCGGAAAGGGCCGGGACGAAGGCCAGCACCAGAAACCCCACCACCGCGCCGTTCACCTCGGCCACCAGCACGTCCATCGACAGACTCTCGCGGAAGCTTCGCGCCGCCGAGCGTAGCATCGCCTCGTCGAGATCCTCATTGGCTGGAATCAACGGCAGCAAGTCCAGCACCCGCTCCTCGTCCTCGGGACGCGCCTCGCGGATGACGGTGCCGGGCACTTGCGCACGAAACTCCGGCGAACGGCTGCGCATCCAGCGCTCCAGCACCTCACGGTGCGTGCGGAACGCCAGTTGCTCCGGTAGCTCGCCCGGCGGGAAGAGGGCTGCCTCCTCGGCGTCGTCGCCGGCTTGCAGCTTGCCCCCCACTGGCCGCGCGCGGTAGAAGATGATGATGCCGCTGTGGGCCGGGCCATCGGGAAACGAGTAGACGCCAAACAGCTCCAGCAGCTCGACGTCCAGCCCGGTCTCCTCCTTGCATTCGCGCACTGCGGCCTGCTCGACGCTCTCGTCGGCCTCGATGTAGCCGGCCGGCAGCGCCCACCAGCCCGCAAACGGCGGCTGCCCCCGCCGGATCAGCACGATACTGCTCTCCATTTCCACCAGCACGCCGGCGGCCGGCACCGGGTTACGGTAGAGCACGAAGCCACAATCGGGACAGGCCTCGCGCGTGCGTCCGGCGATCTCGGCGGCCTCCATCGCCGCCCCGCAGTGCGGGCAGTACGAGACTGGGGCAGGGGTCATTCGTGGGGGCGACCGCCCGGCAGCAGCTCGGGGCGGAGTTCCGGCGCATAGCGGTCGATGAGGCGCGGGGCAATGGCGTTAGCGCGAATGATGTCGGCGTAGAGCTCGGCGCTGCGTCGCGGCGTGCGGTCTTGCGTTTCGGGGTCGAGCTCGATCAGCCCAAAGCGCAACGTCCAGCCCTCGGCCCACTCGAAGTTATCGACCAACGTCCAGTGGTAGTAACCCATCACTGGATAGGAGCGCTGGAGGGCGTGCCAGAGCTGATGCAAATGGGTCAGCAAGTAACGCGGGCGCTGATCGTCGTCATCGTCGGGGAGGCCGTTTTCGGTGACGTAGATGGGTAATTCCAGCGCCGCCAGGCGCTCCAGACAGCGGAGCAGCCCATCTGGGTAGAACTCGCCGTAGCCGCCGTCGAGCAGCTCGGCGTCGTCGGCGTGGAGCGTGTGGCTGAACAGCGTCTCGGGACGTTCGCGGTCGAAGGTGACCAGGTCGCGCGTGTAGTAGTTGAGCCCGATCCAATCGAGCGTATCCCGCAGCTGCCAGGCCAAGCCAAAGCCCAGGGGCAGCGCCCAGACCCCCCGCTTTAGCGAGCGGAGGATGGCGCGATTGTAGGTCCGATCCACCCAGCGGGTGACGAAACGATCCAGGGGCGAGCCGGGATTGGCGGGGTCGAAGACGCGCATATTGTGCGCCAGCCCCACCCGCGCCTCCGGCTGAAGCTCGTGGATTGTGCGGTAGGCGGCGGCATGGCCCAGCAGCAGGTGCCGGATGACGGCCATCGCCATCCCCAAATCCGATTGTCCGGGCGGGAAGCCACCGTCCAGGTAGCCCATATAGGCGTAGACGTTAGGCTCGTTGATGGTACACCAGAAGTTGCAATGCTCGCCCAGCGCCTCGACGACCCGCCGCACGAAACGCGCGAAGTGCTCGACGTTCTCTTTCTCCGCCCAACCGCCCCGTTCGGCCAGCCAGAGCGGGTCGGTGAAGTGATGCAGCGTGATCAGCGGTTCGATGCCGCGTTCGCGCAGGCCACGCAGCATCTGGGCGTAGCGCTGCAAGGCGGCCTCGTCGAAGACGCCGGGCTCTGGCTCGACGCGGGACCATTCGATTGAAAGCCGCAGTGTCTGGATGTTTAAGCCGACGGCGCGATCGAAGTCGGCCTCGGCGTTCTCCCACCAATTGCATGCCGCCCCGGATGCGTGTCTTCCGGCGATGTGGCCTTCCTCCTGCTCCCAGGCCCACCAATTATTGTTGGTGTTCCCGCCTTCGACCTGATGCGCTGCTGTGGCGACTCCCCAGCGGAAGTCGCCCGGAAAGTGAAGTGTCGCTTCTGGCATAGTATCCCCCTCTTAACTTGAAGTGTGGGGTAATTGTACAAGGGGTTGGGAGAAGGGGCAAACGGGCATTTGGTCAATCGTTACGATATATGCTATACTCAACGTCAGATTCAAACTCAACCTCTGCTGCGCACATTGGACGTCGCGTTTGGCCTTGATGGACATCCCCGCCAAGGAGATTCGTGCAGCGAGCTAACTGTTGAACACGTACGAACAATCACTTGAGGACCGCAACGTCAGAGACGCGATGGTGTTTCTATAATCGATAGGCTTGAAGTCGAATAAGCCGTCGCTCTCTTAACAGTACGTCTTTTTTGACCACAACTAATATGAACCAAGAGAGCGAGTCGCCCCTTATCGCCCGCGCGAAAGAAGACCCCGAAGCATTCGGGGCTCTGTACGAGCGATATGTGGACAAGATATACAACTATATTTACTATCGCGTCGGTAACGAGCAGAACGCGGAGGATTTGACCGCACGCACGTTTTACAAGGCGCTGGAACACCTCCCTAGCTATGAGGATCGAGGAGCGCCTTTTTCGGCGTGGCTCTATCGCATTGCTCATAATCTAGTCGCCAACTGGCATCGGGATCGCAGTCGGCGCCAGATGATCGCGCTGGACAATCTAGTGTTGAGAGCCCCCAAGGAGAAGGGGCCAGCCTCCAAGACGGAGAAGATAGACGAGGAAGATGTATTAATGGAAGCCGTGCGCCGGCTGGCAGACGACCGGCAGCAGCTGATCGTCCTGAAACATGTCGAGGGGATGACCAACGCCGAGATCGGCGAGGTGATGGGACGGACCGAAGGAGCAATCAAGTCGCTTTACCACCGCGCCCTGGTGGCCTTGCGTGAGGATCTGTCGGATGAGTGGGAGGCGTTAGAGTAGGGGAAGGGAGGTTGAAGATGAACGAGAAGAGAATAGCCCAGGCATTGGCGACCTACGTGGATGACGGTAAGAGTGAGCGAGCGGCGAGCGGATTGACCGAGGGTGAATGTGAAGAGCTGGCCTCCCTGAGCGATCTATCTGATCTTTTGCAGCACCGTATGCATCCCGTATCGCCTTCACCTGCTTTTGTGCAGAGCCTGCGCGATGAGTTGGTGGAGGCGGCGGAGCATCAGCTGGGTCAGAGGAAGCAGCGGCGACGAATAGCGGTGATTAGCGCGGCAGTGGTGGGTTCCATTGTCTCTATCGCGTCGGTGGTCGGCACCATCGTGGTGGTGATAAGATGGCTTCGCACGAGAACGCAGGCCCGTCACGCGCCGACTGGCTGATCTCCAGCCTATTGCTCGCTGGGTCCGAACGACGTAGCAGAAGCCTCGGTCTAACCGAGGCTTTTGCGTGTCTCCCGTCTACCTGGCGGGGAGCTGGCCTTTGAGGTTTTGATTATGGGGTGAAGCGTGATGGGGTATGAGGTATCGGCTGAACAGGTCTTTGTCTACGGGACTTTGCGCCCACCTCGCGAGGGGACGCCTCTGGACGACAGTCGGTTCTATCCAGAGGTCGTCTCATATGTGCGAGGCGTTCGCTCCGCCCGCCTGCCCGAGGCTGTGCTCTACGATCTGGGCGCTTATCCTGCGGCCCGGCCAGGCGAGGGTGTCGTGCGCGGCGATCTGCTGACAGTGGAGCCGCGCGCGCTGGCGATGATGGATCAGATCGAGGGGCATCCGGTCTTTTTCCGCCGCCAGCGGGAGATGGTGCGCACGGAGGAGGGCTCGGTCGAGGCCTGGGTCTACTGGGGACCGGAGAAGCTGCCCGAGGACAAGCGGCGCATCGCCAGCGGCGATTGGTTCGAGCGGGAGTGAAGTCAAAGTTACTAACGCGCTATTCAGGTTCGATCCCGATTATGACCAGTGGCACAGACGGACTACCCCGGCCATGTCTCAAAATGTTATGGAGCTCACCTTCGTAATAGGCGATACCAGAAGACATCTGCTGCTGCATTGCCTTGGTTGGCAGTATCTCAATGCCCACATTAGTTCTTCGGGTCGTGTCTCAAACTCCGAATTGAGTGCGACTGGGCTATACAGTGCATCGCCTTTTCTTCCTTTTTCTCGGCTGATTTTGGTGCGGCATCCCTCAGCACTTATTTCGTCTATAACAGCCAGGATTTCATCGTAACATTCCTGTTCGTGGACGATGAGCCATTCTTCTCCATTCAAATGGGAGTGCTTCTTGGCTATCTTCATTGCTTTATCCTTTGATGAGATGCGTTGAATTGAGCTACCGGTATACGCGAGTAATGAGACTTAATCCTCCGAATCCAACTCACTGAAAAGCGAGGCCGAATCGTTCCTCCATTCTTCAGGAACCTGAGCAGCAGAGCTAGTCCGCTTCGGCTCGTATACTGGCTTGTTTAGAGGCCGAACAGGGAGAACTCCTGCATGGGCTTTTCTGACTCTATCACGAGCGATCTCCAGGTAATCCTCCTCCACATCCGCACCCGCAGCTCTCCTCCCTCTTCTGAGAGCTGCTACAGCTGTTGTGCCCGATCCTATATAAGGGTCCACAACCAAGTCCCCCTCATTAGTCAAAGCAAGAACGAGCCTCTCAACCAGGGCAACTGGATATTGGCACGGATGCTCCGTCTTTTCTGGGTGATTGGACTTGCAGTTAGGCATCTCCCACACATCGCTGGGATTCTTGCCGAGAGGATTACCCGAAAATTTTCCTTTGTTAGGCCCTTTGTAATGTCTCTTGCCTGGATACTTCTGCGGAACCCGAACAGGGTCAAGGTTAAAAGTGTAGTCTTCAGTATCTCTCGTAAACCAGAGAATCGTCTCGTGCCGTCCTGAGAAACGGATTCGCTCGTGGTATCCATGACCAAAGTGCCACACGATACGATTTCTCAGCTTAAAATCGAACTCCTTGAAAACAGGATAGAGAATGATGTCTAAAGGAAACGTCTCCTTGCTTCGACTACTTCCCTCTATATAGTTTCCCACTTGCCAGCAAATGCTTCCTGTCGGCGATAGAATATTGAGGCAAGCATCAATTGTTGTTCGTTGCCGTTCGATATACTCCTCTAGAGTAGTTTGTTCTTCATACTCCTTGCCGAGATTATAAGGTGGAGAAGTGACGATCAATTCAGCTTTTGAGCCTGCTTCGGCGATTTGCTCTAGCAATAATAGGCGATCACCATGAAATAGTGTAATAGTTGCACTATCGTTGTATTCATCAGCAATATCGAATTCGTAGTCCCCAAACAAGCCTGGCCCTTCATATTGATTCATACGTCCCCCCTTAACTACCGCGGACAAAGGTCAAATCTTTCCTAACACAATATTGCACACGACTACCTTTCTTCAATTTTAGAATAGCTATCAGCAGAAGTCAAGACGGGCAAAACGGGTTTCGTTACCAAATAGAACATTGCTCTCCAACCTGGTTCTACTCAGCCGCACATTCCTCACACAACCCCGGGATACTCAGATGCTCCAGGTCGATCTCGAAGCCGCGCTCCTCGCGCATGCGCGTCGCGAAAGGCTCAATGACCTCCGGCTCCACGCCGATGATCTCCCCGCAGGCGCGGCAGACCAGGTGGAAATGCTGCCCGTGGAGCCCCAGCAGCTCGTAACGGCGCTGACCGTCGCCGGGATCGACCGAGGCCACCAGGTGGAAGTCCTGCAGCAGCTCCAGCGTGCGGTAGACGGTCGAGATGTCCACCGAAGAGCTGCTCTCGCTGACGCGCTCGTAGATCTCCTCGGCGGTGGCGAACCCCTCAACTTCGTGTAGCACCGAAAGCACCATCTCCCGCTGCGGCGTGAGCCGGAACCCGCGCTCGCGCAGTTGTTTGAAAAAGACCTCTTCACAAGACATATCAACTTCTTACCCTCTTCCGGGCACGGTCGGGAGACCGGCCCGAGCCTCGCCCTTACTTTCTCCCGTTCAATCGCGGGTTGGTCCACGTCTCCAGCGAGAACCCGACGAAGGTCAGCCCCAGCGAGACCAGCGTGATGCAGAGCCCCGGTGGGGCTGCCCACCGCACCCAGATATCCGAGGTGAAGATTGTAGGATACTGGAAGGCATAATGCAAGATCGAGCCCCAGCTCTTGACCGTCGGATCGCCCAGGCCGAGGAAACTGAGGCCCGATTCGGCCAGGATCACGTGCTGGAACTCGACGATGAAGCGCACCAACCCGATCGACAACGTGCCGGGCAGCAGATGACGGGTCAGGATGCGCCAATCGCCGGCACCCACCGCCACGGCGGCCTCCACGTAGCCGTTATGCCGCTCGCTGAGCACCTGCGAGCGCACCAGGCGCGTCGTCTTGGTCCAGCCGAAGAGCAGGAAGAAGAGCACCAGCGTCCAGAAGCCCGGCTTGAGGAAAGCGGCCAGGAAGACGATCAGCGGGAAGCGCGGCACGGCCAGGAAGACGTCCACCACGCGCATAATGGCGAAGCCGACGCGCTCGTAGTAGCCGGCGATCACGCCCAGCACGATCCCGATCGCTGTCGAGAGCCCAGCGGCGAGGGCGCCGACCAGCAGCGAGAACCGCGCGCCGTGGAGCAGCTCGCTGAGCACGTCCTGGCCGATGTCGTTGGTGCCCAGCGGATGGGCCGACGACGGCGGCAGCATTGGCTCGGCCATCGCCGTTGGGTCGTGGGGCGAGAGCCACGGCGCCAGGACAGCCGCCAGCGCGAAGAGCGCCAGCAGCCCCCAGCCGATGATCCCCAGCCAGCGGTTCACCCTAGACACGCGCCCTCCTCACCCGCGGATCGAGCCAGCTGTAGAGCGCGTCGGCCAGCAGGTTGAGCGCCAGCACCACGATCATCGTCACCAGGAACGCACCCTGCAGCATCGGATAATCCCGCGCTGCGCCGGCCTCGTAGATCAGCGTGCCCATCCCCGGATAGGCGAAGACTACCTCGACGAACATGGTGCCCATAATCATAAAGCCGAAGCGCATGGCGATGGTGGTCACAATGGGCAGCATCGCGTTGGGCAGGGCGTGGCGCAGCAGCACCAGCGATTCGACGATGCCCTTGGAGCGGGCGGTGCGGACGTACCCCTCGCCCAGCACGCAGAGCATCGAGCTGCGCGTGATCAGGTAAATGCCCGGCAGGTAGGTCAGCACCAGCGTCAGGCCGGGCAGGCACCAGTGGCGCAACACGTCCCACGCCTGCCCCTGGGCGCTCCGCGCACCGCCGATGGGGAACATGCCCCACTTGAAGCTGAAGAAGATGATCAGCAGCATGCCCAGGAAGAACGGCGGCCAGGAGCCCAGCGAGAAGACGGTGACCAGCAGGCCGATATCGGTCTTGGAGCCGCGCCGCCAGGCGGAGACGGCGCCCAGCACGATGCCCAGCGCGATGTAAATCAGGGAGGCGGTGCCGCCCAGGAAGAGCGTCCACTTCAACCGCCCCAGGATCACCGCGCCGACCGGCGCGTTGTAGTAGATCGACCAGCCCAGGTCGCCGCGGGCCAAGCCGCTCAGGTAGTCCCAATATTGCGCCAGGAGCGGCTTATCGAGCCCGTAGTACTCCAGCAGATTGGCCCGCATCTCCTCGGTGAGCAGCATCGGCGCGTCGGCGCCGGGGTTGCCGAGCAGATAGGACATCGGATCGCCGGGCATCATGCGCGGCAGGAAGAAGTTGAGCGTGAGCAGGACGAGGATGGTGATCAGATACTGGAAGATTTTCGTGCCGCCGTTGGTCATCGCCATAAGGTTATCTTGTCTCCCACCTGGAAGATGATATAATCACAATGACGTTTCATCAGGAGGTGAATGGTATGTCGACCACAACTTCTACAACCCCGGTCCCCAAGGTAGCCTTAAGAGCGCTGACCGAGCTCACCGGCGAGCCCCGGTTTGACGTGGCCTTGCTGATCGCGCTGCGGGACGCCGTTGAACACCGTCTGGAGAAGATCGACGTAGCCATCCAGGCGTACGAGCAGCGGTATGGGATGTCCTTCGAGCAGTTCCAGGCCCGCGGTCAAGCCGAAGAGATTCCCGATCAATTCTCCTACGACGTCGAGAGCGATTACCTGGAGTGGGATGGCCTGATGAGCCGCAAGCGGGAGCTCGAAAAGATCCGCCAATGGCTCGCGTGAGCCCTTTCCAATTCGCCCGTGATGTCCAGAGCGCTTGTGATCAGTCACCTCTCGTTGCCACCTACGACGTTCAAATCCTGGATGACACGGTCGTAAGATCCGCGTTCTCCTCACCTACGACGCTTTCATTGACGTCTTCTACAATGCGGACACCGGGAAGTGCTCCTACGCTCTCGTGGAGGAAGCAACCCGCGTCTTTGGCGCCGATAATGCCTTCATCGGTTGGCACGTCCATCCCTTCGACGATCCAACCCGGCATCGCCCTTCCCCCGCAGTCTCCTTCGACGATCTCTTGAGCGCTGTTGAGCGACACGCTGCCCAAAAGCAACAATAGACAACACCTCATTCACCGCCAAGAGAAAACACTACTTCTTACTATTGCGTGCCGCTTGGCGACCATTGTCATTGCAGATACTCCGCCTCGAATCGATGGTCAGCAGCGCCATTCGACGGCGTCCGTAAATGCCGATGTTATCCCCGCGTCGCTCGGCGTATGGCAGCAAGGCAGCCCGCAATGCCTCTCGGCGATCACCGTTGAGGTGCAAGTGATGAGCCCACCAGTCGATCAGCGCCTCCTCATGTTCATACACGTAGTTGGCGCTGGCCCAGACCACCTCGACGTCGGCATAAACGCCCAGTTCCAGCAGCGCGGGGTAGAAGTGCCTGAGATGAGGAGAAGGCATACGGTCACGCCCTCGAAAACGGCGGTGTATCCTGCGATACCAGTCAGGTTGCTCGCCGACTCCCATAAGCACGACAGTATGACGGCTCAGACTCACCAGCGTACGTATGACATCGGCGATGGGCTCCACGTTGTAGAGCGAATGCGAGGCAAGCGTCAGATCGAAGGGGCCATCAACGTCGCCCAGCCCTTCTTCAACACGCTCTGGCACGATGCGCACATTGGTCAGACCCGCCCTTGCCAGGTTGCGCTCCAACACTTGGCGCATCGCAGGCGAGGGTTCCAGCGCCACGACCTCCCGCACGGTCGACGCCAGAGGCAACGTGAAAGCGCCACTCCCCGGCCCAATCTCCAACACGCGCGTTTCCGTCTCCAGCGGGATTGGAAGTCGGGATAGGACCAGCTCCACGTAGTCGTTGTGCTCCACCCACGTATCATACCAGTCAGCCAGTTGTCGCCACACCGTTTCATCTCGACGCTGACGCGCCTGGCGGCAGGCGCTCACCCGTGATTGCCAGTCTTTCAAAGCTTTCATAGCCCCTTGTCCAATGGATCTCTACTTCGACAATAGCACATTAGCAAATCTCAGACTTCCGAAGTCTAGAATGGCCTTGGAGCGCAAAAAACCCAGGATTTTGCAAAGATTCAGCCAGTGAAATGAGTCGTGGGAGACTTCGGAAGTCTAACATGCCATTATCGAACTACGATACAATGTGCCGGTAACGAGGATCGAGTAGGTCACGCAGTGTATCCCCCAGCAGGTTGGCGGACAACACAGCGAGCACAATGGCCAGGCCCGGGGCGATGGCCAGCCAGGGAGCAGTCTGGACGTGAAGCTGGGCGTAATTGACCATCGCGCCCCACTCCGGCTGAGGTAACTGCACGCCCAGCCCGATGAAACTCAAGCCAGATAGACTCAACAACACGCTACCCAGGTCAAGCGTGGCCATCACAGCGACCGGCCCCAGAATGCTCGGTAGTAAATGACGGATCACGATGCGCCTATCACGCGATCCGATGGAGCGAGCGGCCAGGATGAACTCTCGCTCCCGAACCGACAGAACGAGGCCGCGAACCAACCGGGCACAGCCGGCCCATCGCACCAACGTCAGTCCCAGGATCACATTCCGCAACCCTGGTCCCAGCAGGCCAGCCACGACGAGGGCCAAGATGATGGAGGGGAAGGCCAGCACGGTGTCAACCAGACGCATGATGATCTCGTCGATCCATCCGCCATAGAACCCGGCCATCGTGCCCAGGGCGACGCCGAGCGAGGTGACAACGACCACCGTGAACCCGGCGGCCCCGAGCGAAGCCCGCGCGCCGACCAGCAAGCGGCTCAGCACATCCCGCCCCAGGTGATCCGTGCCCAGGGGGTGCTCCCAGCAAGGCGCCACGAGCGCTCGCTGCAAGTCGATGACCAGCGGGTCATACGGGGCGATCAGAGGGGCAAAGATAGCAAGGACAGCCAGGCTCGCCAACAACAGCGCTCCCAGGAAGCCAGCCGGGGCCCGCCGCACGTAGCGTGAGATGGCGCTAGAAAAGACCGCCAAACGATTCTGCTGGTCGCGATGCCTCACCCTTCGCGCCGTCCGGGCTAAAGCGTCCACTTGCTCCATCGAGTTTCCCCTGGTCTCACGTTCCATACTGGACCCGGGGGTCCAGCCAGCGACACACAAGATCCACGCCGAAGTTGATGGATACAAACACCACCGTGATGAAGAGAGTAAATCCCTGGATGACGGGGAAGTCGCGCCCCAGAATAGACTCTGTGATGAGCATGCCCAGGCCGGGCCAGGCGAAGACCATTTCGATGATGATGGCGCCCCCCAGCAGGTGACCGAATTGCAGCCCTAACATAGTCGCCAGGGGCAGCAGCGAGGGCTTGAGTGCGTGCTGGAGTATCACCCGGCTTCGTGCCAGCCCTTTGGCCTGTGCCGTACGGATGTAGGGCTCGTCGAGCACTTCCAAAAGATTCGCGCGGGTCAGGCGCATCAGGACAGCCGACGATCTCAAGCCCAAAGCGCCGGCGGGCAGGATGAAGTGCTTCCACCCGCCGCGGCCCATAGAGGGCAGCCACCCGAGCCGCACGGCGAAGAACAGAACCAGAATCGTCCCCAGCCAGAAGGAGGGCACCGAGGCGCCGAGCAGAGCGAGCACGCGGCTGATTTGGTCCACTACGCTATCGCGCCAGACGGCCGACAGGATGCCGACCGGCAGGGCGATGAGCAACCCGATGACCATCCCCCCGGCTGCCAGCTCCAACGTCGCCGGCAGATGAACGGTGATCTCGTGCCAGACTGATTTCCCCGAGCGCAGGGACTTCCCCAGATCGCCGCGCACCACGCGCCCCAGCCAATGAAGATATTGAAGCGGAATCGGTTGATCCAGCCCCAACTCCTGCTGGACGGCCTCGATTTCCTCTTGACTGGGCTCGATCTCCTTGCCGTAACTGGCGATGATCTCGGCGGGGTTACCGGGCACTAGCCCCATCAACCCAAATGTGATCAACGACACACCGAAGATGACGGGGAGCAACGAGATCAGACGCTGAAGGATGTACTGTCGCATACGCTACCATGAATCAGCAGCTTGCCCCGGGTTGGGACAAGCTGCTGGCTGATTCTACCTACTCCGTGGTCAGATACGCTTCGTCAATGGAGGGCTTGAACTGGACGTCCAGGCGCAGATCCTTGACATGCTTGCGGGTGGCGTAGATCGTCGCCTCGTGGTAGAGCGGCGTGAAGGGGACGTCTTCGGCCACGATCGCCTGCAGCTCGTCGTAATACGCCTTCCGCTGGGCCGGGTCCATCTCCGACTGCGCGGCCAGCACGAGCTCATCGGCTCGCTCATTGGCGTAACCATAGCTGCGTCGCCGATTCATATCCCCTTCGCTCCAAACCCAACGCCCCATAAAGAAATCGGGGTCCCCGGTCATAAGCGTGTAGGGCATCATCGTCATATTGTACTCTCCGTTCTTCAGGGCCTCACTCCAGGCCCCGCCCTCCATCGTCTCGATCTTGACGTCGATCCCCATCTCAGCCAGCGTCGCTTGCAGAATCTGGCTGATGTTCTCGTAGGGCCAGCGTCCGAGCAAGCCGGAATGGAGAATCATCTTCGCCTCTACACGCTCTTCGCCTAAAACCTCTTCGGCCAACGCTCTCGCTGTGTCCAGATCGTAGCTCGGGGCAACGTCGGTGCGAACCCACTCTTTGGCCCGCAGCGTGATGACGCTGACGCCCGGATCGCCAAAGCCGTAGAGCGTGCTATCGACCAGCCCCTGGCGGTCGATGGCTTGGCTGACCGCCTGGCGCAGCCGCTTGTCGTCGAAAGGTGGCTTGCCGCTGTTGAAGGTCAGATAGTGGTTGGTCGCCACGCCCTGCTCGTGCAGGACGAGATCGTCGTCCCCCTCCACAACCGAGGCCTGCTCCGGTTGGAGCGAGCCCACGTCGGCGATGGCGTCGATCTCCCCAGTCTGAAGGGCGGCCAGGCGCGTCGTCGCCTCGGGGATGTACTTGAACGTCACGCCATCCAACTTGGCCGGTTCGCCCCAGTAGTCCTCGTTACGTTTGAGGATGATCCTATCGTCCTCGATGTACTCCTCGAAGACGAAGGGCCCCGTGCCGACCGGCGCTTTGGGTCGACCATCCTCGCCCACCGCACCTGGGGACAGCATCGCGCTGGAGAAGTAGGCGATCAGTTGAGGAAGATTGGGCGTCGGCTCCTCCATCACGAATTTCACCGTATACTCATCGACCTTTTCCAGCGTGTCCAGATTGGGCAAAGTCGTCATATACTCTTCCTGAAGCTTGGGGATGTTCAAGAGCACCGCGTCGGCGTTGAAGGGCGTGCCATCGTGGAACGTCACGTCCTCTCGCAGGTGAAATGTCCAAACAGTGCCGTCCTCACTCGCTTCCCAGGACGTCGCCAGCACAGGCTGTGCGACCATGTCGTTATCCAAGATGACCAGCGGTTCCCAGACGGCCAGCGAGCCGTGCAAGAAGTACCAAGTGTCCGGGCCGTAATACAAATCGCGTCCCAGACCGATGGTCATCGTTTGCGCTTCGTCTGAAGAGGCTTCTTCCTGCTCACCTTCCGATCCGGTCGAATCGGTTGGCGTGGCGGTCGCTTCCGCCTGTTCAGAAGCAGTCGGCGGCAGGAAGATCAGCTTGTTCATCGAGATGGGGATGCCGAAGCCGACGCCGCCCTGGGTGTAGAACCAGGTGTCCAATACGCTGGCGTCGTAGACCGTCCACATCTTGGGGTGGTAGAGCGTCAGCACGGGCAGCTCCTCGGCGATGATCTCCTGGAGCTGCCAGACCAGCTCGCGCCGCTGCTCCTCATCGACCGTGGCGGCCTGCTGCTGATAGAGCTCGTCGTAGGCCGCGTTGTCGTAGGTCTGGGCCGGCCAGGTTGGCGTCTCCAGCATGGCCGGGTTGGCGATGCCGCCGTGCCCGTTGATCGCCAGGTCGAAGTTGCCCTCGCGAAGCAGCCCGTCGATGGTGCTGTAATCGCCGGTTTGCACCTCGACCTCAACACCGGCTGAGTCTTCAGCCAGGGCCTCCAGATCGGCCTGCACCAGCTCCGCCTCCCGCGCGAAGCCGCCGGTGGTGATCAGCGTCAGGCTCAGGTCGGTCGCGCCGGCTTCAGCCAGCATGGCCCTGGCCTGCTCGGGATCGTGCTCGTAGGCGGGCAGGTCCGGGTTGTGCCAGTCGGTGAAGGGCGAGAGGATGCCCAGGCTGGCCTCAATCGCGCCGCCGTGGGTCACCTGCTCCACGATCCGCCCACGGTCGATGGCGTGGGCCACGGCGCGCCGCACCGCCACGTCGTCGAAGGGCGCTTGTTGCGTGTTGAAGATCGTCTGCAGCACCCAGAAGCTGGGGCCATCGATCACGCCGTAAGTCTCTTCGCCCTGGAAGCTTTCCACCGCCTCGATCTCCTTGCCCCAGAAGGAGGCGTAGTCGGTGGTGGATGTCTCCAGCGCCAGGGCCTGATTCTCCACCTTGACGAAGGTCAGCCCGTCGACGGTGGGCGCGCCTCGGAAGTAGTCCGGGTTCGCCTCGTAGACGTAGCGACCATCCTCCTTGCTGTACTCGGCCAGGGTGAAGGGGCCGCTGCCGACGACGGCCTCCTCGGACGTCAGCTTGGCCGGATCGTCGACGCCCTCCCAGACGTGCTTGGGGATGATGGGCAGCGAGCCGACCAGCGTCTCGTGGGCCCCGGCGATGGGTTCCGTCAGGTGGAGCACCGCGGTCTCCTCGTCCACGGCCTCGGCGCTTTCGACCTTGTTCACCGGCCAGGACCACTTGAAGGCACCCTGATGGGCCTTGAAATACTCGAAGGTGAAGGCCACATCCTCGGCGGTCAGCGGCTGGCCGTCGTGCCAGGTGACGCCGGGGTGGAGCGTGAAGGTCCACGCGGTGCCGTCGTCGGAGACGGACCACTCGTCGGCCAGCCAGGGGATCACGCCGCTCTCGTCCTTCCAGGTCAGCGTGTCGAACAGCAGCGACATGCGGATGTAGCCCGGCCCGCGCGAGTAGAAGGCGAAGGGCGAGGGATAGCCCCAGTCGTCGCCCGGCAGCGTGATCGTCTTGGTCTCTGTAGTTTCCGTAGCCGAAGACGTGGGCGTCGATGCAGTCGTGGATGTAGCGGGATTCTCCGTCGTGGCCGGAGGACTGTTACCACATCCGGCGATCAGCGCGACGGTCAGCATAAGTGCAAATGCAACCAAAAACTTCTTTCTCATCAGAATACTCCTTGTCCATCTTACGTTTTACGTTTTACGTTCGCCGTTTCACGCTTCTCTCAGCTCTGGCCGGTCTCTGACCGAGCCAGATGACGAAATTTTTTATCATTCGGGTGTGTTTCGAGTTGGGGCACGGTCAGGAGACCGGCCCCAGCAATTGTGCGTTTCACGCAACCGACATACCCGATCCATCCAGCACGTAATGCTGGGCGTCGGCGCAGGCGATGCAGATCGGTTCGCCATCGCGCAGCCGCGCCTTCGTCTCCATCACGCTCTCGCCGCAGACGGAGCAGATGGCCGACTCGTGGATCGGCGCGTAGGCGGGCAGGTCGATCTGCTTCTCCTCGACGGTGAAGATCTCCTCCTCCGGCAAGCTCAGCTGCTTGTACGAGGTCTCGGCCCAGAGCTGCGACAGCCGCGCTTGCTCCTCCGGCGTCGGTTTCTCGCGGTTGGTGACGATCTTCTCGAACAGCTCGTGTGCCTCCGGGTATCGCTCATCGAAACTGGTGGAGTAATCGGCCCGCACGGCAACGCGCACGGCCTTGGCAACTGTGGGTTGCCCGCCGTCGCGCTTGGCCACCGTGACCGCCGTCTTGCCCAGATCGTGGTAGATCAGGGCGTTGTTGGCGAAGGAGCAGCCGGTCGTCATCTGGATGCCGTCGCTGAAGCAGTTGTTGGCCTCCACGATGGCGATCACCTCCTCCATCCCCAGGTTGCGCTTGATGCCCAGCCTCTTCAGCGCGGTGTAGCCGGCGCGGACGCCGAGCGCCACGTAGGGGCAGAAGTGACCGTGCAGCTCGCCGGCCTTCTTGAGCAGCCCTTCGAGGTCGCCCTCGCGGACCATGGCCTCGATGGGCGCCCGTGGATTTTCTGGTAAATTCATCATTCACTCTCCTGTGTAGTGTTTAAGTGCTTCTAGGATTTCGCATGGCGATGTGTTCGTATAGGCGACGAGTCGCCTGCAAAGGGATTCGGAAATAAATAACCCCCACCATACACACACGGGCGGGCAAGAGATCGGCCCCTACGGCGCGACCCTGTAGGGGCGATCCCTTGTGGTCGCCCTGAGCGAAGGGGGATGTTAATTTCTTCCAGGTCCCTAACCATATCTTGCCGTGTTTGATTGCCTCATCTTTTGCCGATACTATTCAATCCGCCTCTCCTTCCGTGGATCGGCAATCTTTTCCAGATCTCTCCCCAGCATCGCAAGCGAAGCTACCAAGAGGGTTAGGAACATCCAAGGATAGAGCAGCCACCATTTCCAGAACTCAGTAAAGTATATGCCGCTAAAGTTCACGGCGTGGTGAATAATCAGCCCCCAGCTCCTGGATGTGGGATCGCCCAGACCCAGAAAGGCCAGCGAGGCTTCAGCAACGATGGCTTTGCCGGCCAATCTGATCATACTCA
>CAYYTU010000028.1:0-39661 GCA_964474655.1 uncultured Anaerolineales bacterium
CGACATGCGGATGCTCCTCCCCGAGCGCCTCGCGCCACAGCGCCAGCGCCCGCTCCAAGCTGGCCCGCGCGCCCTCCAGATCCCCCAGGTCCTGCTGCACCAAGCCCAGCGTACTCAATCCACGCGCCATCTCGATGCTCTCTGACCCATAGCGCTCTCGATACAAGTCCACGGCCCGCTGCGCCCAGGGCAACGCCTCCTGAAGCCGCCCGGCGTTGTGATAATGCCAGGACATATAACGATAGGCCTCGGCCTGAAAGCCCTTGTCTCCCCACCGCTTGGCCCGCCGCGCCAGTTCCTGGGCCAGCCAGACGCCCTCCTCCCACAGATCTGGACGCTTCGTGACCAGGCGACCCGACAACGCAAAGCCGCGGTCGAACAGGCGGTAGGTGCCGAACCGGTCATCGTCCGGCACCGTCTCGGTCAAGAACTGGACGTGCCAGCGCAGCGTCGCCAGCGACGAGCGCTTCCTCCGGCGTTGGCGATAGACCTGAGCACGTTGCGGGGCCTCCCCGGCCTCGAACAATTCGATCAGTTTTGGGGCAACCTGAGCGGTCTCCGGATAGTAGACTTTCTCCAGTTCCTCGGCCAACTGTCGGCTCCACCGTTTTCGACGCACTTCGCTGATGTACTTGCCCCACACGTGGTGGAGATAGGGCCGCGCGAAAGCGTACAAACACGGCGGCCGGTGGGTGACGTCGGCAAAGCCGAGATCGATCAACAGGCCGCTTTCGCGCTCACGATTCCCCATCCTGCGGCCCGTGGTCAGGCAATCGTCAAAGAAGTCGATCAACGTATCGGGGTCTACACCCATCACTCGGGCCACTGCCGGCGCGGTGAACGTGGAGCCCTCCACAGCCGCGCAGCTCAGGATATCCTGCACGTCATCCAGGTCGAAGGGAGGCGCTGACCCTCGAGGCTCCAAGCACCGTTCCAGCAGCGCGTGGGCGTGATCGCGCACCTCACCGTAGACCCACCACTCGCCACCCTCCTCCGGATTGACCCGCCATGTGCCGTCCGCATCCCGGACGACGGCCTCCACGGCCAGCCACTCCTCCCAGATCATCTCCGCCACCAGCGGCTCATCGGCCGCCAGGTAGCGCAGCCGTCGGCTCACCTCCGATTCGACAGGCCCCAGGGATTCAACGATCTGCTCCGTCGCGATCGGTTCCAGATAAAAATCCTGGGCCAGATTCTCCCTAACCAGCGTCTCCACCAGCCGGGTCGGTTCGGTGTGCTGGTCGTCGGACAGCCAACCAAGGGGAGCAGGGGAGGTGAGGGTGATCAACAGCAACACCGGCAGGTCTTGGACCACCTCGTCGATCAGATAGCGCAGCAGATCGATCCAAAGATCGGCCCATTCCAGGTGCTCCAGCGTGAGGAGCAGCGGCTTGCGGCGCGCGGCATCGCGCACAAAGCGGTTTAGCAAGCGGGGATCATCGGGCCAGTTTGGGGGATCGGGGAGCATTCGCGCCTGCTGGGCCAACTGAGCCACCAGGTTGACCCAGGGCGCGCCAGCGATGTCTCGGCTGGTGGCCTGGAATTTCTCGGCGAGCGCCTGCCCATAAGCATCCATCGCCGGGCCGTCCCAGTAAATTTGCTCGGTCCGGCCTTCGGGCAACAAATCCGGGTCCCAGAAGCGAGCCGCGGCCACGGCGTCGCCCTGCTCCCGCGCTTGCTTCTGCATCCAGCCGGTGAGTGCGCGGCGGCCGCTGCCTTGTTGGCCCATCAGGAAGACAGTGCCCCCACGACCGGTGCGCTTAACTTGCTGGTACAGATCGAGCAAGGCTCGTTTCTCGTCTTCCCGTTCAATCAACCGGTGTAGATATGAAACCTGCGGTGGCGGTTGGGGCGCCGACTCCAGAACGCGCTCGATGTGGACGTTGAAGATGTCGCCATACGCATCCCCGCCGACACCAACGCTGTGCTCCTGCGCCGAAACCGTCATCGGATAACTCCCTTACGCATTACGTTTCACGTTTCACGCTCTTGCCAACTGAGCGATCATCGCTTCGACATCACGCACAAATTTGTCGAACGAAGGGCACCGCTCACGCGCTCGATCCAGATCAAACTGATCAGCCAAAGCTGGCTGATCATCCACCTCAAGATAGGGTTGATCGCTGGACATCCGCTGACTCAACCATTCTTTGGCCCCTCGGATTGCCTCCGGGTCTTCAGGGGACACAGCATCGACAGCAATGCCTCGCTTACCACGCAACGATTCGATACTCCCAACGAACCACGACTCAAACTCCGACTTGGCGATGACGATCCAAACTGGAACATCATAGGGGTTCCGTTGTGCTCTGCTGAGCAGGTCAGGCCCCAGCTCGGCCGGGCAATCCCCATTGGCATCCAGAAGGACAAGCACCGCATCACATCCCCTCAAAGCAGCCAGACCGATAGCCCGTTCCAGCCTGTTCTCCTTGACGACTTTGTAGCGATGTATTCGGATTGGCTTGTCCACTTTGATCTGATCCTCAAAGACCTGGGACCGATACAGCAAATGTCGCAACAAGACAGGCACCGATTCTACCTCACTGTGGCCTTCCACGATGGGGACGACGACGCTCACGCCGCGACCTCCTCGCTGAACAGACCAAGCTGATGTCCTTTCCCATCAGCCTCGCGGTCAGGACGGAGCTCGCCGATGCGCATCAACTCCCCAGGGCTATAGAGCCGCTGCCGGATCGCTTCCCGTGATGTTTGATCCAGAGGGCTGATGAGTGTCTTACCATCCTTCAACTCGACCGCGCGAATTTCCCGGTCGGTGATCTTCTTATCATCCAAAATGTCGGGGCTGTGCGTGGCGATCAGAAGCTGTGTCCGCTTAGAACTGGCCTTGAAGATGTCCACCAAGACCTCGACCGCCGCAGGGTGAATTGTCGATTCCGGTTCCTCTATCGCCACCATCGTCGGTGGTGGTTGCTGATAGAGGGCCAACAGAACACCCAACGCCCGCAGCGTGCCATCGGACATGCTCAAGGCACTGAACTTCCAGGGGCGGCGATCACCGACATCCTGCCGAAATTGCAACGTATCCTTGGATCCGACCGAGATAGGCTCCACGCGCTTGGTGCCGGGCACCACCTTGCTGAGCAGACGACAGATACGCTCGTGAATCTCTGGCCTGTCATTTTGCAAAGTGCGCAACACAGCCGCTGCATTGCTCCCATCGGGTTTAAGCAAGCGCCCCGGGTCTGGCTCCTGAAGATCACGGATATGCTCAGGGACCAAGGCGTAAAATCGCATATCGGTCAGCGCATCGTACACAGGACGGAACTCCTCAGCCGCGGAGAGGATAGTCAATCCCAGACGATCTTTAGCGATCTGCGTTCGCATTCCTGCGACCTGGATGCGAAACTCGCCTTCCTCGATCTCATATTGATGCTTTATAATCCCCTCGCGATAGATCCGGCACCGCTCACGTTTGACGGCAAAGGCGCCTTCCGCCATCGCTCGAATCTCAAATGCGTAAGTGGCAGTTCTCGCTTCATCCAAGCGGAGGGTAAGCCTCAGGCCAAAGTTCCGAGGATGTCCAATCGAGTGTCGCCTGACGGCATCAATGCCACCGCGCTGCTTGAGCGCTGTTGCGACAGTGGTCGAAAGAGCATCAGTGACGAAGCGAAGAGCATCAATGAAATTGCTTTTCCCGGCCCCGTTTGGTCCCACCAGGATGACAAGCGGCTCCATATTGACCACCACATTAGCCAGGCTACGATAGTTTTTGGCTATCACCCGAGTAATCATAGGCTTTTCCCTTGCATTTTCAAAAACGATGTCAGCCTCTACTGAAGAAACCACTAAGACACCAAGACGCGAAGTGAAAATTAAGAATCTGCTTAAAATACTTCCAAGGCAACGAACAATGTAAATTTTGTTCAACTAAGTCTTAGTTTTTCTTAGCGCCTTTGTGCCTTGGTGATGAGAAATACCTTTTTCTTGTCAGTAAAGAGTGTCTTAAATAATTGCTCTAGTCCCCGTCCCGGGGGCGCTAATCGGCCCGAGGACGGGCCTCTGAGCGAATTTTTTTATAGCCTCTAGAGTTATGTCAGCCCCCGAACTTCAAGAGATCAGGTCCACCCGAGATCCTCTGCTCATCGCGCCTTGCGCCTTCTCCACGTTACTCTCGCTGTGATCGCCGACCACGTTGCCATCGCCGTGGATGTTGGTCACGCTGCCGCCCACGTCGCCGCCGACGGCGACGGAGTGGTCGCTGGCGGTGACGTTCACGGAGGCGTCGCTCTCCGGCGTATCTTACCTCCTGCCTGGTGGGGCCAAAGTAATTTAGGGTTCCGCTGATTTCTTGCACAAAAGGCAAGAATTTCAACCGCTGAGCACACAGAGACCGTGGAGATGGGGGATATGTTTTCTCGGCGTTCTCGGTGCTCTCTGCGTAATCGCCCAAGCCCTTTCTGGCTCTGGCTTGTCCAGGTTAGGGAAGTGGATCTTATTGTATCACAAAACAGGCCGGGTACGAAATTTAGCTTCTCACTGCCCGGTGAGGAACGCCTCCAGCGCCTCCTCCCAGGGGCGCGGTTGGATGCCCAGGGCGGCGGCGGTGTTGTTCGCCAGCGGGGCGAAGGGCGGCGGAGTGGAATCACGCTCGAACTCATCCAGCGTGATCGGCTCGACCGGCATGTCCTCCCGCCCGCTGATGCGCAGAATCTCGCGGGCGAAGTCGTAGCGCGAGCAGTAGCCGCTGTTGGTCAGATGGTAGACGCCGTAGGCCTCGCTCTGGATGAGCTCGCCCAGAGCCTCCGCCAGATCCGGCGCGAAGGTGGGGTTACCTACCTCGTCGGTCACCACGCGCAGCGCCCGGCCCTGTGCTGAGCTTGCCGAAGCGTCGTCGGCCAGCTCGATGATGCGATGGGGAAAATTGCGCCCGCCGGGGGCGTAGAGCCAGGCCGTGCGCACGATGTAGAAGCGGTTCAGCAGGTGGCGCGTGAACCACTCGCCGCCGGCCTTCGAATGGCCGTAGGGGTTGATGGGATGGGGCGGGTGCCACTCACGGTACGGCCCCTCGGCCTGTCCGTCGAAGACCTCGTTGGTGCTGATGTAGACCAGCGCGGCCTCGCTGGCGGCGCAGGCCAGGGCCACGTTCTGCGTGCCGACGGCGTTGACGCGGTAGGCCTTCTCTGGATTCCGGGCGCAGCCGTCGACGTCGGTCCAGGCCGCGGCGTGGATCACCACGTCCGGCACGAACTCGGCGATGGCGCTCGTGATGGCCTCTCGCTCGGTGATGTCCAGCTCGGGCAAGTCGCAGCCTGTCAGTGTGTGCTTTGTCGCCAACACCGCGTTCAGCGCCCGGCCCAGCTGGCCCTTGCATCCGGTGATAAAAACGCGCATATAGCCTCCTCTGGTGATGGGATGATGACTGCCAATCAGGCTAATTGTACTGGAAGCGGGCGAAAGTACAAACCCTTGACTTAGAACGTTTGTTCGTGTATAATCAGACAAGTCAAAGATAGGATGGAAGGAGGCGATGATGGATGAAGGTATCTCGGACAATCAACGGAAAATCCTGGAGTTCACGGGCGAGTACATCGATGAGCACGGCTATCCCCCCACGATCCGGGAGATCGGCGCCGCGGCGGGGATCAAGTCCACCTCGGCGGTCAGCTACAACCTGGAGCGACTGGAGGAGGCGGGGTACATCGACCGCGCTCCAGACGTCTCGCGCGGTCTGCGCCTGACCGCGATGGCCCAGGCCGAGATCGGGATGTTGCAGAAGGACGTCATCCCGTTGCCGGTGCTGGGACGCATCGTGGCCGGCGAGCCGATCCCAGTGCCGTCCAGCGACTTCGCGCTGATGGGCGACGAAACCATCGAGGTGACCCGCGACATTTTGGGCGACCCCGAGGGCTTGTACGCGCTCGAGGTCGAGGGGGATTCGATGATCGACGCGCTGGTCCACGACGGCGACGTGGTGGTGCTGCGCCATCAGCGCACGGTCGAAAATGGTGCGATGGCCGCTGTCTGGCTGCGGGAACGCGGCGAGGTGACGCTTAAGCACTTCTACCTGGAGGACGAGCGCGTCCGTCTCCAGCCCGCCAACCCGACGATGGGGCCGATCTACGTCGACGACCCAGGGCAGGTGGAGGTGCAGGGCCGGGTCGTACTGGTCATTCGGCGCGTCCATTGAGCGATCAGTGCTCTCTGAAGAGAAAGCTCAGCCGATGAGGCTGGGCTTTCTCTTTGCCTTTGATGCTTCCGTTAGGACGCTCGCGGCATTCATAGAGTCGAAAATCTGCGTTTGGGAAAAGTTGGGAATTTGGGATAACTCCCCCTTGACACTGGGCCCGGAATTCAGTATCATAGTCGCACGTTTAGAACATACGTTCTAGAGAAAGTAAGCTAATTTGATCGCGAGTATGGTGCAGCGATGGGCGGTCGACAAGGGGGCAAAACAATGCGCAAACAGTTGGAATTTCAGGCGGATCGGATCGAGGCGGTGTTGGAGACGCACAAGGTGCCTGCGCGGGTGACCGGCGGCACGGTGACCCCGCGCTGGGTACGCTTCCAGGTGTTGCCGGCGGTGGGCGCGAAGATCTCCAAGATCAAGCGGCTCAGCGAGGAGCTGGCCGCTGCGCTCGACGCGTCCGATTGCCGCGTGCAGCGGCGCGGTGCGTCTATCGACGTCGAGGTGCCGCGCGACGATCCGCGCCCGGTGCGGCTGCTTCCGCTCCAGAAGCAGCTCCGGCAGCTTGAGGGAAGTAACGCCTGGCGTGTCCCTCCGGTGACCGCCACGCTGGGCCTGGATGAGGACGGCGCGCCGCTGCTGATCCGCCTGCCATCCCCTGATGTGGCGCACGTGTTGGTCTCTGGGATGACCGGCTCCGGCAAGACGGTGTTGCTGCAGGATCTTATCCTGAGCCTGGCGATGACGAACGCGCCTCGCGAAGTGGTGTTAGTGCTGGTGGACCCCAAAGGGAGCACGTTTTCGCTCTTCGATCCGCTTCCGCACCTGGCGCGACCGGTGATCATGGGCCACGAGGAGGCGGTCGAGGCGTTGCAGAGCCTCTTGCGGCTGATGGAGCGGCGGATGGAGGCGGAGAACCCGCGCGTGGTGGTGGTGATTGACGAGCTGGCCGATCTTTTGATGACGGGCGGCGACGCCATCCAGGAGCCGTTGACGCGCCTGTTGCAGCGGGGGCGCGGCGTCGGTATCCACGTCGTGGCCGCCACGCAGAAGCCGACAGCGTCCGTGCTTGGCTCGCTGGTGAAGGCCAACTTTCCGGTCCGGCTGGTGGGCAAGGTCAGCAGCGCCAACGACGCCCGAGTCGCCAGCGGGTGGAGCGGCACCGGCGCCGAGCGGTTGCAGGGGCGCGGCGACTTCATCGCCGTGGCCGAGGGGAAGGTGATCCGCTTCCAGGCGGCGCACATCACCCGGGATGAGATCCGGGAGGTGGTGGCCCGGTTGTCCGGGGCGGTGTCGGATGGCTTGTCGGCCTGGTACGAGCCCGTCGCGCGACTGACGCGTTCTGAGCGGGGGCGAGATGCGCAGCCGTCGCTTGCCATCGATGTATTGAGCGGTGTGTTTGGAGGAGAGAAGCGATGAGGGAGCCAAGGGATGAGAGAACGCAGCGGGAGGATCGCTGGCGACGCTTGAAGTTCTTCGCTGGCCTGGTGGTCTTGGCTTTCACGGTGACGCTGGCCATCATCGTCGGTAACCGCCTGAGCGACGAGGCCTTGGGCGTCCTGGCCGGGGCGGTCTGCGGGGTGGGGGCTGCCATTCCGACCAGCTTGATCGTAGTGGCGGTCACACGGCGTCAGCATCGCGAGCCTGAGCAGGAGCCGAGGGCACAACAGCAGAGCTATCCTCCTGTGGTGGTGGTGACGCCGCAGGGGACACAGCGCTCGAATGGGCAATGGAATTCGCTTCCGGCCTCGCTATCGCCGCCGAGGGAGCGCAACTTCACGGTGGTCGGTGATGAGGAGGCTGTCAATCTGGAGAGGAGGGGACGTGGCTATTAGCGCTGTTCTGGATGCCGCAAGGAAGTCGCGCATAGGGCGCGAGAGACGCACGGACGTATGGCCGACGGGCCGCTTCTGGCGCTCGGATGGGAAGCGCCCGGATCCGATTGAGATGCGGAAGCTTCGACATGGCTACTTCCCCCAGGTCTTTGTCTGGCGCGGGCGCTGCTACGACGTCTACGCCGTCGAGCGCTGTTGGACGATCTCGCGGTCACGGGGGGTGCTGGGGGGCCAGGTGGCGCGGTATTGCTTCCGCGTGCGGGCGCAGCCGCGAGGCCATCGCGCTGGCGAGAAAAGAACGTTCGAGCTCTACCAGGATCTGGAGCACAACACCTGGTATATGTGGCGGAAGCTGGCTTAGGCGGCAGGCGGATCGGCAGCGTTTCGTTTGCGGGGAGCGTCATATCGACGCTCCCTTGCTGCGTTGGGGGCTTGTTTCACAATTGGTTCTTTCGTGGTAAGATAACTCTCATCGGAAGATCGTCTCGCCTGAGCGTGTCCACCTTGCCGCTTGGGCGACGTTTGTGTTGGTATGAGAGTGGAGTGAGCTGCTATGACGATGGAACAGGCGCTGATCCTGCTCGGCATCGGCGTCGTGCTGGTAGTACTGTTGCTGATCCTGAAGGCGATCCTCAAGCTGACCAAGACATGCCTGGGCCTGGGCTGTTTGGGCATCCTGGTGGTGCTGGTGTTGGCCTTCGTCGTGATGCAGGGGTTGCCGACCAGCTGAGGCTTTTCGTAAGTAAAACGGGGAGACCGTATGGCGAAGACGCGGACGCATTGGGTGTGCAATAACTGCGGGCGGACTACGCCGCGCTATATGGGGCGCTGCCCGCGCTGCGGCGAGTGGAATACGATGGTCGAGCAGGTCGAAGAGCCGGAGTCGCCGCCGAGCAGACCGAAGAGTGTGCCCCGCAGCAGGCCGCTGCGGCTGCCGGAGATTGAGACCGAGGGGCTGGATCGGCTGCCGATGCCCATCGGGGAGCTCGCGCGGGTGTTGGGAGGCGGCGTGGTGCCCGGCTCGTTGATCCTGGTGGGCGGCGATCCGGGGATCGGCAAGTCGACGTTGTTGCTGCAAGCCGCCACACGGATGGCCGAGACGACGGGCCATCCCGTGCTCTATGTCTCCGGCGAGGAGTCGGCGCGGCAGATCAAGATGCGGGCCGATCGGCTTAATCTCCAGCACGAGGATCTCTTTGTGGTCACCGAGACCGAGATGGCGTCCATCCTCAGCCACGCCGAGGAGGTGGAGCCGTGGATAGTGGTGGTCGATTCGATCCAGACCGTGACGACGGAGGAGCTGGATTCGGCCGCTGGCTCGATCAGCCAGGTGCGTCGCTCGGCCTCTCGCTTCCAGGGGTGGGCCAAGGCCAGCGGGGTGGCCGTCTTCCTGGTGGGGCACGTGACCAAGAAGGGCTCCATCGCCGGCCCAAAGACGCTGGAGCACATCGTGGACACGGTGCTGTATCTGGAGGGCGACCGCTTCCATACCTATCGGCTGTTGCGCTCGGTCAAGAACCGCTTCGGCGCCACGTCGGAGGTGGGCGTCTTTGAGATGCGCGAGCAGGGGATGGTCGAGGTGACCAATCCCTCCGAGATGTTCCTGGCCGAGCGGATGGTCAACGCGCCCGGTTCGGCCATTGCGGTCACGATGGAGGGCACGCGCCCGCTGCTGGTCGAGATTCAGGCGCTGGCGAGCCACTCCAGCTTCGGGCATCCGCGTCGCACCGCCAACGGGGTTGACTTCAACCGGCTGCTGCTGATCGCGGCGGTCTTGACCCGGCGCGTGGGCTTGAAGCTCTTCGAGCAGGACGTCTTCGCCAGCGTGGTCGGCGGTCTCCAGGTGGGCGAGCCGGCGGCCGATCTGGCGCTGGCGGTGGCCATCGCCTCCAGCGTGCGCGATCGACCGGTGAAGGCGGATCTGGCCGTGATCGGCGAGGTGGGGCTTTCCGGTGAGGTGCGCTCGGTGGGGCACACTGCGGCGCGCCTGAAGGAGGCAGCGCAGTTGGGCTTCCGCAAGTGTCTGATCCCCAAGTCGCTTCGGCGGCGGAACGACCCGCCGCCAGAGGGCATCGAACCGATCCTGGTGCGCTCGGTGGCCGAGGCGGTGGAGAAGGCCTTGATGTAGCATTGAACATTGAGATGTGATATAATTGTTATGAGTTGTTGTTGAGACCGGCTGCTTTGCGGGAAAGCTGGCAGCGCCCGATGGAATGCTCCAATATAATCGCGAGGAGGATATGATGGCTAAGATCGTGACCGTTGAAGGTATCGGAGATGCATATGCTCAGAAGCTTCTAGACGTTGGAATCCAGACGACGGACGCGCTGCTCAAACAAGGGGCGACCCCGAAGGGGCGGGCGGAGATCTCTGAACAGACGGGCATCAGCAAAAAGATGATCCTGACTTGGGTCAACCACGTCGATCTCTACCGCATCAAGGGGGTGGGCGAGGAATACGCCGATCTGCTGGAGGCGGCCGGGGTCGATACGGTGCCGGAACTGGCCCAACGGAATGCGGAGAACCTTCATCAGAAATTGCTCGAGGTCAACGAGGAAAAGAAACTCGTGCGTAGGCCGCCGAGCCAGAAGCAAGTCGGCGATTGGGTCAAGCAAGCGGAGGATCTGCCGCGCGTTATCGAATACTAGATCGTTTGGGTTTATCGGGCTGTCTTTAGATTGAGAGGGCTTGGACTGTCTGGGCGCTGCCAGCCGGTTGATGCTGCCCTCGGATAAAAGCGTTTCTGCCAGCGTCGGGCTTTTTCCCGGCGCTGCCGGATATGAAGTGGGTCGGTGTTTAGCGATAGGTGGTCGATGGCGCATAAGATGCGCAAGAAGGGTTTATGGGGCTTGCTCCCTGAAATCGAGTTGGATGGGAATCTGGAACTCTGGCTTGATGTTATAGGCTATGGGCTGATTGCTCTGGCCCTGGTGACGTTGCTCAGCTTGCTTTCCGCCCATCACGGCGCCATCCCCGGTTGGTGGCTGAGGGTGCTCCAGCGTGGTTTTGGCTGGGGAGCGTATCTGTTGCCCCTGCTCGCCGGCGCGATGGGGCTGTGGCTGGCCCTGCGTCATTGGGACGATAAGTTGCCGCTGATCACACCGGTTCAGATCGTGGGTGTGCTGCTCGGTTACTTGTCCTTGCTGGTCACGCTGCACTTCGTGATGACCTCGTTCACTCACGGCGGTGATCCTTGGGCTGTCGCTGCGAATGGGCTGGGCGGGGGCTATCTGGGATCTGCGCTGATGACGCCGCTCTGGGAGGGGCTGGGGAGCGCTGGCCTGGTCGTCGCGTTGATGACCGGGTGGGTCGTTATCGTCGCTCTCGTGCTGGATCTCACGCTGCGGGATGCGGTTCAGATCGTGCGTCGGATGCGCGGGATGCCGGCGGTACCATTGCCCCCACGGCCAGAAGAGGTGCCCGATGAGCGCCCGACCCGTAAGCAGGAGCCTCAGCGGCGGGCGAAGGAGAAACCCCGGCCGGAGAATCATCCCTCCAGGCCCAAAGTAGCCTCTCCCTCCTCGCCCAGTTCCGATTCCGCTGATTCAATTCGTCCGCATTTGCTGGGTGACGATCGGGAGCATCGCTTGCCGCCGATCGACGATATCCTGGAGCCGACCAGTGAGAATGAGATTAGCGCTAAGATCTTACGCGAGCAGGCCCGTATCATTGAGGAGGCGATGGAGAGCCTCGGCGCGCCGGTCGAGGTGCAGGAGATCAGTCACGGGCCAGTCGTGACGCAGTTCGGTATCCGCCCCATGGTGGTGGAGAAGAATGGCCGGGAGCGGAAGGTCAAGGTCAGCCGCATCACCTCGCTGGTGGACGATCTGGCGCTGGCGCTGGAGGCCAAGTCGGTGCGAATCGAAGTCCCCATCCCGGGTAAGCGCCTGATCGGGCTGGAGATACCGAACCCGGAGGCCGAGATGGTCGGGCTGCGGGACGTCATTACCTCAGAAGCCTTCGCCAGCGTGGATTCCAGATTGCGTCTGTGCCTGGGCCAGGATGTCTCTGGGCATTCCATCGTGGCCGATCTGGCCCGTATGCCGCACCTCCTCGTCGCTGGCGCCACCGGTTCCGGAAAATCGATCTGCCTCAACGCCATTATCGCGGCCTTGTTGCTGCAGAATACGCCGGCCGAGCTGCGCTTCCTGATGATCGATCCCAAGCGGGTGGAGTTGACGGGCTATGACGGCATTCCGCACTTGCTCTCTGGCGTGGTAGTCGATATGGAGCGGGTGACGGAGATATTGAACTGGGTGTTGCGGGAGATGGACGGGCGTTATCGACGCTTTTCGGAGGTGCGGGCCTCTCACATCGTTGATTACAATCAGAACGTCGCGCCGCGGATCGGCGAGAAGCCTTTGCCTTACATCGTGGTCATCGTCGATGAGCTGGCGGATTTGATGATGGTCTCGCCGACGGAGGTGGAGCGCTCGATCTGCCGCATCGCGCAGATGGCGCGGGCGACCGGCATCCATATGGTGATCGCCACGCAGCGTCCCAGCACCGACGTGGTGACCGGGCTAATCAAGGCCAACTTCCCGGCTCGCATTGCTTTCAACGTGGCCTCAGCCGTCGATTCGCGCGTCATCCTCGATCTGGCCGGCGCGGAGCAGCTGTTGGGGCGGGGCGATATGCTTTTCCTCCCGCCCGACGCGCCTACCCCCACACGCTTGCAGGGGACGTTTGTCTCCGATCGGGAGCTGCGGCGGCTGGTGGCGTACTGGAAGGAAGAGGCCAAGCCCAAAATGCCGGATCAGGGTCAGCTGGTGCAAAAGCCGCTCTGGGAGGAGTCGGAGGAGGATGAACTTACGATCGACTACGAGGACGATCTGCTGCCCGACGTGATCGATCTGGTGCTGGAGGAGAATCGCGCCTCAATCTCGTTGATGCAGCGGAAGCTGCGCATCGGCTATAACCGCGCGGCGCGCTTGATGGATATTTTGGTGGAGCATGACGTCGTCGGCCCTCAACCCTCTGGGGGGAAGGCACGGGAGATCTACCCCAAGGCCGCGCGGGCGTTGATCAATACCAGCTCCGAGTCTGCGCGTGCGGGAGAGAGCGACGAATACGATGATAAAGATGACGAATAGCGTGCTGCCTGAGTAGTCTTCCCTCTTATTCCTTCTTATTCCTTGTGTAACCGCCCCTTCAGGTCCGGCCAGTCCAGGTCAGGCTCCTTGTTGGATTGGGCCGTAACCATATGCTTCACCGCTTCGATCAACGCTTCGGCATCGTGATCGCCCAGTTGGTCCCTCAATCGGTTGACGGCAGCTTCTTCCTCTGGGCCAAGGTCGCGGCCAGTCTCCGTCTCTGCGCTGATCAGGGCGAGCAGCAGCGCGCGTTCCTCATCGGAGAGCGCCTCGGGATCGCTTTTCAATAATTTGTGGGCCCCTTCGGGGCTCAGGATGGGGGTGGATTTCTCTTCTGGCATTGTGGGTCTCCTTCGGATAAGTTCTGATACACTAAGCGCTGTGTCTTTCTAACTTGACTCCTGCACTTTTCAAATTTTTGAGGAGCAGAGACTTCCGAAGTCTGGAGTCGCTAACCTGCAGGAGTTAAGTTCTAAAGAGCATCGTCCGACTGACAATGATAATTATCTAGACAAAGGTCTATTTTGTCAAATGATGGAGCGATGGTGGGCCAGAGGTCATCGGGCTAATTGACAGACGGGACAAGACGTGATACATTTCACTTTACGTTTTGGCTATACTTTTGCGGTTTTCGGTCGGCTTGAGTGCAAATAGGTATGCGGGCACTCCCATTATCGCAGTATAAAGCATCAAAAACCCCTGAATTGGATGGCTGTGGGGGCCCAGTACAAGTACTGCCATCTGCGCGCCGATCAGGAGTTGGCCCGCAGGTAAGGTCAGCGGCAGCGCGCTGATCGCTGGTATATCCTGGAAATATGCGAGGAGGTAGTATGCAGAACTGGGAGATTGCAGATCAGGAGCAAGAACTCGCGCCCGCGCACAAGCGACTGCTGCGGGAGCAGACTATCGACGCGGATGACCCCGGCACCATCCTCCGCGACTTCGAGGCACTGCTGGATTACATCGACGAACATCAACCCGACGTGACGCCCAAGCAGCGCGTGCTCTCGCTCAGCGCGCTGCCGGAGATAAACGAACGCCTTACCCATCCCCTCGACCTGGGGCTCAAGCGGCCTGTGCAGAAGTCCTATCCGCCCATCCACGGGCTCTATCTGGTGGCGCGGGCCTCCGGCTTGACCCGCATCGAAGGGGATACCCTTGTGGTGAACGAAGCGGTCGCCGAGGCGTGGGACGCTCTCAATGCCACGGAGCGATACTTCGCGCTGCTGGAGAGCTGGCTGCTGCGGGGCAACCCGGCGATCCTGGGAGAACGGGCCAGCTGGTTTCCCGAACAGAACTTCTACAAATGGCTGCGTTACGCGATGGGCGTTCCTGAACAAGGAGTGCCCGTCGCTGGAACCGATGAACGAGGGGCCCTGACCCATCTACTGGGCTGGCACAATCTGGGCCTGCTCGACCTCTTCGGCCTGATGGAGGTACAAGACACTCCCTCCGAGCCGGGCGAGGGCTGGCACATTGAGCGAATCAAGCGTACTCCCTTCGGTGACGCGCTGCTCGCCTTGCTGGCGCTTGAGTTCTTCAACGACCCGGATAACCTCCTGCCGACAAAAGAGTGGGGATCTGTCGCCTTCGGCGTGCTCCAGCCTATCCTCCAGCTCTACTTCCCCGCGTGGGAGAAGACCCTGGCCCTTCCCGACGAGGATGATTTCCAGGAGGGCGTCTACGTCTTCAAGGTGTCGTTAGGCCGGATATGGCGCCGGATCGCCATCCCAGCCGAAAACAGCCTGGATGCCCTGGCCTATGCCATCCTCGATGCGGTGGCGTTCGATCACGATCACCTCTATCAATTCACCTATCGCGACCGCTTCGGAGCGCCGGTCGAGGTCCACCATTCCTATATGGACGAGGGGCCGTGGACGTCCGAGGTCCGCGTCGGCGACCTGCCGCTCAGCGCCGGTCAGCCGATGACCTTTGTGTATGACTTTGGCGACTGGTGGGAGTTCGACGTCACGCTGGAGCGCATTGAGCCGAGCGACGAGTTCTCGTCGCTTGAGGGTACTGTCGTCCTCGAGGAGCACGGCGAGGCGCCGGATCAATACCGATGGTGGGCGTGATCTCGACCTGCTACGGCGGACATTGAGTCCCATCTTGCTTCCAACAGAGAGGATGTGAGCACATAGCGGAAAGTAAGTGATGAAACAAAGACTTGATTCGTCTATCGTTCGTATCCGAACGCCGAAGGGCACCATCGCCGGCACGGGTTTTCTGGTTGGAGAGCGGGACGTGCTCACTTGCGCCCACGTCATCGCGGCAGCCTTGGAGATCCCGGCAAACGCGGAGGAAGCGCCGGCCGGTGAGGTGCTCGGGAAGATAGCAAGTAAGCGGGGAAACGCAGCAAGCATAGCCCGGGTTGCTTCATCCTTGTCACGGAATTCCCATCGACAAAGTCAAACAAGCCTGTCACAACTCACATAGACTGAGGAGGTAGCCAATGAAGGACCGCACCAAATGGTGGCTGACCGGTCTGCTACTGGGACTGTTGGCCTGGTGGCTGCTGCGGCGCTGGCAGGGGCAGCTTGGCGGTAGACATCGAGCCAGGCCGACGAGGCTCGATTACGTCCCTCACACATCGCGGCCTACAGAGCCGGATGACCTGAAGCGCATCGAGGGCATCGGCCCCAAGATCGCTGGAGTGCTGCATGAGGCAGGCATCGTGACGTTCGAGGTCCTGGCGTCCACTGATGTAGAGCGACTGCAAACCATCCTCGACGAAAGCGGCATCGGACTGGCCTGGCCCGAGACGTGGCCTGAGCAGGCCCAACTGGCGGCCGCCGGGGACTGGGGGGAGCTCAAGGCCCTGCAGGATGAGCTTCAGAGAGGGCGACGCGTGTGACGAGAGGAACGATTGAGAAAGATGCCAGGTGAATGGCGACGGGAAGCGCTGATTGGGTCTCGCTGGATACGACGCCGCTGCAGATGATGAACAACGGCACCCGGCGGGTGTCGACCCCATTGAACAACCGCTGCCAGGTGCTGGTGCGGAGCCCGATCTTACCTGGAGCCACGCGGATGTGCTGGTTGCAGACCTACTTCCAACTACCGCGCAGGTTTTTGACATAGCCCGTTTGGGATGATAATATCAATATGATGAAAGTGAAAAGAGAATTGTTCTCAAACCACTCTCTGTACGGGGCGGTTTTTTACTGTGTTCGTAGGAGGCTGGTCGTGTACCTGCGGACGCTGCCTGGATGATTTATGATCGCTGAGTGGAGGAGATTTCCGATGAGAACGCGCAACCTGTGGTTGTTTTTGTTGCTGACGTTGGGAGGACTCTTCTTGCTGGTGGCCTGTGCTTCAGAGCCCACACCGGCGCCCACGGCAGAGGTTACTCCGACTGTTGAGTTGACCTCTCCGCCGGCTCCTGCCGAGGACGTGACCGAGGTGGAGCCCAATGACGAGATGGGAAGCGCCACCGAGATATCGCCGGGCACCGCGACGGGCGTTCTGGAGGAGGAGGATGACGTCGATTGGTATACCTTCGACGTGCCGGACGGACACGTACTAGACGTGACCTTCACCGCCAGCGAGGCGGCGGAGGGTATAAACGTCGAGCTGCACGATCCCGACCAGCATCAGCTCTGGCGCCAGGAGGGCGTAGCAGCAGGAAGAAGCAAGTCGACCACCCACGTGCTAGACAGTTCCGCTGGCGGCGCGTACTACGTGTTAGTGCCCCACGGTCAGGGGGAGTACACCGTCGAGCTCGCCCTGGAGAGTGTGGACGAGACCAGCTAGGCCGGAGAGACCAGCGACAAGATCTCCGCAGCACTCACGCTCTATCACCCGGAGGGCACAGGGACAGGGGCGTCGTCCATACGAGCGAGGATAATGAATCGACGAAAAGAGCAAAACAGCGGCCGGCCAGGATGCTCCCTGGTCGATGAGGGATTGAATTGGCGGAACGCTTGGGGCGGGGAGTGTCTGACGGACAAGGAAGAACCTTTCGACGTTGCCCGGCGCAATCGACAAATGGAGCCGAGCAAATATCAACGCGTGAGATGAATGAAGGAGTAATGAGCGAGATCAAGATCGAACGCAACCCTGACGAAGAGCAGTTGAGCGAACTGGGCGTCTATGGGTGAAGACTCTTCACCCACTGGCCCATCTGGACCAAGGAAATCTCCGAGTTCCCTTGGAGCTACGACGTCTCGGAGACCTGCTACTTCCTCAAGGGCGACGTGGTGGTCACACCAGACGACGGCAAGCCAGTGACCGTCGGCGAGGGCGACCTGGTCACCTTCCCCGAGGGGAGGGAATGCATATGGAAGGTGCGCGAGCTGGTGCGCAAGCATTATCAGTTGGGATGACGGCTTCATGAAGTCCTCCGCCTGGAACCCCACCCTTGGGGTGGGGAGGAAAGGCGGCCCGCCGAAGGCGGGAAAGTTGGTTCGCGACTTGAAGCGACTAGCGATGTGTGCTCTGCTCAGTGGAGCACGCAAGCGGGTCTTGCTATAATAGCGACCGTGATGAAAGCCCGACGAGGCGCACATACGGTTTACCGCTTGGCGTACCATTTTGTCTGGATACCTCGCTACTGCCGGAAGGTACTGCGGGGGGAGGTAGCACGGCGGCTGGAAGAACTGATTCGAGAGATCTGTAGTGCACGTGACTGGGAAATAGAGGCGTTGGCAGTGGAGGTTGACCACGTGCATCTGTTTGTCAGTTGTCCACCTCGTGATGCTCCAGCCAAAGTGATGAATGTCTTGAAAAGCATCACAGCGTGAGAATTGTATGCGGAGTTTCCGCGTCTGCAAAAGTCGCACTGGGGCGGAAAGTTGTGGGCAGATGGTTACTACGTTGGCTCTGCTGGCGATCCACGTTACCTCCGACTTGATCAAACGCTACATCGAATACCAGGAATCTGAAGACACTGGAAAGAACCGGTTACTTTGAAATAGCATCCTCCGCGGAGAGGTGGGAAAAGCCCCGCCGCTTGCGGCGGGGTAGTTTACTCGCGGGTATTGGCGTTAAAGGCAGTGAGTAATGACGAAGGGACGCGGACTGGTCTATCGGCTCTGGACGCTGCTGGGGATTGTCGTCCTGGCGGGTATGGTGTTGATGGGCTTGCTGATGCTCCTGGGGCGTGGTCCGGGCGTGGCTGCTCCGGTTCTGGAGCGAACGCCCATGCTTTGGGACGTGAATCAATCCTCAGGGACGATTCCAGCTGATGCTGTCATAGCCATTGTCGATGGAGAGCCGATCCATTACGGCGCCTGGCGGGAGGCGGTCTTGCTTGATCGCGTTATGAGCGGTTTAGCTGGGCAAAGCCCTCCGTCTAATGATGAGACGCTGGAGCGGATAATCAACGAGCTGCTGGTGCTCCAGTCGGGATTAGCGGAGGTATCTCCTACCGACGAGCAAGTGGCGCAACGCATCGCCCAGCTGGAGCAACCCTGGAAGGTGGAGGAGGCGCTGGAGGCGGTAGAGCTTGAGATGGCTGCCTTGGAGAACGCCGTGCGGCGCTTGCTGGCGGTGGAATCAGGGCTGGAGGCGGTGCGAACCCGGGGGGAGAGGCCTGAGGTCTGGCTTGAGGAGCAGTTGGCGAAAGCCGACGTTCAGGTCGCGGCTGGCATAACGTCGCTACCGGTCAGGGGGGATTCGACGGCTCTGGCATCTCCCACGCTTCCTCCGCCGACGGCGACCCCAACGTACCCTCGCGCTGTCGATTTTACGTTGCGGAGGGCCGGAGGTGGCTCGCTCACTTTGACGGAGCAGCTGGGGGAAGGGCCGGTAGTTATAGTCTTCATCCAGCGCTGCGGGTGAGGGCCGGACCGCACGCAGCTCGTGGAGCTGCGCGATCAATACGAGGCTTTTCGCCGAGCTGGCGCGGAAATTATCGCTCTGGCCGTCGCTTCCCTCTCCAACGTGAACGAGGTGCATCAGCTCATCCACCCCCCGTTTCCCCTTTTGGCTGATCCCGACCACCGCGTGGCCGATGCGTATGGCGTCTATGATCTTTTGGGCGATGGCTACGCCGCGCCCTCGGTCTTCGTCGTCGATAGCGCCGGCTACATCGTCTGGCACCACGTGGGGGAAGGTCCCACTGATCGGCCCAATGCCCAGATCATCCTTCAGCACCTCCCCTGAATTTTGCTCCGGTAGGTTGCGAACCTCATCTTTGATGCCAGTTTACACAAGAAGTGAGTACCCTAATCATATCGAAGCGCCGAGGATGTGGGTTACAAACCTGCTCGGAGCGTTAGCCCCGGCATCCTCTCGTTTACTTTACCGCCGGATGATGACCGGTATCCCCACCTCGGCCCACTCGTAGAGCGTCCGCGCCTCCTCCGTACCCAGCACCACGCAGCCATAGGAGACGGGCGTGCCCAGATATCCTTCCCACAGCCGTTCTCCGTTGGATAGAATCGGTAGGGCGTGGATGCCGTTCTCCAACGAGCCAGCCCAGTAGATGCCCAGCCAGTACGGCATTTGTAGATTCCAGGTAGAGGCGTAGGCGTTGGGGATCTTATCTAGCACGCGGAAGGTGCCCGTGCGAGTGCCGGCGCCGGGCATACCAGTCGAAGCTACGAAGGAGTAGACCAGCCTCTCGCCCTGGTAAGCGTAGAGATGCTGCTCGGATAGATCGACCACGATGCGTTTCTCCGCGCTCCCGGCGCTGGGCGGCGACGACGCTGAGGACGCACCGGAGGCGAGGCTGCCGGCATTGGGGATCATGAGCGTCTGCCCGGGCACGAGCAGGGCTGGGTTGGCGATGTTGTTGACCTGGATTAGCGTCCAGCGCTGGACGCCGTAACGGTGAGCGATGGCGAAGAGTGTCTCGCTGGGTTGCACCGGGTGCGTGGTCGAGGCGTGTTGTGGCTGGTACGCGACCGAGGAGGCAACGGCGCTGCCGGGGATGCTCAGCTCCTGCCCGACCGCGATTTGAGCGGCGTTGTGTAGTCCGTTGAGGTCCACCAGCGCCTGAACCGTGGTCTCGTATTTTAGCGCGATGCGAAACAGGTTCTCGCCGGCCTGGACGACGTGCGTGGCGCCGGCATCGGCTGGGACGCTCGGCGCCTGGGATATGGGAATAGTCAGCCGCTGCCCTGCGTAGATCTGCTGGCCCTGGGGCAGCTCGTTCTGGGCGCGGATGGCGTCCACTGTGGTGCCGTAGTCTCGCGCGATGCTGAACAGTGTATCGCCCCAGGCCACCGTATGCACCACGCGCTCCTGGTCGAGCAGCGCGGCATCAGCAGTTCCGGAGGCGATCAGCGTTACGGTCAACGTCAGGCCCAGCAGCGCTAGGTAGTTCCACTTACTCATCGATTCTACTTCCTTTCTCGTCGCGCTCAAGGGTATCAGAGAACACACACCGTGTCAAATGTTCATTGTCTATTGACACTTTGCACATAGTGTGTTATACTTCTTCGAGGTTGGACAGACAAGCAGCGCCGCGAGCGATCGACGCTCGGCGCCGGTTATGATTCTTACCACGGGGAGAGACGATGATCATCACAGTGGCAAGCGGCAAGGGCGGCACGGGCAAGACGACGGTATCCGTCAATATGGCGTTGAGCCTGGTCGCCGATCAAAGCAGTGACGCAGACGATTTGGTCTTCTTGGATTGTGATGTCGAGGAGCCCAACGCCGCGCTGTTTATCGACCCCGCTTTTGACGAGCGCCGTGAAGTGGGCCAGATGATCCCGGAGGTCGATCTGGAGGCCTGCATCCACTGCGGGCGCTGCGCCGAGGTGTGCCAGTTCAACGCTATCGCCGTGGTGGGGGAGAAGGTGCTCGTCTTCCCCGAGCTCTGTCACGCCTGCGGCAGCTGTTCCCTCAACTGTCCGACCGAGGCGATCCACGAGGTGCTGGACGTGATGGGCACGATGGAGCGCGGCACAGGGCACGGGCCGGCGGAGGGCATCACCTTTGCCCACGGGACGATGAATGTGGGCGAGGCGATGGCCGTGCCCATCATCCGCCAGCTGAAGCAGTGGGCCATCCCGACCGATGCGGATGACCGCGTCGTGATCCTGGACGCGCCGCCCGGCAACGCCTGTCCGGTGGTGGAGGCGATGCGCGGGGCGGACTTCGTGCTGCTGGTCACAGAGCCGACGCCCTTCGGGCTGCACGATCTGCGGCAAGCGGTGGAGGTAGCCCGCGATGAGCTGGGCTTGCCCGTCGGCGTGGTCATCAACCGGGTGGGGGTGGGCGATCAGGGCGTTGAGGCGTATTGTGAGGAGGAGGAGATCCCCATCTTGATGCGCATTCCCATCGACCGCCGCATCGCCGAGGCGTACTCGGAGGGCGTATCGATGGTGGAGGTCTTGCCAGATTACGAAGAGAAATTTCGGGATTTGTACGAGCAGATTGTATCCCATTTCAAGCGGGGTGGGGCGTCAGGAGGATCGTAATGAAACAACTGGTCATTCTCAGCGGTAAGGGCGGCACGGGCAAGACGACGGTCACGGCAGCGCTGGCGCATCTGGCGTCGCAGAGCGTGTCCATCGTGCTGACCGATGCCGACGTGGACGCCGCCAATCTGGAGCTGGTGCTTGATCCGGAGCGTCTGGAGAGCCACGAGTTTATGAGCGGCAAGCTGGCCGTGATCGATCCGGAGGATTGCACAGCCTGCGGCATTTGCGAGTCTGTTTGTCGCTTCGAGGCGATCCAGCCGCTGGGCGAACTTGCCTCCTATGATGCTTTTCGAGTGGACCCACTGGCCTGTGAGGGTTGCGCCTCGTGCTTCTATCAGTGTCCCGAGGATGCGATCCGGATGGAGGAGCAGCACGCCGGGCGATGGTTCCGATCCGATACGCACTTCGGCTCGCTCTTTCACGCGCACCTCTTCGCCGGCCAGGAGAACTCCGGCAAGCTGGTCACGCTGGTCAAGCAGCAGGGCCGGCTGCTGGCGCTGGACGAGGACGCCAAATTGCTCCTGGTCGACGGACCGCCGGGTATCGGCTGCCCCGTCATCTCGGCCAGCGCGGGCGCGGATATGGCGCTGCTGGTGGTGGAGCCGACCGTCTCTGGCGTGCACGATCTGGAGCGCATCTTGAGCACCACCGAGCACTTCGGCGTGCCGGCGCTGGTCGCGATCAACAAGGCCGATCTGAACCCGAAGCGGGCCGACGACATCGCCGCCTACTGCGCCGAGCTGAACGTCGAGATGGTGGGGCGCATCCCCTACGACGAGGTGGTCACGGAAGCGATGGTGGAGGGCTACCCGGTCACGGCCTACGCCAACGGCGACGTGACCGCAGCTATGCAATCGATCTGGGAGCGGATCCGCGCCCGTCTGGAGCTGTGAGTAAGAGGCGATAGGGAGGGGGCGATGGGTGAGGATCTACGGGAACGGATACTGGAACGGCTGCGCAGCGTCATCGACCCCGAGACTGGCGTCGATGTGGTGCGAATGCGGCTGATCGAGGACTTGACGGTGGATGATGACGGCGTGGCGCACTACACGTTCCGTCCCTCCTCGCCGCTGTGCCCGATCGCAGTGCCGCTGGCTGTCTCCATTCGCGACGCCGTGGCGGAGGTCGAGGGCGTGACTGGTCAGCAGGTCGACGTGGTGGGCTACATCAACGCTGATGATCTGAATGCGATGCTGCGTGGCTTGAACGAAGACAAGGAAGCGGATGATTGAGATCCCAAGCGTGTGGTAAGTAACTCTCAAAAAAGATCCTTGTGCAATCAATCCGCTGCTGGCACGGTCGGGAGGCCGGCCAGAGCACTTCCTCACTTCCTTTACCCGCGGGGCCGGCCTTCTGACTGCCTCAACATATCCAGACCTACTTACTAATGCTCCCAGGCGCGTCTCGAACGTGTTTGGGGGCTTTTGCGGTTGCATGCCAGTCTGATGTGAGTATAATAGCGCTGTCGATGGCGTTGTTGACCGCATCGTTCATCGACAGACTGGTTCAGATCACCCCCCCTTAAAAATACCACAATAGGCGAGGAGGAAAATCGATGGACTTCAGCTGGACCGACGAGCAACGTCTCTGGCGGCGGGCCGTGCGCGATTTCGCCCAGAATGAGATTGCGCCCCGCGTGCGAGAGATCGATTCCGAGGAACACATCCCCCAGGATATCATCCGGGGTATGGCTCAGATGGGGCTGCTGGCGCCCACAGTGGATGAGGTTTATGGCGGCGCCGGAGCCGATTGGATGATGACCACCATCGCAGCCGAGGAGCTGGGCCGAGCCGACATCAGCCTGGCCGTGCCGGTGCTCTATCTGGTAGAGGCGGCCTGGGGTTTTATCTTCTCTCAGTATGGAACGTCTGAATTGAAGGAAAAATATCTGCCCAGGGTGACGCGCGGCGAGGCTTTCCTGGGCATCGCCACTACGGAACCAGAGGGTGGGTCCGACATCTTGGGCGCGTGCAACACCCGCGCAGAGAAGGACGGCGATACGTGGGTCTTCAACGGCGAGAAGACCTACATCAGCGGCGTGCGCGAGTCGATCAACTGGGGCGGCATCCACCTGATGCTGGCCCGCACCAACCAGGAACCGGAGGCCGAGCATAAGGCTTTCACCTTCTTCGCCATGCCGCTCAAGGAGACTGAGGGCATCACGCCGACGTACTTCGAGGATATGGGGCGGATGGGCATCTCCACCGGCGGCTTCGCGCTGGAGGACGTGCGTTTGCCCGCACAGCATCAGGTTGGCGATTTCAACCGTGGCTTCTACCATGCGATGGAGGGCTTTTCGGCGGCGCGCACGCTGATCGGGGCCACCTGCGTCGGCGCGTCCGAGGCGGCGCTGGAGATGGGGATGGACCACATCAAGATGCGCGAGGCGTTCGGCCGGCCGGTCGCCAGCTACGAAGGCGTACAGTTCCCTCTAGCCGATCTCTATGCCGATCTGGAGGGCGTCAAGCTCTCCACCTACAAGGCGGCCTGGACGATGGACCAGATGTACAAGCACGACGAGGCCACTCACTACGACATCGCGCTGCAGGCGGCGATTGCGAAGTTGAAGGCGCCGATCCTGGGCTTCGAGATTATGAACGAGGTCGCTGACTGGTTCGGCGCAATGGCCTACACGCAGGAATGCCCGGTCGAGATGGGCATTCGGGGCATTCGATCCTACTCCATCGGCGCCGAGGGCACGCCGAATATTATGCGCATCATCATCGCCCGCGAGCTGCTAGGGCAGGAGTTCTTGCCCACGCTTTACACGAAAAAATCGTAGCATAGATCTGGTTTCTCAATAACTCGGGAGCAGAGGTAACAGGTCTCTCCTGAGCATTGAGATGATAGCTTTGAGGACCACATTAGACCGAGGAGGTGTATCTTGCACATCGTAGTTTGCACAAAGTACACGCCCGATTCCGAGGCCAAGATGTCGGTGGACGAGGAGGGAAACGTCTCCTGGGGGGACTCCCCGCTGATTATCAATCCCTGGGACGAGTACAGCCTGGAGGAGGCGATCCAACTCCGCGATGAATACGGTGGCAAAGTCACCGCGATCTCCATCGGCCCGGAGGAAGCGCTGGAAGCGCTGAAGCACGCGATTGCGATGGGGGCCGACGAGGCGATCCGCATCTGGGATGAGGCGTGCGCTGGCTCAGACACGCTGGCCACCAGTTACTTGCTGGCGCGGACCATCGAATCGTTGGGCGATGTCGATCTGGTCTTCACCGGCAAATCGGCCATCGACGCCGAGACGTGGCAGACTGGCCCGGCTCTGGCCCGCAGGCTCGGCTACCCCTCGCTGATGTACACCATCAACATCGCCGAAATCGATCCCGAGGCGAAGACGATCACCGTCGAGCGGCTGCTGGAGCAGGGCCGACAGGTCGTCGAGGCCCCGCTACCCGCTGTCGTGGGCACGATCAAGGGCATCAACGAACCGCGCTACACGTCGTTTATGGGCATCCGCCGGGCCTCTCAGGCCGAGTATCCGCTCTGGACGTTGGAGGACGTCGACGCTGACGCGGAGAAGGCCGGCGAGTCTGGATCCGGCGTGCGCTGGCCGGAGATCTTCGAGCCGCCGACGCGCGAGAGCGAGATCGAGATGATCGAGGCCGAGACGCCGGAAGAGGCGGCCGCGATCCTGGCCGACAAGCTCCTGGCGGAAAAGGTGATCTAGGAGGCGATCAATGAGTAAAGACATCTTTGTTTGGGTAGAGCAATTCGAGGGAGACGCTGTGAGCGCATCCTGGGAGGCGCTGGGCGTGGCACGTCGCCTGGCGGATGAGCAAGGTGGCACCGTGACCGCGTATGTCTTCGGCGGCGACGGGTTGGAGGATGTGGCGCAAGAAGCCATCGCTTACGGCGCCGACAAGGTGCTCCTGGCCGAGGATGAGACGCTGGCCGACTTCCGCGTCGAGCCGTACGCGGCGCTGCTGGCCGAGATGGCGCGGGAGACGGAGCCCGACGTGGTCCTGGTCGGGGCCACGTTCCGCGGGCGCGAACTGGGGCCGGTCTTGGCGGTCGAGCTGGAAAGCGGCTGCATCGCCGATTGTACCGAGCTGGCGTATGAGGACGGTCAGTTGGTCGCCACGCGCCCCATCTACGCCGGTAAGCTGCTTTCCAAGTGCCTGATGCCCGAACGGCGGCCGCAGATCGTTACCACGCGCGTGCGTGCTTTCCCCAAGTCGGAACCCAACCCTGAGCGGGAGGGTGAGGTCGTCTCCGTATCGCCTGTTATGACCGAGGACGACATCGCGAGCAAAGTGACCGGCTTCAAGGAGGCCGAGGGCGGCGTGAGCTTGACCGATGCGACGATCGTCGTCTCCGGTGGGCGCGGCGTGGCGGGGCCGGATGGCTATGAGCCGCTGGAAGCGCTGGCCGAGGTGCTGGACGGCGCTGTTGGCGCCTCGCGCGCTGCGGTGGATGCTGGCTGGATTCCTTACGAGCACCAGGTTGGCCAGACGGGCAAGACGGTCAGCCCCGATCTCTACATCGCCTGTGGCATCTCCGGCGCGATTCAGCACCTGGCCGGTATGCGCACCAGCAACGTCATCGTGGCGATCAACAAGGATCCCGAAGCGCCGATCTTCAATCTGGCCCATTATGGCATCGTCGGTGATCTGTTCGACGTTGTGCCGGCGCTGACGGAAGCGCTTGAGGCGAAAATGGAGTGAAATCGTCGTCATTACTGACCCGACTGCCTGGAGACGCTGTAGCCCGCGAACAGAGTTCGCGGGCTTTGCTTCTCTTTCCTCTCTATGCTATAATTTTTCATGTTGTTGGTCGTTGTAAGTAAACGTGCTGGAGGAACTGTGAAAGGGAGTAGAGAACGTCGGACGAAGATCATCACTTGGATTATCAGTCTTTTGGTTGTGCTCAGTATGGGGCTGAGTATGGCTGGATCGTTGGTGACGCCTCGGCGTCAGGTTACGCCGACGCCGGTGCCGACTCTCACTCCGTTCCCCACATGGACCTCTACGCCTGCGGACATGTAGGGGGGCGAAGCGAATCGTCTGCAAAAGCGCCTTCAATGCCACAGAGTATGCTCAGATGCGAACAAGGCAAACGAAGCTGGGGTGATGCGATCGGTGAACGCGCCTGTACAGGCTAATGCACCTGGGGTGCTTTGGAACTGCTTCGTTTGCCCATATAGCCGTTTTGTGCATTGTTGCACGATTGAGCAACTTGAGCCGATCGGCCTTCGAATAAATGAGGAGATTACGTATGGCTGACAAACCGTTGAAGATTTTATTTCTTTCTGCCGAAGCAGTGCCGTTCGCAAAGGTTGGAGGATTGGCAGACGTGGCGGGATCGCTGCCCAAGGCGCTGAAGGATCTGGGGCACGATGTGCGTTTGATGATCCCGCGGTATGGCACCATTCGCAGCGATCGCTTCGAGATGGAGAAGATCGGCGAGCCATTCTCTATTCCGCTGGGGCCGGGCCAGGAGACCGTCCACCTGATCGGCAGCTCGCTAGATGGTGATGTGCCTGTCTATTTGCTCTGGAATGAGCACTACTTCTCCTCTCGAGAACGGGTCTATGGGTTTGAGGATGATGCGCAACGGTTCGCCATCTTTGATCGCGGGGCGCTGGCCGCGCTGAAGAAGTTGGATTGGAAGCCAGACGTGATTCACGCCAACGATTGGCATACTGGCTTCGTTCCTGCCTGTCTCGACGTTCAGTGCTGGAGCGACCCTTTCTACTGCAACATTGCTACCCTCTTCACCATTCACAACCTGGCCTACCAGGGCATCACCGGGCGCCTGATCCTCACCTTTGCTCAGATGGAGGAGCTGAAGCATCTGCCGGTCGAGCCTCCGGGAGCTGTCAATTGGATGGCGCAAGGGATTGCTCACGCCGATGTCATTAATACGGTCAGTAAGCACTACGCGGAGGAGATTTTGTCTCCGGAGATGGGGATGGGCCTGGAGCCTTTGCTGCAGGAGCGTCAAAATCGGCTCTTTGGGGTGCTCAACGGCCTTGATTACGACGAATGGAATCCGGCTACGGATTCGAGTATCCCCCATAAATTTAATTTGGACACCCTCAACCGTCGGTCGACTAATAAGACCGTCTTGCAGCAACAAGCCCGGCTGCCCGTGAATCCCAAAATTCCCCTGGTGGGGATGGTCTCCCGCCTGGATAAGGTCAAGGGTATGGATCTGATGGAGCCGGTAGTTGATTGGCTCCTGGGCCAACAGGAGGCCCAGTTTGTGCTGCTGGGCACCGGTCAGCCAGAATACCACCAGATGTTCGAGCGGCTTCAAAATCGCTATCCTAATCGTGTGCACGCCTTCCTCAAGTTCGATGCGGTGCTGGCGCGGCGCATCTATGCCAGCGCCGATCTGTTCCTCATGCCCAGCGCCGTTGAACCGTGTGGCCTGGGGCAGATGATCGCGATGCGCTATGGCTGCGTTCCCGTCGTGAGGGAAACAGGTGGCCTGGCCGATACAGTCATCGATTACACGGCTAATCCTGATGAGGGGACCGGTTTCGTATTCCAGGACAAGACGCCAGAGGCCTGCCAGGAAGCGATCGGGCGAGCGCTGGATACCTACTATGACAAAGCAGCCTGGCGTACGTTACAGGAAAGAGGGATGATCGCGGATTTCTCCTGGACGGCCTCGGCTCAGGAATACGTCTCCCTTTATCGGAAAGCGATGGACTTGCGCGTCGGCTAGGCGGGATTTATCGACGAATGGTGGCTCAGTCCTCACGCTGTGCTCTACAGCGCTGGGGACTTTCTTTGCGTGGAGATCATCTGATGACAGAACGATTCCAATGCCCCGTCGCCGTGCATCTATTTCTGATCCGCGACGAGCAGGTTCTGCTATTGCGGCGCTACAACACCGGCTACCAGGATGGCAACTACAGCGTCGTCGCGGGGCACCTGGACGGCGGCGAGGAGATCAAGGCGGCGATGATTCGTGAGGCGCGGGAGGAGGTCGGGATCGAGATCGCGCCGGAGGATTTGCGGGTAGTGGGCGTGATGCACCGCACCTCCGATGACGAACGGATCGATTTCTTCCTGGTCGTAGAATCATGGGCCGGAGAGATCGCCAACCGCGAGCCTCATAAATGCGACCGTCTGGCCTGGTTCGACCTGGATGAACTTCCGGAAAACGTGATCCCTTACGTCCGACGGGCGCTACGGAACTACCGGCGAGGGGAGTGGTTCGACAGCTTCGGCTGGGAGTAGCCGCCTTGGTTTTGACACGAAAGGCAGCGAGTATAGAGCGACGCCAAAAAAAAGCGTGGGCGTGTGTCCCGCGCTTCTGCGCATCTGAGGGACCCCACGCCGCGGACCTGACGATGTCGAGCAAGCACACCAGCATCAGCCAAAACGCCAACCTGGTTGACATCTCTGGCTGAGCATCGTATACTGAGCGGTGATTGAGGATGAGACAAAGAAGCGCTCTTGCAAGTATCGAATTTTGGAACGTTTGCTAGATGTGGTCTTGAAACAGCCAAGTCGCGAAACAATTGAGGAGTATGAAGGATGACAACCAATGGGACAGAAGACGTATGGAGTATCGACACCGATAAGTCGCTCCAGACTGTATTGGATGATCCGGTATGCCCGTCACTGCTGACGCGCATACTCACCGGCCCGCTCTCCTGGCAGGTGCGGAACGAGACCACGGTCGGGCGGGCGCTGCGGGCCTCGCGACTGGCCCCGCAGTGGATCGCCGCGCTGCTGGCGATGGGCGCCACCGTGACGGTGGATGACGAAGAGGCCCCCGTGGAGGCGGCGCTGCGCCGCGAGGTCAAGGGCGACATGACCGCGCTCCACGTCCCGCTTGGCGGCGATTGGCGCTGGGGCGAGGCTCACGTGGCCCGCACGCCGGCCGACGATCCCATCGTCGCGGCGGTGGCCGCTGTGCGGCTGAACGATGACATCGTGAAAGAGGCCCGCGTCGCGCTCAGCGGCGCCTGGCCGGAGACAGCGAAGCTGGCCGAGGCGCCGATGGAACTGGTCGGCGAACTGCTGGACGAGGGCCACATCCAGGAGGTAGCGGCGGCGGTGGAACAAGAGGTCGCACCCCAGGGAGATTACCTGGGCAGCGAAGAGTACCGACGGGCTATGGCGGGCGTGCTGACCCGCCGTGCGCTGGAGGCCTGTTTGCAACAGGAGGCAAGCGATGCGTAACGAAAAATCACAGACGATCACCCTGACGATCAACGGCGAGACCAGACACCTGACCGTCCATCCGGCGGACACGCTGCTGGACGCGCTGCGGGCTGCATCCTACACCAGCGTCAAGTACGGCTGCGGCACCGGCGATTGCGGCGCCTGCACCGTGCTGCTGGACGGCGAGCCGGTCCACAGCTGCCAGATGCGGGCCGTCGACGCCGACGGGCGCGCGGTCACCACAGTCGAGGCGCTGTCCACGGTGCCTACGCGTCACGTGGACGACCTGCACCCCATCCAACGAGCCTTCGTCGAGACCGGTGCCATCCAGTGCGGCTATTGCACCCCGGCCCAGATACTGGCGGCCAAGGCGCTGCTCGACCGCTGTAAGCGAAGCGGCGCGGATCCCAGCCGCGCGGAGATCGAGGAGGCGCTCGGCGGCGTGCTCTGCCGCTGCACCGGCTACGTCAAGATCGTGCAGGCGGTGGAGCGCGCGGCGGCCCTCCTACGCGGCGAGGAGGTGGCGCCCTTCCAGCATATGGCGGCCACGTTGTCGAAGGAGGAATCGCCCGCCGACCTGTTGGGCGAGTATTATCGCGTGCCAGGGGATGGGCGTCACCCGAAGACTCCTTTGGTCATCACCCCGGCGGAGATGGAGCCGCTGGACGTGGTCGGGGCATCGGAGCTGAAGGTCGATGGCGTCAAGCTGGCCGCCGGACGCCCGGTCTTCACCGATGACGTCAAGCTGGAGGGTATGCTCCACGGCGCGCTGCTGACTAGCCCCCACGCTCACGCTCGCATCAAGGAGATCGACGCCAGCGAGGCCCGTGCGCTGGAGGGCGTCCACGCCGTGCTGACGCACAAGGACATCCCGCGCGTCAAGTACGCCTCCGGTGGGCAGAGCTTTCCGCAGCCGCCGCCCTTCGACCAGGTCTGCCTGGACGACAAGGTACGCCACGTCGGCGACCGGGTGGCACTGGTGGCCGCCGAGACGCCGCGCATCGCACAGCGCGCTCTGCGGCTGATCGAGGTCGAGTACGAGGTGCTGGAGCCGGTGATGGATGGCGAGGCTGCGATGACCGAGGGCGCCCCCGTCGTCCACGACGAGCCGGACACGGAATCCATCTACGACGCCGAGCGCAACATCGTCCACCACATCGAGGCCGACGGGGGCGACGCCGAGGCCCAGTGGGCGCGGGCCGATCACGTCTTCGAGCGGGAGTATCGGACGCAGCAGCAGCAGCAGGCCAACATTGAGCCCCACGTCTGCATCACCTACTGGGACGCGGACGGGCGGCTGGTGGTGCGCACCAGCACCCAGGTGCCCTTCCACGTGCGGCGCATGCTGGCCCCGCTGATCGGCCTTTCGGAGAAGGACATCCGCGTGATCAAGCCGCGCATCGGCGGCGGCTTCGGCAACAAGCAGGAGATGATCCTGGAGGACCTCTGCGCCCATCTGACCATCGCCACCGGCCATCCGGTGCGCATGGAGTACACGCGCCGCGAGGAGTTCACCAGCTCCCGCAGCCGCCACCCCACGGTGCAGCGCTACAAGGTCGGCGTGACTGACGATATGGACGTCGTCGCCACCGAGTTCAACCTGATCGGCGATACCGGCGCGTACGGCGCCCACGGCCTGACGGTCAATATGGTGGCCGGGCAGAAGGGGCTTTCGCTCTACAACACGCCCTACTCCAAGTTCGTCTGCGACGTGGTCTACACCACCAAACCCATCCCGGGCGCCTTCCGCGGCTACGGCGCTATGCAGGCCATCTTCGGGCTGGAGACGCTGATGTCGGAGATCGCCGACCAGATGGGCTGGGATGTGGTCGAGTTCAAGCGCCAGAACTGGATCAAGGAGGGCGAGGAGCTGTTGATGGCCAAGGCGCTGGGCGAGGGCCGCGAGGGCTTCGCGCAGACGATCCACTCCAACGGCCTGGAGGAGTGCGTGCGGGTAGGCCTGGAGGCGGTCGATTGGTACGAAAAGCGCGGCCAGATGAACGAGGGGAACGACGGCCCCATCCAGCGCGGTATTGGAATGTCCGTGATGGGCCACGGCAGCGGCATCGCAGGGCTGGATATGGCGGCGGCGACGATCCGGATGAACGACGATGGTTCGTTCCACCTGGCTGTAGGCGCCACCGACATCGGCACCGGCTCCGACACCATCCTGGGCCAGATGGTGGCCGAGGTACTCGGCGTCCCGCTGGAGGACGTGATCGTCTACTCCTCCGATACCGACTTCACGCCCTTCGACAAGGGGGCCTACGCCTCCAGCACGACCTACATCAGCGGCGGGGCGGTGCGTAAAGCGGCGGAAAAGGCAGCCGACCAGATCAAGGCGCACGCCGCGACGATGCTGGGGCTGGATTCCACCGAGGGGCTGGAGCTACGCGAAAGCAAGGTCTTCACGCCCGACGGTCGATCTCTCACGCTGCGGCAGGTGGCGCTGAGCAGCCTGCATCAGCAGGATCAGCACCACATCATCGCCAGCGCCTCGCATATGAGCTACGACAGCCCGCCGCCGTTCGGCGTGCAATTCGTCGAGGTAGCGGTCGACACTGAGACCGGTCAGGTCACGGCGGAGCGGGTGCTGATGGTGGCCGACGCCGGGCGGGTGATCAACCCCATCACGGCCTCCGGTCAGGTCGAAGGCGGCATCGCGCAGGGGCTGGGCTTCGCGCTCTGCGAGGAGATGGTCTACGACGAGGACGGGCGGCTGCTCAACCCGCGCCTGGGCCCCTACCACATCTACAAGGCCAACGAGATGCCCGAAATCGAGACCATCTTCGTGGAGACCGACGAGCCGACCGGGCCATTCGGCGCCAAGTCGATTGCCGAGCTGCCCATCGACGGCATCGCGCCGGCCGTGGCCGACGCCATCCACGATGCAACCGGCGTTTGGCTGCGCGAGGTGCCTTTCACCCCGGAGCGGGTCTGGCGGGCGCTAAGGGCAAATGGCGAATAGCGAATGGTGAATAGTGAATGACGAATGGCTGCAGTGAAACATGGGGCATCAGGTTAGTATCTTACCGACCAAATTTTTGCACAACGAGCAAGAACTTTAACCGCAGAGCACGCAGAGGGCACAGAGATTTTTAAGTTTGTTTTTCTCAGCGTTCTCTGCGGTAAAAGCCTTTTGGGTTCTGACTTGTTCAGGTTGGGAGGGATAACGTGTACAATAAAATCTTGGTTCCGTTGGATGGGTCGAAGCGTGCGGAGGCGATTCTGCCGCACGTGGAGGAGATCGCCCTGAGCTGCGATGCAGAAGTGATTCTCGTGCGGGTGATCGAGCCGGTGCCTTACGTGATGGGGCCGGAGGGCATTCCGGTAATGGTGCATCAGGACGATCTAGAGCAGCGATCCAATCAGGCTCGGGCCTACCTGGATGCGCGGGCCGGTGAGTTTCGAGAGAAGAGCATCAATGTCAAGGCGGATGTGCTTCACGGCCCGGTTGTGGAGGCCATCATCGACGTCGCCGAGCGCGAGGAGGCGGATCTGATCGCCATCGCCAGCCACGGTCGCAGCGGGCTTTCCCAGGTCTTCTATGGGAGCGTGGCGGCTGGCGTGCTGAACCGGGTCAATCGCCCCTTGCTGGTTATCCGCTCGTTGGATGATTGAGAAGTAGGTTCGTGAAAGGAAAGCATTGTGTCTAAGTTCTCGCTGGACGTTCTACAGCGCCGTGTCTTCCCGTTCGTCGAACCCGATGAGGATCCCGACGTCATCCTGGGGGCTGCCTTCGGAGAGGATGTGGCGCTGACGCGAGTGGGTGATGACATCCTCGTCTCCCACGTCGATCCCATCGTCGGCGCCATCGGCGACATCGGCTGGCTGGCGGTCCACGTCGCGTGCAACGACATTGCCGCCAGCGGCGTCCAGCCGCGCTGGCTGCAGCTTCTGGTGCTGGTGCCCAGCATGGAGGACGAGGAATTGCTGGAGCAGATTATGCGCGATGCCAACCGGGCGGCCGGCGAGATCGACGCCGTCGTCATTGGTGGGCACACGGGCTATTCGGCTGGGCTTTCGCGTCCGTTGGTCTCCGTCACCGCGCTGGGCACCGCGTCGGGCCGAGAGCCGGTGCTGACCGGTGGGGCCCAGGTAGGCGATCGCGTGCTGGTCACCAAGGGTGTGGCGCTGGAGGGTACGGCCATCCTGGCGCAGGATTTTGTCGACGTGGCTCAGAAGCACGGCCTGAGCGAACAGGATCTAGACGCGGGGCGCGAGGTGATGGCCGAGGTTAGCGTAGTGGCAGAGGCGCTGGCGCTGGCGGAGAACGGCGTCACGGCGATGCACGACGTGACGCGCGGTGGGCTGCTGGAGACGCTGCTGGAGATTGCGCATCTCTCTGGTGTTAGCATTGAGATCCAGTTTGACGAGCTCCCGATTCCGCCCATCGTGGCCCGTTTCGCCGAGGCGTTCCAGTTCGATCCGCTGCGGATGATCTCCTCAGGCACGCTGGCGGTTACCGTGCCGCCGGGAAGCGTCGACGACGTGAGATACGCGCTGGAGGCTCTGGGGACGCCGTTCGCCTTCGTCGGACGAGTCACCGACGGCGATGGCGTACGTGTCTTACGAGATGGCAAGCAAACTCACTATACGGAAATTCGTTGCGAGGAGGACGAGTTGGCTCGGCTGTGGGCGCTCTATCCGCGGGACGAATAGCGAATGAGAGGAGAGGATGTGTTCAAGGTAGCGACGTATAACGCGAATTCGATTCGGGCGCGGATGCCACTGCTGTTGAATTGGCTTGAGACGCAGGAGCCCAACGTGGTCTGCGTGCAGGAGACGAAGGTCCAAGACAAGGATTTCCCAGCTGAGCCGATCCAGGAGGCCGGCTACCACGTGGTCTTCCGCGGTCAGAAGTCGTATGCGGGCGTGGCGACCATCAGCCGAGAGGAACCGGAGGAGGTGGTCTACGGTTTTGACGATGGATCGGATGGGCCCCGCTTGCTCCGGGCCACCGTCGAGGGCATCCCGGTGGTCAACACGTACGTGCCGCAGGGCCGCTCGCCGGATTCTGAGCACTTCCAGTACAAGCTGGCGTGGTTCGACCGGCTGCGGGCGCTGTTCGAGCGCCACTACGCCCCCGACGAGCCGCTGCTTTGGATGGGCGATTTCAATGTGGCGCCGACGCCGCTTGACATTTACGATCCCAAGGGCAAGGCAAACCACGTCGATTTCCACCCCGACGCCCGCGCGGCGCTGCAGCACGTGAAAGAGTGGGGCTTCGTCGACGTCTTCCGCCGCCACCATTCCGACGAACCGGATCAGTATACCTACTACGACTACCGCGCCAAGGATCCCATCGAGCGCGGCGTCGGCTGGCGCGTGGACCACATCTGGGCCACGGAACCGCTGGCGGAACAATCGACCGCTGCGTGGATCGATTTCGACGCCCGTCGGGCCGATCGCCCGTCCGATCACACGTTCCTGGTGGCGGAGTTTGAGCGATGTGAAACGTAATGCACATTGCTTCTTACGTCTTACGCGATACGCAATAAGGAGACAGATTATGTGTCAAGCGACAGTCTACCTAGGCGAAAAAGAGGTCGCCCGCGAGGTGACTGGGTTGGAAGTAACCGAGGAGGGCGTGCGGCTGACCTCGTTCTTTGAAGATCCGCAGGTCGTGCCTGGGCGCGTGCACCACGTGGATTTTCTGAAGCATCGAGTGCAGCTGGAGCCGTTGGAGGAGGACGAATGAGCGAGACCGACAAGCTGCGCGTCTTGTTGCCGCACTGGATCGAGCATAACGGCGAGCACGCTGACGAGTTTCGGCAGTGGGCTGGTCGGGCCGGCGCGGCCGAGGAGATGATCTTGGAGGCCGCCGATCTGGTTGAGATGGCTAATGCGCGTCTTGAGGACGCGCTGGAGCAGCTGGGCGGCCCGTTGGATCACCATCACGATCATACCCACAGCTGACTATCGCGGATTATGGAGGTATGATGACGAAAGAAGCGATGCTCTACGAGAAGCTGGATGAGAATCGCGTACAGTGTCATCTCTGTGCCCATCATTGCAAGATCGCCGAGGGCGAGCGTGGCATCTGTCATGTGCGAGAGAACCGCGAGGGCGTGCTCCATACCCTCGTCTATGGGCGTACTATCTCCCAGCACGTGGATCCGGTGGAGAAGAAGCCGTTGCAACACTTCTACCCGGGCAGCAAGGCCTACTCGGTCGCCACCGTGGGCTGCAACTTCCGCTGCCAGTGGTGCCAGAACGCCGACATCTCCCAGATGCCGCGCGAGCGCCACTTCATCATGGGGGAGGAGGCCAGCCCGGAGGAGATCGTGGCCGGGGCCAAGCGCGCCGGCTGCCGCAGCATCGCCTACACCTACACCGAGCCGACTATCTTCTTCGAGTACGCTTACGACACGGCCCAGCTGGCCCACGAGGAGGAGATCGCCAACATCTACGTCACCAACGGCTTTATGACCGACGAGATGTTGGAGGCGTTTGATCCGTACCTCGACGCTGCTAACGTCGATCTCAAGGCCTTCCGCGACGAGACCTATCGCAAATACACTGGCGCCCGCCTCCAGCCTGTGCTCGATAGCCTCAAGAAGATGAAGGCTCTCGGCGTCTGGGTGGAGGTGACGACGCTGGTCTTGCCGGACATCAACGATGATGAGGCGGAGTTGCGCGACGTGGCGCGCTTCGTGGCGCAGGATCTGGGCGTGGAGACGCCCTGGCACATCAGCCGCTTCCATCCCTCCTACCAGATGCGCGATCGCCCGCCGACGCCGATTGAGACGCTCCGGCGCGCGCAGGAGATTGGCCAGGAGGAAGGGCTGCGCTACATCTACGTGGGCAACATTCCAGGCGAATCGAACACCGTCTGCCACGAGTGCGGACAGATGTTGATCCGCCGATCCGGGTATTTCTTGATGGCGAACAACGTCACCCTCGATGATGCCTGTCCCAACTGTGGCGCGCCGGTGGCCGGCGTGAGGATGAGCAGCGGGTAGCGGGATTGCTCGCTGGATAATTTATGAGATAACCATTGCGAATATTGTTAAAACGTGATAGAATCATCCTCTCTCTGATTGGATAAACTGGTTAGTATGAGAGGAGCGAGTAGCGATGGAAGAGTTCACCCGTAGAGAGATTCTCCGCCGGATGGCAGCTGGTATGGGCCTGCTGACCGGTGGCTGGTTGTTGAATGCTTGCGGGCGCCAGGAGCCCCTTTCCCCCACGGCGGTACCTTCGCCGACGTCCACCACGGCAGCGCCGACGGCGGCTGCACCTTCGCCTACAACGACGCCCGGCGAGACCGCTGCACCGACCACACCGTCTGCCACATCCACGTCGATGGCCCGGCCCGACCTGGTCGTGGCCCGCAACGGCGAGCCGGATGAGATGGTGCGTCGAACGCTGGCGGCGCTGGGCGGGATGGAGCAATTCGTCCAGCCCGGCGACGACGTGATCGTCAAGCCCAACATCTGCGTCGCCTACCACACCTACGATTACGCTGCCACCACCAACCCCTGGGTCGTCGGCGCGCTGGTCAAGCTGGCGCTGGAGGCCGGGGCCAAGCGCGTGCGCGTGATGGATCATCCCTTCGGGGGCAGCGCCGAGCAGGCCTACGTCAAGAGCGGCATCCAGGAGCAGGTGGAGGCGGCCGGTGGTCAGATGGAGATCATGACTCAGTTCAAGTTTGTCGACGCACAGATCCCCCGGGGCCTTGACCTTCAGCAGTGCAGAATCTACGACGCCGTGCTGGAGGCCGACGTGGTGATCGACGTGCCCATCGCCAAGCACCATAACTTGGCGAAACTGACCCTGGCGATGAAGAACCTGATGGGCACCATCTACGATCGCCCCCAGATGCACCGCAACCTGGGCCAGCGCTTGGCCGACCTGAGCAGCCGCGTCCAGCCCACGCTCATTGTGGTCGATGCGGTGCGCATGTTGATGCGGCAGGGGCCCACTGGCGGCAACCTGGACGATGTGAAGCAGATGGACACCGTGATTGCAACCACGGACATCGTGGCCGCCGATAGTTACGCCGCCACGCTGTTCGATATGCAGCCTGACGACTTGGATAACGTCCGGGCCGGCGCGGCGATGGGGCTAGGCCGCAGCGACCTCGGCGCCCTCAAGATCGAGGAGCTCAACGTTGGCGGATAGAGAGTTGGCGGGTAGAAAAAATCGCGCTCAAAGTGGAAGACAGTCCACGCCGGATGAGGCGGCGGCGGCGGATTATCATCCGCCGCGGGCGAAGCAGACGGGGCGCTGGATCGCGGCTCGGCGCGTGGTGCAGGTGCTGGCGCTGCTGGCGTTTCTGATTCTGTTCGTCTGGTCGCGGCGGGGCGGCTGGCCTGCGATGCTGGTCAACGCCCCAATGCGGCTCGATCCGCTAGCTATGCTAGCCAATCTGCTGGCCAGCCGTGCGTTTTTGGCCGGATCGGCGCTGGCGCTGATCATCGTCGCGCTGACGCTGCTGCTGGGCCGCGTCTGGTGCAGCTGGCTCTGTCCGCTGGGCACGCTCCTGGACTGGATTCCGCTGCGCCGCTGGCGCGACAAGCGCACCGATGTGGCCGACGGCTGGCGTGGTGTCAAGTACGGCCTGCTGCTGACTATCCTGGTGGCGGCCATCTTCACCAACCTGACGCTGCTGATCTTCGACCCGCTGACCATCCTCTTTCGCACCCTCTCGACTGCCGTCTGGCCGGCCGTCGATCAGCTTGTCACCGCGGCCGAGACGGCGCTCTACGGCGTGCCCTTCCTCCAGCTGCTCGTGAGCGGATTCGATCGCTTGGTGCGTCCGGTGGCGCTGCCCATTGAGCCCGTCTTCTACCGCTACACGCTGCTCTACGCCGGCATCTTCCTCGGTGTGCTGGCGCTCAACCTGATCGCGCCGCGCTTCTGGTGCCGCTACCTCTGTCCGCTCGGCGCGCTGCTGGGGCTACTGAGCAAGGTCAGCCTGGTGCGCCGGCAAGTGAACGAGCGCTGCACCCAGTGCGACGCCTGTGCTTGCATCTGTCCCACCGGCACGATCAGGGCCGAGAAGGGCTACGCCAGCGATCCGGGCGAATGCACGATCTGCCTGGAGTGCCTGAATGCCTGCCCCGTGGACGCCGTCGACTTCCCGGCCCGTCTTTCTGCCCCCGAATGGAACGCCTACGATCCCGACCGGCGCCATCTGCTGGCGGCGCTGGGGGCGTCCGTCGCGGGCGTCGGGCTCTTCCAGAGCAATCTGCTCGCCGACCGCGATCACTCGCGCCTGATCCGGCCGCCGGGCGCGCGGGAGAACGGTTTGCTGCACAAGTGCATCCGCTGCGGCGAGTGCAACCGCGCCTGCCCCACCAGCGCCATCCAGCCAGCGGTGGCCGAGGCCGGGCTGGAGGGGCTCTGGACGCCGGTGCTGGTGCCCCGCGCCGGATACTGCGACTATTCCTGTAACGCCTGTGGTCAAGTCTGCCCCGTGCAGGCCATCCCGCCGCTCAGTTTGGAGGAGAAGCGGCAGCGCGTGCTCGGTAAGGCCTACATCGACGAGAACCGCTGCATCGCCTGGGCCGATCAGGAACCTTGCATTGTCTGCGAGGAGATGTGCCCGCTGCCGGAGAAGGCGATCGTGCTGGAGGAGGCCGAGGTGCGCACCGGCGACGGCGAACGCGTGACCGTGCAGCGGCCCGTGGTCGTCCGCGAGCGGTGCATCGGCTGCGGCATCTGCGAGTACAAATGCCCCGTCAACGGCGAGGCGGCCATCCGCGTCTATGTGCCGCCGGAGGATTGCGGGACAGTGTCGTTCTGAGGTGAGAAACTCACCTTGGGAGAGGAAGGAATTTAGGGGGGGGAGGAGGTCTATCTCGTCGTCTTCGTCGAGGAAGTCCCTTACCCGCCGCTGGAATGCCCACACGCCGATCCCGACACCAAGCCCTTCGGCAAGATCATCAACGTCAAAGATCGCTTCGAGGATGGATCGATGCGCCTGGTGCGCGACATCCCCGTAGGCACGCCCGCCTGGAAGCGGATTTATCATGGCTGAACCTTCAGCCGCGCTCGCAACGCTGCCTTCGAAATGCGCAACTTCTCTGCCTCGCTGAAGGTTCTTCGCTGTACAGGTGGGTTCACT
>CAYYTU010000029.1:0-38502 GCA_964474655.1 uncultured Anaerolineales bacterium
TCAGCGATCTCTGCGCCCTCCGCGGTGAAAAAAGCATAACCATCTGAACGGTTACTACGACACAACGCTGATAACTAAAAGAGGAGAACAGAACTTGGAAATTACAACCGCAATGATCAAGGAATTGCGAGAAGCGACCAGCGCTGGTGTGCTGGATTGCCGCGAGGCGCTGCGGGAATGCGAAGGGGATTTTGAGACCGCCACTTCTTACTTACGGGAAAAAGGGTTGTCCGAGGCCGCCAAGCGTTCGGACAAGGCAGCTTCTGATGGTCGGGTGGAAGCATACATTCATCACGGCGACCAGGTGGGCGTCTTGCTGGAGCTAAACAGCGAGACGGATTTTGTAGCTCGTACCGATGAATTTAAAGCCCTGGCTCATAATCTGGCGCTCCACATCGCCTTTGCTGACCCCGATTATCTCACGCGTGACGATGTTCCAAAAGCAGTGATTGAATCTGAAAAAGATCTCTATCGCAAGCAAGCGCTGGAAGAAGGCAAACCCGAGCACATCGTGGAGCGGATCGTGGATGGGCGGCTGGAGAAGTTTTACGAGGAAACTTGCCTGATGGAACAGCCTTTCGTCAAGGACGAGGATAAGGTGGTGCAGGACTTGATCAACGAGGCGCTTACGAAGTTTGGTGAGAATATCGTCCTGCGGCGCTTCGTGCGTTACGAGGTAGGAGAGGCTGTGGAGTGATCTGTTCGTAGTCAGGGATCTTTTTAGCGCAAAGGCAGGTGCGGATGGCCGTCGCGAAATACAAACGTGTCTTACTCAAATTAGGAGGCGAGTCTCTTGCCGACCCCAGTGGCTTTGGCATTAGCCCTCATATGGCCGAGGAGGTGGCCGCCAAAGTCCAGGCCGTGCACGACCTTGAGACAGAAATCGCTATTGTACTTGGAGCGGGAAATATCTGGCGCGGTCGAGATGGTCTGGCTCACGGGATGGATCGCGCCACCGCGGACCATATGGGCATGCTGGCCACTGTGATGAATACGCTCGCTTTGGCCGATGCGTTGAAGCGCCTGGGAAGCGCCATTCGGGTGCAGACGGCAATTGAGATGCGCGCCATCGCTGAGCCCTACATCCGCTTGCGTGCGATTCGCCATCTGGAAAAAGGGCGTATCGTGATTATCGGTGGTGGCACGGGTAACCCCTACTTTACCACTGATACCGCTGCAGCGCTGAGGGCGATGGAGATCGACGCCGATCTGCTGGTCAAGGCCACGAAGGTGGATGGCGTCTACTCCGAGGATCCGCACGAGAACCCCGACGCGGAGCGTTTTGAGCGCTTGAGCTATATGCGGGCGCTTGAGATGCGCGTCGGGGTGATGGATGCTACGGCCATCTCCCTCGCTATGGAGAACGACTTGCCTATCGTGGTGCTCAATATGTGGCAGCCCCACAGCCTAGAGAAGGCTGTATTGGGAGAAGCTGTTGGAACACAAATCTCTCGTTAGCTATGATTAAAGAATTACTGAACGAAACAGAATCGCGTATGCGTCAGGCCGTGGACGTATTGAAATCTGACCTTCGTACTATCCGCACTGGTCAGGCTTCGCCCGCGCTGGTGGAGCGTGTGATGGTGGATTATTATGGCCAGCAGACGCCGCTTAATCAGCTGGCTGTTATATCAGCGCCGGAACCTACTTTGCTGACTGTCCGCCCTTACGATCCGGAATCGCTGGAAGAGATTGAGCGTGCTATCCTTAAATCGGACGTGGGGCTTACGCCTAACAACGATGGTCGGATTATCCGCCTTCCCATTCCGCGGTTGAGTGAAGAGCGACGCCATGATCTGGTCAAGATGGTCGGTCAGCGGGTGGAGGAAGGAAAGGTCGCTTTGCGAAATATCCGGCGCGATGCGTTGGATGACTTGCGCGAGTTCGAACGGGAAGGCCTTATCTCTGAGGATGCTTTCTATCGCGCCAAGGAAGACCTCCAGGACCTCACGGATGATTACACCGAGAAGATGAAGGATCTGGAGTCCCGCAAGCAGCGGGAGATTATGGAAAGCTAGTAATCTTTGACGTTTCTCTCCTCTCTGGCAATTTCTAATATGTCCTCTGAGCGACAAGATAATCAACAGTATCCCCCGCTGGAACATGTGCCCGAGCATGTTGGTATCATAATGGATGGCAACGGGCGGTGGGCCAGGAGGCGTGGGTTGCCTCGATTGGCTGGGCACCGGGCGGGCACCGAGAACTTGCGTCGTATCCTGCGGGCCACCGTCGAGTTTGGCATTGATGTTTTAACGATCTATGCCTTCTCCACTGAGAATTGGGGTCGACCGGAGGGTGAGGTTCAGGGCTTGATGTCGATCCTTAAACGGGTCATCGACCGGGAGCTGAACGAGTTGCACGAGCAAGGGGTCCAGCTGCGACACCTGGGACGGCTGGAGCGTATTTCCCCCCAGTTGCAACAGAAAGTTGCGAATGCCATCGAGATGACGCGGTATAACCAGCGTCTGATTCTGAACGTGGCGTTTAACTACGGCGGTCGAGCCGAGATAGTGGATGCTGTCAAAGGCATTGTCTCCGACGGTGTGCCGGTCGAGCAGATTACTGAGGATCTTATCAGCCAGTACCTTTATACAGCTGGCCTTCCCGACCCTGATCTCATCATTCGTACGAGTGGTGAGAAGCGACTTAGCAATTTCCTCATCTGGCAAGCAGCATATGCCGAGATCTACATTACCCCCACTCTTTGGCCCGATTTCGATAAAGACGAATTCTACCAGTCCTTGAAGGATTATAGCGAACGCGAACGCCGTTTCGGTCTGCTTGGATAACTTAGCGCAGACAAACAAAGTTGTAACCCTCAACCTTTCTCAGTTGTAATTGCAATCTCAATGCGTTGTACCACCTTTTAGTGCTTTCCCGATCTAATCTCCTTACTCGCTTACTCACCGCCGTCTTGTTACTGCCGATTATCATCTGGTTTGTCTACTTGGGACAACTGGCGTTCTTAATTTTGGTCGGCTTGCTACTGACGCTCGCGTTGGGGGAGTATAATAGTCTGGTAGGGCGAGTTGGGTTTCGGCCTCTCTTTCCCTTTGGCACTGCATTGGTGTGGCTTTCGGTGTTAGATGCCCAGTTCGTTCAGCAGGACTGGTTGAGCCTGGGGGGAGCGTTGGTGATGTTGATATCGCTGGCCTGGCAGTTACTGCGTCGTCGCGAGCGTGTCATAGCCGATTGGGCTCTCACTATCGCTGGGGGAATGTATATTGGCTTGTGCGGTGCGTATTTGGTCCGGTTGCGCAACCTTCGCGTGAATGGCCTCTGGTGGACGCTGATCGTTCTGGCTGCCACGTTTCTGGCCGATACAGGTGCTCAGCTAGTCGGATTGACCCTGGGACGGCGTCGGATGGCTCCGATATTGAGCGCCGGCAAGACCTGGGAGGGGTACGTTGGAGGGCTCGTCTTCGGGAGTGCAGGGGGCGCTCTGATGGCCGTGCTGAGCCGGCGATGGGGGGGTGTGGATATTATCGTGGGCCACGGCTGGACGGTCGGACTATTGATTGCGATCATAGCGCCTATGGGCGATCTGGCCGTTTCGATGCTCAAGCGGCAGGCGGATGTGAAGGACAGCGGACGGTTGTTCCCCGGGCATGGCGGTGCTTTAGATCGGTTGGATAGCCTGTTGTGGGCCGCTGTAATTGGTTACCATTATGTGGCCTGGTTCGCTTCTTAGCTGCTGGACGTTTTCCTGGTGAAGTGATTATTCCCTATATTGTTGACTGAGGTTCTGCGCTTGTACTTTTCGAGGAGCGATGTTAGTCCCGGATGGGTCTTGCAAACCAGATCGGCATAGGGGGCGGAGGTTACGATAAGTGATGGGGATAGGAGGCTGACGGTGGATGAAAAGCGATTGGTGCGAGATATTTACCACAAGGGAGTTATCTTCTGCAAACCAGAGACTCCTCTTCAAGAAGTTGTGCGAGTGATGGCCGATTCTGAAATTCACGCCATCATGGTGGCGGAGCAAGAAGGCTCGCCACCGGTGGGGGTCGTCTCACACATTGACGCCATCGCTCACTATCACGAGGATTTGACAGCTTTCCACGCTCGCGACGTGATGACGCCGGAGGTCATCAGTATTTCTGAAGATGCCACAGTGGAGGAGGCGGCTCAAAAGATGCTGGAGCATCATATCCATCGCCTGTTGGTGGTGGGGCAGCAGAGCAAGCCTTTGGGCATTCTCTCAACCACCGACATCATTCGAGAGATGCGAGGAACGCGCTGGGTATGGTACCTTGATTGAGATGGGGGGACATCTCTAAGGAGATTTCAGGAGGGAGCTATGGATAATCAGATTGTCACGATTGAGCGTCATATTGTCGAGCGAGAGCGTGAGTTCCCTGAGGCCACCGGTGTATTTTCCAGCTTGCTTTATGACATCGCTTTGGCGGCCAAGATCATCGCTCGTGAGACGACGCGTGCCGGTTTGGTCGAGATACTGGGAGAGACTGATCGGGTGAACGTCCAGGGTGAGCAGCAGATGAAACTGGATGTCTTCGCCAATAACGTCATCGTTCGCATGAACTTTTACACAGGTCGACTGGCCGTAATGGCCTCGGAGGAGAACGAGGACGTCATCTCAATCCCCAAGGGGTACGATAGGGGGAAGTACGTATTAGTCTTCGATCCTCTCGATGGCTCGTCGAATATTGACGTCAACGTTGGTATCGGAACTATTTTCGGCATCTACCGTCGGCTGGACGATGGCAAGCCGGCGTCGCTGAAGGATTGTCTTCAGAGGGGTTATGATCTGGCAGCTGCAGGCTACGTGATTTATGGTTCCAGCACAATGATGGTCTACACGACCGGACAGGGGGTGCATGGGTTCACGCTGGATCCCAGCCTGGGCGAGTTCTTGCTCTCTTACCCCGATATTTCCATTTCAAAGGACCAACGTTATTACAGCGTTAATCAGTCTTACGAGCGGTACTGGAGCGAGGGAGTGCGGCGATTCACGCACTGGCTGCAGGGCATGGACCCGGAGCGGCCGCGAAAACCGCTTTCTGGGCGTTACATTGGGTCGCTGGTAGCCGATTTCCATCGCAATTTGTTGAATGGGGGTATCTTCTACTATCCCGCCGATGAGCGTAAGCCCCATGGCAAGTTGCGTCTGGTCTATGAGGCTATTCCATTGGCCTTTATCGCGGAGCAGGCAGGGGGGTATGCCTCGAATGGGCGGTGTAACATTTTGGATCTCAAACCCACGAGACTCCATCAGCGCACTCCCTTGTTCATCGGTGATCGGTCCCTGGTAGAGGAGGCGGAGGCATTTATCGCTGCGTATGATGATTAGACGCTGCCTCCTGGCGATGTGTAACTATCGGGCCTCTGACCAGAGGGGCGGAAATTTCTCGGTTCGATGCGATCGCTGGTTGGGCAGGGGCCGGCTGTGTGATTGAGCGGCGGAAAGTGGATTTGTCCCCGCTCATCGCCTCTTTTTCCCTCACCCAGAGATGGGAAAGGGCCCAGGGAGGAAATCTCGTAAGCGCAGCTCCGTAAATATCTCTTTATTATTTATCTGGAAGATTTCAGACGTGTGAGCAGACGCCGAATGTTGCTTCTGGGGGAAGCATCTCGCTGAGATCTGTAGTTGATTCCTTGAAGGCGTGGCCGTGTCACCATTGGGCACAACCAGGAGACTGGCCCGAGCAGCGCTCACAGAGCTAAACTGAGACCCCTTTTTAATCTTAATCGGAGGAAGTTGTATGAACGAAACTGTAAACATTGTTGACCTGCAGAACAAAACTCTAAAAGAATTGCAGGAGATGGCCCGTGATTGGGAGGTCTCGGGCTACAGTGGCCTGAATAAAGACGATCTGATTATGCGGCTGCTGCAGGCTAAGACGGAGCGCGAAGGGTTGATATTTGGCGGCGGCGTGCTGGACATCATTGACGATAGCAAAGGATACCTGCGCCCTGAGAAGTATAAGCCCGGTTCCAATGATATCTACGTCTCACAATCTCAGATCCGACGCTTTGGATTGCGCACAGGCGACCTGGTCATCGGGCAGATACGTCCTCCTAAGGAGAGCGAGAAGTATTTTAGCCTGTTGCGGGTAGAGGCCGTGAACGGGGAGGACCCGGAGGCCGCGAAGCATCGGCCGCGCTTCGAGGATCTGATCCCGATCTTCCCGAATGAGCGTTTTATGCTGGAGCAACCCCGTGGTAATCCCACTACGCGTCTTTTGAGCATGATCGCGCCGATCGGGAAGGGCCAACGTGGGCTCATTGTCTCGCCGCCTAAGGCTGGTAAGACGACGGTGCTGAAGCGAATAGCGAATGGCATCACGGAGAGCCATCCGGAAGCCTACTTGATGGTGGTGCTGATCGGTGAGAGACCCGAGGAGGTCACCGATATGTCACGCTCGGTGGACGCGGAGGTCATCAGCTCCACCTTCGACGAGCATGCCCGCAGCCACACCCAGGTCGCAGAGACGGCTCTGGCCCGGGCCAAACGGATGGTGGAGATGGAGAGAGAGGTGGTCATCTTGATCGATAGCATCACCCGACTCTCTCGGGCCTATAACCTGGTGGTCCATCCCAGTGGACGTACGCTCTCGGGCGGTCTGGACCCGGCGGCCCTATACCCCCCCAAGCACTTCTTTGGGGCGGCCCGCAACATTGAAGATGGCGGTAGCTTGACTATCGTCGCCACTTGCCTGGTCGATACAGGTAGCCGGATGGACGATATGATCTATGAGGAATTCAAGGGTACCGGCAATATGGAGCTCCATCTCAGCCGGCTGCTGCAAGAGCGACGTGTCTTCCCCGCCTTCGACATTGAGCGATCTGGGACGCGGCGTGAGGAGCTGCTTTTGGATGATAAGACCCGTCAGAAAGTGTGGCTGATGCGTCAGCGTTTCTTGGATTCTCAGTCCTCAGGTTACAGCAAGGTCCAGGCTATGCAAGAACTTCTTCAGGTCCTCCGACGCACTGATAGCAACGACGAGTTCCTTAGCCTATTCGTCCAGCAAGTCTAACGGATTTACCGTCCTGAGGTTCCAGTTTGGCCATAGGAGGGCTCTCCGAGGTTGGCTAGCGAGAAATCACCCTGAGCGTGTCAAAGGGCGACTTCGGGCGTCGGATTAGTGGGATCTTGCTGGCGCTCTTTTTGTTCCGTGGCGGGGGCGTCTGGTCGATGGAGTGACTGGTAGGATGTCTTTAAGTGGCGTCTGACGCTTTACGACTCCTGTTCAGTTTTGCCGTTGGCAGAGTGGTCAGCGTTTGCCCCCGGAGCGCCAGACGCATCGCCAGGCGATCATCCCAAGGGTACTCGGTGGTGCCGAAGCACATACTTTGCTCATGCCCTTTCCCACAGGCGATCACCACATCGCCGGCCTGAGCTTCTTGGCATGCTTGCAGGATGGCCGCACCGCGATCGGCCACCTGGAATAGATCGACGCCCTCGCGTTTGCCCTTTTCCTTGGCGGCCTCGCTGCTGGCAGCCATAATCCTCTCCAGACTATCGGTGCGGGGGTCCTCGGCGGTGACGATCACGATGTCGGCCAGCTGACCGGCGATACTCCCCATCATCTTCCGCTTTTCTTGATCGCGCAGTCCGGCCGATCCAAAGACTACGATTACTCGTCCGTCCTCGCTCGTCATCGTGTTGGCTGTCTGCAACGCTTTCTGGAGAGCGTTGGGAGTGTGCGCGAAGTCGACGATGGCGATGAAATCCTGGCCCGCGTCGATACGTTCCATTCGCCCCGGCACGCCATCCACTGCTGCAATGCCCTGCGCGATATCTGACAGCGGCAGGTGTAGGGCCACGCCGACCGCTGCTGCGGCCAGGGCGTTGCTGACGTTGTATTCCCCCACAAGCATCGTCTGGACCTCCATCTCGTCTTCAGGGGTCTCCAGGATAAAGTGGGTGGCCTGTGGGCCGGGCCTGATGTGCCGGGCCGTGACCTGGGCCGGTTGGGAACGCGCGTAAGTGATCTGTTGATCGGCGGGTAAGGGGCTAAGGTAGCGATACGAATCGTCGTCCCGGTTGAGAATGGCTATCTTGGGGACGTTAGGCTTGCGGCACGAGCGTTGCAATCCCTCGAAGAGCCGAGCTTTGGCTCTCTGATAGGCCTCCAGCGATCCGTGGAAATCAAGATGCTCATGGGTCACGTTGGTCACGGCAGCGATGTCGAACTCGCAGCCAGCCACGCGGTGCTGAGCCAGCCCGTGCGAGGTGACCTCCAGCACAGCGTGCGTGGCCCCGGTTTCGACCATCCGGGCCAGGTGGCGTTGGATGTCGGGCGGATCTGGGGTGGTAGTGTGTAGGCCCGTCTCTATTTCCTGCGCGCTGTGGCTTTCTGGATCGGGAGGGGGGATGCGAACGCTGACCGTGCTGATCATCCCGGCCTTCAGGCCGGCGGCCTCCAATATGGCGTGGGTGTAGTTGACCGTGGTCGTCTTGCCGTCGGTGCCGGTGATGCCGATGATCGTCATCTTCCGGGCCGGGAAGTCGTGCCAGGCCGCGCAGAGCCATCCCCAGGCTTCCCTTGCGTCTGGAACCTGTATGTAGGTGGTGCTGCTTGCCGCTGCTGGGAGCTTAGCAGGGCTGCGCTCGCCGATTACAGCGATCGCTCCGGCTTTGAGAGCTTGTGGGATGAAACGGTGACCATCTACTTTGACGCCGGGGATGGCGATGAAGAGGTCACCTGGCTCTACGCGGCGGGAGTCAGCGCTGATGCCGCGGATTTTGATATCGTGGACGTGATGCGGCGCGGAGGGAAGCGCTCGCAGCAGATGGTTCAGCTGAACTTGGCGCTTTCTTTCTCTCATAAGCTAATCGCCCCTGTGTGGGAAGAATACTCGGTGATTGGCATTGTGGTGGCCGAGCGGCCTCTGGTATGATTGTTGCGAATACCTCACTTTTTACCTGGTGAGCTATGGTCGGACGGGCCCCACACAAGGGCGATTGAGCTTGAAAAGATCCAATACGAGGTGGTACATTCCTCGCTGAACGGCGACGGATTAAAATCTCGTGCAGGTCACTCCTCCAGGTTCAGGAATGCCCCGGCCCCTGCCAGCGCTTTGAGCAGGTCACGCCGTTTCAGCGCTCGCTTGCTGTCGATCTCGACCATCCCGGCTCTATCGTCGGCCATCTTGGTCAGAGCCTCGTTCCAGGTTCCGCTCTGCACTGGCGTATGTCGCACACGCCAGCGCTCAACCCAGATGGGCAACTCGTCGCGGTTGGCGACTCGACGGTGAATCACCGTCTTGGTCACGCCGTGCGATTCGACCATGACCTCTTGCTCCTCGTAGTCTGGCTTGATCGGGCAGATCTGCATACAGGCGCCGCACTTGATGCAGTAGTAATCGGCCAGGCTGATCTGCCCGCTATCCTCGTCGATGTGGAGAGCCCGCGTTGGGCAGATATCCGCACAGGCGAGACACCCCTCCACGCACCGTTCCCGTTCCAGCTCCACCTTGCCCTGCCAGGGCTGGGTGACCTGAAAAGCGCCTTCGCTGGCCACCTCGCATTGGCGGCAGCGGATGCAATGCTCTTGATCGACCACCAGCGTCTCTTGCTGCTCGTCGAAGCTGATCACGTCGGTGGGGCAGTTGTCGATCACGAAATCCTTTCTGCTCCAGTCAAACTTCTCTTTATCGAAGGTGGTAGATTGGATCAATGCGGGGAACGTCTCGTGGACGAGCATAGGATTCTCAGGTTCCCCGTTGATGGTCAGAGTGATGGCGTTCTTGGGGCACACGAGTTCACAGATGCCGCAGAGCACGCACAAGTCCGCGTCGATGTCGACGGCCGGTTTCTTTACCATCCGACCATCCTCAATCTCCCCTTCCACGTGGATTGCAGCTTCCTTGGGGCAGACTATCGGGCCCAGCTGACAGCCCACACACCGTTCCAGGTCCCACTCCATCACGTAGTGACGTGTCACCATAGCACGCTCCAGCGTGATTTCGTCCTCGGTGACGTATTTTTTCGTTATTCCTCGTCTGGCCATACCCTCTCCTAGTCTCGACGAATCTCCTGTACCAGTTCTTGTTCGTGGTCGTAGAGACGCACAATCATCGGCGTCTGACCCGGCAATGTGTGAGTTGCGCACCCCAGGCATGGATCATAGGCTCTGAAGGCCATCTCAATCTTGTTAAGTACGCCCTCGCTAATCTCTTGACCGGCTCGCACCAGATCCTGAGCTGCTTTCTTGATCGACATGCTGATGGCGGCGTAGTTGTTGGTGGTGCCGACGATCAGATTGACCCGTTTGAGCAAGCCGTTCTCGTCGCTCACGTAGTGATGCGTCAGCGTCCCTCTTGGCGCTTCGACGATGCCCACGCCCTCATCCGGCGTTTCGGTGGGGATGGTCCGAACCTCCTCGCTGGTGATCTCTGGGTCTTGCACCAGCTCCAGGGTGTGCTCGGCGGCGTAGAGCAGCTCGATCAGCCGCGCCCAGTGAGTAGCTAGGGTAGCATGGACCGGCTTCCCGCCCAGTGTATCGTAGAAGCGTTCGTATTCGGCCTGGGCCCTGGGTGTGGCCATCCCGTCGGCGGCGTTGAGCCGGCTGAGCGGCGTGGCGCGGTAGACTCCGCTGTCGGGCCCGTCGACAAATCCCTTCCACCCGACTGATTTGAGGTACGGGAACTTCAGGTAGGTCCAGGGCTCGACGTGCTCGGCCACTACGTCCAGATACTCCTCGGGCTCATACGTCAGCAGTTCCTCGCCTTCGGGGCCGACCACGCGCACTCGCCCGTCGTAGAAGTTGACCCGGTTCTCCTGATCGACCAGGCCCATATAGTAAGTCTCGTGGGCAAACGTGTCGCTCAGGACCATATCGACGTAGTTCTGATTCTGCAACACGACCTCGTCGAAGAGTTGGAGCGAGAACAGCGCCGTCTCCACCGACCGCTCGGCCAGTTCCTCGATGCGCGCACGTTCCTCCTCCGTGATGGGCTTGCTCATCCCGCCGATGATGCAGCCCACTGAGTGGATGTAGCGGCCGGCGATGATGGCAGCGATCTCGTGGTTATCCTGCAGGAGTTGCACCACGCGAGAGCCGGTCTCTTCGCCTACCTTCTGGATTACGCCCAGCAGGTTGCGCTCGGCCTTGGGGGCCTCGGGGCCGACGACGAAATCCGGCGCCGCCAGCGCGTAGAAGTGGGTAGCGTGATCGGCGATGAAGAAGGAGGCGTAGAGCAGCTCCCGCAATTTCTTGGCCGCTGGCGGGGGATCGACGTTGTAGACAGCGTCTCCGGCCTTGGCCGCGGCGACGTGATGGGCCAACGGACATACGCCGCAGATGCGCTGGGTGATGCGTGGCATCTCCTCGACCGGCCGTCCCTCGCAGAACTTCTCGAATCCGCGCAGCTCGGGGACGACCAGGTAGGCGTTGGCCAGCTCGCCGTCCTCGTCGAGAAACAGATCAATGCGACCGTGCCCCTCCAGACGGGTAATGGGGTCGATGCTAATTTTTTGACTCATGTATCACGCTCCTAAAAACTCTCCTTGTACTTTAGCTTGCTCAAGAGGGAGTTAGCCAGCCCGAACCGATAGCCTAGCCCAGCCGGATCGACGATGGTATCCATAATCTGTTCCATTAACTCTGGCTCTTCGGTGTCGATCAACGCCCCGATGGCGCTGAGCAACTTCGCTCCCTGATCGAAGACGCCCTCCGGCGGACCATAGCAACCGCGGCATGGCATATTGCCGCTGATGCAGGGCAACCCGCAGCCGGCTCGCGTCGCTGGTCCACAGCAGATCACGCCCTGGGCCAGGAAACAGAGATCCGGGTCCAGATCGACCTCGTGGGGGCGCTTCCATTCCTTGACGCGGAATCCACCTTCTCCCTTCTCGCGCGGGCATACGTCACAGTTGGTCTTGGGGTCCACCCCGATGGTGGCGCCTTTATCCGGCAGCTCCCCGGCCAGGATCGTCTGGAAGACGTTCCAGACCTGATCGACCACTGGCGGGCAACCGGGCATAAAGTAATCCACCTCTACCGTCTGATCCAGGGTCATAACCTGGTCGTAGAATGTGGGGAGTTCGATGATACCTTCCGGCACCTCGAAGTCAGGGACGGGGCGGGTGCCCCGGGATTCGTCCACCGAAGGGGCGGTATCGTAGACCCGTTTCAGGATCGACTCACCGTCGTAAAAATTAGCTAGCCCAGGGATGCCTCCGGTATGGGAGCACGATCCGAAGGAGACGAGCAGTTTCGATTTTTGTCGCAGCAGGTGGGCGATGTGCTCATTCTCGCTGGAGCGGATGGCTCCGTTGAAGAAGCAAACGTCGATCTCATCGTCCTCCAGCGCCTGGACGTCGCTGTACTTGAAATCCATCAGACAGGGCCAGAAAACGATATCCACTTTCTCGCCTACTGTCACCAATCGCATACCCAGCTCGGTGATGGTGATCTCGCATCCGCCGCAGCTGGCTGCCCAGTAGAATGCGAGCTTGGGCTTTGTCTTCGTCATTATTCTGCCTCCTTCCAAGCCGCCAGATGCTCCAACATACCGTCCACCTCTTTGCGGATGCGGCCTCGATCCTGTGTCCCGATCTGCACGAAACGGACGCGCCCGTCACCGACGTGCATCTGCTCCAGCATACGGTTCAGCAGCCCGATCTTGCAGCTGCTGACGACGGTGCCGCGTTTGTAGTGACACTCGCTGGGCGCACAGCCGCAGACGAGCACGCCGTCGATCTCCGCGCGCAGGGCCAGTAGCGCCATCTCCGGGTCAATGCGTCCGGTACAGGGGATGTGGATCACGCGCACATTTTCTGGATAACTCTCCAACAGCGTCACATCCGCATCTGCTCGCAGGGACCAGTCGCAGACGAAGACGACCATCCGGGGGACGCCATTTGATTCTGGGACGCTGATCTGGGTCCGGACTTCCTCGTTGCTGACGCCGGGCCGGGAGATAGCGCCCATTGGGCAGGCGGCCACGCAGATGCCGCACCCCATACAAGCGTTCGCGTCCACCTCTGAGAAGCGGTCCATCTCCCCGTCCACTTCTTCTTCCACCAGGTGAGGCGCTTCGTAGGGGCAGGTCATCACACAGATGCCACATCCAGAGCAGAGCGAATGGTCTACCGATACCGTCTCCAGCGGCGACTCGTGGCCGGCTTCCACTGCCATCTGCTTGACCGCGCCGATGACGCCGGAGATGTGTATCTCCTGTGGACAGGCCGGGTAGCACAGGTCGCAAGCGGAGCAGAGCCACGTGGTGGGGCTTTCAAACGCCTCGTGGCGCATATCCAGCATCACCATATGCAGCAAGCGGCGCGGGTTGTACTCCGGTTCGATCTTTTGTTGTATCATACATTTGCTGACGCACGTGCCGCACGAATAGCACGTCTCCAGATGCTCGCCGCCGGGGATGGCGCGCACCTGGTCAGCGAAGGATTGAGTTTGGGAATTGTGGTCTGCCATTAAGCGTTCTCCTACCTCATCTAATCACGAAGAGAGCCATCTATGACGTTGCCGATCTATGTCTGTTCTGGCTCTCCCATTTTCTGCATCGATGCGATCCTCCCCGCAAATTCAGCCGCCTCTTCAATCTGGGGCACCTCGCGCATACGGCGGGCTCTCTTCGCCATATAGGGCTGCAAGTCCTCGATCTCCTCCAGCAGTTCTTCCCTGGAGAGTGAATCCAGTACTTCTTGCATCTCGTTGATCACTCTCATGTACTTCTCGCCTTCGGCTGCGCTGATCCACTCGACCCGGAATCGACCGGGGGTCATGCCCTTCTTTTTGAACTGCCTCAACAACCGCTCGGCCCTCCTAGCGCCGACGCGCTGACCGGTGATGTAGTGGCAGTCCTGAGGGTGGCAGCCGGAGTAGAGGACGGCTCCCGCGCCCAGGCGGAAGGCCTCGTAGATGAAGTCGGCGTCCATTCGCGCCGAGCACATCACGCGTATACCGCGCTCGTTGGGCGAATACTCGAAGTGACTGACCCCGGCCAGGTCTGCGCCGCCGTAGGAGCACCAATGGCAGCGGAAGGCCAGAATCTTTTCCTCTGGCTTGTCGGCCAGCAGGGTCTGAAGCTGGGCCAGGATCTGAGCATCGGTGAAGTGCAGCTGGGTGATCGCGTTGTGGGGACACTCGGCCACACATCCGCCGCAGCCGTGACACTTGGCGGTGATGATGTCCGGGGCCTTGCCTTCTTCATACTCGATGGCGCCGTAGGGACAGGCGCGGGAGCAGATGCCGCATCTTTTGCCGTCGGCGCTGATGCAGCGATCTTCCCACACCACGGCCACGACTGGCTCGATTTCCCATTCTTCGGCGTGGACCACGCGTCCGGCCCGGGAAGCTGCGCCTGATCCCTGGGCCACGCTGGAGGGGATGTCCTTCGGTCCCTGACACGCGCCGGCCAGGAAGACGCCGTCGGTGGGCGTATCCAGCGGGCGCAGCTTGGGATGATACTCCATAAACCAGCCACCAGGACTCTGGGTGATGTTGAGTACGGAGCTGATTGTATCTACATCGGGCTGAGGTATCGCGGCCTGATTTAGCATCACCATGTCGTATTCGCGTTCGGTGACACGGCCCAAATCCCGGTCCTCCGCCTGTACGAAGAGATTGTGGGTATCGGGGTCCTCGGTTATCAGGCCCGGACGCCCCTGGATGAAGCGGATGTCCATCTCGCGGGCGCGGTTATAGAACTCCTCGTACCCCTTGGACGGGGTGCGGATGTCTATGTAATAGATGTCGAGCTCCATATCGGGATAGGCCTGCTTGAGCAGCACCGCGTTCTTGATGGAGTACATGCAACAGAAGTTGGAGCACGAGGGATTGAATCGCTTGTCACGCGATCCAACGCAGTTGATGATGGCCATACGCACCGGGTTTTCTCCGTCGCTGGGGCGGATCAGATTGCCGCCGGTCGGTCCGGCGGAGTTGTTGAGCCGTTCCATTTCGATGGAGGTGACCACGTTGGGGAAACGCCCGTAGCCATATTCGGTCATGGCAGTGGGGTCAAAGTGGTCGAAGCCGGTGGCCACGACGATGGCGCCCACGTCCTCCCAGACCAGCTCATCCTCCATGCTGAAGTCAATCGCGTCCAGCTCACCGCAGGCCTCGACGCATTTGTAACACTCGATGCAGGAGTCCATATCGACGTTGTAAACCAGGGGCACCGATTGGCTCATCGGCACGTCGATGGCTCGGCGGGGGGCCAGATTTAGCTCGAAGTAGTTGGGGACTTCGATGGGGCAGACGTCTGTGCACTCGCCGCAGCCGTTGCAGCGATCTTCGTAGACGAAGCGCGATTTTTCGCGCAGCTGAACTTTGAAGTTACCGACAAATCCTTCTACTCGCTCGACTTCCGTATACGTCCTTACATCTACCTTCGGGTGACGCGACGCGTCAACCATCTTGGGTGCGAGTATTCATATGCTACAGTCCATCGTGGGGAAGGTCTTGTTCAGCTGAGCCATGACCCCTCCGATGGTGGGTTCTTTCTCGACCAGAATCGTCTCGATCCCTTGATCGCCCAGGTCCAGGGCGGCGCTGATGCCCGCTACCCCGCCACCGATAACCATCGCTTGCTTGGTGACCGGGACCTTGATCATATCGAGCGGGGTCAGGAATCGGGCCTTGGCCACGGCAGCCGCTGTCAGGCTCTTCGCCTTCTCCAGCGCTTCTTCTGGATGATGGCCGTGGGCCCAGGTACATTGCTCGCGGATGTTAGCCATCTCCATCAGGAAGGGATTGAGCCCGGCTTCTTCCATCACGGCTCGGAAGGTTGGCTCGTGCATCCGCACCGAACAGGCCGAGACTACGACCCTGTTCAGGTTATACTTTTCAATCTCCTCCTGGATCAACCGTTGACCGCTGTCCGCACAGGCGTATGCCGTGTCGGTCGCCCGTACGACGCCGGGAAGTGTGGCTGCGTACTCGGCCACGGTCTTAGGATCGATAACCCCGGCGATGTTGTTACCACAGTGACACACGTATACGCCGGTGCGTATCTCTTCGTGTCCGTTATCTCCTGCCATATTGCTCCTCCCAAAAAGAACGTATCGTGCCTAGGCACGCGTGAGTGTTCAAACAGCTCTTATGTGCAACAGCCCCGTACCATCAGACGCGGGCATCTCTGGAGCATAGGTCTGGGCTCGCAGGGACGCAACCGCGTCTGATGATGGGCTTCACTTGCCAAAGTCTTAGAGGCTTGGGTGTGGGCTCATCGCCTTAACACTTCTTCGACGGCCAGCTTGCGCCGAGAGCGTTGTGCTCTCCGATCGGGAGCGGTCAGTTCGAGCGCATCCTTGGGACACCACTTGACGCATTGGGGGCCGTCCTCTTCGTCTTCGCACAGGTCACAGATTTCGGCCAGCTTGGTGCGCGGGTTGATCGATATGGCGCCAAAGTCGCAGGCTTCGATGCACCAGGCGCATCCATCACAAAGCGCGGCATCCACGCGGATCAGGCCGGTGTCCGGGTCTTGCTTGAGCGCGTCCCGGGGACAGGCTATCACGCAGGGGGCATCCTCGCACGTGCGACAGGCCACCGCTGTTATCAAAATTTTGTGCTCCCGAACCACGCGAATGCGGCTGCGGAAGGTGTTGAATTCACCGGTCTTGGTATACGAGCAGACGTACTCGCATATCTGGCAACCGACGCACTCTTCGGGATCACACGCTATATATTCATGTTTTGAAGTTGAGGGAAGAGGCATCTTGATCTCCTATACTCCAATCTCTTCTGCAACGTCCTCCATCCCCAGCTCGACTAATTTCTCCTTGGGGATCAAACCTTCCTCGGTCCACCCCTTGGCCTCGTAATAGAGGTCCTTGAGGTATTCCAATTCCTCGTCGGTCACCACGTGTCCGGCGGAGGCGCCCTTGGTCATCGGATCGTGCTGCCAGCGATAGGGCAAGTGGTCATCCTCTCGCGTCCAGCCCTCGCGGATATTGAAGGCTTTCTTGATGGTATGGGCGCGCTCGCCGATCAGGTCCACATCGTCGTAGTCGAAGTCCCAGCCGGTGGTGGCGTTGATCAGTTTGGCGATGGCCGGCCAGGCCCCTGCCCGGTCCGCCTTGCCAGTGAAGCAGCGGCGGATGAACTTGCAGAGAGGCAGGGTATCGTAGACCGCGGCGTATTCCTCGGTGCTTTTGGCTACTCGCCCGCGGGTCTCGTCGACTGTGAAGCGGTCCACCTGCCCCTTGATGTCCGGATCGTAGGCCGCCGTGCGATTGTGACAGCCGCCGCGCGTGCCCACGGCCAGCCCCAGGGAGAAGGTCTTCAGCGCGCGGGCGTCGTAGCCTGGCGTCTCCAGGCCCTTGATGTTCATAGCCCACTTGTAGGTCTCTGTGCCGCGCTCCTCGTCGACCTGGGCGCTGGCGCGCCTGGTCCCTTCGGCCAGCAGATCGCCCATATAGCCGTCGCGGTGGGCGATCATCTCGGTCAGCCGGACCATGGCCATTCCGTCGCCGAAGTTGGCCTCGAAGCCTTCGGGATACCGCTCGCATTCGAAGTCTTCTTGCGTGAAGATGCCCCGCTCGTAACACTCCATAGCCCAGCTGATGGTCACGCCGGTGCTCATAGTGTCCATCCCCATCTCATTGCAATTGGTGATGGCCTTGATCGAGGCTCGCATATCTTTCACGCCGCAGTTGGATGAGAGAGCGAAGAGTGATTCGTATTCGACGTGGCCCATCGCTTCGCCATAGGGGCCTTCCTTCACGTGGCCGACCTGCTCGCAGGCGATGGGGCATTGGGCACAGGCGATGGTGGTGGCCTTGTAGTGCTCGTGGAGGTACTCGCCGCTGACCAGCTCGGCGTCTTCGAAGACGCCTTCCTGGTAGTTTTCCGTCGGTAGTAGCCCCAGCTTGTTCATATTGAGCACGTTCGACGAGGTGCCCAGGATGCGATACTTCTGGGTGTGAGGTCCCTGTGCTTCTTCCAGGATATCGTAGGAGAGCTCGAGCAAAGCCTCTGGCTCGGCCACCTGGACGCCGTTGGTGCCGCGCACGGAGAGGGCCTTCAGTTTCTTGGAGCCCCATACAGCGCCGTGCCCGGTGCGTCCGGCCTTTCGACCGTCATTGCTCACGTTGGCGATGCGCGACAAGTTCTCGCCGGCCGGCCCGATGCATGCCGAGCGCATCTGGTCGTCGCCGAATTCCTCACGGATTGCATCTTCCGTCTCCGTGGTTCTTAGGCCCACCAGGTGAGAGGCATCTTGGAATTCGATCATATCGTCGTCGACGACGACGTTGACCCAATCGTCACTTGAACCGTGGATGACAATGCCATCCCAGCGGGCTCGTTTCAGGGCGATGGTGAACCAGCTGCTGGACAGGCTATCGCCGATGAAGCCTGTCAGCGGCGACTTGGACGCCATGCCGTATTTGCCTCCCACCGGCACGGGCGTGCCGGCGAAAATGCCGTTGGCGATGCAGATTGGATTCTCCGGCGAGAGAGGGTTACAACCGGGCTCAATGTTCTCCCAACAGAGTCGGGTTGCCATTGAGACCCCACCAATGTAGGTCTTATACCAATCTTCAGGTTTTGATTCGACCCATGTCTTTTGGTCGGTCAAATCAATGTGCAGAACTCTTCCGCTGTAGCCATGCATTACTTAACCTCCTGCTGACATAGACATTAATATGATCCGGTCGCCATCACTAAGACTTTCGTCCATCTGATCTGCTTTTATCATACGCCTTCCGTCCAGGTTAAGGATGTTGGGCGGTTGCATTGTCAGCCCGTCGGCCTGGACCACGTCGCCGATCATATCGGGATACCTTTTGACCAACTCCTTCACGATGTCTCGGAAGGTGGCACTTTCGTCTAGCGTTAGCGTTACTTCTTTCTCTCCCGCTATGAGCCGGGAGAGCCCAAAGAGCTCTACCTCAATGCGTAATTTCGCCACTTGTCTTTCTCGTTTCTAGATCTAGTGGTATAGAATATTCTCAGTCATCCACCGAAGAAGACCGGCGCGGCGGTTTGGAGTAGCGCAAGGAGTGGGCCGGGAAGGATACCCACCGCCAGCACGCCGATTGCCGTCGCTCCCAGTGCCGCCGCCAGAGTGGGCGGGGTGGCGGCTTGCTCATTCTCCTGAGGTGGGGTGAAGTAGATAGCGCGGATGATTTTCCAGTAGTAGGAGAGTGAGATGATGTTGTTGATCACCCCGATGATGGCCAGCCAGAGTAAGCCCTCCTCAATCGCGGCCGAGAAAAGCCACAGCTTGCCCATAAATCCGGCCGTCGGCGGAATGCCGCCCAATGAAAGCAGGCAGATGGTCAGCACCAGTCCAGCCGCCGGGGCATACTCGCTCAATCCAGCGTAGTCCTCAATGGCGTAGGATTCGGTCCGGCGGGCGAATATCAGGATCGCTGCGAACGTCCCTAGATTCGCCAACACGTATGCGACGAGGTAAAGTAGCATAGCCGTGAGGCCGCGCGGCGATGCTGTCACTGCACCGATCAGCATGTATCCGGCCTGCGCGATGCTCGAATAGGCCAGCAATCGCTTGATGTTTTTCTGCCCCAGTGCGACCAGGTTGCCGAGGGTCATCGTCACTACAGCGGTGGCCATAAGCAGCGATCGCCAATCCATAGTCAATTCTACCATCTCTTGTGGTATCAGGGTCATAAAGACGCGTACGATCACTGCGAATCCTGCGACCGGAGGTCCGACCGATAAAAACGCTGTCACGGGAGTTGGATCTCCTTCGTACACGTCTGGTGCCCACTGGTGGAAAGGAGCCGCAGCGATTTTGAAGGCAAAGCCGACGGTCATAAGAATCAGGGCCGGGAGCGCTATCAACCGCACGCTGCTTTCCATCTCCAGCAATGCGTCTGCTATTGTACCAAGATCGCTAGAGCTGGTCAACCCGTAGAACCATGACAGCCCATACGCCATCACGGCCGAAAGGGCAGCCCCGTAGACGAAGTATTTTACGCCGGCCTCGGTGGAGCGCCGATCGGTTGAAAGGGAGCCGGTCAGGAGATAAGTGGCGATGTTGAGGCCCTCTGAGGCCAGGAAGATCATCACCAGGTTGGTTGCCCCGCCCAATAGGTTGATGGACAGAGAGGCGCATAGCAGCTGCGCGTAAAATCCAGGCTGTAGGCGTTGAGGTCGACTGGACCCATCGGCTATGAGTACCACGAGTCCGGTCGCTACCAGAGTCACGGCCTTTATCAGCAGAGCGAAGGGCTCGTATGAGAGCACGAAGAGCACCCTGGTATGGCAATTCCAGAGCGTGCCGGTGGCAAGCAGAGAGGCGCCCACTCCCACCAGGGCGATGTATGGCGACCAACGTCTCTCCCTTCGCCCCTGCTGAAGCGCACTCAGCCCAATGATCAGCAGGCCCGCCAGAAGGAGCGTCAGCTCTGGCGATAGCAGCCAAAGCGTCTGCCCCAGTTTATACGTCGTTTCTCCGAATTCCAACCTCTTTCCTCCTCGCTGTGGGTTACGGCAATGCTTGTAATAAGGTGGTAATTGCGGCGTTGAACATATCCAACAGCAGAGCAGGGTAGAGGCCCAGGGCGATCATAATAATCAGCAGCGGCCACATAGTGACTTTCTCCCACCATGTTATGTCCGTCAGCGCGTCCCATTTATCCTTATCCAGGTCGCCCAGGAAGAGGTGTTGGACGATCTTCCAGATGATGCAGGCGGCGATGAAGAGCAAGCCCGGTGCACCGATGAAGGCTGCAAGGGGGATGAAGCGCATAGCGCCTTTGAAGACGAAGAATCCACTCCAGAAGCCGGCCAGGCCGGGGAGCCCCAGCGAGGCGAACCCCGTCACCAGCGTGAGAGTGTAGTAATGGGGTGTCTTTTTGCTGAGCCCGCCGAAGGCTTTCAGATCAGAGGTTTGGGCCCGATCGTGGAGCATGCCGATCAGGAAGAACATTCCGCCCGTGATAATGCCGTGGGTGAACATCTGGAAGGCAGCGCCGTTTAGGCCCGATGCTGCTGCGCTGAAGCTCTGGGAATCGCCGAGGACGCCGTAGCCGGCTGCTGCCACGCACAATCCCAGCGTGACGTAGCCCATGTGTGCCACCGACGAGTAGGCGATCAGCCGCTTCAGGTCCCACTGGGCCATACAGACCATTGCCCCGTAGGTGATGCTGATGACAGCTATGATGGGGATGAGCGGGACTTGGAGTACGAAGTATTGGAATTGCTGGGGGAATAAAGGCAGCACGATGCGGATCAGGCCGTAGGCGCCCAGCTTGAGCATTATCCCGGCCAGAATGACGTTGCCTCCTGTCGGGGCTTCTGTGTGAGCGTCTGGCAGCCAGGTGTGGAAGGGGAAGGCGGGCATCTGAAGGGCGAAGGCGATGAAGAAGGCCCAGAAGGCTGCGCTGGCCCAGGCGAAGTTGCCCACAAAGGGTTGAGCCGCCGCCGCTTCCAGGATATTGAACGTGCCGGTTTGGAAGTAGACGCCGATGATGGACAGCAGCATCGCTACGCCGCCAACCAGAAGGTAGAGGAAGAATTTGCGGGAGGCGTACAATCTTCGTTCGCCGCCCCACACGCCGATCAGGAGGAACATTGGCACCAGGCTGATCTCCCAGAAGGTGTAGAAAAGTACCAGATCGAGCGCCAGAAAGACGCCGATCGCTCCCATCTCCAGCAGCAGGAAGAAGAAGTAGTACTCCTTGACCCGTTTGTCGACGGTGTAGGAGGAATAGAACGTCACCAGCGTCGTCAATAAGGCGGTCAGGAAGATCATCGGTGCGCTGAGGCCATCGACTCCCAGATGGTATCTGATATTGAACGTCTCAATCCAGGGGGAGTTCTCCTGGAGGTGCATGCCGCTTTCCAACTGGACCACGTTCGCCCAGATGATGACCGTCAGGATTAACGTGATAAAAGCGAACGCTGTTCCCAGCCGCCGGATCGTCCTTTCGTCCTCACGAGGTATGACGAGAATCAGCAGAGCACCTACCAGCGGGGTGAACAGAGTAACGCTTAGTATTGGAAACATCGTACCATCTCCTCCATCGTCTTACTGGGAATAGGCTCTTGCACCCGGCCGGGGCGTTGCATTTGGACCGATTCTCCAACAGGATCACGGGCACGTTTCTTTCGCATTGTCTAAATCTGCAGGAACAGGATCATAAAGAAGGTTACCAGCAAGGCCAGTATCATCAAGAATGTCAACAAGAGGTAGTTTTGCACCTTGCCGGTTTGAATGGTGCGGATTGTCTTGCCGCCGGCCTTCAACGTTTTGGCGATGCCGTTGATCCCCTCGTCGATGACGCTCAAGTCAAGGGTGTGGGACGCTTGCGCGAGATAGGCGCTGATGCCGCTCACCCGGCCGATCAGCCCCTCGACGATGTGAGCTTCGAACCAGCTGCAGGCCGCGGTCAGCTTCAGGCTGAGCTTGCCCATCGCGTTTACCAGGCCGTCTACCAGGCCGTGCTTGCCTTCTTGGCGGCCATAATCGATGGCATCGAATCTCTCCGCTAGCCAGAGCGAAAGTTCTACAAACATCGCCCCGTAGAGAGCATCCAGGTAGAAATGATTCTCCAGCGTTTCGTAAAGCCAGCCCAGCCATAAAGTGCGCATCACCAGCTCGATCCGGTCTGTTTCTCCGGCTGTCAGCGGCTTGTGACCATATACCAGCCAGCCCAACCCCAATCCGCCCAGAATGAAGAGCACTCCGATCATCAACGGCTGTTGTGCTGCCTCTTCTGAAAGATGGCTCGCTATTTGTGTGGCGTAGTGACCTTCTTGGACTCCGCCAATGGCCGAAGCGGCGAAGGGCTGGAGCCAGTTGGGAATGCTATCCCCGATGACGGGGAAGTGCTCCGGGATACCGATCCAGCCGAGACCGATGGTCAGTATCGCCAGGACCGTCAACGCTCCTACCATCGTGGGGCTGCTCTCCATCGCGTGCCCGGCGGCCTGAGTGCGCGGCGCACCGGCAAACGTGAGGCAGATCTGGCGCATAGTATAACAAGCTGTGATACCGGTGGTCGTGGCCAGGGTCCAGAAGATGACGGGGTAGACCTCATACACCTGGGTTAAGACGGCGTTGTTTGACCAGAAACCGGCGGTGACCAGCGGTAGGCCAGAGAGCGCCAAGCCCCCGATGAGGAAGGCCCAGAATGTGCGAGGCATTCGCTTCGCCAGCCCGCCCATATGCATCATATTCCACGTCACATCGAGGGAAGCGGGTTGCTTGCGTTCGTCGTCGGATCTGGGCATGTGGACGTGATAGTAGCCCCGTTCCACGCCGCGAATCACAGATCCGGACCCCAGGAAGAGGAGCGTCCGGACGACTAAGTGCGTGACTATGTGGAATACGCCAGCGACATACCCTCCTACGCCGATGGCAGCTACGGCGTAACCCAGCTGCCCGATCGTGGACCAGGCCAGTACGTCTTTGATACTGTTCTGGGTGAGGGCGATGAGGGATGAAAAGAGCGCCGTGAAAGCTCCAACGAAGCCCATAATTGGGATCCCCCCAATGGCCAGCACGCCGGCTTCGGCGGTCTGGAGGAGGGGGAAGATCCGCGCCATCAGAAAGACGCCGGCGCTCATCGTGGTCGCGTGGATGAGGGCCGAGGCCGGATCCGGGGCTCCCATAGCGTCTGGGAACCAGACGTGAAGCGGGAATTGAGCGCTCGCGCTCACCGCGCCCCCGAAGAGCAACAGGGAGGTCACGGTCGCCATCGACCATATGCTCCCCGCAAAATTGGTATGAGCCAGATGCTCCAACGTCTCGGCGGTGAAGATATCCCGATAGGCTAACGAGCCCACCTCGGCGTAGAGGAGCGCCAACCCCAGCATCAAAAGCAGATCGCCTATCTTGAGCACGATGAACGTTTTGATCGCTGCTGCCCGGTTAGCCGGACGGCGTTCACCTTGCCAGAATTGAATCAGCAAGTACGCGGCAGCGCCCATAAGCTCCCAGAAGATGAAGAGCGCCAGCAGGTTATCGGAGACCACGGCGCCCGATATACCGGCGGCGAGGAGCGAGAGATAACAGAAGAAGTGGCTATAATGGGGCTTGACGCGGGGCGTGCCGAAGCCCATATAATCGATGCTATAGATGAAGATCAGCAAACAGATCAGCGGTACCACGCCCACCATCACCGCGGCGAGTGGATCGACGTAAACGCCCAGCGTCAGCCGTTCTCTGCCTGTCGCCAGCCAATGGACCAGCCCGGATTGGAAGGCGCGTTCGCCGCCTCCCACTGGCAGCGTCACTGCCCGCCAGAAGACGAGTTGCGCCAGCAAAAAGGCCATCCCGACTCCACCAATAGCCAGCAGGTGGCTCAGCTGCCGTTCGCGGTGGGCAAAGAGAATAATGGCGACAAAAGCGAGTAAGGGTAACAGAGGAATCAGCCAGGTCAGATTGAGAATCTCCATACCAACCTCGTTTACCCTTTGAGCCGGTCGATGTCTTCCAAGATGAGCGTGTCGTGGGTGCGCACTATCGCCAGGATCAGCGCCAGCCCTACCATCGTCTCTGCTGTGGCGACGAGACAAACAAACAGCGCGAACGCCTGCCCGGTCGCTCCTCCTGGCTCCAGGAAGCGCCAGAAGGCCACCAGGTTGATGTTGACGGCGTTGAGCATCAACTCGATGCTCATCAGAATGGCGATGGCGTTCCGGCGGGACAGGACGCCGTATACCCCGACGGAAAATAAGGCGGCTGCCAGCATGAGGTACCATTCCAGTGGGACCATCATTCCTCCTTTGCGATGGCGACTACGCCGACCGTTGTCATCAGCAACAGGATCAACGCCGTTGCGGAGGGCAAGATGAAGCGTTGAGGAGCGATTAAGGCGATCCCCAGAGTTCTGATGCTGTGCTCAGGAAGCGGGCCGGGCTCCAATCCCCAGTGATAGCCGAAGATAATGGCGCCCAGGATGCCGAGCAAGGCCATCGCTACTAGCGCTGCGGCCCACCACTGATGGTTGCTGGCGAGACTATCGGGAGGGATGCTCGTTTGCGTGAGTATGGCGGTGAAGAGGATCATAGCCGAGACCCCGCTCGCGTAGACGAAAAGTTGTATGGCCGCCAGGAGGAATGCCTCCAGCAGCATGTAGAGCCCGGCCACCCCCACAAGCGATAGGCTCAGGAAAAGCGCTGCGCGGAGGACTTCCCGCTGCGTGACTACCATCAACGCAGCGCCCAGCGTGATGGCGCTGCAGACGAGGAACACGATTTGTTGGGACGTCAGGTGCATGACAAAACCTCGAAGCTCGTGGCTGGAGACGACGCGCTCAACCTTTTGGAGCGCGGATAGGTGTTGGGCAGCCTGGCTGCTTCTGGAACGTCGTGAGTTGCGCTCACTTGAGGGCTTCTTGGCGGGGGGAGCAGCGGCGCACCCTCGATGTTACATAGCGAAAGGACGGAGCGGGTTGGGCCTTGACTTGCCGCCCTGCGCTGGTCTGGTTCAGCTCACTGGGTCTCAACGTCGACCACCTTGCAGGGGAATAACTGACGGGGCAACGCTGGGGAAAAGAGCGAGCTGAGGAAAGATTTCGACGAAGGAGAATTGGTCAGACAATGGTGTCCTCCCCACAGAACTCAAGACTCAGCAACGCGGTCAAGTCTACCACGCCTCCACCCCGATGTCAAATTTGCGCCCTCCCACGACGATCAGGAGAAGACCGAGACTTGGAAGATCTGGAACGGGACTACCGGACGCCCGGCGCGCGTTGGGCTCGGATGTTCATCGCCTCGTCCACCTCGTCGTTCAGGATTTTGTGTCCCAGCTCGTCGCCGTAGGCCGTCAGTGCGGGGATTTGTTCGGGGGCATCCATGGCGATCTGCTCGTGCAGATCGACCTGGAAGCGTCGGAAGTCGAGCTGCTCGAAGAATGTGTCCACCAGATGGACCTGTTGGTCGTCGGCCGAACGGAGGAAAGCCCCCAGGATCGGCCCCACCCACTCCCAGGCATGGAACCCTTCGACCTCGTTGGGCTGGAGGTGGTGCGGAGCGCGGCCCGTGCCCAGGCTGATGAGCGTCGTCTCGGCCGGATCCCACGCCAGCACGAAGCAAGCTTCGTAGGCAGCGATGTAACAGGGGTTGGAGTAGGCGCCCACGCCGCCGTCCACGTACCGTCCTTCGACCGGCGGGAAATAAGTCGGCACCGAGGACGAGGCCAGTACAGCCTGGGTCACGGGCCAATCAGCGTACTCTTCCTTCCAGGGCTTGATGAAGCGGGTGCGGTTTTCCATCAGATCGAAGGCGGTGATGACCACATCGGTGGGCGGGTCGGTCTTCCAGAAATCGCTCATTGATTTCTCGCCGATGGTGGCCTTGAGCGCGTCCACCAGCGGTTCGTGGCCATAGCGGTAGCGGGTGAGCGGCCAGAGCCGGGTGCGTAACGTCTTTTGGAAGATATCGTCGCCCAGCTGGACGTAGAGCTCGTGCATCTCCGCGCCCGTCAGGCCGGCCGCGATGCCGGACGAGATGATAGAGCCCGTCGAGGTGCCGGCCGTCAGCCGGAAGATCTCGTGTGACGTTTGATCCAGATACGTCTCCAGAATCTCCAGCGCGCGGGTTACCATCACGCCTTTGATTCCCCCGCCGTCGATGGCAAGAGCTACGTGTCTGCGCAAAGGTTTCATCGGTCATCTCCTTTCTTCGGCTAAGAGGTTTGCGGGTGAATCTACCGCCGCCTCGATTATACTGGCCTGGTTGGAGATGACAAGCCGAACCCGGCGCAAAATATTTTTGCCCTCTCAGTAGTATTGTGCTAAAATCATGACCTGATTCAACTATCTAGCGCTTGAACCTGCTGGGCGCGGGGTCAATAGCAAATTTATTTGCGCAACTGATCGGTACATTGGGAGGTGTTAGATGAAACGTTTGCTCGTTGCGTTGGTATTGGTCATTATATTAGTTACTGCTTTGACGCCGGTCGCTGCTCACGCCGGGCCCATCGTGCAGGAAGGCGATGATGGCGATGGCGGGCTCGATGTCGGAGCTGCGCTCGGCACGTTGGGCCTTTATGCCGCGATGATGGCCGTGCTGGCCGTGGGCACCGAAGTTGTGGTCGACGTCGTGCGTCCCGTGTTTGGGCTTCACAGCAAGACGACGGCTCAAGATGCTTTCGCCAATCTGCAGACGTGGCTTCCGGGCATGGTGAAAGATTTGGGTTTATCCAAAGGCGCCGAGGCACGCATCCAGCGTTCCATCAGAGATCTGGAGGAGCTCACGAAATCGTTCGAGCAGGAAGCGGAGAAAACGCTTGTGATCGTGGAGGAGCGCTGGGCCGAAATCTTAAAGGACCTGGCCGTCCGCTCGGCGGACTTGGTGGTCAAGGAACACTGGGCCAAGATCGAGCCGGAGCTGGAGCAGGTTCTCGACCCCAGGCAAGTGGAGATCGTCCACGCCTGGTTGGTCGGGGCCATCAATCGGCTCAGCGGCGTCAGCCCTGCCAATCTGGAAAGCCACCTGGCGCTGCTCAACGATATGCTGGAGGAGGTGGAACGCCAGCGGGAAGGCCTCCAATCCAGCCCAGCCCGCCGATTATGGCGCTATCTACGCACGGCCCCCTGGTCCCGGATCTGGCTGGGTCGGTTCATGACCTGGTTCCAGTTTGCCTGGGATTGGCTGCGGGATCGCTTGCCCGACGACGTCAGGGACGTTGATAGCCTCCAGCGGAAGGTGGAGACGTACCGCCAGTACCTTTCCGACCCTCATACCATTCCCCCCGTCAAGACCCTGCGTGAAGCTGGTCAACGCGTCTTGGAGCTGGAGGCGCGGCACAAACAGGAAGAGAAGCGTCGCATTACCTGGCTGCGCGTCATCTCCGTCGTGGTGGGTATCTTTCTCGCCGTCTCGCTTCAGGTGAATACATTCCAGTTACTTGAACCGGTCCTGGGCAGCGCGGCCGATACATTCCGCGTGCGGAGGGAGGACAAGGTGGTCTGGTATAGCTTCGAGCAGATGATTGAGTATCACCTGGCCGTTCAACAGGGCAAGCAGCCTGGGGGAGAGGATTTATTCGATCCCACTTTAGGTCTGCCCTGGGTGTTAGGCTCATTCTTCGCCATGCTCTTTGGGCTGAAACCGGGCATCGTCCTTAGCGGGATTGGAGCCGCTGCCGGTTCTGGCTTCTGGCACGATCAGCTGGATCGAGTGCGCGAGGCTAAGAGCGTCGTATCCCAGGTCGAGGAGGTTATGAAGCAGTTTAATCTGGAGGAGTCGGGCTGATGTGTGGTTTGAGTGGGCGGTTACTGACGCTGCTTGGTCAGCAGATCGAGCGTAACCGCCAGGATGAAAACCACGCCCTTGATGACCTGCTGATAATAAGACGGGATGCCTAGTAAATTGAGCCCATTCGATAACACGCCGATGATGAAGGCCCCCACTAGCGTGCCTCCGATGCTGCCCACGCCTCCAAAGAGACTGACGCCTCCCAACACCGGCGCGGCGATAGCGTCCAGCTCCCAACCGGTGGCAGCGTTGGGCTGCGCTGACCAGAGCCGGGCTGTCAGCAGAACGCCGCTCAGGGCGGCGGTGAAGCCGCTGATGATGTAGACGGCAAGCTTGACCCGGTCCGGCGGGATGCCGGCCAGACGTGTGATCTCCTCATCGCCGCCGGTGGCATAGACGTGGAGCCCGAAGCGGGTGTGGCGCAGCACGCTCCAGGCGACGAGCGCGAGAGCGATCAGCAAGAGTACGGGGATTGGAATGCCCAGCAACCGCCCCGTGCCCCAGAAGATGAAATCTCTCTCAAGCCCGGCGATGGGACGCCCCTGGGTATAGACGAGCGTCAACCCCCGCCCGATGGTCATCATAGCCAGGGTGGTGACAAAAGGGGGGATGTGGCCTTTGACTACCATCAAGCCGTTGATGGCTCCCACAATCAGGCCCAATAAGAGCGCGGCCCCGATACCGCCGTAGGTGCCCCATCCTTCCTGGACGGCTAGCCCAGCCGCTACCGCGCCGCTCAAAGCCATCACTGAGCCTACCGATAGATCGATCCCGGCGGTGAGAATCGTGAAGGTCATCCCAATAGCTACGATGGCGATGAGCGAGGTCTGCAAGGCGATGTTCAACAGGTTCGATCCGGTCAGAAAATCGTCCGAACCGAGGGTAAAGATCAGAAAGAAGACCAGCAGGATGATGAAGACGCTGGAGCTTTGCCATAGCGCCTTCAATTGACCGAGCACTGGATCGAGCAATCTATCGCGCATAGTGATTCACCTTTCCCCCGGTGGCAGCGTACATAATGGCATCCTGGGTAGCCTCCTCGCGGGCGAATGCCCCGACGACGTGACCTTCTCGCATCACCAGAATGCGGTCGCTTATCCCCAGGATTTCCGGCAGCTCGGAGGAGATCATCAGGATACCGACGCCCTCCTGTGCCAGCTGGCTCATCAAGGCGTGTATTTCGGCCTTCGCTCCCACGTCGATGCCGCGCGTCGGCTCGTCCATGATCAATATGTGGGGCTTGAGCGTCAGCCAGCGGGCGATGATCACCTTCTGTTGATTGCCGCCCGATAGGTTGCGGACCCGTTGGCTCAGGTGAGGCGTACGAATCTCGAGCTGCCTGACGAATTTGTGCGCCAGGTTGTTGGCCCGGGATCTGTTCACGAAGCCCCAGCGGGTGATCTGGTCCATCACGCTGATCACGATATTCTCCCGCACTGCCATATGCATAAAGAGCCCCTGTTGCTTCCGGTCCTTCGGCACCAGGCCGATCCCCCGTCGGATGGCCTCGCCCGGTGATTTGATCTTGACCACTTGACCATCGAGCGTCACCTCACCGCTTGTGAGCGAGCGGATGCCGAAGATCGCCTCCGCCAGAGCGGTGCGTCCGGCGCCCACCAGGCCGGCCAGGCCCACTATCTCGCCGCGATGGAGCGTCAGATCGATGTCATGCAGCTTCTCGCCGTCGCTCAGGTTGGTCGCCTCCAGGATGACCTCTCGCTGCTCGGCCTTGGCCTTGGGATACAGCTCACCGAGCTCTCGGCCCACCATCATCCGGACGATCGCTTCTTCGTCCACGTTGACGATGGGCTGGGTGTCGATCCATTGACCGTCGCGCAGAATCGTCACCCGATCGGCGATTTCGAGCACCTCCTCCAGCCGGTGGGAGATGAAGATCAGCGAGACGCCTTCTTCCTTGAGCGAGTGCATCACGTCGAAGAGTACGCGCGTCTCGCGCTCCGTCAGCGCCGACGTCGGCTCATCCATCACGATCAGGTCGGCGTCGAGCGAGAGTGCCTTGGCCACCTCCACCATCTGCTGCTGGGCGATGCTCAGCGCTTTCACCTGTGCGCGTGCGTCCACGTCCACGTTCAGCCGATCCAGCCACGCTTGCGCCTGTTGGTAAAGCGCTCGCCAGTCGATGACCCCCGGCAACCTGCCCCGTGGCTCCCGTCCCAGGTAGATGTTTTGGCCCACCGTCAGGTAGGGGAGCAGGGATAACTCCTGGTGAATCATACTGATGCCCAGGCGCTGGGCGTCGGAGGGCGTGTTGATCGTCACGGGGCGATCCTGTATCGTGATCTGCCCTTCATCCTGGTGGAGGGCGCCGGTGAGTATCTTCATTAGCGTGGTCTTGCCGGCTCCGTTCTCGCCCACCAGTGCGTGTATTTCCGGGCGGGCGACCTCGAAGGTGACTTTCTCGAGCGCTTGCACGCCGGGAAAGGCCTTGTGGATGTTCTCCATTCGAAGAAATGTCTCATTGTCGGACATAGTTAGCCCCTGTCCAAACGGAACGTGTGGGGTGGAGCCCTCCAGTCTCCACCCCATAGTGACGGGAGTCGTTACTGCGTGACCAGCTTCAGATCGACGGGGATGTAGTCGTCTACCGTTTCGCCCTGGAGGTGCGCGACGGCGGTCTCGACGCCCAGGCGGCCCATCTCGGCCGGCTGTTGGGCGATGGTGGCGGCCAGCTGGCCGGCCTCGACGGCGTCCACGGCGTCGTCGATGGCGTCGAAGCCGACGAAGACGATCTCGTCGGCCCGCCCGGCGGCCTCCGCGGCCTCGATGGCGCCCAGGATCATCTCGTCGTTGTGGGCGAAGACGCCGTCGATCTCGGATTGGGCCTGGAGGATGTTCTCGAAGACGCTCAGGCCCTCGGCGCGGTTGAAGTTGGCGGTCTGACGGGCCACGATCTCGACGTCGGCGCACTCCTCGCTCATATACTCGTTGAAGCCCTCGCCGCGGTCGCGGGCGGCCGAGGTTCCGGCGATGCCCTCCAGTTCGACGGCCGAGCCGGAGCCGCCGAGGGCCTCGCAGAGGAACTCACCGGCCATCCGGCCGCCGGCCACGTTGTCGGAGGCGATGTGAGAGACGATCTCGCCCCCGGCTGCGCCGCGGTCGATGGTGAAGACGGGGATGCCGGCCTCGTTGGCCTTCTCGATTGAGGGCACGATGGCGTCGGCGTCGGTGGGGTTGACCAGCAGCGCGTCGACTTCTTGCTGGATCAGGTCCTCGATGTTGGTGGCCTCGCGGGCGGAATCATCCTGCGCGTCGGCAACGATCAGCTCGACCCCGGCGGCCTCGGCGGCTTCCTGCGCCCCTTCCTCCAGGGTGACGAAGAAGGGGTTGTTCAGCGTCGAGACCGAGAGGCCGATGGTGTAGCCCTCTTCGGCTGGTGGCTTGGTTGGCGCTTCGGTGGGGGCCTCTGTGGGCGTAGCGGGCGTGCCACATTGGGTGGCGAACGCCAGCACAGATAGTACGATCAGCGTGACGAGTAGTTTCTGCTTCATGGTTTTCTCCTCCATTAATCTAACAGGCGAACTTTCTTAACCTTATGTTCTTTCTGGTGTTGCTACCAGGTCGCTGAGGGTAGCTGGAGCCTTCGTTAACCTTCCACCTCCTTCTTTCACGGCTTACTCGCTTACCGGATGGCTTGGTAGAGCAGCAGCGCCAGGGCGATGACCCCCCCGGTGACGACGGGTTGATAGAACGAGGATACGTCCAGCAAGTTCAGGCCGTTATTGAGCACGGCGATGATTAGAACGCCAAGCAGGGTCCCGCCCAGCCCTCCCTCGCCGCCGGCGAAGCTGGTCCCGCCCACTACGACGGCGGCGATGGCGTTGAACTCATACCCCTGCCCGGCCGTCGGTTGGGCCGAGTTCAAGCGCGCCACCAGGATCATCCCCGCCAGCGCTGAGAGCATTCCCGCCATGGCGTAGACGAAAGTGAGATAGCGATCGGTAGCGATGCCGGCGTAACGGGCGGCCACCGGGTTGTTACCCAGAGCCAGGATATACTCGCCGATCTTGGTACGCGTGAGCAGAATGTAGGCTACCAGGAAGGCCAGCCCGGCGATGATGATAGGCATCGGCACAGGGCCCAACGCGCCGGTGCCGATGAAGCGGAATCCAGTGGGCAGGCCAGTGATCGGTCTCCCCTGCGTGTACGTCAGCGCCAGACCACGGGCCACGGTCATCATCCCCAACGTAGTCACAAAGGGCGGCACGTTGGCCTGGGTGATGATGAGACCGTTGACGAGCCCCAATATTGCGCCCAGTCCCAGCCCGGCCCCGATCGCCAGCGGAACGGCCAGTTCTTTCTGTAACAGATCGGCCGTGACGACGGCGCAGAGCGCTAGGACCGAGCCCACTGAGAGGTCGATTCCGGCGGTGAGGATCACGTAGGTCATGCCGATGGCGATGATGCCGTTGATGGTCGACTGGCGCAACACGTTAATGAGATTGCTCATCGTCGGGAAACGCTCGGACAGGAGGCTGAGGATGGCGCACAGGAGCAGGAGGGAGAAGAGTAGCCCAAAGCGTCGTGTGAAATCCCGTGGTAGCTTGAAGGGCATACGGAATCTCCCGATTAAAAGACCACGCCCGCGACCAGGATGACGTTGGCGTAGGGGGTAAATTCGCCGGTGCGGACCACGGCCCGCGCCGAGCGGGTCTGCTCCTTGAGTATGAGGTGGGTTGAGACCTCGAGCGGTATGTCACCCAGCAGCTCCTGGAGCGCGGCGTGGAGCTGGGGGCTTACCGTTTCCATCTCTTCGGCCACGATGGCCTTCTCCACCTCCATCTCCGTCAGCACCACGCGCACCGTCTCCAGGAAAGTCGGCACGCCTTCGGTTAGAGCAAGGTCGATGCGCTCCGTTTCGGGCGGGATGGGGAGGCCGGCGTCGGCGACCACGAGCGTATCCTTGTGGCCCATGCCGGCGATGACGGCTGAGATCGGTTGGTTCAGGATACCGGTTTTCTTCATGCAAACTCCCTCTTCTACTGTTGGCGGTCCAATAATTGTTCGACGGCCTGACGTACAGGCAAGGAGGGTTGGGCACCCACCGTGGTGGTGGCGAGGGCGCCGGCCGCGTTGCCCCATCGAATTGCTTCTTTCAGCTCTTTCCCTTCGGCCAGCGCAAGGGCGAAGCCGCCGACGAAAGCGTCGCCGGCCGCGGTAGTGTCGACCGGTTCCACTGCGAAGGCGGGGACGAGTGTGACCTCGTCGGGTTGGGCCAGCAAGGCCCCGCGCTCGCCCAGGGTGAGGATGACCGTTTGAATTCCCATATCCAGCAGTTTGGCGGCGGCGGCTTCGGCCTCCGGCCGGTCGTCGATGGCCATATCGGTCAGCAGCGCCGTCTCGCTCTCGTTGGGGATGAGCACGTCCACCCGAGCCAGCAACGAGGCTGGCAGCTTCTGAGCCGGGGCAGGGTTTAGAATCACCGTCACGCCGTGGGCGTGGGCTATCTCGGCAGCGCGCGTCACTGTCTCCAGTGGGCTTTCTAGCTGTAAGAGCAATACATCGGCGTCCGCGATGGCTTCTGTAGCGGCCTCTACGTTGGCCGGCGAGAAACGCATGTTGGCCCCGGATGCGACGACGATGCTGTTCTGTCCCGCTTCGTCCACGACGATGAGCGCCACGCCGGTGGACGCTTCTGAGTCCTGGCTGACGTAGGTGTGGTCGACGCCGTCCCGATCCAGGTTATCGAGCAGGGGGCCGGCGAAAGCGTCCTGTCCCACGCGCCCTACCATAGAGACGCTGGCGCCCAGGCGTGCTGCCGCCACGGCCTGGTTGGCCCCTTTGCCGCCCGGCACGTTGCGGAAGTCATGGCCGATGATCGTCTCGCCCGGCTTGGGGATGCGTGGGGCGCGGGCGACGAGATCCATATTCAAGCTGCCGACGACGGTTACGTTATCGGGCATACGTTCTTTCCTCTCGCTTGGCTGGGCTTTCGGGTTGGTGGTGGGAGTCAAAAGGGCCGGTGGACCGGCGGACGACCAGTCGGGTGGCCAATAGGCGCTGGCGCGGCAAGCGGTTATGATCTTGCATCTGCTCCAACAACATCTCAGTGGCTATCACGCCGATGTCGTACTTGGGTTGGGCCACGGTGGTCAGCGGTGGATTGACGAAAGAGGCCAGGTGAATGTCGTCGAAGCCGCCTACGGAGAGATCGGCCGGCACGCGGCGATCCAGCTCTTGGGCGGCCCGGATAGCGCCGACGGCCATCAGGTCGTTGCAAGCGAAGATGGCGCTCGGCGGGTCGTCCAGCGTCAGCAGGTGGTGCGTGGCCCGGTAACCGCCCTTATACTGGAAATCACCCTTCACGATCATCTCTCCATCGATGGAGAGTCTGGCCTCTTGCAGCGCCTGTTGATAACCGGTCACGCGTTCCGCGCTGGGAGTGACGTCCGAGGGGCCGGTGATACAGCCGATGCGGCGGTGGCCCAGCTCGATTAGATGTTGAGTGATCCTCTTCCCGCCGTGAGTGTTGTCGGTCAGCACCTCGTCGACGGATACGTCTGGAATCTCGCGGTCCACGACGACCAGGGGGATCTTCTGCTTCTGGAGGGAACGGATATGTTTGGTGCTCACCCCGGCCGCTACGAAGAGGATACCGTCTACCTGCTTAGCGGTCAGGAGGTTGGTGTAAAGGAGCTCCTTATCCAGGTCGCCGTCGGAGTTGCAGAGGATGACGCTGTAGTTGTGTTCAAAGCTGGTATCCTCAATGCCTCGGGCCACCTCGGCGAAGAAGGGATTGGCGCTGTCGGGCACGATCAGGCCTATGGTGTGCGTCTCTCCCCGGCGCAGGCTGCGGGCCAAGCGATTGGGCCGATAGCCCAACGTATCCATCGCGTCCAACACGCGCTTCCGCAGGTCGTCGCTGACGGGCCGGGTTTCGTTGACCACGTGGGAAACGGTCGTGACAGAGACATCGGCGTGTTCTGCCACGTCGCGCATTGTGACTATGGGGCACCTCCTGACTGAGCGTTATATTTGGCAAACGTTTGCGCAAACGTTTACTGAAGTATATCATACCGGGGTCTCTTTTGTCAAGGAATTTTAATTTTGAATTGAAGTTGTGCTAGAAATGTGGTACAGTATGGAGATAGGGGGGCTGATGGGCCTTCTGCGCCGTTTGGGATGGGGCAAGGTGGTTAAAGTAGAGGAATGGAGGAGTGAATCGTGAAAGTGCAGCGCTATGGACGTTGGGTTGTGTTGTTTTTGTTGATTTTGGCCGTGGGATGTACGAGGCAGACTGCCGAGGACCTGCCTTCTTCCGAAAGCGGGTTGCTCCCTTGCGATTTTTTCGAGCCCACGATCGTAACGGCCGTCAAAGGTATTGAGGTGATAGGGATCGCGATCATCATTTTAGGTGCGCTTTTGACTACCGTCCTCTTCTTGCGCGATTGGGCGGTCGGAACTTGCCCCTTTGCTCTGGCGTATAAACGGTATCGGGAACGGTTGGGGCAGGCCATCTTGTTGGGGCTGGAGTTCTTGGTGGCTGCAGATATCATCGGCACCGTGGCGATTGATCTGACGTTCCATAGCATCGGGACCCTGGGCGCTGTGGTGGTGGTACGGACCTTTTTGAGTTTTGCGCTTGAGGTGGAAATTCACGGGCGTTGGCCGTGGGAGTTGGATGACCAGCAGCGTTTTGAGTGTTTTCAATGAGCGCGATGGACGATGCCGTCTGGCGCTGAGGCTCTTGCAACGTGGTACGAGGCGCATTTACAAGTTGGGGGAGGACAGACTTTGGAAGTCTCGAATACTGCTCTGCTTATCAAATTATGCCGAGAAGAGCAATTTTGAAGCCCTGCGCACATCGTTCTCGTAGATTTCCTATTAGTGAGTCAACCGATGGGGTAAACTACAGGTGGTGAGCAACTAACTGTCAGCCACCCCATCGGAGACTCGCTCGGGATCAGAGGACCTTAGACTTCCTGCGCTGCGAGCGCCAACTTCGGACCGTCCTCCCGAGCTATGACCGGCCGCACCGTCAAAAGCGTGTTGCGCTGCGAGCGCCATAATAGGAACACGGTAATCCGCGTCCGTTTGCCGATGGGCATCAGAACCAAGGATCGAGAGGTCAGGCCGAAGGCCTGCCAATAGGTTTCTTATCAGCGGTATCCCAGATTGACCGAGACGACAGCAAAATCCTTAGCACGGTCGTCATGGATGCAGTGCATCCGCAGGATGCCGCGAAAACAATGGTGAAGTTCTCCTCGTCTCAGGGTCTACTATGGCATCTGAGGCGCGAAAAGTCAAGTGAGGGAGACAGGCGAAATTAACCTCCTTTTCACACGATAGCCTGTGGCTTCGTCAGGACCAATGCCGTTCTCGCCTGCCTCCCGGCCGAGGGCGACGGCCTAACTCAATCTCGAAAGAAAGGAGATGTATACTGTCAGTCCATCGCCCTGACTACAGTATACAAGGACATATGTCGGGGAAGAAGACGATGCTCTTTAGAAGTGAAGAATGGAAGTCGCGACGGAGCGTGGCGGATTTTCTGCATCAGCTGGCCGATAAGATCGCAGAAGGGCAGGTGACCTTGCAGCGCGGGAAGGAGGAGCTCTCCTTGAATCTTCCTGAGACCGTCGAGCTGGAAATTGAGGTCGAAGAGAAAAAGAAGAAAGGCAAGACGGAGCGCGAGCTGGAGATCGAGATTGAGTGGCAAGTTGGAGGGGGCGAAGAACCGGTGACGCTGGGTTAGCGCTCCTTTTGGATCGGAGCTTTTTTCTTCCACTCCAACTGACGCGACGTGGGAATCTCATAAATGATTTTTCCCTTCGTCTGGCAAGGTTCTTGCGTCATTTGAATTTGTCCAGGATGGAAAGTGCTTTTGCCAGCCTGGTGGCACTCTCGCCAACTCAGTGCTGATAAAGACCCTCATCAACTAGAAAATGTGTGCCGGCTGTGCCCAAACCGACTGTTGCGGCCACCTTTTCTGCAGACATAACACGTTCACTTCGTCCTGTTGGGATTAGCATTGGCACTTTGCGGCTTAGGGTGCTAATCGCAATCAAGTTGATGGCCGGGAAAGGGATTTTGGTGACAAAATCAAATGACGCACATTGTAGCCCGAAAAATCATTTATGAATCTACGTGTTGTGTATCGCGTTCAGTCGCTGGGCGATATTTGTGCAGATTTCTACACAAGAGCGAAGCGTGGATTGGCGGCGAGTTCGTCTCCGTGATGGAGCCGTCGGGCAGCGGCAAATCGACCTTGCCCGATATGATCGGCGCCCTCGACGTCTCACCGACGGGCGCGTGCTGGTGGAAGGACAAAATCTGACCCAGGTGCGAGATGGATACTTTCCGGACCCGCAAGGCCGGCGGTGGCCCGGCAGACGGATCGCATTCTGATTATGCGTGATGACCACATCGTCCACGAGCATACGGTAGGCACGCCTTTCGAGGAGTATCTGGCCGCCTTCTGGCGCTCTGGGCTAGGGGGGATCCTGGGGGGCGACGAGGAGGTGCTGGCGAGGTTCGGCCCTGACGAGCGTGCGGCGCTGCGTCGATTGCTGGAAGGTGTATAAGTCCTAGCTCTCCGTTGAGGTCATGCGCGGGGCGAAGATCTTGCCTGGGTTTAAGATGTTTAGCGGGTCGAAGGCGCGTTTGATGCTCCGCTGCAGATCAATCAGCTTCTCGTCCATCACCAGCGGCAGGTAGCGCACACGCTTGGAGCCGATGCCGTGCTCGCCGCTGATCGTCCCGCCCAGCCCGGCGACCACGCTGTACAGCTCCTCCAGGATCGCGGGCAGCTTCTCCTCCCACTCGTCCATTGACGTCTCCGGTTTCTTGACCACCGTGGCGTGCAGATTGCCGTCGCCGGCGTGGCCGTAGCAGGGAATCAACACGTCGTATGTCTCCGAGAGCCGGTCCAGCTCCGGCATCAGCGCGGGGATCTGGGCCATGGGCACCACGATGTCCTCCAGGCTCTGCACTGGGGAGATGGCCTTGAGCGCCTCGGCCATCTCCTGGCGCGGGCGCCACATGCGCCGCTCGTCGCGGGGCGTGTTACCCACGAAGATATCCAGCGCCCCCAGCTCCAGGCAGAGGTCGATGATGCTGTTCATATCGTGCTCGACCCGCTCCTCGCTGGCGCCGTCGATCTCGATCAAGAGCATCGCGCCCACGTCGGGATGGGGCAGCCGCTCGCCGGTGTAGTCGTAGGCGGCCTGGATCGAGCGCTGGTCCATAAACTCGACCGCGGTGGGCACGATGCGCCCCCGGGTCATTATGCGCGGCACCGCGCCGATGGCCGTGGGCGTGTCGGGGAAGGGCACCAGCAACACCGCGCGGGCCGTGGGACGCGGCAGCAATCGCAGTGTTACACGAGTGAATATCCCCAATGTTCCCTCGGAGCCGACCATCAGGTGGAGCA
>CAYYTU010000030.1:0-38087 GCA_964474655.1 uncultured Anaerolineales bacterium
GAAGGGAGTTTTGGGCCATAGGCACCAAAAACAAGCATCTGGCGCCTAGAAGCGGTCCGAGTCGCCAATTTGCGCAATTTTCTTGACCCAGAAACGCTCTCTCAAGTTTCTGGGCATTACGAGCTACCGGTGCAGCGTTTTATCACTAAAACTATCGCAAGAATGACGAGATGACAAATTCTTTTACTTAATCAATTTTCATCCAACGTGCTGATTTAGCGGAAAGTAAAGGTCTATGGAAACTTGGACTCGCTGAAAGATCCGGGGTTCCCCAAGAAAGCAGCTTCACTCCACCAGCGCCCAATCGCGATCGGCGCCGATGGCGATACCGAGGTCCTCCTCACATGCCAGTCGCCAGCGCCGGTAGCGCTCGGGGAGCCCTGCTTCCGCTATCGCTTGCACATCGCCCTCCGGCAGCCGGGCTACGGACCCCTTCCGGGCGACAAAGCGCAGCCGACGCGCCTCCCGGATCGGCTGATGAATCCCGGGCACGAACCGCATGAAGATCGGCGGCTCGTCGGGCAGCACGATGTTCGATCCCGGCGCGTCCAGCGCCTCCAGCGGAGGCCATCCGCGGACGGCAGCGGGGGCGAAAGGCAGATCGAGCCTTGCAAATAACCGCTTCATCACCACCTCGGGCTCGTTATCGCGCAGGGCCTCATAGACGTACGTGGTGGTGGGAATCTGTACCGCGCTTGCTCGCTTCGCCACCGCATCCGTCGCTTCAAACGCCAGGATCATCCGGTCGAGCCCCGTCCGGCGCCCCCACCATTCATGCCAGGAGGCCCACATACTCAGCGGCGCCCGCCCCACAATGACGAGGTGTAGCTTCCCAGCCGGATATCCGGCCCGCAGCAGTATATCCAACGGGTTCAGGGAAGCCTCCGCCGCCGTGTAAGGGCCCAGCGTCTCTTTCAGGAAAATCAGGCCGCGACGGGAAGGCACGTGCCACGTCACATCGCCACCCTGCAGCCGCCACCGGAGGACATTCTTGAGCTGTTGATAGTGGGATTCGATCCCCACCGCGCCAAAGACCTTGAGCAAGGCCGTCGATCCGCTTCGGCAGGGTGACACAGCAAGGATCATCCGCGCGACCTCGTCAGGGTCCGCAACACAGACCCGTTCGACGATCTCCGAGGGCGTCGTATCGCGCTTCTGGTACGGATTTGTTTCCATCGTCAACCCTGCGCTTCAACTCGCCAAGGTCTCGTTGTAGCATCAGGCGCTTCGAGATGGTCATGGCAATCGCTCTGACGTAAGTGACCGCCGAAGCGAGAAAGCCAGTCACCCATCGCTATTGCCGCTGGAGCTGCTCCACCAGCTTCAGCTGCTGGACGATCTCCCGCTCGCCTGCCCGGTCCTGCAAGGTCTGTCTCAAGGCCAGGGCCTGTTGGTAGTGAGCATGCGCCGCCTCGTACGAGGCCCGCAGAAGCGCCACAATGGCAAGATCCTCATGGCTTTTGGCAAGCCCCTCCCGATTGGACAATTCCTCAAAAATCGCATGAGCGTGCTCGTAATGCTCTTGCGCCAGCTCGTGTTCCCCCTCCGCAAGATACTTCTTCCCTAAGACGAGCGCCTCCTGGGCGATCTTGATCCGCCCTACATCCTCGGAATCATCGGCCGGCGCTTCCGTCTCCGCTGCTTTCTTCTCCTCCAGGGCCTCCAGCGCCGACTCATCCTCCAGCCACGTCTGCACCGCCTCCAGCGTCGCCGGCCCAACGCCAGGTAGATCCAGGAAATCATCCTCGCCGGCAGCAAGGGCATCCTCCAAAACCTGCCTCGTGTCCAGGCCTACCTCCTCTAGACGAGCCACGATCTGAGGCGAAAGCCCCGCCAGGTTCGTCCCTTCGCCCGCTTCTGTCTGGACCTGCTCCTCATTGCGTTCTTCCACGTCGTTCATCATCGCCTATCTCCTCTCACGTGTATAGCCACCTATCGCTCCGACCAGGACGGCACCGGCACGACCGGAGCCGCAGCCCGATACTGCCCCGGATAGACGGTCACGAACTCACCATTGACCACCTGAATCAGCAGTACCGGATGATCGTTCTGTCCCAGCTGATCGAACTGAATTGGACCAAAGATTGTCTGCTCCATATCCGTCTCCCGAAGCGCATCGCGGATCGCCAAGCGGACGCTTTCGCTGTCCGTCCAATCCAGCGTCTGTCCCGCCCCGGCACGCTCGAGGGCGTCCTTGACCACGTAGAGCGCGGTATACGTCTGCGCACTGCGCATCCCGGGCGCCACACCGTACCGCTCGGTGAACCTTTGGTCGAACTCAGCCGCCGTCTGTCCATTCGCGTCCTGCCATTTCACGTCCTTGGCCCACTGCGCCGTACCGATGACGTATTCAGCATATCGACCGGCCTCCAGAAACTCCAACATAATGAACCCTCCGGCGTGCCCCAGATAGATCTGGGGATTCAGCTGCTGCTCCGCCGCAAGTTCCATCAGCCGCTTCGCCTCCTCCAGATAAGAGGCCAGATAGACTACATCCGGGTCAGCGACCTTGACGCGCCTCACCAGCGCCTCCAGATCGGTGGTGCTGACGTACGATTCGTAAGCCACCACCTTAAGATCCCGCTCGGACGCCCCGGTCGCAGCGGCCACGGCTGCGCTCTCGCCATAGAGCGAATCGTCATAGATGATGGCCAGGCTCTCCAGGCCCAGCGCCTCTTGCCGCTGCTGGACGAAATCGAGCGCAGTATTGGCATAACCACTGGCCGGAGCGATAATCCGAAACACCCAACGATACCCATGCCCCGTGACCAGATCACTGGAGGCCGTGGGCACCACAAACGGCACCTGATACGCCGCCGCCACGCCCACAGCCGGCATCGTGGCCGCGCTGGAATAGGCTCCCAGAATGACCGGAACCCGCTCGTCGTTGACTAGCTCCTTCACACTCAGCTGGGCCCGATAGGGCAAGGATTGATCGTCTTTGACGACCAGCTCAACCTGGCAGTCTAGGATGCCCCCGGCGGCGTTGATCTCGTCCAGCGCCATCTTATAGCCCCGGATACTCTCCCGTCCCCCACTGGCGTGGCGACCCGTCTGCGACGTGATGACCCCGATCTGGATCGGGCACGCCGGCCCAGACGGCCTCGATTGGCAAGCCGCGATGAGGAGTATCAGCAGCGAGACCACCACGCCCAACAGCGCGCTACCTCTTCTCATTCCGACTCCGATTCTGAATCCGATCCCGAATCTTCCACCACCGTCACCTCTGTAACCTGGCTATCGCTCAGCTCGCCGTTGGAGGCCGTCAGAATGAAGACCGTCGACGTGTCGACCTGCACGGTGGTGACCTCCTTCGGCTCCAGGCCCGATAACGTCTCGATATCCGGCCCCGTGATCTCGATCTCGGTCGCCTCGCCGGAGACGGACCAGGCCAGCTGGACCTGATCGTCGCCGCCCTCGACCAGCTGACCGGGCGTGGCGGTGAAGAACTCAATCACCGGGGGCACTCGCTCCACCTCTGGGACGACAGACACATTCCGCAAAGCCCGCACTTCCGTATCCCCGTGGGAAGCGCTCAAGATAACGTCCGTCGTCTCCCGCGGGGCAAAAGTAGTGCTGCCGCTGGGCGGATAGGCGTCGGCGGAAAGCGGCGCGATGCGCACGGCCTGAGCCCCGGACACATCCCACGTGACCGTCACGCTCTGCCCGGCGCTGACCTGGGCGGGCTGCACGCTGAAGGCCTGAATGCTCAAATCCGGGGGCCGAACCCGCACCATCATACTCTGCAGATCAATGCCAGAGGTGCTGCTGGCCTCCAGAATATAGATAGTGTTCTCCTCCGGGGCAATCGTACGCTGCCCCACGTATTCCTCCGGCGAGATGACTTCACCCACGCCGTTCGATTTGAGGATGACCTCATCGGCGTCGCTGACGGACCAATACAACGTCACCTGCTCGCCTCTGACGATCTCCTTGCGGTTCACCGCAAACGTCTCGATCTGCGGCGTCCGGGGGATCACGATCACCGTCCGAGAGCGCGTCTGGCTAAACCACTGCGGAAGCAACCGGGAAAGCCAGTTATCGGCCTTCAGCTCATAGACCACCACGCTCCCACCCGGCAAGGCGGATACGGTCCCGGAGGCCCCCTCGACCTGCCCATCGTAGCCCACAATCTCCAGATCGCTGACAAAGGGTGAAACCCGCCAGCTCAGCCGCACCGCATCGCCGGCTCGCACAATACCCGTCTCAGGCTCAAGGCGGAAGTCAATAATCCGAGGGCGGAACACGAGGATGACGGAAAGCACGAACAACAGACCCAGCAAGGCCATCCGCACCGGCCCCAACAGGGGCCTGCTTTTCAGACGCCCCATCACAGCGCGGGAGACTTGCTCGCCCTCCAGCAGGGTGACCGTGACCGTGAAAGCGTAATAGCGCTGGCTCATGCCCGCGAACTGGCGAGAGACCGGCGTGACATAGATAGGGACGGAGACCGTCTTCCCCGGCGGCAGGGCCAGATCCGCCTGACGCACCAACCGCGTCGATTCGTTGGGCACCTCAACCTCGAAGCTGCAGGCCCGCTCATCGTCGGCCGCCTCCACCCGGAAGAGCGCGTGACTGTTGCCCTGGTTGACGATGGGTAGCGTCACCCGCCCCGTCTGCTCGCTCCAGGACACCGTCCGCTGCTTGGGCGATAGATCACCGACCGCGAAGGCATAGTAAGGATTGATGGTCAACACGGCCCCCATACGGCTCCTCCGCTCCGGATGATTGGGCGAGGTCACCTCCACGATCACAGGATGCCCCCCAGCCCGGCTCGACGGTCGCCGCGGCGGCGTGATGGTGATGGTCACGAAGGCACGCTCCCCCTCGTTGAGATTGACCTCGGACGAGGAAATCTCGACCCAATCCTCGTCCACGCCATCAACACGCACCGTAAACGCGGCCACGATGTCGCCGCCGTTGACGATCGTCAGTCGCGTTGAGGCACTCTCTTCGACATCAACCGTCCACGCCCGCTCGGAAAGATCGGTCACGATCACTTCATCCAGCTGATCGGACGGCGCTTCCACGCGCGGGGGAGCCTGGGGCGAAAGTTTCTCCCCAGGTTCGGCCGCCGGTTGCTGCCCCTCTAGCCTGGACCGGCCTCCCAGCGCCGCTTGAACTTCATCCTCCGGCCAATCGAGGCGCGGATCGGAAAGGCCGGGGATGCTCCGACCAAGCTTCTGCCACAGCCCCAGCCCGGCCGCCGACGGCGCTTCGACGCCAGATGGTCGCGAGGAGAACTCGCCACGCCCCGGCCTGACCTCCAGGCCCTCAAGCACCATCAACGTGTGGCCGGCGATCTCAATCGTATCCCAGGGCGCCACTTCCCTGACCACGTTGAATGGCAACGGCTGGCCCGCCAGCTGTGTATCGCCGTCCTGGCTCAGTGAGATGATGTGATAGGGCCGCTGGCTATGATCCAGCACGGCGTGGAAGGACGCAACCTCAGGATCATCAAGCACTACATCGTTATCGGGATGCCGACCGACGTTGATCACCCCCCGGCTGGCGTCCAGGTCGTAAAACCTGACCGCCCCATCGGGCGCGACCACCTCCAGATGATCTCGCAGCGTCACCGTATCGCCCTCTCCCCGCACGCCATCCGCTAGCCGAACAAACCCAACGCCCGAACCAGCAATCCAAAGCCCAGGACCGTGACCACTGCCAACAGGCCCAGGCCCAGGAACGGCAACACGTGCCGGAACCAGGAGACCGCCCGCAGCCGGATCTCACCCTCCGCCACCACCGACGGAGCGTCATCGTGCACCATCGTCTGAGAGATCACCGCAAACGTACAACGCCGCTCTTGAGCCGGACGCTCGACGGGATTGATGAGCAAATCGAGCGCGAGCTCATCCCCCGGCGCCACCACCGGCGTCTCGGCCCACACATCAACCACAGCCCGGGCGGGCGCGTTAGCAACGTGATCACCCGACTCGGCCTGCGTCGGCGCAGTGGACATCGACGATGGAGGCGAGTTCGGCGCCTCAATCTGCGAGATCTTACGGGGGACACGCCGAACGCGCTCGACCGTCTGGCGCGGCACGCGCTCCAACCGGCTAACCGCTGCCTGCTGCTGGCGCATCTGCGTCGCCACTCGTTTGAACGGCGCCCCCAGGGAAGGAGGTAAAAGCGCTCCCACTGCCCCCAGCGTATCGGCCAACGTACGGCCCACATTGAGCGCCCAGCGCGACTTCTCCTGCACCCGCTCCAGATCCTCCGCGATTGGCTGGCGCGACGCGGCGCTCTCGCGCGTCGCTACAACCCGATCCGGCGCCCCAATGCTTCCAGCCGCGGGCTCCCGATGCTCCTCCCCCCCGGTCTCAACCCGCGCCACCTGCCGCTGACGAAGGTTAGCGCCCTCCACCACAAACTGGAACCGGAGCAACCCCTCAGAATCCTCGGCCCGCAGGCGGTAGCGGCTCGGCACGTTGCCCAGGTTCCGAACCGTCACCCGGCAAACCCGCTGATACCTCACCCACTGCCAGCGGATGACGAGGAAAAGTATAACCGCGCCGAGGGCGAAAGTCCCAAAAATAGCGCCCGCCAGCAATGCCAGCGTCACATAGCGCACCCATCCGCGCTGCAACAGGGGCAAGGGGACGACCTGGACGTCCACGTGCGCCAGTCCCTTGTTGCCAGCGCGGTCCATAGCCTTGCTGGTCAGTATGTAGGAGCCGGGTGCCAGGGACCGCGTATCCCACGTCAAGCGATAAGGCGGTTCGTACCGTTCGCCCAACGATTCGCCGTTCAGCAGATACTCGACCGCCACAACGGACGCCGGCGCCGTCACATCGGTGTCCAGCTCGACCACGCCGCTCACCACCTGTCCGCTGGTGATGCCCAACGGCGTGACGCTGACCGCCTCAGTCGCGGCCAGGAACATCGTCTCCGCCTCACCACTTCCCACGGCGTGATCGACGCGCACGGTCAGCGTGTGGGAGGCCCGGTCAGCCTCCAGGCCCGATTGAAACCGCACCTGATAGCCACGTCGCAGTCCCCAGAGGGCCTCCAACAGATCGGAAGTCACCTCCTCCGAAGAAGCCGCCCCAGAGGCCCACCCGCCGGTCGCCTCGGCGAGCTGGGACAGATCCTCCAGATCATCCCCCAGACCGACGAGGTAGACCGGCACTTCCGCCCTCCGCGCCCGCTCGATAGCCGTCTCGCGCGAGGGCGCGTCGGGCGCGTCCCCGCCACCGGCCAGCACAACGACCGCCGTGTGCCCCACCGAACGCGCATCGGCCATCGCCGCCGCATCGTAGATCGCCGCGTTCAGCGCCGTGGACGCCTCCTCTGTCGCCAGCCCGTCGACCGCCGCCCGTAAGTCCGCCCGACCGTTGGTGAACGGCTGCGCCACCTCGACCGCATCGTGGAACGCCAGTAGCGCCACCCGATCCTTCGAACCAATAGCCTCCACAAAAGCGCGGGCCGCGCCCTGGAAAGCCTGGAGCGTCTCGGGCGAGACCGCGACATCCAGCGCCAACACCACATCGACCGGCTGCGAATCGTCCTTCAGCAGCGTGACGGAGGAGGGCGACAGATTCGCGCCATCCTCGATTACCTGCACCTGATCGCCAGCCAGATCATCCAATGGCCGGCCATCTGGCCCCATCACTCGTAGGTAGGCCGTCATTTTCGGGAAGCTCTCTCGATCAAGTCGCGTGATCGCAACACGCAGATCATTCTCCTCATCAAGCATCGCAGCATCCTGGGTCCCGTACCCCATCGCCCGAGCCGCCAAGCTGAGCGAAAGTAAAATGACCAGGATCACGGCGACAAATGCCCTAGAATGCAAGGTTGGCTCCCATAGATTCATCAGCTCCATCAGGCCGTAATCGCCAGGTGTAATTCGTGTCTGTAAAAGGGAAGAATCTCAATCACCTGCGCCACCGTCGCTCGCTCGCCAGGGTAGGCGTCCGACGCCACGGCTGAAATGCGAATGCGATGCTTGCCGGCCACCGGCTGAGGCCCTCGCGGATGTAGAATCTCAAGCTGCACCTCTCGCTCGCCGTTCGGGAAGAGGATCGGCCCAGGACCAATCTCGTAACAATCGGCCGGCAGGCCCTCCAGCGTGAGCCGAAACTGGACCCCCGCTCGCTCCCCCAGGTTCTGGACCGTGACCGAGCCCGTGATCGGACGCTCCGGGGCGAGATCAGTTCGCGCCAGCGCCAAAGAGAGGCCAATCACGTCGGATGCCTGATCGGCGGCGGCGACACCGGTGATCTGATCGACGGCGCTTTCCGCAGGATCAGCGCCCGGCTGCCCCGGGCTGCCCTCCCGAAAGACGAGCGTGTATTCGCCCACCTCGACGCGCTCACCGGGAGCAACGTCCACCGACGAACGGGGCGCGAGGATTCGATCCTGGTCGCCGCCCAATGTCACCGGGGCGCTGCTGACGTTCACCAGACGATATCCGCTCAGGCCAGGCGCGGCTATCACCTGCAGATGGCGAGCTGCTATGCCTTCGCCGCGCTCGCCTTCCAACACAATATCATTGTTGGCATGGCTTCCGATGTGGGTCAGGCTCTTTCGCAATGGGAATGACTTCCGCCAGCCGTGACGGTCGACGATCTCTATCGCTGATTGCTGATCCATCTTGCCTTTCCTACCACCTCTCTCACTGCCTCTCCGCTCATCGCACCAGGAGCGCCGTCTGCGCCAGGCCGCGAAGGTTCCGCTCCAGGGCCTCCTCCAGCAAGCGCTCGATCTGATCAGTCTCCTCGACTGGCCGTCCGTCTTGTCTCACCTTCAGCATCCCTTCGGCCACAGGCCCCTCCAGAAAGGTCGCCAGGAGCGCCGCGCGGTCACGGGTCCCGTCGAGCTGACGCAAGAGATAACGGTTGAAACCATCCAGCGTCACCCGCTCGTGGCGCATATTCGTGACGATGGAGCCGACCTGGGCCTGGAGCCGGGCCACCGGGCTGGCTGTGGGCCGGTCGCTGACCTCTCGCGTCACCGGCAGAGCGTAGGTATGGAGGCTAACCAGCCTGGCGCTGTAGCTGTAGGCCTTGAGCAGATTGGCGCCCAAAATCTGCGCGTCTACCTCTGCGTCAACATCGGCTTGCTCCGCGGAGACGCCTCTCTCGCCTCCAAGACGCCGCCGCGCAGCGTCCACCAGCGCGTCGAAGGGCACCGTCTGGGGCCAATGCGCGCTCAGATAACACATCGCTGCCTTGGTAAGCGGATGATCGATGGAAAGCACAGCCCCATCAGAAGCGCGGAACTTGGTCACCGCGTCCGAACGCACGTCCGGCTCCCCTTCGGTCACAGGCTCGGCATCGGAGGCGACGAAGAGATGCATCACGCGGGCCGGCTTGAGCTTGCGGCTCAACGTTACGTCCGCGTGACACAATAACGACTGGCGGAACGAGCGGTTGCGCAGGAAGTCCATATACTGCTCCAGCTCAACCAGGTCGCCGGCCATACCGACCAGGGTCTCGGAAACCTGTGGCGGGAAGTTGGTATCGACCATTTTGCGAAACTCGGCCTCGGCCAGGTACTGGAGCCGATACCGCGCCGCCTGCTCGGCGAACTGATGGAAGTAGACCGGGTCGTTCACGTCCTCCAGCTCATCGTGGAGCAGAAAAGCGTCGTGCTCGGGCCGTCCGGCGCCCTCCAGCTTATCCTCCAGCAGATCGGCGTACATCCCAATGAAGCTGCCATACGCGCTCGTCTCCACCGGAATCGCGTCAGTCAGGAAGTCAAGCAGCTCCCGCGCCCGGGCCGCCCGCTCCTGCGGTTCATCCAGGTTGCGGGTATGGTAAAGCATCATATCGCGCACGATGTTGAGCATATGCCAGCCTGGGTACGTGTTGTAGCTGACATAGGCCACGCCGTTGGGGGCCAAATTCTGGCGGCAAACCTCGAACAGCTTCTCGCGCACCGGCTCGGGCACCCAGGAGTAGACGCCGTGGGCGATCACGTAATCGAATTGGCCCAGCGCTGGCGTCACGTCCAAGATGTCCATCTGCTTGAGACAGATGTTCGTCAACCCCAGAGACCCTATCACCTTTTGCCCTTGCTCAATCTGGCGTCCGACCAGATCAAGGCCCAGGAACTCGCTCTCCGGCAAACGGGCGGCCATCGGAATCACGTTGCCGCCGCTGGCGCATCCCAGCGCCAACACGCGACAGCGCTCGACGGGAGGCGGTTCCATCCCCAACAGCGTCGCCAGGGTCGCCAGACGGTCGGGGTGGCTCTGGCTGTAGGAGAGACTGGGGTACGGCACCTGCTCATAGGATTGCGCGGTGCTGTCCGTCACAAACTCCATAAGGTCACTTCTTTCACAAACTCAATGTCACTAAGATAAGACTTCGGAAGTTTGCCGCTCAGGACTCTGGAAGCAAACTCAAGCCTTGATCGGCCTCGAAATGTCGTTTGACGATGTGTTTTGAAACTTCCGAAGTCTAACTTGCCCTTAACTTAATGACATTATTCACAAACTCACCAGGAGACAGAATCGACCTATCCCTGCGCCCTTTCTCGTCGCTTCACGGCGTAGGCGACGAGGTTGCTGCCCCACTCCAACGCAGCACGGACTTCGGATCGCGAGGCCGACCCGCCGCGCCTTTCGCCCTGCCACAGGCAGCCGTAGTCGTAGGTGCTAAAGATCACAGACTCGCCCACGGCCACGCGCGGGGCTCCCTCGGTCTCGAAGCCGCTTGGCGGGACAGCGAAGAGAAAAGGCTCCCGCAACAATTGATGATCGGAACGGAGTTCATTGAGCTCCACGCCCAGATCGGACATCAAGTTATAGAAAGACGTATCGGCCGCCGGTTCCTCGCTGTCAATCGCGTGACGACAGCTTTCGATCAGAAGCGTGCCTCCTTGCTCCATATAGGCGTACAACGCCTCCATCGCCGCTTTCTCCAGCTGGAAAGCGCCGTGGCCCACCAGGTAGACCAAGGTATAGTTTGCCATCTCTGGCCCGATGGGGATGTCGTGATCGACGCACACGCGATACCGCCCACCACTCCACCGGCAACGATTGAAGATCCGCGCCACATAGTCGGCCCCCGCGCTGTGCCGCACGTCCTTCATCCCGCCCCCGACGTCGATCACGGCCAGGCTGACCGTCTCTTGCGTCGCCGCCCCCACGTCGCGCCGGAAGCGCAGGTCGATCTCATTCGGGCCGGGATGAGTCGATTCCTGGGCGTCGAAGATCAAAGCGTCCCGCTTCTGGCGCCGGATGCGAGCCAGCTCCACGCTCCGGGTATCATCCGGCCGCGGCTGCACCTCGATCCCAAACTCGCTATGGACGTAGACCGGGCCGTGCTCCTCTGCCTTGGACCGGCTTTCGCCGTAACTGAGCAACAAATAGAGCCGCCCTTCGGCCTGATCGCCCACGTCGTAGGTTACCGGTTCGTTCAACACAATCGCCCGCCCTTCGGCGTCGATGGCCACGCCGGGCAGGATATAGACCGATGTATCCGGCGGATCGCTGGCGATGACCTCCAATCCGCTCACGATACCCGGACCGTGGCTGAGCAGCTCGTGGAACTGATGACGCTGACGATGATAGCCGTGCGCCTCATCCCAGATCGCCGCCGTCACCGCCAGGCCGTCAAAGGGCTTGATTCTCCTGGTGGGAAAGTCCTGTAGCAATGTTTTGTCCGTCCTCGCATCACTCGCAACGTCAGTCATAATTCCTTACCTCGTTCCTTACCTCGCCAAATGACCTCAGATAATCATTCTTGACTATCAAGTTAGGGTATCGCATTGTGGACGTATCCAGTGTTGTCGTTATGGCCCCCTTTCCCTGCTCTATTTCCCTCCCCTTTCCCCCGTGCGCTACGAGGGGAAAGGGGAAGGGATTAAGGGAGGGGTTAGGGGGCCTGACGTCGTGCTCAAGCTGGCGCTATCAACGATTTTGATAGTCAAAATCCATTATTATCCAGGGAGGGGCTCCAGGCGCAAATAATAGTCCGTATAGGCCGGTTTCTCCGCTTCGATGATCGACTCGATCACCCGTCGTCGCCTGGCCTCCCGGCGAGCAATTTCAGCCTCGTCCAGCTCGTCCGCGCCTGCCACTGGCGGCAAGCGCAAAGTGACGGTAAACGTGTGCGGCTCGTTGTCGCGTCCCAGCGCGATGCCGGGCCCGAGCAAAGCATCCGCCCCCAGGCGAAAGTTCCGAGCGCGGTGCTCGATAATCCGCGGTTCCGCGCCGGTGTAAAGCGCCAAAAGCGTCTCCAGGCCGCGCCGAGTCCCGCGCATCCGATAGAGTGAAACCGCAGAGGCGACCAGCGCCCGCTGCTTATCCTCCGGCCACCGCTCATCCAGGGCCAGATCGAGCCAGGAGGCCATCCAACGCAAAAAATCAGGCGGCGTCAGCCGGGGATCGAAGTAGAAAGGGAGATGATCGACCTGCGTCTCGATCGGGTCCCAGAAACTCTCAAACAACATCAAGAAGCGAGACATCAGGTCATTCTCGTGGTAAATCGCGGGCAGATGGGCCAGGTAGCGCGCCTGGTGCTCGATCACGACAGTAACCGTCTCCCCCACCGCCTGCTGCCTCCCGTCGCAGATGGCCATCGCCCGGCTGGTCAGCGCTCCCCCTCGGACGTGACCAACGATTCGACCCCTCACCCGCGTTTCACAGCAGAAGGGGGCCGCGTCCACCGGCAACTGCCAGGTAACGTGGTTGGCCCCGATGTCCGGTTCTGTCTCCAGGCGAGCTCCTTCGCCCACCAGGGGCTCGGGCCCCTCGATCACGGATGCCTCTTCCGGTTCGATCCCTGCCGGGAGCGTCACGCGGAGACTGAGATCAGGCAGCGGTTCTTGCAACGTCAAGCGAGTGTAGAAGCTCACCGCCTCGCCGGGGTAACGGTGATAGTGATCAGCCACGTGGGCGATCGTCATCGCCGAGATGCGGTTCCGCAGCTTGCTCATTCTTCCACCATCTCAATCTCGTGCTCAAGCGAGCAGAGCAAAGTATCCGGCGCCACCTGGAGCCTCCGCTCCTCAAGGAGTGTCAGCGCCTCCTCATCCGCTCCACCCGGGTCCTCAGCCTCGTCCCTCTCCCTGCGCCCAGGCACGAGTGAGCTATAGCTGAGCTGGACGTCCCAGACATGCTTGACGCCCGGCGCCTGACCAATGAGCGAGTAGATCTCAGAGAGGTAGAGATCCCGCCCGAAAGGCCATCCCCCCCACTCGCCGCCGATGAACTCCTCCGATAATCCGCTTTCGTCCTCCAGCGCCAGAGGAGAGATGAAGTGTTGCAATCGCTCATCCACGCGGGCCCGGACCACGTCCGGCTGAGCGTCGTCGTCGAGCAGGATCTCGGCGCGTACCTTGACGCCCAGGTAGCGCGGCTCCTTGATGCGCAGCGTCGTGGTCAGCAGCCGATACTGATCCAGGTGCTCGGCGATGGTCTCGCGCAGCCGATCCTTGATCTGGAGCTGAGAAAGATCGCCCGCCCGAAGGCCCTCGAAGGCGGCCGGCACGACGAGCAGCTCCACCATCCCCGGCGCCATATCGTCGACCTGATCCGGCGTCCGGCACTTGACCCGCGCCACAGCCCGGCTGGCGCCGCGGCTCAGCCCCTCGTAGTCCTCGGCGGTGACGGCGCGTTCCTGGGCCTGGAGCTCGCGTCGGGCGCGCATCTTGGCTTCCTCCAGGCTCTCTTGATCGCGCCCACCCTCGGCCCGACGCAAGTTAGCAACCCGATCGACGTAGGCGATGGACGACTTCAAGACGCGCAGCTTACCGGCCGGCACGTTGCCCGCGGTGCCACCGCCATATCGATAGCGACGGAAGCGTATCTCCCGGTTGGCCTCCGGGATGCGACCATACTGGCGCACGGTGCCATCGCGCTGGCGAATGGCGGGGCCAAAGCGCACCTCGCCCGTGGTGGTATCCAGCACAAAGTGGCGGTCGTAGCGTGTGGACTGGGAGAAGTCATCCACCGGCTCCCAGGGCTGGTAGCCGAGCTCGCCGAACAACTCTCCCTCCACTTCAATCGTCTCGCCTTCCTGAAGGGCCAGCACCGGCGTATGCTCCAGCCGAAAGACCTGCCCGGGCTCCCCGTTGCTGCGGCCCAGCAACTCGTCCTCCACGATGCGAGCGTGCGTAGCGCGCGTGGTACCGCCCAGGATGCGCGCCGTGACGTCCTTGATGCGCGGCGATTCGGCGTACATCCCCTGCTCAGGGCTGCGGGGCTCCAGTCGACAGCGTATCCAAAAAGCGCGTCGCCCGTAGACCTGATCCGGGACCATCGCCAGCGGCAAGTAGAGCACAAGCGCGCCCTCGGCGTTGTTCAAGCCGCCGGTGGTATCCTTCTCGCCCGGGCGCGTGCTCGGCGCAATCTCCTGCCAGCGCCCATCGCCCATGGAGCACTCCCAGACGAGCGGTGGGTCCTCGCGTCGCACGCCGACGGCCTGCGTCTCCTCACAGGCAAAGATCAGCTGCAAGATGTGCCCGCCGATCGCCTGCTCCGCGTCAAACCCCAGGTAGAAGACGTCACCAACCGCCGGCTCCTCCTCATCGAAGGCGTAGAAATCCTCGATGCCCAGCCGCGGCAAGTAGTTCTTGTGGAAGTCTTGCTCACGGCGGATCTGGGTCAGCTGTGGCGGGAGAATGCGAAGCATCTCATCGGTGGTAAAGATGACCTCGCGCTCTTCCTCGGTGCGCCGCGTGGCGACCTCCGTGCCGCGCGGGATGGTGACCGTGGTGTCATCCTCCGGCCCCAACGGCAGCGGCGCCGACAGCCAGAAGGTCAGGTCGGTGTGAGCGCTGCTGGCCGGCTGCAGCTGGATGCCGAGCATCTCCAGGAACTTGATGTAGTTCTTATCCGGCACGCGGTTCAGCCGGTAGACGATCATCTCTGTCATCCAGGCGAACAGTTCGATCAGCGTGATGCCCGGGTCGCTGAGATTGTAGTCGGTCCATTCGGGACAATAATGGACGATGCGCCGCCGCGCCTCATCGACCAGATCCTGCTGAAACCGCAAGTCATCTAAAATCGGCTCTGGTAGTGACATAGACCAACCTCTTTATTGTACAGCCTTGCCTCTTCTTATCGCTCTCCGTTCAGGAAGAAAGGATAGACGATGCTGCGCTCATCGTGCGTCGCCTTGATCCGATAGTCGATCTCGACGAGCAACGCGCCGTCCTGCTGCGGATCGCTGGAGACATCGACGTTCTGGACCTCGATGCGCGGTTCCCAGCGTCCCAGCGCCTGCTCCACGTACTCGGCCAGCAGCCCTTCCGTGGCCGAATCGCGCGGCGCAAAGAGCAACTCGTGGGCCCGACAGCCGAACGTCGGGCGCATCACGCGCTCGCCGGGCCGGGTGCTCAGGATGATGTGAATCGACTGCTCAATGTCGCGCTCGGCCGCAACCAGCGCGATCTCGCCGCGTGGATTGACTTGGAAGGGAAACGCCAGCCCACGTCCCAGAAAATCTCTACTTGATGCCATAGTCCTCGTCTTTCCCGTTAGCTATCCAATGCGCACCGAACCCGACGCCACGACTTTGCCCACCGGTCGATCGGCCGGGTCGTTGCACGTCATCGCCGTGTCCCCGTCGCGCGCGGCCGGCTGGCCATTGATGAAGACCGTCTCGCTACCAGTGATCACTTGGCCACGGTTGGAGGGCGGGTTCTGGAAAACGCCTCGCTCCGGCGTATGAGGCGGCATGTTGACAGCCGTGCTGCCCACCACGGCCACCGGCTGGCCCATCACATTGACGTCCCGGCTCAGTCCATCGTTGATGACGCCGTCGAACTGGAACGACATTGGTCGCGTCACCCCCAGAATCCGCACCACGTGCGTGTCGGTGGCCACGATGCGATCCCCTTGCTTAGCCGCTGGTTTTCTCATATCAAGTTGCTCCAGCCAGCCCCCTCTGAGCGAATACCCAGCTGACGCAATCCAGACACCTCAGTTCAGGTTGATGACGCCGCCCTTCACGTCCACCTTGGAATCGCCCTCGACGGTGACATCCCGCGCCCCGATATCGCCCTTGCCATCGGACTGAATCGACAGGTCGCCCTTGCTCTTGATGTTGACCTCGCCGCCGGCCTCCAGGGTCAGATCGCCCTGCACGCTGATGGTCATATCGTTCTGCTCCGAATCGATCACGATCTGATTCTGACCGGTCTTGTCGCGGATGATGATGCGCTCGTGGCCGTCGGTGTCGTCCAGGACGATCTCGTGGCCGCTGCGCGAGCGCATGATACGCTGATTGACCTTGCCGTCGCGCCCGACGACCTCGTCGTTCCGGCGGGGCGGCTGATCCTGCCCGTTCCACAACACGCCCAAGACGTAGGGATGGTTAATCGTACCGTGCTCGAAGGCGACCAATACCTCGTCGTTGATCTCCGGCAGGCAGTAGAGCCCCTTATCCTTGCCGCCCATCGGCATCGCCATCCGGGCCCACCTGCTCTCCTCGCTATCGGAAAGCCAGGGGAAACGGACTTTGACGCGGCCGCGGCCCTCGGGATCCCGGTTGTTGGTCACCAACCCAATGGCGATCCCCCAGCCTTGCGCCCCCTCGCTTGCCTCTTGCAGGAGATTGCTGATGGTATCTGGCTTCCGCCCGCTGATGGTGAAGAGCGTCTCGTAGCCATCCTGGTTCTGGATGTGCGTGGCAGAGGTGACGAAATAACGCCCGCTGAAGCGAAAGCCGACGTCGCGTACCTCCACCGTGCATCCGGCCTGGAGATGCGGATCGCCGAAACAGACGCCCTTGGCTTTGATGAAGTCGCCGCTCAGCTCGTCGTAGAGCGCCTGGGCTATGGCGTTGGCCTCGTCGATGGAGCCCACGGGGCGATCGACCACCACGAGCTGCGAGGCGACGCCGAAGGCCTGCCGCGTCAACTCCCCGCCGGACTCGGCCACGCCGACCTCCGGCGCGATCTGCCCCTCGCTCACCCGGCTGACGATCTCCCGCTTCCGCCGGGGATCCCACGAACGGACGACCACCTCATCCACCTGATGCATCGTCGAGAGATGCGGCTGGAAGTCGCGCAAATTCTCCCCCCAGGTCAACGTTGGCCCTTCCTGTTGCCGCGTCTCGCGCCGGGTAAAGTAAAGCGTCTTCTCTTTGACGTAAACCTCATAGCCAATCTGCTGCGCCCGCGTCTGCAACAGCTCCAGATCGGTTTGATTATCCTGGAAGACGTAATCGTGGATCACAGACGTGGGGTCGATGCGAGCGCGTAACTTCGCCTCCCGCGCGATCCGCTGGGCAATCTCGCCGTCGGTGACCTGGCGGAAGGAGCGGGACTTCTTGCCCCGATGGAGGCGATGGGAGCGATCGTAGCCGCGCACCGTCAGGGTCGGCTCGCCCGTGCGGCTGAAGTTCGGCGCCAGGGCCGTGACCTCGCCCTCAATCAGTTGCCCGCTCGTTTCCGTCTGAGTGCCCCCGATCGAGGCAGCCCAGATCGTCACCTCAGCACCGACGGCTAACAAATCCGAATCGACCCAGCGGAGGCCACCGTCGTGAATCCGCAGCGTGAACATATCCGGCAAGTACAAACTATCGTCCACCACGATTTCGACGATATCCCGCATCAACGCTCGGGGCGCCTCTTCCCCGTCGAACGTGATATCGAAATGAAACGACAAATCCGCTTCCACCATCATAACCTTTCGTATCCGCTATCTTCACTACCCTAAAAATTTCTTGACGCAACTAGATTGAAGTCATCCTGAGCTCAGGATGACTTTTGCTGGTGCCAGATTCAAACGAACTCAACCCCTGCAAAGCAAGAATAAAATTTCTATAAGGTAGCGAATCCGCTATCAAGGGCAAACGAAGCAATTCTAGGGTAGCCTAGACACATTAGATTGCTCACTGTCACGTTTATCGAGCGTATCAACCCCATCTTCGTTTGCCTTCTTCACGCTTTAAGGACGCTCTGTGGCCTTGAGGGCACTTTTGCTGAGCGACCTGCTTCGAAATCCCTCAAAGCTTCAAGACCTGCCCCGGGACCAGATCCAGCGGATCACCCAGATCGTTGAGCCGCGCCAGCCGTCGCCATAACGACGGATCGCCGTACTCCTGATAAGCGATCCAATCCAACGTCTGCCCCTCTTTGACTGTCCACGTCCTCCGAGGCGCGCTGCGCGTGGTGGGGTTCTGAGACTCGTAAAGTGCCTGCTCCTCAATCTGCTTCATAGTCACCTTGGCCTGCGCGCGGATGGGCGTGCCGTTGGGCAAGAACATGTTGAACGTCACCTTCACGGACTCCATAATAGCGATGAAGGAGAAATTGCCCCACACAAACTTACACTTGGGCGGTGCCCCCTTCGACCCGGCGGCCCGGCCCTTGAGCTGATTCTCAAGATCCTCAATCTCACGCTCCAGGGCGTCCCTCCGCTGCTTATGCCTCTCGAGTATGGGCTGAAAAGCCTTCCGCATAACATCGGGCTCAGGAGCCTCCTCTATGCGCTCTTCAAGACTGTCGATACCTTCCTTCTCCCGTTCCAAGTCCTCCTTCTTAGACTGGAGTTGCTCCTTAATCTCCTCCTCGGATGCCATTTGAGCGGCCTCGGATAGATCGATCATCGTCAACGCCATCAACGGTTCAGTATATTGACGCACATCGTCGCCCGAGGCGGTGGTATCGAAGAAGAGCTTGGCCGATAATTTAATCGGATCGCCGCCGGTGAAAGTCGTCTTGCCGATATTGCTCTGCCACGTCTTCTCCGTCTTCCAACTGGCCTTCTTGCTCAGCTTCAACTTGGTGGGATTAAACTGCGCCGCGCAATCGACGACAGTCCGCCAGATCCCGCCATCCTCCTCCAAAATACGGACCTTCTGCATAGTCATTGAGTCCGCCGCGCCGGGCTGCCACATCGCGTTGGCACTCGCCTCCGCCACCAGCTGCCCAGCATCGATCTCCGGCTCACCTTCCTCCGCCGTCGACTGAGGCGAAGGCTGGTAGGCTACAGAGGAAATGATATCATTCCAGCTATCGCCAACCCGCGAACGAGAAGAACCAGTCCGAAGAGAGAACGAACGCCCCCTGAAGAAAGTGTGCTCGTAAAAGACCCACTTCCCATCGCCTCCGGAGGCCCGAATGGAGGAGACCTTGTCGCCAAAGCCCTGATCGTGAAGATTGGGCTCCGGCCCAGTCAACGTCAGGGTATCGCCCCCAAAACTAGTATGCTCATAGAGTATGACTTTCGCCATCAATCATTCCTCCAACAAAATCCGGCCTCTACAGGATGCGCCGCTCACGCTCCAGGGCCATCATCCGCTTGACCAGAGGATAGACTTGCCGCGCCAGCTGATCCAGGTCCGGCAAGAATTCAGCCTGCTCCTCGCCGAGATCCAGATCGTCGATCGTCTCCAGCAAGGCCGCCATCTCCTCAATAGATTCTACCGCATCCTCGGTGATGACGCCCTCGTCGGCGATGTCGTCCAGATCCGGCGGCGCTATCTGGAGCAAATTGGCGTACAATGTCGGCGGATACTCCTCGTCGGCGGCCATCAGCTGCGCGGCCGCCAGCAGCGCCACTTCCTGACGCAGAAACAAGATCGGCGACCCGGCCAGCTCGTCGGGCGAAAGCGCCGCCTCCTCCAGATCCGTATCGCCCTCCTCCTCGCCCTCTTCGACCGCCTCGGCGTCCTCCGAACCGGGCGGCCCCGGCGACGGGGCGTCGAGCGCGCGCATCACGAGACGCTCGGCCTCGTCGGCCTCTGCCTCCTCACGAGTCGACTGGCTCGAGCGCTGCGCCAGAGGGAGGGACGTCGCTGCCGGAGAGGAAGCCTCTTCGTCGGGCTTGGCGCTGACGGTGCGCCCGCCACCCCGCTGAGCGACGTGGGCCAGCTCGTGGCCCAGCACGCCCAGCGATTCCGGCGTGTCGAAGCGATCCTGCCCCGGCTCCACGTAAACGTCGCGCCCGCGGCTGGCGGCCTGCACATTGAGGGGCCCCAAATCGGCCTGGTGGACCCGCACGTCGCTAAAATCGCGCCCCAGAGCCCCCTCCATCAGCGTCCGAGGAGCCTCATCCAGCGGGCGCCCCGTCCCCGCCGAGCGCTCCAGATCCTGCGTGGCCCGGGCCACGCGGTCGGGCCTATCCTCCGCTGGCGCTGCCGGCTTGCGCTTGAAGCGATACCCCTTAGCCTCGAGATAGTCCGTGACCACCTCGTGGGTCAGCGGCAATCGGCTTCCCGTGCGCTCTTTTTGCCGCGTCTGCGCGGGGTCGTATACCCGATTGAGCACGACATCCGAAGGGGAATGAAGCGAGCTAATCGTCGGGCGAGCCTCCGCCTGGGAACGCGCATCTTCCGGCCGCCCGGTTTCAGGTTGCCCCGTCTCTGATTCCACCGCCGGCGGAACCGGCTGCGACTCAACCGATGGCGACTCGACGCGCTCCCCAGGAGACTCCGAAACAGCGGGCCCCGGCGAGTCCGAGGACGGCGTCTCCTTCGGCGACGAACCCTCCCCCAGATCGAGCTCCGTTTCGGCAACATCACGACGAACGACGGCCCGCGATGGGGTATCGGGAGGCGTCCGGGCTATCGGTCCCGGCTCCACGTCCTCCGCCCCTGACTGCTGATGCGATGGAGCCGACTCGCGCCCGACCAGCGGCATATCACGCGCCATCGAACGCCGGCTTATGTCCTCATTCGCCCCCGCGCGGCCTGGGGGCCGGGCCGGAGCGGGCTCCACAGGCGCCACCGGCGTGGCCGCATCAGCCGTCCCATCGGTCGTCTCGTCAGCCAGATCGTCGGTCGCTCCATCAGGGGGACCATCGACTGCTTCGTCAGGCGCCCAATCCGCCGCCTGAGCGGCCTCTTCTGCACGAGACGAAATCTCGCCCCCCACTGACGACTCCGCGGCCTCGATGGGCCGTTCCGAAGGCCAGGACTCCTCCGACGGCGCACGCTGTGCCCTCGGGCCGGGCTCCCGCTCGCCCTGATCAGGGGACCGCCGCAGCTGCGGACGGCCCGCCGGAGAAATCTCCGGTTCGTCCGCCCCCGGATGATCGGGGGGGAGCGTCTCAGGCTCAGCAGGCGAGGCGCCCCGACGTCCGAGAGAAGCCTCAGACTCACCGCGCTCAGGGGCCTGAAGGCGGTCCACCGAAGGGTGCCCAGCCCCAGCAGGCGGCTGGGATGCTGAAAGTGGAGATACATCCTCGCCGGTACCGAGGGGCGGCCGGGATGTGGAAAGCGGCGGTACATTCTCTGGACCAATATGCCGCCTCGTGCTCGTGCGTGTCTGCTGCCCGGCCTCCGTGGACCCCTCATCGCTCTGGCGGCGGGCCGATTCACGCCCCGCGTCCAGCTCCGGTTCCGTCGCCGAAGATCCTTCTTCACCAACCCCTTCCTCGCTATACGAAGATTCCTCCGGGGACGATGGCGCTGCCGGGCCGGGCTGTTCCCCATCATCCGCAGGCCGAGGCGGCGTCTTCTCCGTCGACTCGAGCGACGCAGATTCTTCCGCCGCCTCCGCGTCAGCAAGTTCAATCGCGCTCCCCTCTGCGGGTCGCACCGAGGCATCCGAGGCGGGAGTGAAGTCGGGAGCGGGGTCGGGCCTGCTCGCGCTGCGCTCGACGACCTCACGCTGATCTTCGGGCACCCCCCCAGTATCGGCAAGTCGCTCACCCGCCGAGGAAGGCGCAGCCTCTGGTCCAGCAGATCGGTCGTCCGCCCGGCCTTCCTCGGACGCTGGCATGAGGGGTTGCTCATCGAACCGAGCTTGTGCCGGAGACCTCCCCTCACTCAGGGAGTCCGAAGTGCTCTCCGCCGGCGCTTCCGGCGAGGACACCTCGTCGGGCGTGCTCACCTCCTCGACCTGGGAGAAGTGACGTAGCTGCTTCGGCTTGGGGGCCGCCGGCGGTTCCGGCTCGGGCGGCTGCGTGGGCCGCGGTCGTGGGCGCGGCTGGGGCCGCCGCGCGGCCGGCGAGCGCTGCGCCTCGTGCTTCGGCCCGGGCTGACTCTGACGGGACGTCGTGGGCCACGTCGGGAGTGACGACGAGCGCCTGGTAGGGTCAGCCGGCTCTGGGGAGGAACGTCCACCAGGCAGCGGCATCTCCAGACCGTCTTCCGGCCCGGCATCCGACGATTGGACCCGGTACTTATCGGCGATGGACGGGAAACGGTTCACAATCCGATCGGAGAAGCGCGCCACCATCGCCGGTTCGAGAGAGCCAATGTCGGGCCGCCAGACGACGGAGCGGTCCACCACCCGCTGCACGCGCTTCACCAATCGCCCTGTGCGGACGAAGGTGATAGTCCGGCCTCGATCCACGCTGCCGGACGCACGGCGACTCCGCAGCCGCCCCCGAACCCACGACGAAAGCGATCGGCGTATACCCTGGACCCGTCCCCTCACAGACGAGGCCAAGGGCATCCCGTAAGGGCTTGGGGCGCCTGCGCTACGCTTCGCCATCCTGGGTCATCCCGCGATAGGCCAGCTGGAGCGTCTCAATGGCCACCTTCTTGCTCTGCGTCTTAAACGCAGGCCCTTTCCAGCGGAGCGGATAGGCGTCGATCAAGTTCCAGCGCGTCACTTCCTCGCCCGCGCCGTCGAAGACGATGATTGAGACGTTCCTGCGGTCGACTCCGCCGTCCCGGATGCCACGCTGACACCAGGTCCAGATCGCCCCGGAGAGATCGACGCCGCGCTTGAGTGTGACATTGCTATACTGGACACGTTCGGGCAACTGATGGACGTAATCGTTGACGCCGCCCTCCTTATACTTGTAGACTTTCCACTTCATACCCAGGCCCTTACACTCCAGGAAGGCACCCTCGATGATACCCTCAATCTCGACGTGGAATCTATAGGCGGGAGTGGGATCCGATACGTAGCTCACTGGAACCTCCTACCGGGATGGATCAAACGCTCTCCCTCCAGGGTCAGCTCTTGCTTGAAGAGCAGATAGACCTTCCGGGCCAAGACGGGCAGGTCGATCTCGGGCTCAGGCGGCGTCTCATCGCCGGGGACAGAAGCAAGTCGCTCCTCATTCTCCACATCTCTCTCCGTCCGGCGAGGAAAGCCCTTGAAGGCCTGGAATGTGTTACGCCCGTCAATTAATTCTGTCATAATCAGATGTAAAACAGAGGCTGGCGAGGAGCACTACGTGCCCCCCTGGTTAAGGCGTCGATTGATGCTGGCGATCTCATCCACCCAGCGCTGTCTTTCCCGATGCTCAAGGTCCAAAATCGCATCTCGGGACCAGTGGAAGTGATAGGCGATGTAGGCTACCTCCTCATGCAGGCGATCGAGGGGGTAGCCGCTCATTCCCCCCCCAAGTCAGCCAGGTCCAGCTCGATTTCGGTCTGACATTCGGGACATGCCACCGCGACGGTGGTGGTGCCCTCTTCGTTGATGCGGCGGTAGAACGCCTGCAGGTAGGCCAGATCGGCTGCGAAGAGATTTTCGATCACCCGGGTCGTCACGCTGGAGAGCGTCCCCAGCTGAACGATCACGCGCGAGAGCAGAACGATGACCAGATAGGCATCGTTGGCCCGCACGCGCAGATCGCGCAAAGGCGCGATCTCGTCCATCGCGGTGGCCAGACGCATCACGCCGTGCTTGTGTACAACACCGTCGTCATCCACGTAGCCGCGAGGCAGCGTGAACTCAAACTCTGTCTGCAAGGTCATAAGCTATCCTCGGCTCTATCTCGCTCTGACCGGGCCTGTGACCCGGCGACGTTTGAGCATCCAATCGGCAGCTCGGACGGCCGAAGGGGAAAAAGCGTCACCCACATCTGCGCGAAGAGCATCCCTTGCGAAGGCGCGACGGCCCTGCGGTCATCGCGGCCCCTCGCAAGGCAGCTGGATGCTTGTGGTCTCTCTGGCCTACGCGGCCCGCTCCATGCCCTCGTGGACGATGGTCATCTCTTCCACACCGTACTCGTTGCTGTCCGATTTGGGTGTCGGGCCAGAGACCTTGGAGGGCCAGGCGTTTACCAGATCCCAACGGGCCACGTCGGAACCGTTGGTGTCCATCATCACGATGGAACAGTTAGCGCGAGCCTGATCCATCTGGCCATCCTCGACCCTCTGACGCCAATCCCAGATCCCCATATTGTCCGTGATACCGCGCTTGAGCGTCACATCCTCCCACTTCAAGCGCCCGGGGAGCTTCTGGATGACAGCGCGTCCTTGTTCATCGACGATCTTATGCTCTACAACCTCGTGCTCGGAGCCGATGCCGCTACATTCGACGAAGTAGCCCGTGACCTCCACCGGCCCATCGATCTCTATCCTAAATTGATAACCAACGAGAGGATCTGACTCTCTTCCTGCTGGTCTTGCCATGATCGTTTACCTCCCTAACGTCGTTCTATCTCCTTCAAACGATTTCTCTCAGCGCCGTCGCAAGGGCTTCTATTCCTCGTCCTCGCCGCCCGTTGTGCCGCCGCCCGACCACTGGGTGATGCGGAAGATGACAAACTCGGCTGGCTTGACCGGTGCCAGGCCAATCTCAATCACCAAACGCCCCTGATCGCGCGATTCCGGCGGGTTGAGCTCCTCGTCACATTTGACGTAGAAAGCCTGATCGGGCGATGAGCCGAAGAGCGCCCCGGACCGCCAGACCGTGGTCAAGAAGGCGGTCACGTCGCGCCGCACACGGGCCCAGAGCCGAGGATTGTTCGGCTCGAAGACGACCCACATCGTGCCCCGTTCAATCGACTTCTCCACGTAGTTGAACAACCGACGGACGTTGATATACCGCCAGGCCGGGTTATTGGAGAGCGTCCGCGCCCCCCAGACCCGGACGCCCATACCGGGGAAGGCCCGGATGCAGTTGACGCCATTCGGATTCAGGATGTTCTGCTCCCGCTTGGTCACGTTATAGGCCAGGCCGGTCACGCCCCGCACGACCTCATTGGCAGGCGCTTTGTGGACGCCCCGCTCGGCGTCGGTGCGGGCCCATACACCGGCTATGTGCCCGGAGGGGGGCAGTTCCATTGTGTGGCTGTTGGTAGGATTCTGGGTCTGAATCCAGGGATAATAGAGCGTGGCGTAACTCGAATCGTAGCCGGCGACGTCCATACGCCACTTACGAACCTCTTGCGGCGAGAGATCAGGGGGCGCATCGAGAATCGCAACTCGGTCGCCCATCCGCTCGCAGTGAGCGACGAGCATCGACTGAACCCCCTTGACCATATCCAGGTCCAAGGCCTGATCGGGCATAGTCATCATCAAGTCCGGCACGCTGACGATGGTAATGTCGTCGAGCGCCTCCAAACCTTCCACACCGGTCCGCTCGCTGATATCGCCGCGGAAATCCTCCGAGCTGGGCGGGGCCAGCAGTTTCTCCTCGATCCGGAGTGATTGCTCCTGCGAGCGAGGCCACAGCTCAGCCAACGGCGCATCGGCCTCCGGAACCACGATCTCGATCCAATCCGGCGCTTTGCCCGCCTGGTAAGCCACGCGGACCCTCTCGTCGGCCTCCACCAGCGTGACCTCACGTAACGTCTCGGCCACCTGCCAGCCGCCGCCGACGCGCTCGCGCTCGACCGTGACAGTGAAGGGGGCGAGTCCTTCCGCCACTTCCCCCTCATCGCCCGCATCGCCCGATGGCTCGGGGGTCTCGACCTTGACGCGCAAGTCCAGCCCACCAAAGCCCGCCTCCTTGGCCCGCACGATCAGTTTCGGCTTGCCCTGGCTGTTGAGCAACGCGGTCTGGGCTTTGGGCATCGTCTTGACGCTCAGCACATAACAGCGCGTGCCGCCGTTCTGGAAGTAACCGTAGACTGCATGCGGCAGATAGGCCCCCTCCACAAAACCGCCGAAACGCTCGACGAACTGCGTCCAATTGGTGACCAAAGTGGGCTGGTTCAGCAGGCTGCGCGTCTCCACAGCGCCGTTAGAGCGCTCCCTGAGTTGCGCTTTCTCCGTGAACCCGACGAAAGCCGCCGTGGCCGTGCCGACGCCCTCGATCGGTTTGGCACCGGTGTCCACCTCTTCCACGTATATTCCTGGGGATAGATATTCTGGCATGGTAAATTGCCTCCTGATGTTTATCGTTGAGCCCTTTACTCAACCTGTTACAGCCTTTGTGCACTCGTCCGTCCATCATTCGTTCGATTTCTGTCACACGTCAACGACACCAAACGCTCGGGTTGGAACAAGTACCAAAGATAAAGCCACCCATGGTGCCTGATTCTTATACTCCCTATGACGCCTCCCTTGTCATATCTTGAGCTACACCTTAACCACCGGACACTTCTCCAGGCCAAGCGAACAATCATCCTGAGCCCCTCGAAGGGTGGTTGTGAACGTTCCCCAGGCCGCAAAAGTCGTCCTTCGACAAGCTCAGAATGACCTTTGCTAATATTGGAGACGAAATTTTGTCTACTTTGAAAAGCGTCCGGTAGTGAGAGCTACACTTTAGATTCAATGATTGCGATACCGTCCATTGATTCGGCGGCTATGTTCCTTCCTCGATCACGCGTCAAGGTCATAATGCGCCGCGGGAACGGTGATCTTGTATCGGCGCGGCTCGCCCCCATTGATCGCCACCTCCAGCGTGTACTGTCCAGCCGGTAAATCCCCCACGAGAAACGCCCCCTTGGAATCCACCGGCACGTTTAGATCGCGCTCCACCAACCGCAGACGCACGTCCTCCGGCGATGGCGCGTCGCGCAGCGTCCCGCTGACCGTCCAGAGACGTGAGACCTCTCTGCTCCTTTCGGCCCGCCGGACCATCGCCGGCGCGATCTGCTCGGAGCGCAGTTCGCGCGTACGCACCAACGGGTCCTCGACCGGCGCGTACGGGTCGACAGCGATGGTGACCTTGCAGGCGATGGCCGGGCGCATCTCGTTATCCATCACGCTCCAGATGTCGGCGGCGTTAGCCAACATATCGGGCTGAGCCACCTCCACCGGGATCGCCGCCGGCTGATCCTGGAGCTGCTCGGGGAGCATATCCTCCGGCAGCGTCGGGTGGCGCAGAAGCGCCATCAACGTCCGCGTCAGCAACCGATGTTCGTCCGCCGGATCCGCCGCCCAGGCCGTGATCATATAATGAATATCCATCCTGACCGGCGGCCGGCGCTGGGTGGCGGTTCCATCGCTGTTATACGAGACCTGCCACTGCTTCGAGCGGCGCAGCTCGCTGTTTTCGTGCATATCGTGAATGTAAAGATTAAGCGTTGGCCGGCTGATGCGCGTCGACCACTCGCGCTTGGGTTGGTCAAAGGCGATATCGACTTCCCCGTTCTTGATGGGTAGCTCGCGGATCAGCAGCTCCCGCAGCGCTTCGTCCAAATCCTCAATCATAGACTTCTCCCATCGTTCAGCGCAGGTCCGCCTTCGTCTCCAGATCTTCCAGCTCCTCCAGATTGTCCTGGCGCTGGATATCCTTCAATTCCAGCTCCTCCTCTGGCTCCTCTTGGCGCTGGACGTTCTTCAGCTCCAGCTCTTCCTCCGGATCGTCCTGGCGCTGGACGCTTTTCAGCTCCAGCTCTTCTTCCGGATCGTCCTGGCGCTGGACGCTTTTCAGCTCCAGCTCTTCCTCCGGATCGTCCTGGCGCTGGACGCTCTTCAGATCCAGCTCTTCCTCCAGATCATCCTGGCGTTGGACGCTCTTCAGATCCAGATCCTCCTCGGGCTCGCTCTGCCGCTGGACGGATGGCGACTGCATCCCCTGCCCGGGCGTGTACGTCCGCGCCCGGGCGCTCTGCGGGCCAGCGACCTCTTTGGAAACCGCGTCCGCCCGCCGTTCGTGGGCATCGTCGGGGGCGTGAACCGTGGTGCCGCTGCCGCCGTCCTCCACCACCCCCTCCTGCTGATCGACCACGTGGGTCAATTCGTGAGCCAGCAACTCTTTGCCCGCGGTCGTGTGAGGCGCGTACTTCCCTTCGCGGAAGAAGACATCCCGACCAGCGGTGAAGGCCTGGGCGTCCAGATCGCGATTAAGCCGATCCGCCTCGGCATCGGTGTGAACGCGGACGTCACTCAAATCGCGTCCCAACGCCCGCCCGACCTCCTGCTGCGTGGCTTCGTCCAGCGAATGCCCACTGCCGCGCTCCTGCTCGACGCGCTGGGCGGTTCCGTCATTCAGCGTATAGGCCTCCTCCCCTCCGGCACGCTGAGCCACCAGCCGCTGCACCGCCTGATTGCCCACCTGCTTCTGCAGATTAGTCAATCCGGACGGAGCGGGTGACGCAGTTTGCGTCGAACGCTTCCCGTCTTTACGCTCAGACTGCGAATCCGGCTGCGGCTTCTTCGTGCTCCGCTTATCGACTTTCCGTTTCGATCCCATCGTCGATCACCTCCATATGGCTAAGCCTTCTGCCTCACTGCCAGCCATCGCCCAATGCACCTCGTCCGAATCCGGCACGGTGAGGAGATGCTCCAGACCGTGGAGCTCGGCCAACGCGAGGATGACCGGGTTGGTGGCATCGTTCGGCCCCTTGTCAATGACCTGCTCCTCCGGCTCGTCGCGATAAAGCGTCAGCGCTCCCGTCCAGCGGATGCGCATCGCGATCACCTGTCCCTCAGTGTAGGGCGAAACCTGCGGCGGCGGGGTGTCCAGATCGTCGATCTCGTAACCGAGGACCATCGACCAGGCTGCGTCCTGGGAGGACTTCATATCGCCGTGCCACCAACGAACGTCCACACCGTCCAGATATGGCACCTGCCGGGGATTGAACCCTTCCTTGGCGATGCGCCAGGCCCAATGCATCAGGTAAGCCCGTTCCGGCGGCACCTTGGTAGCTAAAATCTCAACTTCTGCACCGCCCTTCTCCAGAACAGACCGGAACGCCCGTAGATCATTCATAAAACCAGAGTCGAGGTCGTTCACGTCCTCACTGACGGGAAAGCGATCCACCCAGCTGGCCCCGCTGGGCAACTTGACCGACTCCGCCGGCTGCTCCGGCTCCGTCTCGGCCCCCGGCTCCAGCATCCGCTGCAAGGCCCGATTGCCGACGCGCTTCTGAAGATCGGCCCAATCGGACGCGCTCGAAGGAAGGCGTGCCTGCTTGCGCGAATCCTTCTCAGGCGTCTTGGTGCTGTGCGCGCTAATCCGCTCCCGCTTGGTCATAGCAACTGAAACTTGAACCTATACTCGATAGGGGCCTTCAGTCTTAGCCCGCTGCTTGTAGGCTCGCACAGATTCCACCAGGGCCTCGCGACCCCATCTGCGCTCCAGGGCGTCGAGGAACAGATCCACGCGACTCCCCACATCCTCGCCCAGGTGCGCCGTCAGATAGGCCCGGCAGGTCAACAACGCGGCCAACACGCCGACGCGGTCGCCCAGCCCCTCCTGCGCCTCAGCCATCAGCAGCGAGCCCATAAGGTAGCGCACGAACCGCGGAAGATCGTGGGCCTCCCGCGCCACCCGGCGCACAGCCTGAGCCTGTTCCAGCGCTCGCCGATAATCCCCGGCCTGCACCGCCTCGGCCGCCTGCCACAACCGAAGATCCCCCAACGCTTGCAGCGCCTCCGCCCGCTGAGCCTGCTCCAACAACGCGTCCAGGGTCTCGCCCGTCACTCCTTCGACGAAGAAGGTCCGCAACGTGTGCTGCTCGACGCGAATCTCCACCGCGAGAGATTCGCATTCATGATCCTGGGCCACGTCCAAGGCCGCCTCCAGGTCGGCCAGGGCGGCCTCCGGCTCCTGATGGAGCAAGTGACAGCGGGAGAGCAATCGCTGCAGCTCGATCATCCGCTCCGGTTCGTCCGCAGCACCCAGCAGCTCGATGGCCCTGGTCAGGCGCTCGATGGCGCGCTCATAATGCTCGGCGTTGATGTCCAGCGTGGCCAGCGCCTGGAGCGACTCGGCCTCTCGCCCCTCGTCCTCCAGCGTGTGGTAGAGCGCAGCGGCGTTATCCAGCAGATCCTCGGCCTTCTCTCGCTGGGCCGGCTGAGCGACCAGCGCCTTGCCCTGCGCCAGATACGCCTGGGCCAGCTCCTGGAAGCGCCCTTCCTCCTGAGCCAACGCGCCGGCCCGGGCGATCGCCTCGGCCGCCGCCGACAGATCCATTGACATCGCATAGAGCAGCGCCTGCTGGCTGTGGGCCACCGCCTCCGCAGCGCGATCCCCCTCGCTCTTCATCTGCTCGATGATCTGATCAAGATCGTGCAGCTTCCGCTCCAGATCGTCCACCGCCATCTAAATCCTCTCCCGCTTCACCACATCTCCATTTCGGGTTCGGCCCCTCCACCCGGCCCGGCGTCGAGCTCTTCCTCCAGCTGGGCCATCAATTCCTCGCGGATCATCTGATGTTCTATCGCCCATTCGTCGGCGCTGCCGAAGGCTTCAGCCTGCTTTTCGCGCAGACGGGCCTTTTCCTCCTGGGTGTTCGACATCTGTTCCGCGTTAGCCTCGGCAGCCTCGTCGAGCTCCGTCAGGCCCTCCTGTGTGCCAGTCTCCTCCTGGCCCATCTGATCGTCGAAGTCCTTCAGCTGGCCCTCCACCTGAGCGGCCTCGGCCTTGACCTGCTTCGTCTCGGCCGTGCGTTTATCGGCTATCTTGGTGGCATCCGTCGTGGCCTGCGAGGCCGACTCAGAGGTCTTGCCCTGTTCTTCCGCCCCACTCTTCGCTGAGCTGGCATCGCCGCCGCCACCCCCGATGCCCAGGCCCAGCCCTTGCATAATCTGGTTGAAGATGTCACCCAGCGCCCCCATCGCCCCGCCGCTCTTCTCAGATGCCTTCTGAGCACCCTCCTCCTTAGACGAGGTGGCCTGCTTCATCTGATCCTGGGCTTCCAGCTTGACGTCGGCGTCGCGCTGATGCGCCGCCACGCCCTGCTGATTGGCAGCGGTCAACATGCGGGTATCCTTGACCTGCGCCAGCTGCGCCTTGCCGTGCTGCTTGAGCCCGGCGACGTCCTGCTGTTGCAATCTCAGGTAGTATTCGTGCGCGTCGACCTCGCGATAGGCCATGGCCGCGCCCTCTATCTCCTCAAACACCCCCTCGGGCGGCGGCGGGAGCTGGCCCAGCAGCGAGGCCTCGTAACGCGCGTTGACCATCTCCTCCCAGGCCTCGCGATCGCTTTCTTCATCTTCCTCTTCAAAAAATTCGGACGCCTCTTCCTCCTCATCCGGCTCAAACCCTTTGTCCTCAAATCCACCGTCCTCCAGGGCCATCTCCGCCCCGGCACCGGCGAAGAGCATCTCATCCATCTCGTCATCCTCGGCCGGAGCGCGCTGGATGGTGAGATCGCTCGCCGGGGCCATCGCACCAGCTGAGCGCTGCACGGTGAACGTCTCGCCGCCCAATGGTGCCGCTTCGTCGACCGCAAGAGCGCTCTCTTCATCCCGCTTGGCCTGAATCTCCATCAACCGTTCGACAGATTGCCTCCCTTGCTCTTGATACGCCACCGTCACGGCGACAAAGTCATCCCCTTGCTGTTCTACACTCTGGCTGACCGGCTCGTACGTCTCCTCAACGCTATGCTTAGGGTTCATCTTGACGTCTTTGGCCTCGACGGGATAGCTCTTATTCTTGTAGAGCGCGACGCGCGCGCTGGTGGTCGTGACCTTCATATCGTACCCGTCGTACTCAAATCCGCCTGTTGCTTCAGGCATCGTCGGGTCCCTTTGCACGCCGCTGACCTCTTCCCCCGCGCCTTTGATGACGAAGACCGTCGCTTCGGGATCTGAGCGTTCAATATCGTCGCTCTCGGGAGGGATGCCCTCGGCCCGCAGGCTGAGCGTGAAGACTTCAGCGCCATACCCCTCCGCCCAGGTTGCGATGTCGCTCTTGGGATAGATATCGTACGTGGCGGCTACTGCGATGATCGCCTGAGCACTGCCGAGAAGATCCTCCAGCGAGTCGGCCTTGTTCTCCAATCTAACCCGCAACTGCGAATTGGAGGCCGGGACGCTGGCAGCCCGGTCCCTCAAGTCCGCGATCTGCTCCCTCACCGTGGCCTGCTCATCGTCGTCGATCTTTCCCAGCCACGCCGACAATGTAGCCGCGTTGTCATCCGATGCATCCTGCTCGTACTTGTCCAGACTCTCCTGGGCCGCTCCCACAGCATCCTCGAAGGCAGCAGATCCGTACCCGAACAATTCAGGAAGGCCGACGCCGAACTTATCCAACAGTCCAGAAACCGTGATATCGACGCCCGTCTGCTCCTCAATCAGATCGTAGAGATTACCGGAGAAGCCGATGATGCCGCCGCCGTGCCGCTGACCGCCCATATCGCCGCCGCTGAGAAGGTTGCTTCCCCCGACGTCCTCCCAGGTCTGCTTCCACCCGGCTCGCGTCTCCTTCTTGACCTTTTTGCGGAACTGCTTGTACTCCTTAGCATACTGGCGGCGTTTTTCTGCCGTTTCTTGAGCCTCTCGTTCCTCTCGTCGGCGCCGTTGGCGCTCTTGCTTAGCACGCTGGGTGGCCTTTTCGTTCTTTTGTTGTTGTTTTTCCCATGAGACCCACACATCCTGGCGGCGATGATGTTCCTTTTCCAGCTGGTCGACTTCTTTCTGAAGTCGGTCAATCTCCTCCTTGGATGCCTTCCGTTTTCGAGCATTGGCCAAGTGTTCTTCCGCCGCCGTCAGGTTCTTGTAAGATTCGTCAGCTGCGCCTTTGCTCATCTTCACCATGGTGTCATTGTCGCTGATTTTCTTTCGGCGATCGTATTCAGCCTCGGCAGCCTCTCGATTATGGCGGGCGGTTTCCGCCTCGTCTCCTTTTCGACGCGCGGTCTTCTTTGGCTCACCACGCCCGCGGGCAAACATCCGCTCTCCCGCCCCAAGCTCTTTGCCCCGGGCTTTCAGCTCTTTCTGCTTGGCCCTGACTTCCTTAACACCCGCCGTCCGTTCCTTGGCCTCCTCCCGCGAGCCCTTGATCCGCTTTTTTTCATACTCCTCAGGCGAATCATCCTTATACTTTTCGGGGCGCTGGCTGTAATCCTGAGGATCGCCCCCCCTGAGCTTGGTCACATTGCCCTTGAGCTCCCCCCAGTTTTTCGACATCGTCTTCCAAGGCAGCACACCCGCCAACTTCTCGTCGGCATCGGCCTTCTTGCTAGCCTCGTATTTCTCCCGCGCTGCGTCGAGCTTATCCTTGGCCCTCTGCTGCCCTTCGGTGAGCTGTTCCTCACCGCCACCCTTGGGGACGCCGGCCGCCTCCGCCTCCTGCTCAGCCTTGCGCATCTGACGCTTGTCCCAGGCCTTCTGCATCTTGGCGGAGGCCTTGTCCTTGGCCTTGTTGGCCACCTTCTGGGTCGAGGACTTGACGAAACCCTGTGTTGTACCTTTGAGTTTCTCCTGCTTCTCTTTCAGCTTCTCCGGATCGGCCTTACTCTCCGCAATATCCAGGATACGGAACAGGATCACCAGTGGCTGCATCATAAACTTCACCTGGAGCAGGATATTGGTGATCGAGCTGACGGTATTGTTGATCGGATCCAGGAAGGCGATCACGTTGGTGAAGAAGGTCACAATCGGCACGAAGACCGCCGGCGTCCAGGCGAAGATACCCCAGGGGCCAGGACAAAGCGAGATCATAAAATTACCCAGAATGACCAAAGCCTTGCTGATGGCCAGGATGATGGTGAAGATAGTGTTGATCAACCCCAGGATCTGATTGACCAGATCGATGATACCAATCACCGCTTCCAGCGTGGCCGCCATATAGCCCCAGGCTGTGTCCTCATCGCCGATGGCCTTGAAGCCCTTGACCATATCCTTCGCCCCGTCGCCGATAGCCATAACGTTGTCCTCGAACCACTGGTTGGGGTCCTGGGCGATCTTGGCCATATTGATGAACCCATCGGCGTAGGGGATCTTGGAGGTGGCGGCCTGAATGACCTGATCGGAGACAAACTCAGTGGCGCCCTCCTGCAAGCCGGTGAGCGCGCCCTCAGCCAGAGCGTCGCCGATCATCGCGCCCTTATCGACGTCCTCGGATCCTTCGCCCTCCTCGGCCTCGCTGCCCACCTCAACGTCCGAGAGACCGCCACCGCCGTCGCCGCCATCACCCGACGTCAAGGCGGTGTGATAATTCAGCTCCTGCTGGACCATCTCCGGCGACAGCTGAACCGTCCCGGCGGCCAATTCGCCCCAGGTGGGCAACATCTCCTCTTCCATCTCGGGTTCTTCGTAATCCTCTCCCGGGTCAAACTTGGCCTCGTCGACATCGACCTCCGACTCCGGCAGAGGGAGCTTCTTGTCCGTCTTCTCCGGCGTCTTGGGCTTATCTGGCTTGGGGACCTTTTTAGGTTTCTTCTCCTTCTTTTTCTCCTCCTCCTCCCCCTTGTCCTTTCCCTTCTCCTTGGCCCCTTTCTTTTGCTGATCCTTTTCTTTATCCGCCTCGCCCTTCTTCTCCTCCTTCTTCTTCTCGGCTTCTTCCTCTTTTTCCTTCTCCTCGTCGTCCTTCTCTTCATCTTGATCCAGCTGGACGCGAGGGAGCGCTTCCTCCGAAGCTCGCGTGGCCTGCTCGAAGGCCGCATCGGCCTCCTGGACGGGGTCGTCCTCACCCTGGCCCGAGCCCGACGGAGCGCCAGCGGACGCTGCCCGAGACGTCAGGGCCTGCTCGGCCGCCTCGTCGGCCTCTTGCTCGTACTCGTCGTCGGTGGGCGAGACCACCATCTGCGCCTGAGGCGTCTGCTGCGTAGCGCTGCCCTGCTGCGCCGTGGCGCCCTGTTGCATCGTGTGCGCGCTCTCGTGGTAGAGCAAGCGCTGGCCGCGGGTGCTGCCGGGATCGTACTCGCCTTGCTGGAAGAAGATATGGCTACCGGCGGTGAAAGCGCGTGCCCCCAGCGACTTGCTGAGCGCATCGGATTCTTTATCCGTATGGACCTGGATATTTTCGGGGTCGCTGACGCCCAGATTCTGCTTCAGCTTGGAGCGGGTCTCGCCGGGGAGCGGTTTGCCGCCGCGCTTGATCTGCTGGTCGATGGCGCCGCTGGTCGGCTCAGAAAGCTGACCGCCGCCGTCGGGCTTGCGCTGCGAGACGGTTGGGCTCCCCTCAAGGCCCGCCCGCCGCTTATGCTCTTGCTCGACTTGCGTCTGGACGTCAGAGGCAATGCCCGTGGTCGAATCACCCTGCGCGGCGCGGCTCATCATCGCCTGCACGTACTGATTGCCCAGCGATCGCTGCAACCCCGGCACCGAGCCGGGGGCCAAGCGACGCGGGTTCGCCATCGCTTTTTGCAGCGTCAACCCATCGGCGAGCTGGCCCAGTCCTTCCATCTCCGCGCCGACCTGCACGCCGGCGAGGGGATCCTGCTGCCTGGTCTTCGTTTCGCTTGCCGATTCGGCGTTCGTCTTCTTGGGCTTGGGCATCGTCGCTCCTTACGCGGTCCGCTAAGCCGGCGTATCCTCCACCCGGGCCACGGCCTGAGATGGCGAGGTATCACTATAGATAACGCTCATCACCGCCGGCAGATACCAGTCCATCGTCAGCACGTTGGCATAGACCATGTTCTTGACCAGCGCCACGCTCAAGCGATCACCCTCGACGTCGATGCTGGTCTTATAACGCACCTCGCCGTCGGCAAAATCCATCTCGAAGTTGCCAATCAACAGCCCGTAATTGATCCGCGTCAGGAGCTCAGCCATCGCCGGACGCCTCTCCTCGGGCACGTTGGCCGGACAGACCGAGTAGAAGAGACATTGCGCTTCTTCCTTCCGTGCCCGGGCGAAGCAGATCCACTCGCCACTTTCGCCTTTGAATCCCGTGCGTATCGCGGACCACTCCTCGACGCGCGTGAACGGCCATGCATCCTGTTCAAAGAAATCGACAACCTTATCCAAAATCGCACTCATACAAGGCTCCTAATCAATCGTTAAATCATCCTCCGGCAACAGCCGCCCCATCTTCTGCAGCTCGCGGCGGGTGCCGTGCAACAAATGGCCCATCGTGACCTCTTGTCCATCGGCGGCGGCCAGATAGGCGGCGTTGACGATGATGTTACGAATGTTGCCCCCGGCCAGCTTGAAGCGCCGGGCCATCAGGGCGAAATCCAGGTCCGGCTTGCGAGGCACGTCCGGCGGGAAGAGCGTACGCCAGATGCGCTCGCGGTACTCACGCTCTGGGAAGGGGAAGTCGACCGCGAACTGAAGGCGACGCGTGAACGCCTCGTCCAGATTGGCCCGCAGGTTGGTGGCCAGAATCGTCACGCCGTCGTAGGCCTCCATCCGCTGCAGCAGATAGCTGATCTCAATGTTGGCATATCGATCGTGCGAGTCGCGCACTTCGGAGCGTTTGCCGAAGAGCGCATCGGCCTCATCGAAGAATAGAATCGCGCTACTGTGCTCCGCCTCGTTGAAGATGCGCTCCAGGTTCTTCTCCGTCTCGCCGATGTACTTGCTGACGATGGAGGAGAGATCAATCTTGTAAAGATCGAGCCCCAGCTCGGCGGCCATCACCTCGGCGGCCATCGTCTTGCCGGTGCCGGGCGGCCCGGCGAAGAGCATCGTCACGCCGCCGCTGGCGGCCAGCTTGCGACCGACGCCCCACGCCTCCAGCACCAGGGAGCGCTTCCGCACCGTGTCCACGATCTCGTGCAGCAGCGCCAGCTGATCGTCGGGCAGCACGATGTCCTCCCAGCCGTAGCGCGGGTCGATCTTCTGGGCCAGGCCGCTCAGGCGGGCGCTGGAGTAGGCGCGAGCCGCCTCGAACAGATCGCTCACCGTCAACGCGTCACCGCGCTGAGCCGCCGCATCTCTGGCCGACGCCACCACGTCCCGAACCTGGCCCGTGGTCAGCGTAAACTGCCCGGCCAGATCAGCGACGTCCAGGTCGCTTCTGACGCCCAACCGACGCAAGAAATGGCGCCACAGCGCACGCCGCCGGGCATAAGGCGGGATCGGGAAATCGACCCAGACGAAAGGGCGCTGCCGCTCCAGCCCCCTCGGCCGCCACCGTTCCGGACCGGCGATAATCGCCAGGCCCGGATGCGCGGACAGCTCGGCCAACATGTCGGGCCCCATCGTCGGCGCTGCCTCGGCGTCGCGGCCCAGCCGCACGCAGGGGATGGCGCCGATCAGCCGCGCATCACGCAGGGCCAACCGGAGCGCACGCAGGGGCGCCAAGTCCGCCTCGGCCACCGCGCCAGCGAAATCCACATCCAACAAAGGACGGTTCAATCGGGCGGCCGACAACCGCGCCGCAGCCCGCTGGCTGGCCGCATCGGGGCCGTAAAAGACGAGGATGGGCTGTTCAGCACCGGGGTGATCGAGAGAGGAAACATCCAGCTGGTCCGTCAGCGGTGAGGCCAACAACCGATCCGCCGCGCTCTCCTCGGCCTGGATCAGCGTGGTGTGAGCCGCCAGGTCGTCGTGGGGCCGGTAATCGCCCAGCAGCCATGCCACCACCGCCGCGTCGACACGCAACGGCTGGCTCAACAGCGGGTGCTGCTCCGACGCCGAGTCGCTCATCCGCTCCAGAATGTGATGGCGGAACAGCGGCGCATCATCGGCGAAGCGAGACAATCGCGTCAGTCGGTTACTGCCGGGCAAGCAGAGCAGATCGAGCACGATGCTCACACTAGGGCGCTTGCGGGTCACGTCGTCCTGCAGGTAGCCGTAGATGCGCTCGTAGCGGAGATCAAGAGTGGGAGTCAGGCAGATCAGCAACGCGTCCCGATCGAACCGGTCGAGATCGAACGCGTCCGCCAAGCGCTCCAGGCGCAGCGTATGCCCTTCCTGACACGCCTGTTCCCGAACCGTCTGGAGGTGGTGTTCAACCTTTGCGAGCGCGTTGGTGTAGGATTCCTTCTCTCCCTCGCGCAGCGCCACCGTCTCGCCCCAGCTGGTGGCGAAGGGACGCTTCAAGAGCGCGGTAGCCTCGGCGTCGGAGACGTACTGTCCGCGGAAGGGATCGTGGGGGTCCTGACCGGCCTGTTGCCATCGCAACACCGCTCGATGGAGCAACACATCAACGCGCATCAAAGCCGCCTCCAAGTGACGGAGACTGAAATCGGGCCGGGTAAACTGATACGTCCGACGATGGTCTCGTTCAACCATCAGCTACGACCTCTTCAGTAGTTTGTGCAGAATTCTACACAAGAGCGAAGTCTTTTTAGCGCAAAGACCAGGTGTTTGCTCAGATGGAACAACTCAACGAACGGGTTTCTTCAGCACGCTTATCGGGGGGCCAAGATTTCACACACTACCAAAGCGGTTGGTAAGCAGAGGACCGATTCAAAAACTGTTTAGCGTGACCTTTGCCCGCCTGGAATAAATCGCACAATTAGACTCTGACGACTC
>CAYYTU010000031.1:0-31799 GCA_964474655.1 uncultured Anaerolineales bacterium
CTCGTTTCTCCTTATGCGCGACCAACTTTGTATAAATTACCCGAAGAAGATTGAGCAAATTGTATCATAATCTCAAAAACGCTCAAAAAGTGCAAAAGTATAGGTATAACACAAGCGGCCACGTCTGCCAGTCATGGTGGATGTGGCCGTTTTTGCATGTCGAATAGCGAATGATGAATAGCGAATAGCGGATGGCGAATGGCGAATGGCGAATGAGCGATAGAGCGATGAGGCGAGTGAGTGATAAAGCGAGTCAGCGATGGGTGACACGAACGAGGATAAGGAACGGCTGGTTCCACTGCATGAGGCGTTGAGTTGGGATTCTGCGGTAGAAGGAGGGGCAAATGAGTTTGACCGTTACTTTGCCGAATGAGATCGAAGAACAGGTTCACAATATCGCTGTGCGGGAGGGGAGAGAAGTTGAGTCCGTGGTTATCTCAGCAGTGGCTCACTACGTCGCCCAGGCCTCCAGAGATGATGAGGAGCGTGAGTCAAGGCCCAGCGCTTCGCAGGCGATGGATCGATCACGCGAGCTATATCGCGGGTTCAAAACCCGGTTGCGGCAGCGATATTCCTTTCTCGGTGACTTGTCGCAGGCGCAGACCGTCGAGTTAATGGATCAGCTGTCGGAGAAGATAGCCGCTGGCATGGACTTTGAGACGTGGCAGGAGGCCGAAGCGTTTATGCGGGGTGAAGTAGCGCTTGGGGGCTTTTGCACTGGGAGATGATCGCTCATTCAGCAGACGCTGAGGACGTGGTGGCAGAAGGCGAAGAGGAAAGTGGAGGAAGGTAGAGGATTGCTGAACCAGTTGGCGACCACGACCGCGGGCACGAGCCAACGAGAACAAGCCCTGGACGCGCTGCGGGATCATCTCCACGCTGTTGGAGAAGATCTGAGGCCCTCCATCCCGCACGCCTGGGGCGATCTGTCGGCCCGCGTGGGCACGTTGAGCCAAGGCGTCACCATCTGCGGCTACCAGGTCGGTTACCTGGTGGACGGGGCCCACGACATCATCATTGGAATCGTGTCGATGGCAGCCAACGCGGCCCAAGCCCCACAGGTCAAAGTGGTGTTGGACAGGACCAAGCGCGTGCTGGGAAGCCTGCCCCAGCGATTGGGCCTGGATAGTGCTTTCGATCAGGATCAAGTGTATCGGGATCTAGACGTTGAGCCGGTTGAACTCTTCGCCGTATCGCGAGACCATCGGGCGCCCAAAGGGCGCTTCGGCCCTGATCGTTTTCTTTTCGACGAGCACGGTGAGCTCTGCTGTCCCGCAGGGACGCCGATGGAACAGAAATACGGCCCCTACGACGATGGGCGCACGATCTACGAGGGCCAGATGTGTGCCGACTGTGCCCTCCGCCCTCAGTGTGTGGACGAGGACGAAGAAGCCCGCCGCTTCAGTACCAGGCCGGAAAGTCATCGGCGCTGGCTGGAGAACCGGCTCAGGAGCCAGAGTGAAGAGGGCGAGCGGATCTTGAAGCAGCGCTTCGCCCGTGAAGGGGTCTTCGGTCATGCCAACGCCTACCACAACGGGGATCGAGCGCCTTATCGGGATGGTGAGATGAACACCATCGCCGACTGCCTGACGGTCTTTGCCGTCAACCTGGAGAAGCTGGCAGCCCATCGGGCGAGCCCGGCTGCTTGACTTCTGACAAGCCACGGTCGCTCAAGCCGTTGACATCATCAGCGGGTCAGTTGGGCATACCTGGAGACGGCATCAGGCGGCTCGGGAGCGGGCGTTGAGACCGCGAGAGCGGATAATTCGGGAGTATGTGGCGTGTGATACACGCGAGTTGTTAATGTGCGGATGATTTGACAGAAAAATATGATGTCTTCAGCTGACCTTCGGACATAGAAACATTATTTAAGAGTCTCTTGACCAAAAAACGAAGATCAACGACAATATGCTCAGGCATGCTATCAGATTCATCATTTACCACCTCCGAAAGATGATGTTTTGCTGATAGTATGCCAGAAATTATCTCAATTGACCAGGGACACTACCTGGATCGCAGGTTTGCTTGGTATCACACGAACCGGAGGGAGAGACTATGCTTAGTAAGAAATGCTTGGGGCTGATGGCGATGGCGTCCGCGCTGCTCGTCGTCTGGTTAATGCAGCTCGGCGGAAACGTCGCCGCCGAGACGAACGTTCAGTTGCCCGACGTGGAGATCAAGGTCGACGAGGTCGTCGCCTCGGGGTTCGATCACCCGGTCCAGGTGACCCACGCCGGCGACGGCTCCGGGCGGCTCTTCGTGGTCGAGCAGCCGGGCACGATCCGAGTGATCAAGAACGGTACGGTGCTTTCCACGCCCTTTCTCGATCTTACCGATCGCACCAGCCGCAGCGGCGAAAAAGGGTTGCTGGGGCTGGCCTTCCATCCGGACTACGCGACCAACGGCACTTTTTACGTCAACTACACGCGCGATAGCGATGGCACCACCGTGATCGAACGCTACACCGTCTCGTCGTTGAACCCGGACGTGGCCGATCCCGCCAGCCGGTTCGAGATTCTGACCATCGCCCAGCCCTACGGCAATCACAACGGTGGGCAGTTGCTCTTCGGTCCCGACGGATACCTCTACATTGGGATGGGTGACGGCGGCAGCGGCGGCGATCCGCAGGAGAACGCCCAGGATCCGACCAATCTACTGGGCGCGATGCTGCGCCTGGATGTGAACAACGGCGGCTCGCCCTACGCCATCCCCTCGGACAACCCCTACGTCGGCACGGCAGGCCGCGACGAGATCTGGGCCATTGGCCTGCGCAACCCGTGGCGCTTCAGCTTCGACCGGCAGACGGGCGATCTCTACATCGGCGACGTGGGCCAGAACGCCTGGGAGGAGATCAGCTACCAGGCCGCGGGCACGCCGGGCGGCGTCAACTTCGGCTGGGACTGCCTGGAGGGCACGCATCCCTACGAGTTCGACGACGCTTGCGCCGACGCCGACCTGACCGATCCCATCGCCGAGTACAGCCATAGCGAGGGGCGCTCCGTGACCGGCGGCTTTGTCTACCGCGGCGATCTCTACCCCGATCTGCAAGGGCGCTACTTCTACGCCGATTACGTCAACGGCAAGATCTGGAGCCTCTACAAGACCGCATCCAATCCGGATACCTGGTCGACGCCGGAACTGGAGCTCGACGCCGGCTTCAACGTCAGCGCCTTCGGCGAGGACGAGGACGGCGAGCTCTACGTCTGCGACTGGAACGGCGGCACCATCCGCCGCCTGGCCGACGCGCACGGCCCGACGCCAAATCTCTCCCCCTCCAGCAAAAATGTCTCACCGCCCAGCATCGACCCCGGCGCGGTGGCGACCTACACCATCGCGCTGGTCAACACCGGCGGCGCCGTCGAGGGGACGCTCCACCTGACCGACACCGTGCCGACGGGGCTGACCTATGTGCCGGACTCGCTCGATGCTACTGCTGGCACGTCTATCGACACGCACGCCCCGACGCTCCGCTGGCAGGGCACGCTCGGCGCCGATACGACGATATCCATCACCTATCGGGTCACGGCAAGCGACGCCATCACGGGCGGCCTCGTCAACCGGGCCACGGTCGGCGGCGCGGTCGAGCCGTTCGAGCTCTCCGAAACGCTCTTCGTGCCTCGTTCCGTCCTGACCTCTACGATGGAGGACGTCTTCTTACCGGGGACGCAGCCAGGGCAGCTGACCACGCTCATCCCGGATTCCGTCGACTGCGACACCTGCCACAGCGAGCCGATCTACGACCGCTGGCGGGGCGCGATGATGAGCCAGTCGGGACGCGATCCACTGATGTGGGCCGCGCTGGCGGTGGCGAACTACGACGCGCCTGACGTCGGCGACTACTGCCTGCGCTGTCACGCGCCCAAGGGCTGGCTGGAGGGGCGCAGCCATCCGGCCGATGGCTCGGCGCTGGAGGGGCAGGACATCTCAAACGGCGTGGCCTGCGCCACCTGCCACCGTATGGTCGATCCCCGGCCGACGACGAGCGAGATTGCCTCGCTCGATAGAGCCGTCCGCAGCGAGCTGACCGCGACGGTGCCCGTGACCTACGTCGGCAGCGCCACCGCCATCGTCGACCCCGACGACAACCGGCGCGGCCCGTTTGCCTTCGCCCAGCGGCTGCCGTATCACACGGCCTATGAGACCGCGTTCCTGGGCCAGACCAGCGACGCCGACACGCGCTCGCGGCTCTGCGGCACCTGCCACAACGTGGATAATCCGCTGCTCTCGTGGGACGAGGATCGCCGTCAATACTGGCCCAACCAGATGGACACGGCCGCGCCGACGTCGGACCTGGAGAACGACGACCTCTTCCGTATCGAGAGCACCTACGACGAGTGGCGCCACAGCGCCTACGCCGATGGCGGCGTCGAGGCACCGCGGTTCGCCGGCTCCGATCCCGACGGCGTGGTCGAGGCCTGCCAGGATTGTCATCTGCAGCGCATCACCGGCGTGGGCGCCGACGCCCAGTTCAACCCCACCGCGCGCGATTGCGAGACCACGGGCTGCCTGCCGGAGCACACAATGGTCGGCGGCAACACCTGGCTCCCGCAGCTTCTGCAGGATGAGGACTGGCGGCTGCACGCGGCCGGCGAGGCGGACTACTTGGACGCCACGTTCCGCGAGGCCCAGTCGATGTTGCGCAAGGCAGCCCGGTTATCGGTCACTATGACGGCCAGCGGCACGCAGAAGCTCGCCACCGTCCGCGTGATCAATGAGACAGGCCACAAGCTGCCCACCGGCTACCCGGAGGGGCGGCAGATGTGGATCCACCTGAAGGCCTACGACGAAGACGGCAACCTGATTGACGAATCGGGCGCCTACGACTTTGACGCCGGTCAATTGAACCGCGACGCCGACGTCAAGGTCTACGAGGCGAAGCAGGGCATCACGCCCGAGCTGGCTGAGCTGCTCAACAAGCCGGCCGGGGCCTCGTTCCACTTCGTGCTGAACAACGAGGTGGTCAAGGACAACCGCATCCCGCCGCGCGGCTACACCCAGGACGCCTTCGACGAGCCGGGCCTGCGCCCTGTCGGGGCCATCTACGCCGACGGGCAGCACTGGGACGACACCACCTACACGCTACCGGAGGACGCCGAGCAAGTCCTCGCCACGCTCTACTACCAGACCGCCTCCAGGGAATACGTCGAATTCCTGAAGGAACGAGGCGGCGTCGACGGCGAGGCGCTCTACGAGCTCTGGGAGACGAGCAAGAGCCCGCCCCAGGTGATGGCCCGGGCCTGGTGGCCCAACCATCCGGTCTACCTGCCGCTGATCTTCAAATCCTCCGCGCCGTAACGATCTTCTGATTGAAGCACATTCACCAGAACCGCTTGACCCGGCGGTTCTGTTCGCGTATAATATCGAAGATCGATAACGATACACGATAAAGAAGGTGTGATGTCTCTCTCGCGTGATCTGTTTCTGGGATTCGTCAAGCTGCACATTCTCTACCACGCCGGGCGCGAGCCGGTCTACGGCCTGTGGCTGATCGAGGAGCTGGCGCGGCACGGCTACGACCTGAGCCCCGGCACGCTCTACCCGATGCTCCACGGTCTGGAGGAGGAAGGGCTGCTGGCGAGCGAGAAGCGCGTGGTCGGCGGCAAGGTGCGCAAGTACTACACGCTCACCGACGCCGGGCAGGAGGCGCTGGAGCAGGGGCGAGAGCGGGCGATCGAGCTGCTCGATGAGATCCGTTAGATTCTAACTTGGAGGATGACAATGTCTGAGCGTGAAGCACCGTCGAAGCGCGGGTTGAAAGGCCTGCCCAGGAACGTCTGGGCCACCAGCCTGACCAGCTTCTTTATGGACATCTCCAGCGAGATGGTGATCCCGATCTTGCCGCTGTTTCTTTCCAGCGTGCTGGGGGTGAAGACGAACGTGATCGGCCTGATCGAGGGCGTGGCCGAATCGACGGCCAGCCTGCTCAAGGTCTTCTCCGGCTGGTTTTCCGACAATCTGCGGGCGCGGAAGTGGCTGGCGGTGGGCGGCTACGGCCTGGCCGCCCTGGCCAAGCCCTTCTTCTACGTCGCCAGCTCCTGGCCCGTGGTGGCCGCCGTGCGCTGGGCCGACCGGGTGGGCAAGGGCATCCGCACCTCGCCGCGCGACGCCCTGGTGGCCGATTCGATCTCGGAGGAGCAGCGCGGGCTGGCCTTCGGTTTCCACCGCGCGGCCGACACGGCTGGCGCGGTGCTGGGGCTCTCCATCGCGCTGGCGGCGGTCTGGCTGGCCCGGCAGGGCGTGGGCGAGCTGAGCCGGGCGACGTTCCAGACGATCGTCCTGATCAGCCTGGTACCGGCGTTTCTGGCTGTCCTCTCGCTCGCCATCGGCGCGCGCGACGTGCCGGTGAAGGAGAGCCAGGAGGCCCCGCGCGTCTCCTTCCGCGGGTTGGGGAAGCGGTTCGCGCTCTTTATGGTCATCGTCGGCATCTTCGACCTGGGCAACTCGGCCGATGCGTTCCTGGTGCTGCGGGCGAAGGAGCGCGGCCTGAGCATCGTCGGCGTGCTGGGTATGCTGATCACCTTCAACGTCATCTACGCCCTGGTCTCGACGCCGGCCGGCTCGCTCTCCGACCGCGTCGAACGGCGCTGGGTCATCATCGGCGGCTGGCTGGTCTACGCCGCGATCTACCTCGGCTTCGCGCTGGCGGGGCGGGGCTGGCACGTCTGGGCGCTGTACGCGCTCTACGGTGTCTACTACGGCCTGGCCTACGGTACCACCAAGGCGATGGTGGCCGACATCGTGCCGGAGCAGCTGCGGGGCACGGCTTATGGCACGTACAACGCCGTGATCGGCGTGCTCGATTTCCCTGCCTCGCTCATCGCCGGCCTGCTCTGGCAGGGCGTCGGCGCGTGGCAGGGCTTCGGGCCTGCGGCGCCGTTCTTCTTCGGCGCGGCGCTGGCGCTGACCGCGGCGCTGCTGATGGCCTTCGTGCTGCCCCGCGACGCCACGATCTCGTAGCGACCGGATCGTCCCCGATTGCCTCCCAACCTCCGCGGGCTTGTGCTCCCGCGGAGGGTTTTGTTGTGAGGACAACACGCCCCACAGAGCCATCGACCACGCAGAATCCAACTTTCGGAGTGCCTCTTGCACTTTTTCTCTGTACACCCCGTCTATTGACAACCTGCACATAGTGTGGTATATTAACCCTGCTTGAGCGAAACGTACGCAGCATCGGAGGTAGAGACTATGGTCCCAGGACGAGGAAGAGGGCGAGGACGGAGGTGGCGGCAGCGAGGTTGCTCCCGCCGCGCGGTGCGCTTTCTGGAGCCGACGTTACTTCTGCTCCTGCACCACGGCTCGGAACATGGCTACACGCTGATTGATCGTCTGGACGACTTCGGCCTGGGAGATCGTAATACCAGCGCCGTCTACCGGGCGCTGCGCAATATGGAAGATAAGGGATGGGTCGCTTCCAGCTGGGACGAGGAAGAGACCAAAGGCCCGCCGCGGCGCGTCTATTCGCTGACCGAGCTCGGCGACGAGGTGCTGAGCTGGTGGACGCGGGATCTGGAGGACACGCGCCGAATGATCGACGACATTCTGAACGCTTACGAACGACATATGGAGGAAGGCGAAGGTGCCCACCATTGACGCATTGCTGGAGGATCTAGAGGTAGACGCGCCGGTCAGCCAGGTGCTGATGGGCGCCTTCTGGACGGCGGTGGTGCTGGGTGGCGAGTGCCTGCGCTGCGGGCTGGCCTCGACGCTGCGCGGCGAGACCGATCATCATGGGCCGCCGGTGCCGGAGGCGGGCGATCTGCTCAGATATAGCGGGCGGGAGCTCGCCGGGTGGCTGAGTTCGCCCAGCAAGCTCAAGGCCAGCATCGGCTTGGCGGCGTTCAACGCGCTGTCCACAGTTGATACGGACGCTTGTGACGAGCTCAACGCCGAGCGGGTGATCCTGGAGCGTGGCGTCGGCCGTCGCGTTGCCATCGTAGGGCACTTCCCCTTCGTGGAGCGGGTCCGCCAGGCGGCGGAGACGTGCTGGGTGCTGGAGCTCCGCCCGCGCCCCGGCGATCTGCCGGCCGAGCAGGCGGACGAGGTGCTGCCGCAGGCCGATGTCGTCGCGCTCACCAGTACCTCGCTCATCAACCACACCTTCGAGAATCTGATCGGGCTCTGTCACCCCGATAGCTTCGTGGTGATGCTGGGGCCAAGCACGCCGTTCTCCACCGTGATGTTCGAGGCCGGGATCGACGCCTTGAGCGGCACGGTGGTCATCGAACCGGGACGGGTGCTGCGTTCCATTGCTCAAGGAGCGACCTTTAGACAAGTGAAACAAGCAGGCGGTCTTCGACTGCTCACGGTAACGCGTAAGACAGCACACGCAATAGATTAGCAACAGCAAGGAGTAGATATGGTTGACAAATCGCAGGTGATTGAGGCTTTACGCCAGGTAAACGATCCTGAGCTGGGCCAGAGCATCGTCGAACTGGGGATGGTCCACGACGTGACGGTGGAGGATAGCGCGGTCAGCTTCACGTTGGCGCTGACGACGCTGGCCTGTCCGCTCCGCGAGAACATCGTGGAGGATGCCAGGCAGGTGCTTCTGGGGTTGGATGGCGTCAGTGACGTGCAGGTAGAGTTGCGCGAGATGACGCCGCAGGAGAAGGAGGCCATCTGGCCCGATCAGCCCCAGCATCAGCAACAGCAGAAGACAGGCGTGGCGAAGCACCTGAACCACGTCAAGCACGTGGTAGCGGTGATGAGCGGCAAGGGCGGCGTCGGTAAGTCGTCGGTGGCGGCGTTGCTGGCGGTGGCTTTGCGACGCCAGGGTAAGCGCGTGGGCGTGCTTGATGCCGACATCACCGGTCCCAGCATCCCCAAGATGTTCGGGTTGCACGACCCGCCGCCGATGGGCCCGGTGGGCATCATCCCAGCGGAGACGGATGAAGGCATTCACGTGATGTCGATCAATCTTCTGTTGCCGGATGAGGAGGAGGCCGTCATCTGGCGCGGGCCGCTGATCAGCGGGGCCATCAAGCAGTTTTGGGGCGACGTGGTCTGGGGCGACCTGGACTATCTGATCGTCGACCTGCCGCCTGGCACTTCGGACGCCTCGCTGACGGTAATGCAGTCGATGCCGCTGAACGCGGTGGTCCTGGTCACCTCGCCGCAGGATCTGGCGGGCATGGTGGTGCGCAAGGCGGCGCGGATGGCCGAGCATCTGAACGTCGATATCGCCGGCGTGGTGGAGAATATGAGCTATGCCACGTGCCCCAATTGCGGCGAGCGGATCGAGGTCTTCGGCCCCAGCCGGACGCAGGAGACGACCGGGCGGCTCGATGTGCCCTTCCTGGGACGGTTGCCGCTCGATCCCGAGCTGGCGCGACGGTGTGACGCCGGTGAGGTCGAGCAGTACGGCGCGGAGGCGTTCGAGCCCATCGCGGAGAAGATCGTAGAGCACGTACTGGAGAAGGCCGCGGAACCAGCGTTTGGATAAGGTGGTGACGATGATCGAAGACTTGACCAGAAACGCACAGCAGCTGCTGGAGGCCCTTGAACGCGGCGAGCCCGAGGCCATCAAAGCGGCTCAAGAGCAATTCTCGCGGTCGATCGAGGAAGCCTGGTCGCGGTACGAGGCGGGAGACATCGAGGTCGCCGTGGAAGGCCTCCCCCGGGTGATGTACCAGTGGACGGTCGAGGAGCTGCCAGAACAAGTGGAGGATCGCTCCAGCTGGGATGAGGTGTTGAAGGAGTTGGAACGCTTCCAGCAGAAGATGGATCTGGTCGTCGAGCCGCGGGAGGCTGGCTAGGTCGTTGTCAGGAGTAGTTTGCTATAACAGTAGAAGGAGGTGAATGCGATGCCAGGATTTGATGGAACAGGACCAATGGGTCAGGGTCCGATGACCGGCGGCGCACGCGGGCCGTGCAACCCCGCCAATCGCGCTGCGGGTGGAGTGGGCCGGGCGGCGTATACCGGCCCTGGACGCCCGTATCGCGCGGCTTCGTCGGCCGGCCGCCCACGCTGGGGACTGCGAGGCTTCCGAGGGCGCGGCTTTCGCGGCGGTCGAGGCGGGGCCGGGTTTGGCCGCGGCCACGGTCGCGGGCGTGGACGATGGTAGTAACGTGGTTCGATGACGAATCGACAATCCGTAAACGTGCTCCCTACAGAACCTTCGTTCTGCTCTCACAATCGCTGGGGCCGATCTCCTGACCGTGCCCTCAAGCTCTGAGGAGAAGGTTTCTCACCTGGCTCGGTCAGAGACCGGCCAGAGCAGAGAGTAGGATACCTAGTTCGTAAGAAGCAATCAGTAGTAGAAGGAGGCAGACATGCCAGCAGGAGATCGAACTGGACCGATGGGTCAAGGACCGATGACCGGTCGTGGAGCCGGCTACTGTGCCGGTTACGATGCGCCCGGCTACGCTAGCCCCAGACCCCGGATGGGGATGGGATGGCGGCGTGGTTGGGGCAGAGGCTGGGGGCGCGGATGGCGCCATCGCTACTACGCTACCGGGCAACCGGGCTGGGCTCGCTTCGGACGAGCGGGCGCCTGGGCACCGCTGGCGGGTGCTTACGGCCCCTCTCCCTACGCTGCGCCGCCAAGCCCGGAGGAGGAAATCGACTATCTCCGATCGGAAGCTGAGTGGCTGAAGGAACAGCTAGACGCCATCACCAGCCGCATCGAGGAGCTGGAGCAAGCGTCGTAACCTCGGGAGGGCGTGGCCTCTCGACCGCGCCATCAAAACACATCGGGGCGGGTGACGTTAACTCTCGCTTTGCCACTCGCCCCGAGCTCCCGACCGCGTGAGGGGCCGTCAGGCTCCTCACGCGTTGGACAAAGTGATTATACCTTTCGTCAGTCAGAAAGCAAATGGATAAGGCACGTTAAGGAGGCTTACGAATGAAGATCGTCGTTACATCCAACGGCATCGACCTGGATGCGGATGTCAGTCCCGTCTTTGGACGTTGCCCGACGTACATTTTCGTCGATACAGACACCATGGAATTCGAGGCGGTCGACAACCCCGCAATGGGGGCGGCCAGCGGCGCCGGGATCCAGGCCGCGCAGTTCATCGTCGAACGAGATGCCGAGGCTGTCGTGACCGGCAACGTGGGACCGAACGCCTTTGACGTTTTCGGATCGTCCGGTGTGCCGGTCTGTCTTTTCGAAGGCGGCACCGTCCGCGAAGCGGTCGAGGCCTATAAGGCCGGTGAGCTATCCGAGGCCGGTGGAGCGACCGGTCCGGCGCATGCCGGGATGGGCCGGGGCCCGGGACGCCGAGCGACGGCGGCTGCACCCGCCACGTCGAGCGCCACGTCCGGCTCCCGTGAGGAGGAGATCGCCGAGCTGAAGGAGATGGCCTCTGGCCTGCGCAAGCAGCTGGCCGAGGTGATGGATCGACTGGATAAGCTAGAAGGAGGAGCATAGATATGCGAGTAGCAATTTCTGCCGACGATGCCAATGGGTTAGATAGCGTGGTCAGCCCGCACTTTGGGCGATGTCCCTACTTCGTGCTTGTCAATCTTGATGAGCAGAAAGTGGAGGCAGTGGAGGCGATCGATAATCCTTACTACGGGCAACATCAGCCTGGCCAGGTGCCGAGCTTTATTCGGGATCAGCAGGCCGACGTGATGTTGACCGGCGGGATGGGCCGGCGGGCGATCGGCTTCTTTCAGCAGTATGGGATTCAGGCCGCGACCGGCGCCTCCGGCACCGTGCGGCACGCCCTGGAGCAGTACCTGGGTGGCGCTTTGCAAGATGCTGAACCGTGCCGCGAAAGCGTGGCGCATGCGCACGAGCATACAGCTGACGACGAGGCGTACGAGGAGGACGAGGTCGGCCGCTTGCGTGAAGAGGCCGAGATGCTCCAGCAGCAGTTGGATGAGGTGATGGGCCGGCTCAATGATCTGGCCGAGGGTGTGTAGCGGAGATATATCGTGACACGAGAGGAAAACACTGACTTCAAGGCCGTGGTGGATGAGATTCAGCAGGAGATCATTGAGCGTGAAAAGGATCTCTACTCGGAGCCTGTCCGCCGGGAGGCCAGGCGTCCTCAAAATATGGGCCGGATGAGTAACGCCGACTATCGCGGTCACGTCCAGGGGTGGTGTGGAGACACGATGGCAATCGACCTGCGCCTGGATGGTGATACGATTGGAGAGGCGACTTTCGTGACCGACGGTTGTGGCGTGACGCTGGCCTGTGGCAGTATGCTCACGCAGATGGTGACGGGCATGACGCTGGAGGAGGCCGAGGCCGTGTTGCCCGAGGATCTGCTGGAGGCGCTGGAGGGGCTGCCGGAGGAGGATGAACATTGTGCCGATCTGGCGGTGAGCACGCTCCATAATGCCCTCTTCGATTGGCGTGTTTCGACAATAGAGCAAGAGGAGGAAGGTGAAGGCGCGGAATAAGCAAAGAAACGTGGCTATGACGTATCTCTAGTCATCTCCCCGGCATTACGCCCGGCGCGGCGGACGCCAGGGTCAAAACGGTCTTCGTAAGGACCTGTTCTGAGGCATACTGGGATTTCGAAGCAGGTCGCTCAGCAAAAATGCCCTCAAGGCTACAGAGCGTCCTTAAAGCGTGAACAAGGCAAACGAAGCTGGGGTTGATACGCTCGATAAACGTGACTGTAGGCAATCTAATGCGTCTGGGCTACCCTAGAATCGCTTCGTTTGCCCTACTATTGGTATGAGGGGCCAATCCCTCAAGATATCCGGTCATGATGAAACATCCATCAGACGACAAAGTACGGAAGGACCTGGCCGCGCGGGCAGGGGATCTGGTCGAGCGCGGCTATCATTGATCCGAAGGCATCTTGCTCGCCGTGGGTGAGCATGTCTTTGGCGAGGGCAATCTGAGCCCCCAGTGTGTGCGGATGGCGACGGCCTTTTCCGGCGGCCTGGGCGATACCCGGGAGGAGCTGTGCGGGGCGCTGAGCGGCGGCGCGATGGTCATCAGCGGCCTGCTGGGGCGAGAGAGTTTGCGCAGCAGCGACAAACCCGCGATCGATCTCGCGGCCCGCTACCGCGAGCGTTTCTCGGCGACGTTCGGCTATACCCAATGCAAGCAGTTGCGCGAGCACGTCGTCTACGCGCCGGACGGCCTGGGGTCGTGCGGCGCGCTGGTCGAGCGGGCGGCGTTGGTGTTGCTTGATGTGCTGGACGAGTGACGTGAGGCTGTGATGGGAATGAGTGCCTATATGGCCCAGCTGCGCCAAAGCGTGGGGCATGAGACGTTGTTGGTCCCGGCGGCGGTAGCCTCTATCCGGGATGACGACGGGTGTCTCTTGCTCCTCCGTCGCAGCGACGGCGAAGACTTGTGGGGCTTTCCTGGCGGCGCGATGGAGCCCGGCGAGGCGGCTGCCGATGCCGTTGTGCGCGAGGTGGGTGAGGAGATCGGCCTGGAGGTGGAGCCGGTCGAGCTGATCGGCGTCTACTCCAGCCCGGCCTATGCCTTCGCCTACCCCAATGGCGATTGGGTGCAGCCGGTGACGATCCTGTTCGAGTGTCGTGTGCTTGGCGGCGAGCTGTGCCCGGACCGGCGGGAGATTCTGGGGGCGCGTTACTTCGGCCCCGACGACGAGCTGCCGACGATGCGCCTGTGTTGCGTCGCCAAGGCCCGCGACGCGTTCGCGTTCGACGGTCGGGCGTTCTTCCGCTGAGCTGATTGCAAAGGAGGGATGAACCGTGATCTCGGCCCAGGTCAGTCTCTATCCGCTGCGGCAGGTGTCGATCGGGCCGACCATCCGGCAGGCGGTGCGCGTTCTGCGCGAATACGAGCTCGGCGTCCGGGTGGACGAGATGAGCACGCTCATCTGGGGCGAGGAGGACGTCGTGTTCGAGGCGCTGCAGGCGGCATACCGTCAGGCCGCGGCGGAAGGCAACGTGGTGATGAACGTCACGCTCTCCAACGCGTGCCCCGAACCTCAGGAGGCGGAATGAACGCCGGCGCGACGCCCTTCGACGAACAGGTCGCAGCGCACTACGAAAGCTGGTACGAGACGCCGGAGGGAAGCCGCGCCGATGCGCTGGAAAAAACGGCGCTGGGCCGGCTGCTGGAGCGCTTCCCCGACGCCGAATGCGTGCTGGAGGTGGGGTGCGGCACCGCGCACTTCACCCGCTGGATAGACGACGAGGGCCTGACGGCGGTGGGGTTGGATCTCTCGCCAGCGATGCTGGAGCAGGCCCAGGCGATGAACGCGGTCCCGCTGGTGCAGAGCGACGCTTGCCGCCTGCCGTTCGCCGACAACGCGCTCGATCTGACAGCCTTCGTCACCACGCTGGAGTTTCTACCTCGGCCGCGGGAGGCGCTGCGGGAGGCGTTGCGGGTGGCGCGGCGTGGCGTGTTGCTGGGCGTGCTCAACCGCTGGAGCCCGCTCGGCTTACAGCGTCGGATAGAAGGGCTCTTCCGGCCCACGATCTACGACGACGCGCGTTTCTACGGCGTGGGCGAGTTGAGACGTCGGCTGCGGGCAACCGCCGGGGAGCGGGCGCGGATTATCTGGCACACGACCTTGTTCCCGCGCTGGTGGCCCCAGACGATATCAAGTTTGCCCTGGGGCGGATTCATCGCGATGGCGGTGCAATTGGCGGAGGGTGACTAGAGCGCTGTTGAGGGAATTCGGGCGAGGGAGGTGAGAAGCGTGTCGAGTCAACAGACGGTATGGATCGACATCGAGCGCTGTACCGGCTGCGGGGCGTGTGTTGAGGCCTGTCCGCAGGGCGCTATCGCGCTGGTGGACGGCAAGGCGCAGCTCGACGAGGCGCTCTGTCGCGGCTGCGAGGTCTGCATCGACGCCTGCCCGGAGGACGCGATCCAGCCGGTGATAGAGGGCGAGATCGTTCGTGCGCCGGAACGCCCGACGCCGGCGGTACAACGCCCCAGCCCCCTGGCCGAGACAGCCGGCACAGCCGTCGTCGCCACCGGCGTCGGTCTGCTGGTGAGGGCCGGGGCGGCGCTGGCCCGGGCGCTGGGACGCTGGCTGACGCAGCATGCCGCGTCGGAGAGGACATCGCTGCGCCAGCGCGACGCGCCGGCCGGATCGTCCTCCACGCCATCGAGAGGGAGCGGACGGGGGCGACGCGTACGCCACCGTCGCCGCGGGCGCTGAGCGACGGGCGCTGGGCGATGGAACCGATGCGAACAACGCTGGTGGTCACAGCGCCAATCCTGCTGATCGGCCTGCTCGTGCTGGGCGTGCTGAGCAGCGGATGCGCCCCGCAGGCGGCGACGCCAACGCCGGCGCCGACCAGCTCGCCATCGACCACCGCCACGCCCCAACCACCGACCGATACACCAACGCCCTCAGCGACGCCCCGGGCCACCATCACGCTCCAGCCAACAGCCACGGAGGAGGTGCAGACCGTGACCTTTACCATCGTGTACGACAACAATGCATACGACGAGCGCTTGAAGACCCAGTGGGGCTTCGCCTGCTGGGTGGAGACCGCGGATACAACCATTCTTTTCGATACCGGCGGCGACGGCGCCACGCTGCTGAGCAATATGAAGACGCTGGACCTCGATCCGGAGGCCATCGACATCGTCGTGCTCTCCCACGCTCACGGCGATCACACCGGCGGGCTGGGGGCGCTGCTGAGCACGGGCGCCGGGCCGACGGTCTACGTCCCAGCGTCGTTCTCCCGGGGATTCAAGCGGGACGTGCGTGCGATGACCGAGCTGGTCGAGGTGACCGGGCCGGAACAGATCGCGCCGGGTATCTACACCACCGGCGAGGTCGGCTCGCGCATCGTCGAGCAGGCGCTGGCGGTGGAGAGCGCGGACGGCCTGGTCGTCGTCACCGGCTGCGCGCACCCCGGCGTCGAGAAGATGGCGCGGCGGGCCGCGGAGAGCATCGACGATGAGATCACCCTGGTGATGGGCGGCTTCCACCTCGGCGGGGCCAGCCGAGGCCGCGTCGAGCGCATCATCGACGATTTCCGCGCGTTGGGCGTCGAGCGGGTCGCGCCGTGCCACTGCACCGGCGACGCGGCCCGAGCGCTCTTCGAGGAGGCGTTCGGCGACGATTACGTCCCGGCCGGCGCGGGATGGTCGTTCACGGTAGAGCGGTAGCCGGAGGAGGTGCATCGTATGCCAATCTATGAGTATCGCTGCCGGGATTGCGAGACGACGTTCGAAGCGCTGGTGCGCGGCAGCGAGGTCGTGACGTGTCCGCATTGTGGAAGTTCAGCATTGAAGAAGTTACTCTCGTCCCCGTTCGTCGCGAGCGGGCGGACGTCCCGCCCAGCGGGACACACCTGCTGCGGCCGGGAGGAGCGCTGTAGCGCGCCGCCCTGCTCAAGCGGGAGCGAGTGTCGACACGATTGATACGCTTAGAAAGTGATATGAGAAGGAGGTGAAAGCATGGTTAGAGGACGTGGAGGCGGTGGAGGCGGCGCCGGACGCGGTGGCGGTCGCGGCCCTGGCCGGATGGGTGGCCCCAAGGCGGCCGGGCCTGGCGGCGATTGCGTCTGCCCCAGCTGTGGGCACAAGGTGCCGCACGTCGCGGGCCAGCCTTGCTACGAGAAGGAATGCCCGGAATGCGGCACGCAAATGGTTCGCGAGTGAGGTTCGCGCGTGAAAGAGCTCGTTGAGGAGAATAGACAGCAGGCGGTAGCCGAGCTTATCCTGGCTACCGCTTGCTGCTTGAGGGGGTAGATGATGCAAGTGATGTGTGTCGTTGATGATGCCGTCGATCGCAACTCGCGCTGCTGGGGCGAGCACGGCGTGGCGTTCCTGATCGAGACGGACGGTCGCCGCGTGCTCTTCGACACGGGGCAGAGCGGGACGGTGCTGTTGCACAATCTGGCCTTGTTCGACGTCGAGCCGGCGACGCTCGACGCCGTCGCCATCAGCCACGCGCACTACGACCACACCGGCGGGCTGGCGGCGCTGATGGAGCACCTGCGCCCGGGGACGCCGCTCTACGCCAACCCCGACCTGTTCCGCGAGCGGTTCTCGGCGCGCGAAGAAGCGGAAGAAGCGGAGAGCGTCGGCCTCTCGCTGACGCGGGAGACGCTGGCCGACCAGATGACGCTGCGCCTGAGCGCCGAGCCGCAGGAGGTCGTGCCGGGCGTCTGGACCACGGGCGAGATCGATCAGCGCCCGGAGCCGGAGGGCAGCAGCGCCCATCACCTGATGCGCGAGGGAGACGAGCTGGTCCCCGACGCCTATCGTGACGATATGGCGCTGACGCTGACGATGGAGGAGGGCCAGGTGTTGCTCTGCGGCTGCTGCCACGCCGGGCTGCTCAACACCCTGGCGCACGTGCAGCGGGTCTTCGAGCCCCCGGTGGCGGCCATCGCCGGCGGGCTTCATCTGACCAGCGCGTCAGTCGATCAGCTGACACACATCACCGCGGTGTTGCGAGAGATGGACGCGCTCCAACGCGTCTACCCGAACCACTGCACCGGCGAAGCGGCCTTCGTCGCTTTGACGGTCGATCTGGGCGCGTCGGTCGTGCAGCCCTGCCCGGCCGGAACCGTGCTGACGTTTTGACCTCGGGCTTCACCGCGGTGTGCCATATGCCAGAAGGGGCTCGGTCAGGAGACCGGCCCCAGCGAAAGCGCCCGGACCAGCACCGCCTGTTCACGGCGGTGCGCCGCAAGACACCCGACTCAGCACCGCCTGTTCACCGCGGTGCGCTGCATAAATCACCATAGACCAGAGGAGAGGAACGATGATCGCTTTCGGACCGGTGCCGTCCAGACGCCTGGGGCGCAGCTTGGGCATCAACAACATCCCGCCCAAAATCTGTACCTACTCCTGCGTCTATTGCCAGCTGGGGCACACGCGGGATATGCGGATCAAGCGTCGCGCGTTCTACGACCCCGATGACGTCGTCCGGGCGGTGCAGGAGAAGGTCGCGCGGGTTCAGCAGCAGGACGAACGCATCGACTATCTGACCTTCGTGCCCGACGGAGAGCCCACGCTGGATGTCAACCTGGGCCGCGAGATCGACCGGCTGCGGTCCCTGGAGCTGCCGATCGCGGTGATCACCAACGGCTCCCTGATCTGGCGTGAGGACGTGCGGGACGAGTTGGCCCGTGCGGACTGGGTCTCGCTAAAGGTCGATGCGGTGGATGGGACGACTTGGCGCAAGATCGACCGCCCGCACGGTCGGCTGGCGCTGCCGAAGATCCAGGAGGGAATGCGAGCCTTCGCGCGCTCGTACGCTGGCGAACTGGCCACGGAGACGATGCTGGTCCAGGGGCTCAACGACGACGCGGAGACCGTGGCGGCCGTCGCCGACTTCCTGGCCGACCTGCAGCCCGACGTGGCGTATCTTTCCGTGCCCACCCGTCCGCCGGCCGAGGATTGGGTCGCCCCTCCGGACGAGGAGGCACTCCATCGCGCTTATCAGCGCATCGGGGGCGAGCTGGCGTGCGTGGAGTATCTGATCGGCTACGAGGGCGACGCCTTTGCCTCCACCGGCGACGTTGAGGAGGATCTGCTCAGCATTATGGCGGTCCATCCGATGCGCCGGGAGGCAGTGCGAGCGTTCCTGGCGCGCGCCGGAGCCGACTGGGACGTTATCCAGGATCTGATCGCGCGCGACTTGCTGGTCGAGCTGGGATACGGTGAGCGGACGTTCTATATGCGGAAGCTCCATCCCGACTACGTCTGATGCTTGCAGTGCGTCCGGTGTACCTGTCACGAGGGTTATGGGGGCTTCCAGCATATGCGTCAACTTAAGGCTCGTAGCGGGTTTGTAACCCGCGTGTTTGGTGACCATAAAGACTTCAGCACCACTTTATGGTCAGTCGGTGGGGTTGCTACCCTCACTGGAGCAAGAATTTCTACACTCAACGCTTAAGTTGACGTGCAGGGCGGGCAGGAGGTGTAGATCTACTACGATTTTCGAAGCAGGTCGCCCAGCAAAAATGCTCTCAAGGCCGCAGAGCGTGCTTAGACGTGAACAAGGCAAACGAAGCTGGGGTTGACACGCTCGATAAACGTGACCGTAGGCAATCTAGTGCGTCCGGGCTACCCTAGAATCGCTTCGTTTGCCCTTCTCGCTTGGCAGATTGTGCAGCCATCGAGCTATGCTAAAATATTATCACTTGGTTCTGGATGGAGTGATTACGTCAGGAGGAGCTATGCCTATCTATGAATATACGTGCGATGAATGTGGATCTCACTTCGAGCGTATTTTTATGTCGCCCGATGAGCGTCCGGAAGAAATGACTTGCCCGGAGTGCGAGAGTTCAGAGGTGCACCGTATCTTCTCCGCCCCTTCCGTTTACAGCGGCGAGGGGGAGAGCCTGGAGGATAAGATCTCGGATCAGACCTCTGATGAGGGCGGAAGGCAGCCTGGAGGTCTGAACCGACGTGGTTCAGGGGGCATTCAGGCAGCGTGACGTTTTTCCTTGGTTAGTCTGATACTCCTTGGCACGCCAGCGAGCTGATCTCAGCGGGTTCGCCCGCCGGGTTTTGGTGCTTCCTTGCCGCTACCGGCAAGGAAGCAAGAAGCCTTTGATGAGTTCGTTGGTCTGAACCATTCTGTCTACATCAGCGTGAAGTTCTCACCCGCCCCGCCGTCAGGCGGGGGCGCTTTCTTATCTTTCTTGATGATTGGGAGAGAGATGGGAAGTGACGGCACTTCCGAAGTTAAAATTGCCACTTTTGGCATCCCACACTCTCCGACAGGAGGCTTTTCGGCATAGGGGTCTGCGGGTATAATGAGGGCGAGCGCAGGTAAACGCGCGTACGGGCCGACGGAGCACACGGGGCAGTGGGCGCGTTTTGAGTTACGGCTTCAGCTGGTAGGGGGAAACGATGATCTCGTTTGTTCATCACGACGTCCTGATCATCGGTGGCGGCCTGGCCGGGTTGCGGGCCGCCATCGCCGCACACGGCGATACGCGTCAGGCCCAGACGGGGATCGACGTGGCCGTGCTCTCCAAGGTCTATCCCATTCGCTCCCACTCTGGAGCGGCCCAGGGCGGCGTCAACGCTGCGCTGGGCAACCATCCTGAAGGCCACGGCGATACCTGGCAGCGTCACGCCTTCGACACCATCAAGGGCGCCGACTACCTGGCGGATCAGCCTCGCGCCGAGATCTTGGCCCGCGAGGCGCCTGAGCGCGTGCTGGAGATGGAGCATTGGGGCACCTACTTCAGCCGCTTTCCCGACGGGCGCGTCGCCCAGCGACCCTTCGGCGGGGCTGGCTTCCCGCGCACTTGTTACGCCGCCGATCGCACCGGTCACCAGATGCTACACACGCTCTACCAGCAGTGCCTCAAACGCGCGGATGATCCTGTCCCCATCCGCTTTTACAACGAATGGCTACTCACGCGGCTGGCGGTTCGCGAGGGTCGCGTGGTGGGCGCGGTTGCGCTTCACATCCCGAGCGGCGAGCTGCGGGCTTTCCACGCCGACGCCGTCATCGTCGCCGGCGGGGGGCACGGACGAATCTACGCCAAGTCGACCAACTCCTACATCAACGTCGGCAGCGCCACCGCCGCGGTCTACCGCGCTGGCGTGCCGTTGGAGGATATGGAGTTTGTCCAGTTTCATCCCACGACGCTCTACGGCACCAACATCCTGATCACCGAGGGCGTGCGTGGCGAGGGTGGCCATCTGCTCAACAATGAGGGCGAGCGCTTTATGGCGCGCTACGCGCCGGACGCGATGGAGCTGGCCCCGCGCGACATCGTGGCCCGCGCCATCCAGACCGAGGTCGACGAGGGACGCGGCTTCGCGGGCGGCTACGTCCAGCTCGACGTGCGCCATCTGGGCGAGGTGATCATCAAACAGCGGCTGCCCGGCATCCGCCAGATCGCGATGGACTTCGCCGGGGTCGATCCGATTGAGGCGCCGATCCCCGTCCAGCCAGGCCAGCACTATTCGATGGGGGGGCTGGCCTGCGACGAAGACGGTGCGACGACCATCGCCGGCCTCTTCGTCGTCGGCGAGTGCTCCTGCATCAGCGTCCACGGCGCCAACCGTCTGGGCGGCAACTCGCTGCTGGAGACCATCGTCTTCGGCAAGCGAGCCGGCGAGAGGGCGCGGGAGCGCGTGGGCGAGTCGGAGCGGCGGTCGGTTGACGAGCAAGCGTTGCGGGAGGCGCTGCGCGAGCAGGAGGCCGCGATCAAGACGCTGGTCGAGCGCAGCGAGGGCGAGCGGCAGATCGTGCTCCGCCGCGCGATGCAGGAGACGATGACGGAGCACGTCGGCGTCTTCCGCAACGAGGCCGGGCTGCGCGAGGCCGTCGATCAGCTGGGCGAGCTCAAGGCGCGGTATCAGCACGTGATTCTGGATCACACCGGCGGTCACTTCAATTACGACCTGGTGGACACGCTGGAGCTCGGCGGGATGCTGGAGCTGGCCGAGGTCACGGCGTTGACGGCGCTGAAGCGGACCGAGTGCCGCGGTTCGCACTGGCGCACGGACCACCTGGGCCGCGACGACGAGCATTGGTTGCGACACAGTATGGCCGCCTACAACCACGGTGACCGCCCGGACGTGACGTATCAAGACGTGCTCATCACCGCGTACCCCCCACAGGAGCGAGCGTATTAACCCCGCTGCACCGGATACACGTATGCCCTGGGAGTAGACGATTCGAAACAGCTATGCCATCGAACGACGCCAGGACCGCCCTCGTCACCGGCGCGACCAGCGGAATCGGCTACGATCTGAGCAAGCTCTTCGCCCGCGACGGGTATCGGCTGGTGATCAACGCCCGCCACGAGCGAGACCTGGCCTGGGTGGCGAGCACGTTTGAGGATGACTTCGGCCTCTCGGTCACTATTATCCCGCAGAATCTGTCGCAACCGGGGGCGGCCGATGAGATTCGCTCGCGCTGGACGCCGGGCGCTGAAGCGCGGCCGGCCGGTCGTCGTGTCGGGCCTGATGAACCAGCTGATCGTCTTTTGGGGACGGTTTCTGCCCCGATCTTGCTGACCAACATCGTCAGGCGGGCACAAGCTGCGAACACGTAGGTGCGCATCGATCGCTACTGTCACTGGTTATTGAGGTGCTTTATGGATACTCAACCGTTCACCTTCCGGGTTTTTCGCTTCGATCCGACGCGCGACGACGAGCCTCGCTACCAGACTTACTCGCTCGACGTGCCGGCGGGCATGACGGTGCTGGAGACGCTGTTGCGCATCCAGGCCGAGCAGGACGGTAGCCTGGCCTTTCGCTACGCTTGTCGCGGCGCGGTCTGCGGCTCGTGCGCGATGATGATCAACGGGCGCGAGGAGCTGGCCTGCCGCACGCAGGTGCACGACCTCTTTGCGGGGGAGCGCATCACCTACCAGGGCGCTGAGCGCGAGGAGGCCACGAGGCGCGCCGCGGATTCGCGCACGATCACGGTGGAGCCGTTGCGCAACCTGCCCGTGATCAAGGATCTGGTGGTGGCGATGGACCCGTTCTTCGAGAAGGTCAGCGCCGTCGAGCCCTGGCTGCAGCCGGACGGGCCGGACCCCGAGCGCGAGCGCGTGGTCAAGCCGGAGCAGTGGAGCGAGGCCGAGCCGTACACCAACTGCATACTGTGCGCCTGTTGCCAAAGCGTCTGCCCGGTCGTGGAGGACGATCCAGCCTATCTTGGTCCGGCGGCACTGGCGCAGCATTATCGCTTCTTGGCCGACGTGCGCGATGGCGCCGATGCGGAGCGACTGCAGTTGGTGCGCGGCGAGCACGGCGTCGAGGGCTGTGACTTCGTCTGGAACTGCGTGGCGATCTGCCCCAAGGGCGTACGGCCGACCGAGGGCATCGCCAAGACGCGGGCCCGCCTCACGCGCGAGCGGCGAGAGCGCCAGTCGAAGCCGGGTGAGGCTGATGCGAGTTGAACGCGATTCGCTGGGCCCCATTGAGCTCCCTGACGACGCGCTCTGGGGGGCTCAGACGCAACGCGCTGTGGAGAACTTCTCGATCTCCGACGTCCGCTTTGGTCGGCGCTTCATCCACGCCCTGGGGCACGTCAAGCGGGCCTGTGCCCGCGCCAATATTGCGCTGGGGCTGCTGGACGAGCGGCTGGGCGGGGCCATTCTGCGGGCCTGCGACGAGGTCATCGCGGGCCGATGGGACGACCAGTTCCCGGTCGATGTCTTCCAGACTGGCTCCGGCACCTCGACCAATATGAACGCCAACGAGGTCATCGCCAACCGCGCCATCCAGCTGCTGGGCGGCGAGCTGGGGAGCAAGACGCCGGTTCATCCCAACGACCACGTCAACCGGAGCCAATCGAGCAACGACGTCATCCCTACGGCGATTCACATCGCGGCCACGCTGGCCCTGCGCGACGATCTGATCCCGGCGCTGGCACATCTGCACGAGGCTCTGGACGCGAAGGCGCGGGCTTTCGATTCCATCGTCAAGACCGGGCGCACGCATCTGCAGGACGCCACGCCGATCCGACTGGGGCAGGTATTCAGCGGCTACGCGGCGCAGGCCCAGAAGAGTATGGAGCGGGCGCGGGATGCGCTGGAGGCTCTGCGCGAGCTCCCGCTGGGCGGCACGGCCGTGGGCACCGGGCTCAACCGGCCGCTCGATTTTCCGCGGCGGACCATCGCCGCCATCAACGAGGCGCTGGCGACCGATCTCGTCGAGGCGCCGAATCACGTCGCGGCGAACGCCGCCCGCGACGGCGTTGTTGAGGCCTCGGGGGCGCTCAAGACCATCGCCGTCAGCCTGACCAAGATCGCCAACGACGTCCGCTGGCTGGGCTCCGGCCCGCGCAACGGCCTGGGCGAGCTGCAGCTGCCCGCCGTGCAACCTGGCTCGTCGATTATGCCCGGCAAGGTCAACCCGGTGATGGCTGAGGCGTTGATTCTGGTGGCGGCTCAGGTCATCGGGCACGACGCCGCGATCACGCTGGGCGGGCTGGGCGGCTACTTCGAGCTCAATCTGATGATGCCGCTGCTGGCCTACGACCTCCTGCGGTCCATCGAATGGCTGGCGAACGGCGTTGGAGCCTTCACCGAACGCTGCGTGGACGGGATCGAGGCGAACGAGGCGCGCTGCCGCGAGGCCGTCGAGCGCAGCCTGGCGCTCGCCACGGCCCTGGTGCCAGTCATCGGCTATGACGAGGCGGCCGCCATCGCCCAGGAGGCCCATCGCACCGGCCGCACCGTGCGGCAGGTGGCCCGTGAGCGCGGCGTGCTTTCGGACATGGATCTGGAGGCTCTTCTCGCTCCTTATCGGATGACGGAACCGGGGCTGCCGGGGACTGCTGAGGAGGCATAGCAGCCCCCAAGCGACTGGTATGGATGCCAAAGGCAAGCCCTACTTATTGAGCCGTAAAACGCGCTCTGTATCAGTTCAGTTGGATGAGCGCTGCTCGGGCCGGTCCGCCGAAGGCGTGACCGTGCCCGAGGGGGCGCGGTCAGGAGACCGACCACAGCTCTGAGCGGTTTTCTGTTGTTTCAGATCCTCTAAGAACGTCAGAGCGGCGATTGCTCACCGGACTGAAATGCTATCTTGCTCTTATGGCATTCCTTGCACCGGCTTAGTTCGTAGTAGGCGCTTCAGCGCCCACACCCTGGATTTACCTTTCTGAAAGCTACGACGGTTAATCTTCGCCCAAATCGATTCGTTCGGCGTGTTTTTAACTTAGGCTCTGAACCGATGGCTAATACGATCATCTGTCTCGACGTCGACGGTACCTTGAGGAACCACGAGGGCATCCATCCTCGGGATGCCAAGCTCCTGACTAACGATAACTCTGTCCCCTTTGTCTTGGCGACAGGTCGCTTGCTCCCGTCCTTGCGTTGGACGTTCGAGAAGAACGGCCTGTTCGCGGACGAGCCCATTCCCCTTCCGTTGGTGCTCCAGAACGGCGCGGCGCTTTATCGGCCCGGCGAGCGCCTGGAAGCCAGCTACCCCTTCCCCTCGCGCACGCAGGCTGCGCTCATCGACGTGATGGAGGAACACCGCGAGGCTGCGTATCTGTTGTTCATCTTGTCCGAGGTCCATTTGCTGTGGTCGACTCCGCTGGTCCGAGCGATCCTCCATCGCTTCGATCTGGAGGCACGGCCATTCGACCAGGCCAGCCGTCAGGAACGCTTCACCAAGGCCATCTGCGTGGCCGACGATCCCGAGACGGTGGACGGCTTCGCGTCGGATGTCGCCGACCTGGATTTGGAGACGAGCTACTCCATACCCACCGTAGGGTGAACGCATTTATCTTACATCCCCGCAAAATGACGGCAAACGCTTGCTTTTCTAGACAGGATTTACAGGATTGACAAGATTTTAGTTAAAAATTATCCTGTTAATCCTGTTAATCCTGTCCAAGAAATATAAATGCGTTTGCCCTAATACCCACCGTGTTCGAGCTGACCCGCGCTGGTGTCGATAAGGGCCACGGCTTGCTCACCCTGCTGGATGCGTTGGGGCTGGACGATGTCCGCATCGTCGCCGTTGGGGATGGCGGCAATGACCGGCCAATGTTCGACGTGGCCGATCTCTCGCTTGCTCCAGCGACCAGCCCTCGCGCCATCCAAGAACACGCCGATCACGTAGTCGAGCCCGAGGTGAACGGCTTGCTCGCGCCCGTCCTGCGGATTGCAGGGCTCAGCTGTGACGCGACTACTTGAGCGACCGCGTCACTTCAGGGGTAGTAGATGTGGGCACCAATCGGGTCATCGACGCCGGCTTCTGGCGACGGTGGCTGGCTCACGCTAATCGGACTATCTGCTGCGTCTGGTGCTAGACCATCCTGCGGATGACCAGCGCTGCACGATAACTCCTGTGCGCTTTGTTCAGCCTACTGGAGCCGCTGACGTCCAATCTTCAACAGTTTCTCGCGTCCCTCCGGGGAGAGGCCCAGCTGGTCGATCTCACGCTCTAACTGCTCCAGCGTGCCATTCCCTCCAAGATAACCATTGACCCGGGCCGCTGCAGTGGAGTTCACGAAATCGTCCACGTCGGAGTAGATCGCGCTGAACTCAAACACCAGATCCTCTACCTGCCGCAGCCGATGCTTTTGATGGTAGCCTTCGGCCAGATAGAATTCGGTGTAAGGCAAGATGTCGGTATAGAGCTCGCTGCCTTGCTCGGTCCCCTCGCGTGCCTTTGTCTCCAGCGCTAACCGCTTCTGATCGTCGTTGTGGTAGAAGATGATCGACGCGTACTGGCGTGAAGACCGATTGGTGGGATTGTGGCTGGCCCAAAACACGTCCAACAGATTCTCGTAGGAGACTTGGCTTGGATCATAGTCGATCTGAATCGTCTCGCTGTGGTCGCCCAGGCTATAGTAGGTTGGACCCTCCTTTGCGCCACCGGCGTATCCCACGCGCGTTCGTACTACACCGGGAATGCTCCCGAACCGGGAGTCCGGTCCCCAGAATCAACCTAATGCAAACGTTGCTGTCTTTAGCTCAGTCGGTGCGTCAGCGTCGATGGGCGGTACTGTTGTCTTAGTGGATGTTGACATTGTAGCAGGCTCCTCTCTGGTTGAACGAAGTATTATCGCCGCAAAGACTGTTGCCGCTATTAGGAGTAGCAACATCTTTGAAACGGGCGATACGATTTCTGCTAGATTTTGCACACCTTACCTCCTTTAGCTGAGGGCGGTTATCGGGTTTAAAAAAGATAAATGTTACCATAAAATATTAAATTGACAACACTTCTTGGTTTTCCTCGCATCTAGATACCTGTCACTTTGGTTTTCAGGTGATGTTCGGCCTCAGGACGCTTGCGTTCCATCGCGTCGATGGTATAATTGTGCGCGGTTTGCCAAAAGTAGCTAGATTCTTATGTTGGGGAACTGCTCCTAGATTTGAAAAACGGTTGCCTGCAAGTTTTGTCATGCAAATGGCTTGTGGGGGATCTGCAATTGCCTTCTGAAAACCTTAAGCCAGGCTGATACGATCGTTCAAATTCCTCAGTTTTTTCTCTCCTGCCTAAAATGGTGGATTGGCTTTCATTATCGTTCAAAATCCCCTCACGACGGTTACGGGGAGCTGGCTGGGAAAACGTGTCAGTACGATCCACGCTACTTCAAACAGCACCGGGTGGACGGGCGGATGATCTCCTATCGCCTGGATTGAACTCATCGTCTCGGCGGCCCTTCACTTGTGCTTCTCGCAGCCGGGAGGATGCGAGTCTTGAGCAGCTCTCTTCTCGCTCGCGGAAGTCCCACGGAAGTCTATCTTATGCGTGTTGCACCCCGGCCTGTCGGGGTTCAAATTTTTCACTATACCCAATTACTTCAAGGAGGTAAGACGTATGCCTGTCAAGAAAGTTAAACCTGTACCCAGTGACATCGACATTGCCCATGCGGCAGAGTTGATTCCAATTCGGGAAATTGCCGACAGCCTTGATCTTATTGAGGATGATATGGACCTCTATGGCAAGTATAAGGCCAAGGTCCACCTAGACATCCTGGATAAGTTCGCGGATCGTCCTCAGGGCAAGTACATCGACGTGACGGCCATTACCCCCACGCCGTTGGGCGAGGGTAAGACCACGACCACGGTCGGCCTGACCGAGGCGATGGGCAGTGAGCTGGGTAAGAACGTAATGTGCTGCATCCGTCAGCCCAGTATGGGTCCCACGTTCAACATCAAGGGTGGAGCGGCGGGCGGTGGCTACAGTCAGATCATCCCGATGGAGGACTTCAACCTTCACTTGACCGGTGATATTCATGCCATCAGCGTGGCACACAATCTGGTCGCTGCGGCCATTGATACCCGTATGTATCACGAGAGCCGACAGTCGGACGCGGCTCTGGCTCGCCGAGGCATCGATCGCCGATTGGACGTTGACCCTGAGACGATCACTTGGAACCGCGTCGTCGACGTCTGTGATCGTTCTCTGCGCGAAATTCAGGTCGGTCACAACGACGCTGAGCGCAGTGAGTACTTCCCCCGCACGACTGGCTACGACATTACCGTTGCCAGCGAGCTGATGGCTATCCTGGCGCTGGCTACCAGCCTCGAGGACTTGCGGGAGCGTGTTGGCAAGGTTGTCTTCGCGCTCGATAAGCAGGGCAATCCCCTCAGCCTGGAGGATCTGGGCGTCGCCGGCGCGGTGACGATCCTACTGCGCGACGCGCTGATGCCCACGTTGATGCAGACGCTCGAGGGCCAGCCTGCCTTCGTGCACGCCGGTCCGTTTGCCAACATCGCGCACGGCAACTCCTCCGTCATCGCCGATCAGATCGCCGTCAAGATGGCCGATTATGTCGTCACCGAGAGTGGCTTCGGCGCAGATATCGGCATGGAGAAGTTCTTCAACATCAAGTGCCGCTACTCCGGTCTGATCCCCAACACGGTCGTGCTGGTTGCGACCATCCGCGCGCTCAAGATGCACGGCGGCGGCCCCACGGTCAAGCCTGGCGCTCCGTTGGACAAGGCTTACACCGAGGAGAACCTCGAGCTGCTAGAGAAAGGCCTGGAGAACCTGGGCGCTCACATCACGAACGCTCGCCGCTTCGGTATTCCGGTCGTCGTGGCCGTCAACCGTTTCACGGACGACACTGACGCAGAGGTCGAGATGGTTCGGGATTACGCGCTGGAGCAGGGCGCCTTCGAGGCCGTGCCCACGACGCACTGGGCCGATGGCGGCGAGGGTGCAGCTGAGTTGGCCGAGGCTGTGGTCGAAGCTTGCGAGCAGCCCAGCGACTTCGAGTTCCTCTATCCGCTGGACTGGTCGATCAAGGAGAAGATCGAGCACATCGCCAAGGAGATCTACAGCGCGGCCGATGTGACCTACTCCGACAAGGCCGAAGAGCAGATCGCCAGCTACGAGAAGTCCGGCTTCGGCGACCTGCCAATCTGCATGGCCAAGACGCACCTCAGCATCAGCCATGACCCGGAGCTCAAGGGCGCGCCCTCCGGCTTCACGCTGCCTGTGCGCGAGGTTCGCGCCAGCGTCGGTGCCGGCTTCATCTATCCCTTGATCGGGACGATGAGCACGATGCCTGGCCTGGCGACCCGCCCCGCTTACATGGAGATGGACATCGACACCGAGACCGGCGAGGTGATTGGTCTCTCGTAGTCCATTTTAACGGGTTACGTTTCTAAGATGATAGGCTCGGTGGGTTGGCCTGTTGGTCAGGCGACTAATTCGTGGCTGACGGTCAATCCACTGAGTATTTGTATGCATGTCACAAGTGGTATGGTCAAGCACTGTCGTCCTTCAACGCTGTGGTCAGGTGTTTTTATAGATATTGATTGACTTTATTGATTAAACCGTCTATAATGCGAGCAGCTCATCCATTGACTGTTGGCCGATCTTCCCGAGCGCTCCAATGGGTACCTTGTTTATTGGAGCTTGCGGGAAGGTGGTTTGCTAATGTCATTGAGCGGGAAGATCAAACAATAGTTCTTGATCTGGAGTGGAGTGAGGGATACGTTGTCTTGGCTCCCTTCGGAGTTAAGCAGTTCTGAATATCACATAGCCAAGGAGGCTGGGATATGGAAAGGGTAGTGCTGGATGTACCAACACTGTGGGCTGATCACCACGTGCTCAATGCGCGGGAGGCGCTGGTTGGCCTGGAGGGTGTGGCAGATATGTATGCGAGCTCAGCCTGGAAGCAAATTTTGATAACGTACGATGAAGCCCAGATCGACGTGGCGGATATTGAGAGCACGTTGGCTGAGGCTGGATATCCGGTAGACGAGGGGGAAGTGCCGATTGTCGTGCAGCCGACGGATATACGTCGAGACCCGCAGTGGGACGTTTTAGGCTTGCGAATGTCGAAGACCAACATCGTCGACCTGGAGATGTCGGGTGAGTTCCGACGATATTAGGAGAGTGGAAAGATGGCAAAAAAGAGAAAGTTGACACCGGAGGAATCAAGTAGGGATCCGGCCGCAGTAGCCCTTTTGGAACAGGCCTGCGAGATCGAGGCGGAGACTGCTTTTGCCCGCGCCGAAGCCATGAAAGCTTGTAACATTGGCGGCGCGGGTTTGTGTTGTAAGAACTGTGCGATGGGGCCATGTCGTCTCGTCGGGAAGCACACCCGAGGCGTCTGCGGCGCGACGCTGGACACTATCGCGGCCCGTAACTTCGCGCGGGCCGTGGCAGCCGGGGCTTCGGCACACTCAGATCACGGGCGCGGGCTGGCCTATACGTTACTGGAGGCCGCTGAGGGCCATGCTCCTGATTATGGCGTGCGCGATCCGCAAAAGCTGATGGAGGTGGCGGGGTATCTGGACGTTGAGACCGAGGATGAGGAAGGCGAACGTCGCCCCGTTGAGGAAATCGCGAAGGACGTCGCGTGGGCCTCCTTGGAGGAGTTTGGTAAGTTGCAGGGCCACTTGAAGTACCTGGAGCGAGCACCGAAGACGCGCCAAGAGGTCTGGGAGGAAGCCGGGATCGCGCCCCGGGCGGTCGACCGCGAGGTCGTCGAGCTGCTCCACCGCACTCACGTGGGCAACGACCAGGACGCTGAGAATATCCTGGATCACACGATGCGCTGTGCGTTGGGCGATGGCTGGGGCGGTTCAATGCTGGCGACCGATCTATCCGATATCCTCTTCGGCACGCCGGCGCCGGTGCGTTCTAATTCCAACCTGGGCGTGTTGCGCGACGATATGGTCAACATCGTCGTCCACGGGCACGAGCCGACCTTGTCGGAGATGATCGTGGCCGCATCGCTGGACCCTGAGATCGTCGAGTATGCCAAGAGCAAAGGCGCCGAAGGGATCCAGCTGGCCGGTATCTGCTGCACGGCCAACGAGACGTTGATGCGTCAGGGTGTTCCCCTGGCGGGTAACTTCCTGCAGCAGGAGCTGGCCATCCTGACCGGCGCGGTCGAGGCGATGGTGGTCGATATCCAGTGCATCTTCCAGGGCCTGGCGCCGGTGGCTGACCGCTTCCACACCGATTTGATCACCACCTCGCCCAAGGCCAGAATCAAGGGCGCCACGCACATCGAGTTCGAGGAGGGCCGAGCGCTGGAGATCGCCAAGCAGATTGTGCGTCGGGCGATTGACCGCTACCCCGAGCGCGACGAGACAAACATCCCGGATGTCCGTATGCCGCTGGTGCCGGGCTTCTCACACGAGTATATCGACTACGCGCTGGGTGGATTCTATCGCGGCTCGCTGCGCCCGCTTAACGACGCCATCCAGGCCGGGCGCATCCGCGGCGTGGTGGCCAACATCGGGTGCAACAACGCCCGCGTCTGCCACGACGAGCTCCATCGGTACGTCGTCGAGGAGTTCATCAAGAACGATGTGCTGGTTGTCGAGACGGGCTGTGGTGCCATCGCCAGCGCCAAGCAGGGCTATATGACCCCTGAGGCAGCGCTGGAGATCGCCGGGCCGGGTCTGCGCGAGGTGTGCGAGACGGTCGGCATCCCGCCGGTGCTCCATATGGGTTCTTGCGTCGACAACTCGCGTATCCTGACCGTCCTTTCGCAGATGGCGACTGAGGGCGGGCTGGGCGAGGATATTTCGGACATTCCGGCCGTCGGTATGGCGCCGGAGTGGATGAGCGAGAAGGCGCTCTCCATTGCTACCTACTGTGTGGCGTCGGGCGCCTACGTGATCCTCGGCGGCAGCGACGGGCCCGTTTCCGGCAGCGAGGATGTGCTTCGCATTATGAGCGAAGACTGGGAGAAGAAGGTCGGCGGCAGGCTCGAGTTTATCGAGGAGGCCGAGGAGATCGTCCGCCGGGCGCTAGAGCACATCGACAAGAAGCGCGAGGCGCTGGGGTTGGACGAATACGATCCGACGCAGTGGGGCCGAAGCGGTGACCTGCGCATGCCCGAGCTGCTCGAAGTGCCTTTCGAAGAGCGCATTGAGGCGATTTACGGCGGTCGCTAATCGCGGCTCGCAGATTGCTGATCGCTAATCGCCAATCGCTGATCGCTAATCGCCAATCGCTGATCGCTGATCGCCAATCGCTGATCGCTGATCGCCAATCGCTGATCGCTGATCGCCAATCGCT
>CAYYTU010000031.1:31899-33414 GCA_964474655.1 uncultured Anaerolineales bacterium
GATCGCTGATCGTAAATCGTGAGGGGGGCCGCTGTGGCTTTTCGGTTTGAGGGGCTGGAGATATGGCAGCTTGCTCGGTCCTATTCGGCGCAAATCTATGAAGTCACGGCGCGCTTCCCTCAACACGAACGACACGGATTGGCCGACCAGCTAAACCGCGCGGCTAATTCCGTCGCGCTGAACATCGCCGAGGGATCGGGACAAGATACCGACGCTCAGTTTAGCCGGTATCTGGGCATTGCGAATGGTTCTGTTTGCGAAGTGATCAGCGGGCTCTTCTTGGCCCTTGACCGGGGCTATATTGACAAGGCGACGCAGGCGCGTTTATATGACGAAGGCGATAGAATCATTCGCACGATCACCAACTTCCGCAAAGCACTGCGATAAGCCATACGCGATAAGCGACACGCGATAAGCCATAAGCCATACGCGATAAGCCAACTACACGCGAAGTAAGGAGAGAGGGAATGTCAAGATATATTGCCACACGAGCCATCCGCGGCGCCAACGGTCTGGTAGCCGAGGCGGATGCTATGTTGAAGGATGCCATCGCGGAGAAGGGTGCCGATACGCCGGTCCAGTTCCCCAACACGGCGTATTATTTGCCCGTCATCTACGGTATGTTGGAGCACCCGGTTGAGACGTTGGGCGATTTGGAACCGGTGCTGGAGCACGCCAAGAACCTGCTCCATCCGGTGCCGGACGAGGAGTTGTGGGTCCCGTACCTGGGAGAGACGTTAGATAGTGGGATGGCTACGCTCCTGGCAGCTGAGGCGATTGAGGGGATACGCTTCGCCTACGGGGAGCAGCCGGAGCCTTACCCCGGGTTAGAGCTGACTGGCAGCACCGAGTATCCGAATTTCTCGGGCGACGGTCATCTCAACGGCCCGATCGACGACGTGCAGCTGCGCTCCTGGGGCATCCAGTTGGTCGATGGGCGTATGCCCGGCTTCGCCGCCATCGTCGGCAAGGCCCGCAGCAACGAGGCCGCCGTCGCCATCGTGCGCGAGCTGCAGCGCCGCAACATCCTGACCTTCCTTTGCGGCAACGTCAACGGTCGCTCGATCATCGATCAGTTGCAGGAAGAAGGCGTGGAGATGGGCTATGATACGTATATCGTCCCCTTCGGGAAGGATACTATCTCCGCTATCTATCCTCTGGGCTTTGCGACTCGCTCGGCGCTGACCTTCGGTGGCCTGAAGGCTGGTCAGTGGCGCGATATCCTGCTTTATAACAAGTATCGCGTCTTTGCCTTCGTGCTGGCGCTGGGTGAGGTGGACGACTTGAAGTACGCTGCCGCCGCGGGCGCGATCTCCTACGGCTTCCCCACCATCGCCGACACGGTGATTCCAGAGATTCTGCCCACCGGTGTCACCCAGTACGAGCATGTCATTTCGATGCCCTGGGATAAGATCAAGGCGGACAACGAGAAGGATCGCGCGGCCAAGCTGGTGCAAAAAGCGATTGAGGTGCGCGGCGTCAAGATCAAGATCACCGAGGTGCCGGTGCCGGTGC
>CAYYTU010000032.1:0-33215 GCA_964474655.1 uncultured Anaerolineales bacterium
AAGCGCGATGAAACGAGCTGAGGATTGCCTGAAGGTGAGATTTTTGACCGTTTAGGCTGTTTTTTTCAGCTTTTGGGAAGATTGTTGGCGAAAACCTGAACTTTATCCAAAGTCTAACTAGAGGGGGACATGAAGGAAAGAGAGCGTGATCTGCAGGCTCAGTTGGAGAGATGCCGGCAGGAACTGCGAGCCAGCGAGACCCACTTTAGAAACATAATCGATAGAAACGCCGATGGCATCCTGGTTGTCAATCTTGACGGGGTGGTGCGGTTTGCCAATGCGGCGGCGGAGTCGATCTTTGGACGGCGGTCGGAGGATCTGGTGGGCGAGGTATTTGGCTTCCCCCTCGTCTTTGGAGAGACAACCGAGGTTGATCTGATCCATCGTGACGGTGAAGCGATCACGGCCGAGATGCGGACCACGGAGACGGAATGGGAGGGCGAGCGCTGTCACCTGGTCTCGCTTCGTGACATCACCGCGCGGAAGCGGGTGGAGGATGCGTTAGCCAGCAAGGCCGAGGAATTGGCACGCTCCAACGCCGAGTTGCAACGCTTTGCTTTCGTCGCCTCGCACCATCTCCAGGAACCGTTGCGGACGGTGATCGGTCATCTGCAGCTGGTGGAGCGCATTTGCGACGATGAGCTCGGTGCGCAGGCGCGGCAATCGGTTCGCTATGCCGTGGATGGGGCCTTTCAGATGCGGCAGATGATCAAGGATCTGTTGAAGTTCTCGGAGGTGGATAAGAGGGCAGGCGAGATTGGGCCGGTTAACGCGGCGAACGTGGCCGATCAGGCGCTGCGGAGGTTGGAGGAGATGATCGAGGAGAGCGGCGCGGAGGTGAAACGTGATTCGCTGCCCACGGTGACGGCGGATGCGGCCCAGCTGCGGCAAGTTTTCCGCCACCTGGTCGAGAACGCGATTAAATTTCGAGACCAGGCGCAATCCTTGCGGGTGTACATTTCGGCCGATCGAGAGGGGGATGTGTGGCGCTTTTCCGTCCGCGACAACGGCATCGGGATCGACCCGGCGTACCACGAAAGCATCTTTGACTTGTTTCACCGTCTCCACACGCAAGACTTGTATCCGGGGACGGGCATTGGGCTGGCCATCTGCCGCAAAATTGTGGAGCGACACGGCGGGCGCATCTGGGTGGAATCGAAGCCGGGCGAGGGCTCGACGTTTTACTTTACGCTACCGGTAAGAGAGACATCGGGTATAATCTAAGTTCCTTTGTAGCTTTTCAGACTTGTGAGCAATCTCCGAGCCACCGTCCTCGGGGGCAGCCTAATGTGACAAGATAGCATCGTTGAACAGTTTTCTGTCCTAAAACGCCCTCGGGGCGAGGGCTGAGAGCGGTTTGCTCACGAGCTAAACTGATACGTTCTTTTGATGACAGCGGTTGTGCGTTACATACCCGCCGAGTTTTGCGAGGTTCGTTGATGAGTGGAAAGAATGCCCCAATTAAGGTATTATTGCTGGAGGATAATCCTGGGGATGCGTTGTTATTTCGGGATATACTGGATATGGTGATGGGCGAAGTCTTCGCGGTCGATCATGTGACCGAGATTGCGGAGGCTCTGGAGTACCTGGATGGATCTGAGGTGGATGTGGTTCTGCTGGACCTTTCGTTGCCGAATGGGCAGGGATTGGATACCTTCTTTGCAGTTCACGACGAGGTGCCTCACATCCCGATTGTGGTGCTGAGCGGCTCAGGGAGCGAGCAGATGGCGGTCGAGGCGGTCAAGGCCGGTGCTCAGGACTACCTGGTCAAGGGAGAGGTCACCGGTCGGCTCTTGGCCCGATCTATCCGCTATGCCATTGAGCGCCAGCGTGTGGAGCGTCAGACGCGTCGCCAGAAGGATCTGCTGGAGAGCACGCTGGAGTCGCTGACGTACCCTTTTTACGTGGTGAACGTCGATGACTACACAATTGAGATAGCCAATTCTGCCGCCGCGGCTGCGTCCAGAACTGAGAGACTCTCGGAGCAGGCGCGATGTTACTCCCTCGCACACCATCGCGACACGCCATGTGGCGGTGAATCGTGCCCTTGCCCTCTGGAGGAGGTCAAAGACACAAAGGCCCCGGTGACGGTGGAGCACGTTCACTATGATGCGGATGGCAATTCGCGCATCGTCGAGGTTCACGGATACCCGATTTTCGATGATGAGGGCGAGGTGGTCCGGATGATCGAGTATGTTTTCGACATCACCGAGCGAAAACGGGTCAAGGAGAATTTGCGGCGGGAGCGCGACTTGATCGCTCGCTTGATGGACACCAGCCCGGTCAGCATCACGATGGCGAACCGCCACGGGGAGCTTATCTTCGCCAACGAGCGGGCCGAGGAAGTGCTGGGCCTGAACCGCGAGGAGATCACGTCGCGCGTCTACAACACGCCCGATTGGCGCATCACGGATCTGGACGGGGGTCCCTTTCCCGATGCGGAGTTACCCTTTCGGCGCGTGATGGCGAAGAAAGAGCCGGTCTACGACGTCCGTCACGCCATCGAATGGCCCGACGGACAACGGCGGATCCTTTCGATTAATGGCGCTCCGCTATGCGACGAAGATGGCGAGGTGGAGCGAGTAATCTTCGCTATTGAGGATATCACCGATCAAGTGCGGGCGGAGGAGGAGCGTATCGCTCAACTCGAGCGCGAGCTGAAGAGCCTGGAGGATATCGCTACCTTGCCCAATACCGCGGTTTCGGCCCGCGCGTTTGGTCTAGCACCTCTCCGTGAGAGCCGGCCCAATGTGTTTGACGACCTGGTGGAACGTTATGAACGGTTGTTAGATGCCGCCCTGGAGCAGAAAGCATACCGAGTGGAGTCTGATAGTTCTGAGGAGGTTATGGCAATGGCTGAACGTCTGGGAGCGCTGAGAGCTGGCCCCCGTGACGTCGTGGATATTCACGTTAAAGCCCTCAAAAACAAGAGCAAACAGGCCAATTTGATCAAGGCAGAGGCTTATGCTGAGGAGGGGCGCTTGATTGCCCTTGAGCTGATGGGGGAATTGGTGTCCCATTACCGCCGGCGTTGTGTCTACATACTACGGCCTGAAGATCTGGGACAGCAGGATGGGGATTAGAAGGAGTGAGTGGAGATGGCTAGTCTTGAACTGACGTTGTATGTCACCGGTCGGGCTTCAAGCTCTGCCCAGGCAATCGGCAATCTGCATCAGATTTGTCGTGATAAATTGTCTGGGGAGTGTGACTTTGCTATTGTGGATGTCTTGGAACAACCACAGTTGGCGGAGGAGAAAAAAATCATCGCCACTCCGACTCTGGTGAAGTCGGCGCCATTGCCGTCTCGCCGGATCATTGGCGACTTGTCTGACCTGGACGAGGTAGTGCTGCGACTGGGCCTATCCGACCGACTGAGAGACGAAAAAAAAGGAGAGGAACGATGACCAATATGGAGATCAAAAAACTGGCGACCGGCATAGATGGATTCGATCAAGTGGCTAAAGGGGGGCTGCCGCGAGGCCGCACTACGCTGATTTCTGGTACCGCTGGCAGTGGTAAAACCATCTTCGCTGCTCAGTTTCTATCCGAGGGCATTATACAGGCGAAAGAGCCAGGGGTTTTCGTCACCTTCGAGGAGTCCCCGGCCGATATTCGCCGCAACATTGTCTCCCTGGGCTGGAATGTGTCTGAGTGGGAGGAGCAAGGCCGTTGGGCCTTCGTTGACGCCTCGCCGCACATGGAGGAGGAGATGATCGTGATCGGCAACTACGATCTGGGCGCCTTGCTGGCTCGCATCGAGAACGCGATTCGCAGCATAGGCGCCGAACGAGTGGCGCTGGATTCGCTGGGTGCTGTCTTCAGCCGCTTTGATAACCGCTCAATCATTCGCACCGAGCTCCTGCGCATCGCCTCGGCGTTAAAGCAGATGGGCGTCACGGCGGTGATGACGGCCGAACGGCGGGCGGAATACGGCGACATAACGCGCTACGGCGTCGAGGAATTCGTGGCCGATAACGTAGTTGTCTTACGCAACGTGCTTGAGAGCGAGAAGCGTCGTCGTACCCTGGAGATCCTCAAGTTCCGGGGCACCAGCCACCACAAGGGCGAGTTTCCCTTTACCATCATTCCAGCCGAGGGCATTGTGGTGATTCCCCTCTCCTCGCTGGAGCTGAAGCAGAAGTCGTCGAATGTGCGCATCACGTCGGGCAACCAATCGCTGGATCAGATGTGCGGCGGCGGTTTCTTTCGCGATTCGATCATCCTGATCTCCGGCGCGACGGGCACCGGCAAGACGCTGATCACCACCGAGTTCGTCGCCGGGGGCGTCGAACACGGCGAGCGCTGTCTGCTATTCGCCTTCGAGGAGAGCCGCGAGCAGCTCTTCCGCAATGCTATCGGCTGGGGGCGAGACTTCGCCCGGATGGAAGAGGAGGGCAAGCTGCGCGTGATCTGCAAATATCCGGAGGTGGCCGGGTTAGAGGATCACCTGATCGCGATGAAGTCGGAGATTGAGGACTTCAAGCCCAACCGGGTGGCGATAGATAGTCTTTCGGCGCTGGAGCGCGTCTCAACGGTCAAGGGCTTTCGCGAGTTTGTCATTGGCTTGACCTCGTTCATCAAGCATCAAGAGGTCGCTGGCCTGTTCACCTCTACCACGCCTACCCTGACAGGGGGCACGTCGGTGACGGAGACGCATATCTCCACCATCACCGATTCGATCATTTTGTTGCGCTACGTGGAAATGTACGGCGAGATGCGGCGCGGCGTGACGGTGCTGAAGATGCGCGGCTCGATGCACGATAAGGACATCCGTGAATTTACCATCGACGATCAAGGGATGCACATCGGCAAGCCTTTCCGTAACGTGGCAGGTATTTTGGCCGGGCATCCGACGCAGATTGACGCCGAAATACGCGAGATGGAGCGCCTGAGCGGTATGTTTGAGGAGGAATAGTCGCATCTGGATCAAGCTTAAGGCTCGTAGCGGGTTTGTAACCCGCGTGTTTGGTGCCCATAATTTGACAATGTCACATTAGCAGAATTCAGACGCCCGAAGTCTAGAAAACGGCCTTGGAGCGCAAAAAACCGAAATTTTGCAAAGATTCAGCCGGTGGGATGAGTGGTTGTAGACTTCGGACGTCTAACATGCCATTGTCGAAATCTTGTAACCGTTCAGGTAGCGGTCGATATAACCGCCGAGAACGAAGAGAGCGCAGAGAAACTGAAGGAAAAGCTTTGTCAAGCTGGTCAAAATATTGAAAAATAGCCTGTCTCAGCGATCTCTGCGCCCTCCGCGGTGAAAAAAGCATAACCATCTGAACGGTTACGAAATCTTTATTCATTCATTATCCATCATTGCTCATAGTTGCTCTCAAGATGGGCGGGGGATGTTATGACGAAAACGAAAGGTGAACTGCGGCAATCTTTGGAGGCCTGTCGGCGCGAGCTGCGAGCAAGCAAGGCCCGCTTTCGTAGCATCATCGCTAGAAACGCCGACGGTATTCTCGTGGTCGATAAGGCGGGTATCGTCCGCTTCGCGAATCCGGCGGCGGAGGCGATAACGGGGCGCTTGAAGGATGAACTGGAGGGGGAGGCCTTTGGTTTCCCCCTGGTTGGCGCTCGGGCGACGGAGGTGACGATCCTGCGTCAAGGCGGTGAACAGATCACGGCCGAGATGCGCGTCTCGGATACGCATTGGGAGGGCGAGCCGTGTTATCTGATCTCCCTGCGCGACATCACCGAGCGCAAGCAAGCTCAGGAGGCTCTGCGACAGAGCGAGGAGAAGTATCGGAGCTACATCGACAACGCCCCCGATGGCATATTTGTGGCCGACGCTCAAGGGCGCTACGTCGAAGCCAATCGCGCCGCCTGCCAGATCACGGGCTATAGCGAAGAAGAACTGCTCACGATGAGCGTTCTGGACCTGGTGCCGCCCGAGGCGCAGGAAGAGGCGCGGAAACACTTCGCTCAAGTCAAGCGAACCGGAAAGGCCAGCGGCGAGTTCTCCTTCATCAAGCGAGATGGCAGCCGAGGGTATTGGGCCGTGGAAGCGGTACAACTTTCGGAGACGCGATTTCTGGGGTTTGTCAAGGATATCACCGCCCGGCGTGAGGCTGAGGAGGATCGCAGGCGACTGCGGGACTTTCTTGTTTCGACTTTGAACGCTCTTTCGGCCCATATCGCGGTGCTTGATGCCGAGGGTACCATCGTGGCCGTCAACGAAGCGTGGCGCCGATTCGCCGATGAGAACCATCTGGGATGGCGAGACTACGGGGTGGGTAGGAACTATCTGGCAGTCTGTGATGCTGCCCTTGGACAGGCTTCCCAGGGTGCACAGCGGGCGCAGCAAGGTATCCGAGATGTGATGGACGGACGCCGCGAGCAATTTTGGATGGAGTACCCCTGTCACGGGCCTGAGGAGAGACGCTGGTTTATGATGCGCGTCACGCGTTTCCGCAGCGATGATGGCTCCAGCGTGGTGGTGGCCCACGAATCGATCACCGAGCGTAAAGAGGCCGAGCAGAAGATCAAACGTTATGCCGCCGATCTGGAGCGCAGTAACGAGGAACTGGAGCAGTTCGCCTACGTCATATCGCATGACTTGCGAGAGCCAGTGCGGATGGTACAAAGCTATCTGGATCTGTTGAAGAGGCGTTACCAGGGCCAGCTCGACCAGAAAGCGGATAAGTTTATCGACTACGCCGTCGACAGTGCCGAGCGGATGCAGGAGATGATCCGGGCTTTGCTGAACCTGTCACGGGTGGAAACGCGGGGGAAGGACCTGACGCCGACCGACGTCGAGGTGATCCTGGATCGCACGCTGAAGGCGTTACGGCGGGCGATTGAGGAGGACGATGCGGAGGTGACTCACGACCGGTTGCCCACGGTACAGGCGGACGCGGCCCAGCTGGGCCAGGTCTTCCAGAACCTGATCGCCAACGCGCTCAAGTTCCGGCGCGAGGACGTGCCGCCGCGGATACACATCTCCGCCGAGCGACAGGACGATGAGTGGCTCTTCTCGGTCACGGACAACGGCATCGGCATCGACCCCGAGCAAGCTGATCGTATCTTTCAGATCTTCCAGCGACTTCACACCGAGGAGGAGTACCCCGGGCTGGGTGTGGGACTGGCGCTCTGTAAGCGCATTGTGGAGCGTCACGGCGGGCGCATCTGGGCTGAGCCCGGGCCTGGGGTCGGGACGACTTTCTATTTCACCCTGCCGGCATGAGCCTGCTTCTGTAGAAGTGAGGTCCCGTGTCCGCTCTTTTAGCCGATGAATGAATTCGCTGATACGGAAATCCCGTTGAAAACGGGTTCTGCATGCCATTTCGGTGCGTTTTCAACGCGCTTCTCGTGCTGGTCGGCGGTTTCAACCGCTGGCGAGAGCGGATAGGGGATAGTGGAAGAGGGGAGGGGTATGGAAAGAGTGAACCTTAATATCCTGTTGATTGAGGACAGTTTGTCCGATGCCAATCTGATTCGAGAGATGTTGATTGAGGCTAACGGAACTGTCTTCGACCTCGATCGGGTGTCCAGACTTTCGCAGGGACTGGAACGGTTGGCCCAGCAGCGATTTGATCTGGTGCTGCTTGATCTCTCGCTTCCGGATAGCCGGGGGTTTGAGACGTTTGTTCGGACTAAGAATTACGTGCCTGATCTGCCCATCATCGTGCTGACCGATCTCGACGATAAGGCGCTGGCGATGGAGGCCGTGCGCGAAGGCGCCCAGGATTACTTGCTCAAAGGCGAGGTCAGTGGCGACTTGCTGGGGCGGGCGATCCGCTACGCCATTGAGCGTAAGCGCGTGGAGCGAGACCTGCGCGAGCGGACCACTCAGATGGAGGCCCTCCAGGAGGTGGCGCTGGCAGTAGCCAGTGAGCTGAATCTGGAGGAGGTGCTGGATATGATTGCGGCTCAGGCGGCCCGGCTCTTGCGTTCTGACGCCGCTGCCGTCTTCGATTTCGACGAGCAAGAGCGCGTTCTCCGTATGATGGCCAGCTGCAACGTCAGACCGGATTTTATCGCAGCGGTGAACGCCTCAGATGTGCGAATCGGCGAAGGGGCGGTGGGGCGCGCGGTCGCGCGGCGGGAGCCCGTCCAGATGATCAACGCGCAATCCGACCCCAGTTATCCCTTCCGCAGCAACCTGACCATCGACGATATTCGCTCCCTGCTGGCGGTTCCTATGATCAAGGGCGAGAAAGTGTTTGGGGGGATCGTGTTGTTGCGCAAGGAGCCGGGGGAATTTTCCGATCAAAGCGTGGACCTACTGACTACGTTCGCCGATCACGCCGCTGTGGCGTTTGAAAACGCGCAGCTCCATAGGCAAGTGCGTCGCCACGCGGAGCAGCTGGAGGAGCAAGTGCGGGAGCGCACGGCTGAGCTCCGCGCCCAGCACCGGCAGATGCTGGCCGTCATGCGTAACATCACCGAGGGTATCGTCGTTACAAATAGTGCGGGCGAGATTGTGCAGATGAACCCGGTGGCTAGAAGATGGCTCGAGCGCACGCTCTCGCCGGACGATGCCGCGCAGCTATCGGCGGCGATTGAGGACCTGGCAGTCCGGGCAGAGAAGCGCCCCAAGCGGATGTTGGAGCTGACCGGTCTCGATCTGGAGCTGCAAGCCGCGCCCATCGCCGATCTGGAGGAAGCGCGAACGCGCATGGTTGTGGCGGTGCACGACATCAGTCATCTCAAGGCTCTGGAGCGGATGAAATCTCGTTTTGTCTCCAACGTCTCTCACGAGCTGCGCACGCCGATATCCACCATCAAGTTACACGTCCAGCTGATGGAGCAGCAGCCTGATCAATGGCGCGACCACCTTGAAGTATTGAGGGAAGAGGTAGAGCGACAAGCCCAACTGATTGAAAGTATCCTGGAGATATCCCAAGTGGACGCCGGGCGGTTGGAGATAGCGTCCGAACCGACGATGCTCAATATGCTGGCGAGGGACTTGATCGAGGCGTATGAGGCCTGTGCTGAAAAGTCTGGGCTGGAGATTGAACACCAGACCTCACCTTCGAACCCGGTGGCCCTGGGAGATCGGAAGCGAATCCGTCAAGTGTTGGATAATCTGATGACGAATGCCATCCGTTACACATCGTCGGGCGGGAGGATTGTCGTCTCCACCGGTGTGCAACGTTCAGAGGCTCGCACCTGGGCCACGGTGACTGTGGAAGATACGGGTATCGGCATTCCGGAGGAAGAAATACCTCACATCTTCGAGCGGTTCTACCGCGGCGACCGCCCGCGCTTGATGCAGATACCCGGCACTGGGCTGGGCCTGGCGATCGTGGAGGAGATCGTCAGTCTGCACGGCGGTAAAATCACAGTCGAGAGTGAGGTCGGGCAAGGGAGCGCTTTCACCGTCTGGTTGCCATCTGGAGAATGAAGGAGGGGTGGGATTGCTTAAGGTGCTGCTGATTGAGGATCGGCCCAGTGCGGCAGACCTGGTGCGGGAGATGCTGGGGGGTGATGAGGGGCTTTCTTACGAGCTCATACACGTCCCTCGGCTTTCGGAGGGCCTGGAACAACTCTCCGCTGGCGACCTCGATGTTATCTTGCTGGATCTCCATCTGCCGGATAGCCAGGGCCTGGAGACGTTCAGGCGCACGGCGGCGCGGGCGCCGGGTGTGGCCATTGTGGTGTTGAGCAGTCTTGACGATCGGGCGATAGCCGTGGAAGCCGTGAGCCAGGGGGCCCAGGACTACCTGGTCAAAGGGCGGGTGGAAGCGGAGCGGCTGAAGCGTGTCCTTCGGCACGCTGTGGAGCGTAAAGCGATTGAAGAGACCTTGCGCCAGCAGAAGGCCGAGCTGATAGCGCGCAATCGAGACCTGGATACCTTCGCCGACACCGTGGCTCATGACCTGAAGACGCCCATTTCGCTGATTCTGGGCTTCACCAGCTATTTGCAATCGCACCTGGATACCTTATCCGATCAGGAGATCCAGACGTTATTGGGCAAGGTGCTGAAGAGCTGCTGCAAGATGGAGACCATCCTCGATGGACTGATGGTTTTATCCAGCGTGCGCCGATCGGACGTCGAGCTACAGCCTCTGGATATGGAGGCTGTCGTGCGTGAGGCGCTGGATCGGCTGGCCCCGATGATAGAAGGCGCGGGAGCAGAGGTCATCCTGCCCGATACCTGGCCGGTTGCGAGGGGATATGCTCCCTGGGTGGAGGAGGTCTGGGTTAATTACCTGAGCAATGCGCTTAAGTATGGCGGGGAGATGCCGACGATCACGTTGGGTGGGGAGGCGGGGCCGGATGATCAAGTGAAGTTCTGGGTCCAGGATGAGGGCCAGGGGGTCTCGCCAGAGGTCCGGTCGAGCCTCTTTCAGCCCTTCAAGGGCCAGGCCTGCGATCGGCGTAAGGGGCATGGCCTGGGGCTTTCCATCGTTCAACGAATTGTGGATCGGCTCGGCGGCCAGGTAGGCGTCGAGAGCAGCTCGGGGCAGGGCAGTACCTTCTATTTCACGCTGCCGACGCCCGATTGCAACAGACGAGGGAGCGAATAACCGCTGGGCAGCGAAAGGAAAAAGAGATGGAGGGTGAACGCATTAAAGTGCTGGTGATTGAGGATAACGCGCAATATGCAGAGTTCCTGGAGGAGATGCTTGAGAACAAGTCGCCCGGCGCTTTCCATACCGCGTGTGCCGATTGCCTTGCCGACGGCCTGACGTACCTGGACGCGAACGAGGTTGACGTCGTGTTGTTAGATCTCCAGCTGCCGGATAGCCGGGGGTTGGATACGTTCGAAAGCGTCCACGCCCAGGCGCCAGCGCTGCCCATCATCGTGCTCAGCGGACTGGATGATGAGGCTCTGGCCGTGCGGGCGGTGCGGGGCGGCGCTCAGGACTACGTGGTGAAGGATGAGGTGGGCGGTAACCTGTTGACGCGCGCCATCCGCTATGCGGTCGAGCGGCAACAGGCGCAGCTGGAGCTGGCCGACAGTCGGGATTATTATCGGGCGTTGCTCAACAATTTGCACGATGAGGTGCTGGTCGTGGATTGTAACTACCGCATCACCGACGTCAACCAGGTCTTGCTACGTCATCTGGATCGCTCCCGCGAGGAAGTGATCGGCGAGCTCTGCTTCCAGGTGATTCACGGACTGGATGAGCCCTGTAGCGGCCGGCATAATGCGTGTCTGCTGCGAAGTGTCTTTCGCACCGGAGAACCGCAACGGGTGGTTCACGCCCACGATAAGCCGGATGGCACCGTCCGTTGGGTCGAGATCGCTGCTTCTCCTTTGCAAGAGGAAGGCGAGGTGACGCGTGTGGTCGAAGCCTACCGCGACGTGACCGCCGAACGCCAGCTGGAGGAACAGCTGGCCGGTGTCAACACGCTGGGCCGCGAGCTGGTGCTCACTATGGACGAGCGGCGCATCACCCAGATCGCGGTGGACGCGGCCCGTATCCTCTCGCAATCGCCAACTTGTGGGATGTGGTTGCTGGATGATGATGAGGACGCGCTTGTGCAATGGGCCTCTCGTGGAGCGCACGTGATAGCTCAGGATCCCATTCCCCTGGGCGAGATTCACCGGCAGCGGCTTATCTCCGAAGTCGTGGAGCATGGGGACCCGACTTATGTGCCGGACGTCGATAGCGCTCCGGGGTATGAGCCGATGGAACAGACGAGCCGGTCGGCCCTGATCGTGCCTTTGAGCGTGCGGGGCCGGTCCATCGGGGCCCTGGTGGTGGAGAATACTCGCTCGGCTGCCTTCAGCGAGGAGGATGAGCACCTCTTGTCCACATTGGCCGGACAAGCCGCGGTGGCCATCGAGAACGCCAGGTTGCACAATCGGGCCGAGCAGGAGATTGCGGAGCGCAGGCAGGCGGAAGCGGCGCTGGAGAAACACGCTGCCCGGCTGGAACTGCTCAATCAGATCAGCGGCCCTATCGCGGCCACGCTGGATCTGGATGAGCTGTTCGATAAAGCCGCTTCGTTGGTGCAAGAGCACTTTGGATATTATCACGTCTCGATTAGCCTGGTCGATCGGGAAGCGGGCCAGATTGTGATGAAGGGTAAAGCCGGTCAGATGGCTGAATCCTTCCCCCCTGACCACGTGTTGGATATCGGGCAAGGTATCGCCGGCTGGGTGGCGGAGCATGGCGAGACCCAGGTGGTCAACGACGTGGATCAAGACCCGCGTTACGTCAACCTCTATCCCGAACAGGTCCCCACCAAGTCCGAGATGAGCGTCCCGATTCGGGTGGGCGAGGTGGTGCGGGGCGTGCTCGACGTTCAATGCCCTGGCTCCGATGCTTTCAACGAGGACGATCGGTTGGTGATGGAGACATTGGCCGACCAGATCGCCGTCGCGATTGAAAACGCCCGATTGTACGAGGCCGAGAAGGAGCAGCGCCGGCTGGTGGAGCAATCGCAGTCCCGGTTGGTGCAGAGCGCGAAGTTAACCGCCACCGGGCGGCTCACGGCTTCGTTGGCGCACGAGATCAACAACCCACTCCAGGCTATCCACAACAGCCTTCAGATTATGATCTCTTTCGATCTCGATCCCCAGGAGCAGCAGGAGTATCTCCAGATGGCGGACGAGGATGTCGAGCGTTTGATCAAGATGGTGGGCCGCATGCTCGACTTCGCACGCCGCCCGGAGCAAGAGAAGAAGCGCGTTGACGTCAATCACGTCGTCGAGCGGACGCTCAAGCTATCCAGTAAATATCTGCAGCACAGCGATGTGGTGTTGCGGAGGGATTTGGCGCCGGATCTGCCGCCGGTGTTGGGTACACCGGGCGAGCTCCAGCAGGTCTTCCTCAATATGGTGCTCAACGCCGTCGATGCCATGCCGGACGGAGGGACGTTGCGGGTAAAGAGCTACGTCGATGGCGACGAGCACATTGCGGTCGCCTTCGTCGACACCGGGCGCGGCATTCACCCCGAACATCGGGGGCGCATCTTCGAGCCTTTCTATTCCACCAAAGAAGAAGGCACCGGCCTGGGCCTTTCGATCAGCTACAACATAGTCGAACGTCACCAGGGTGAAATTATGGTCGATAGTGAGGTGGGCGAGGGCACGACCTTTACGGTGCGGCTACCGGTTCTTTCTGGTTGAGAGACTATTAAAAAATTCGCTCGACTAGTGACTCCGAGACGCTGGCTCAATGCCGTGGGATCGGTGGCGTGGGGTGGCTCACGCCATCGCACGGAGAGCACTTATTTACTGATCCGAACATCTGAAACTTAAGAAGATGGAGCACCTCAAGGGGTGTTAGAGACTTTAGAAAGTTATGCGTGGATCAGTAAGATTCTCCAAAGTCCAGACGAATGTGAGGTCCAGAGAATTTATGGTATCCAATCAGGCAATAGACGACGCGAGTGAGTATCATCAGGCTCGTTTCCCCGAAGCTCATATTCTGGTGGTCGACGATGAGCTGAGTTTGCGGCGGACGCTGACCCAGATGTTGAACCGCATGGGCTACCGGGCAGCTGGCGCTGCCTCTGGCAAGGAGGCCCTCAGGTACATCGAGCGCTACACAGTCGATCTGGTGGTGCTTGATCTGAAGATGCCCGGAATGGATGGCGTGGAGGTGCTGGAGACGGCGCGTCCGATGGTGCCCCATACCATCTTCGTCATCTTGACCGCCTACGGCACGCTGGAATCGGCCATCGCCGGCATTCGGCATGGCGCCTTCGATTACCTGCTCAAGCCCAGCTCGATGAAGGAGATCATCAAGACCATTGAGGCTGGCCTCGCCGAGCGAGAGCAGCGGCTTCAGCAAGGCGAGGACCCCGTCGCCCTGCTGGAACGGGCTTTGCACACTCTCAAGGACAGCTCCGAGGCGGAGGATTCTGCTGTCACTGCTGGCAGCGCGGAAAGGTTTCTGCAGGCTGACGGCGTCACTGTGGATTTGCAACGGAAAGTGGTGGTCGTGCGGGAGTCGCCGGTCGACCTGACGCCTACTGAGTTCGACATTCTGGTCTGTATGATGCGGCAGCAAAATCACGTCTTGTCCTGTCGCCAGATTGTGGCCCAGATCCGCGATCACGCGATGGATGAGCGCGATGCGCGGATATTGCTGCGTTCTCACATTCATCGCTTGCGTCAGAAAGTTGAGAAAGACCCCACGGACCCCTCGCTCATCCGCACCGTCCGCGGCGAGGGCTATATCTTCTCCTCGCAAGAAACCCCCTGATCTCATTTGTACGTTGTTTGACGATGGTACTGATGCAGGAGACGTCTCTGACGGCGTTCTTGTGTTCCCTTAATGTCGTTAGATAAGACTTCGGACGTTTGCCGCTCAGGGCTTTGGAAGCAAAACCAAGCCCTGATTGATCTCGAAATGTTATTTGACGATGTGCTTTTGAAACTTTCGACGTCTGGTCTGCTCCTGACGTAATGACATTGTGTGCCTCTTCGAGTTGGAAGCAAACTGCAACAAAGTTGGGACATTTCTGGAACCCAAAATCATCCTTTTTGTGTTATACTAATCTTTGAAGCGGACACAATCTCTGGCTGTGAAATGCTGAGAGCTGGATGGCGCGGAGGCTTTCTATGACTACCAAAAATGTGCTGATTGTGGACGATGAGCCCAAGGTGGCTTTCTTCCTAGGAAAGGGATTGGAGCGCTCTGGGTACGATTACAATATCAGCGTGGCGCAATCGGGCGAGGAAGCACTCGATATCCTGGATGAGATTAATATCGACTTATTGGTTACTGACCTGCGCATGCCGGGCATCAACGGGTTGGAGCTGATCCGCTGGGTCAAAGCGACCAGTCCGGACACGCGCACCATCCTCATCACGGCCTACGGCAACGACGACGTCGAGGCCGAGGCTCGCCGGCTTGAGGCCTATCGCTACATCACCAAACCGTTCGATATCGGCGACTTCACCGAGACGGTGCAGGAGGCCCTGGGCGAGATGGCAGTCAGCCAGCCCGGCCTGACCGTCCTTTCCGATAAGACCTTCGACGCCATCACCCAGCAGCTAGACGCCTTGCGACACGACGTGGGCGCCCGCTGCATCTTCCTGGCCGATATGCAAGGACAATGTCTGGCTCAGGTCGGCTACACCGAGGGTCTCAAAGTCTCGACCCTGCTGGCGCTGCTGGCCGGGGGCTTCGCGACCACGGGCGAGCTGGCACGGCAGTTTGGAGACGGTGAGGCCGCTAACCTCAACTTCCATCAAGGCTCGCGCTACGAGATCTACTCCTCCAACGTCGGCGATAGCCTCTTTATCTCGATGCTCTTCGACCATAAGGAACAAAAGAGCCGCATTGGACTGGTCTGGCTCTTCGCGCGACGGACGATTGATGATCTACTCACTACCTTGTCGACGGCCCAGGACGAGGGGCCAACGCAGCGGGTGGGAGAGGATTTTGGCGCGGGCGTGATGTCTGAGCTGGATATAATGTTCGGCGCCGGGTCGGCCCAGGAGGGATCTGGGGCCGCCGAGGAACCGCTCGAAGAGCCGCATGCCGCTTCTGAGTCCACCTCTCCTGCTGAAGGCTATGTTGAAGCGAGCGATGATTCTCCCGCGCGATCTGCGGCGGAACAACCGGTTCCGGCTGACTTCATCAGGGATTGGTCGGCTCAGCCTGGTGAGGAGGCAGCCGAGCCAGCGGAGCCGGCGGATGAGCCGCTAGGGGAGGAATCGACGGCGAAAGCCCGGCCCACGTCCGAGCAAGGAGGGGCGGGGAAGGAGGATGCGGATGAAGCAATAGCCGCAGAGGATGACAGCCTGGAGGGCGACGATCTTTTCAGCCTGGAGGAGGCGAGGACGCTAGGACTGCTTCCAGAGGGCTTCGAGAAGGAAGATGAACGCTAAGGGGTCGATACGTGACTAGCGAACGCATTCTCGTGGTGGACGACGAGCCTAACGTCGTCAAGTCGTGCGTCAAGATGCTGGAGATGGACGGATTCACGGCCCAGGGCGTGACCGATGGTGTTGAGGCGATTGAACGCTTCAAGCAGGAAGCGTTCGACCTGGCGCTGGTGGACTTGAAGATGCCCGAGGTGGATGGCCTGGAGGTGCTGAAGGCGATCAAAGCCTCCGATTCGGCGGCGCCGGTGGTGATCTTTACCGCCTATGGCACCAAGGAGAACGTGGTCGAGGCTTTGCGGCTGGGCGCTTCCGAGTTTCTGGAGAAACCGGTGGAGGCCGACGTGCTGGTTGATACCGTGCGGCGTCTTCTGGCGCAAGAGGATGGTGGCAAGGCGGTGCATGGCAGCCTGAGCTCATTGAGCCTGCCGAGCATCATCCAGATCAATTGTGAAGAGCGCAACGAGGCGCGGCTACGGCTGCGACATCAGGGGCAGGAAGGGACGCTCTTCTTCGCCGATGGTAACGTCGTGCACGCCGAGCTGGACTCGCGGACGGGAGAGGAGGCTGTGTATGAACTTTTGAGATGGGAGGACGGCACGTTTGAGTTAGAGATGGGGGTTTCGGCGCCCGAGCGAACGATCGAGGTCGGATGGTCGGGTTTGCTGCTGGAGGGGATGCGGCGCATCGACGAAAGCAGCGCCGCCGACCGACCGCATTGTCCTGCGTGTGGCGCGTTCGTGGATAAGCAAGGCCGTTGCCACAATCCCGGCTGCTCGCGCTTCTCGGGCGACGCCGATTGGTCGCCCCCGGAGCCTGAGACCGCTGTGGAGGAAGGCGAGCTGGCCCTGGACACGCTGCAGGCAGTGGAAGACGAAGAAGACGTTACGGACATTAAGGCAGAATATACGGAGGTAGACGAAATGGCAAATCTACAGGATATCTTGAAGGATCTGGCGAACGACATCCCCGGATTCATCTCGGCCGACGTGGTGGGGATGGACGGGCTTTCTATCGCGGGCTACGCATCCAGCCCGGACTTCGACGCCGAGGCCGCTTCGGCCCAGTTCGCGCTTGTGATGAAGCTGGTGAGCAAGACGGCCGAACAGCTCGGCTCCGGCGAGGTGCAGGACAACCTGGTCACTACCGAGGACGCCTACGTCCTTGCGCGCTTCCTGGGCGACGGTTCCTATTACCTGGGCGTCGCGGTGAGCAAGGATATGGGCAGCCTGGGCAACGTGCGTTTGATGACCCGCAACTACGCCGACGACATCTGGGACGCCATTCCCCGCTAGTCCCGGCGTAAGGCGTGCAGGCGGGGCTTTGATGGTCGCCGTCTGAGATCTGAGACAAGCTAAACGAGTATGGAGGTAAATAATATGGCTACAATGGAAGAAAAGAAGCTGCGACAGCTTAGATTGTTCAACAACATTATCTACGGTTTTGCCAGCGGGTTGTACGAACTCTTCGGCGACACGGCCCTGGCAACGATGGACGACATTGGCAAGGGCGTTCTGGAGGATATGGAGAATGAGCTCGGTCTGGAGATCGCCGGCGAGGATCCGGAGGATATTCTGACTGAGATTGAACGCTTATTGCTCGACGAGTATGGTTTGGTCGACGCAGTCGAGTTCAAGAAAGAGGGGCAGAGCGTCGAGTTGACGTGCCAGGGCTGCCTGTTGTGGAAGGCGACGGAGTCCTTGCAGAAGGATGACATTCCGCCTTACACCTGTGCCCCGATGATGATGGCCTCGACGGCGCTGAAGAAGCGGCTGGGGGTCAGGCGCAGATTCGTCTCGCTCAATCAGGAGTTGGATGATCGTGTTTGTCACGTCACCTTCGAGCTGGTGGAGTAACTGCGTTCACTGAAGCACACCGGGGCATCCATCGGATAGGGTTAGGGGCTTGCCATATTGCAGCCTCTAGCCCTATCGTGGTAAAGAATCTCCTATGGCACCATGAAAGAACCGATTATCTTCCGCCGCGATGACTGCCTGACCCACGACCGGGCGATGTACTGGAAGGACCTGCTCTACCGCACGGTCAAGATCGGCACCGAGGTGGAGTTCGCGATGCCGAAAGGGGTGCGGAAGCGGGACTTCCTCCCTCCGCTGGTCGAGGAGCTGCGTCCCACAGAGGACCTGAACAACCTGGGGCGCTACGGCGTGCTGGACGTGATCAGCGAGCACTGTGGTGTGGAGATCCAGATCATCGGGCGCCAGCCTTATTACCCCGCGCTGCTGAAGCAGTATCGGTCGATTATGGACCCCCTGCTGGAGCGCGGTGTGCGGGCCCGACCGACCTGTGGGCTCCATTATCACGCCCTGACCATCGGGCTCAGCGAACCGGTGCCGGAGATCGTGCTGGCCAACGTCTGGAACCTGACCCGGCGCTACGCGCCCAACTTGCGCTTCTTGACCAGCGCCGGGGATCGACCCGAGGCGCTTTGCCGGCGTCGGAGCTACACCAGTCATCTGGAGATGGTGCAGCATACACCGGGCAACCGGACGATGGAGGAGATTCAGCAGATCCTCAAGGAGAGCTACCAGGTGCCGGAGCACCAGAACTTCCTCAACCTGGAGCACGTGACGTTTAACGATGAAGGAGAGGTGAGCGACTTTCACCTGGAGTTTCGCTTTCCGGACGCTGATCTCTCCCCGACGTCGATCGTGGCCAAGACGTTTCTCTTCCTGGCGATGCTGTTGAAGGCGGTGGAGATGAGCCAGTACGGCGTCATTCACGTGGGGCGCATCCGCGAATGGCGGCGGAAGAAGAAGCTGCTCAATATGCTGAACAATAACGAGGGCACCCTGGCCACCAGCGATACGTCCGAGGTCACCCCGGAGGTGATCGACGAGCTGCGGGCCGGCTGTCACGAGTTGCTGGAGCTGCTCAAGCCGATCTTTGGGCGCTTCGCGCGGGTGGCCTATCAGAGCCATGAGGAGCACCCGGCCTTTGCGGTGCTGAGCCTGCTGGCCGAGCAGCCCATTTCTCTGTTGCGGATCAGTGGTCGCGGTTGGTCGGAGATTGAAGAACTCTTGCGGGAACGGGCCTCGGTCGCCAGGGGCGAGCAATCGTGGGATAAGAGCGACCGACGCTTGATCCGTTTTATCGAGCTGGCGGAGCTGACGGGCCATACCTCCCCGGAATCGTGGATGTGGGAATCGGCCCGCGAGCTCTTCCTTACGCCGCAAGAATTGGAACAGCGCCTGGAACGACTTGACAACTGGCGAGGGTTGAAATGGGATGCCGATCTGGGCACGATGGTCTTCTTGGGTTGAGGTGGAATTAGAATGTGTGGATTGACCGGTGTATTACTTTATCCCGCCCGGCGCTCGGCGGAGACCTGGCGAAAGATCATTGAGATACATACCGCTAACCTGTCCTTCAATGAAGAGCGGGGACGGGAGGCCTCTGGCGTGACCGTCGTTCAGGCCGATGGGCAGCACCGGGTCTTCAAACAGCCGGTGGAGGCCACCAATCTGGTGGCGATGGAAGGCTATCGCGAGGCGATGGAAACTGTCGGCGAGCAGACCGTCTGTATCCTGGGCCATACACGAATGCCGACCAAGGGCAGCCGCTGGCACAACGTCAACAATCACCCGATTGAGGCCGAGCACGTGATCGGCGTTCATAATGGCATGATCTCGAATGATGATCGGCTTTTCGCGCGGCGCAAACTGCCGCGCGTGGGCGAGGTCGATAGCGAGGTCATCTTCCGGTTGCTGGATACGGTCGATCCGCTACGCTGGAACGGGCGATATTGTCGGCTGGTGCGCGAACAGGTCGATTTGCTGGAGGGGACGTTTTCGACGCTCTCTGTGGACGTGAGAAGGCCGGAGCGGCTGTTAGCTTTGAAGTATCTGAGACCGCTCTGTCTCCACTATGAGGAGCCCTGGCAGGCCTTGTTTTTCTCCTCCCGTTATCTCTTTCTGCGCAAGGCCTTCGGTCGGCAGGTGATCACCGAGGCTCTGGACAGTGGATATGGGTTTATCTTCGATGCGGGAGCATTGCCCGAGCGGGGTAATCGACCGCTCCAAAGATTTATCATTCGGGAGGAGCACAGTTAGTTTGTCCCGGGGGCGGCGAGGACAGTTTCGTGATGGAGGAGGTGCGGACGTGATGACAGAAATTTCCTTATCGGAGCAGTTGTATGATCAGTTTGACGTTATCCTGGCGGATCTGCGTCGCCGTACCGATGCTGAGTGTGTGTTGTTGGTCGATATCAGCGGGCAGGTGATCAGCACTGAGGGACAATTGGAGGAAGGAGACCCGGTCCAGGTGGCGGCCCTGGCGGCCGGTGACGTGGCGGCGATGGCCGAGCTCTCGCGCCAGATCGGCGAGCAGGACCCGGATGGTTCCTTTCTCCACGAGGGAGAACGGAAGAGCCTCTACCTCTACAACGTCGATGACAGCTTCATCTTGATTGTGGTCTTCCGCTCCAGCAGGCCGGTGGGGTTGATCCGACTTTTTGTCAGACGAGCGGCTGAGCGCTTACATCCGTTGACGGAACAATTTGAGGAGATGATGGGTGAACCGGCGCCGGTGCCGACGGATGATTTTAACGCCGGCCTGGCTGCGGAGCTGGAGAAAGCTTTCACGCTATAATCGGGGGCAAGATCGATGTTTATCAACTGGAAACTACGCGAAATCAACCTGAAGATTGTCTATTACGGTCCCGCCCTCAGCGGCAAGACGACCACCCTGGAACAGATCCACGTCAAGACGAACCCCGATATGCGGGGCGATATGGTCTCTCTCAAGACGCGCGGCGATCGGACGATCTACTTCGACTTTATGCAGCTGGAGCTGGGTGAGATCTCTGGCCTGAAGCCGCGCTTCAACGTCTACACCGTGCCCGGTCAGGTCTACTACGTCGGGACCCGCAAGCTGGTGCTCCAGGGGGCGGATGGGGTGGTCTTTGTGGCCGATTCGCAGAAGCATCGTCTGGACGCGAACGCCGATTCGATCAAGGATATGTTCAAGAACTTACGCACGTTGGGACTCGATCCCGGCTCGATGCCGGTGGTGCTCCAATGCAACAAGCGGGATCTGGACAACATCGCGCCGGTGCCGGAGATACGGAAGCGGTTGGGTATGAACGGCGTGCCTACGTTCAAAACGGTGGCCACTGAGGGCGTTGGCGTCTTCGACGCGCTGAAGACCATCATCAACCTGGTCATATCGAAGGCCCAGAAGCAGATCTGAAGGATGGAGGTGGAAGACGTGGCTAACGAAGAGAGTCAGGCCATCGGCAGGCAATCCCTCGCCGATATCTTGCGTCAAATGCACGAGGAAGGCGGGTTTGAGATTTCCGTATTGGCCTCCAAGGAGGGCTTGCCGATCGCGACGGCCCCGCGTGGTCACAACAGCGATCTGGCGGCTGCTATCATCGCTTTGCTCCAACAGGTGAGCAACGAGACGCAGAGCCAGCTCGATATGGCCGCGGTGGATGAGGTCACGATTCGTGACCAGGATCGGTTGCGGCTGGTCTGTCGCTATCTGGTGGTGGGCCAGGAGGAGTTGATCCTCGCTGCCTTGGTGCCCCCCGATCACTATTATCGTCGGGTGACAAATCAGGCGATCAGAAAGATACGCGAAACCCTTCAACCACCCCCGGTATAGGTCCCACGGTGGCCTCTCTTGAGGCGAGGGAGGCGGGGGGGCATCCATTATGAGCCAAGAGAAAGTGCTTGTTGTCGAGGACAACCAGGATATGCGGGCGTTCTTGCGCGATGCCGTGTTGAAGCCGATCGGCTACTCCATTCTGATGACCCGCGATGGGCGCGAGGGGCTGAGAAAGGCCGTCGAAGAGCGCCCCGATCTGATGGTGCTCGATCTCCAGATGCCGCGTCTTTCTGGCATCGATCTGCTTAGATTGCTGGATCAGCACGATATTCGTATCCCCACTATCGTGATCAGCGCCTATGGGTCGGAGGAGATGATTCTGCAGGCCTTTCGGCTGGGGGCCAAGGATTTCTTGCAGAAGCCTTTCACGATGGATGAGGCCAAGAGCGCCATTGAGAATGCCTTGACCGAGGAGCGGCTGCGGCGTGAGAAGGAAAGTCTGACCAAGGCCCTGGCCCTGGCCAATCGGCGGCTCCAGCGACAGGTACGCAATTGGTCTGCGCTCAACGATATTGCACTGACGATGACCTCGACCTTGGAGGAATCAGAGGTCTATCAGCGGGTGATTGAGAGCGTCAATCATATTTTGCAGGTGGAGGCCGGTTCGCTTCTGCTGCTCGACCAGGAAAGTGGTGAGCTTAACTTCGCGGCTACGACCAAGGGGGATGCCGCGCGATTGGCCGAGCACAGTCTCCAGCGCGGGGAGGGCATCGCCGGATGGGTTGCCGAGCACGGGGAGCCGCTCATTGTACCCGATGTGAGCCGGGATGGTCGTTTCAACGCCCAGATTGACGAGGTAATTGGATTTGAATCGCGGGCTATTCTCTGCGTGCCTTTGCAGTCGAAGGAGCAAACCATCGGCGTGCTGGAGGTGATCAATAAGCGCTCTGGCCCGGAAAGCCCCTCGTTCACCGAGGGGGATTTAGATCTGCTGACGATGCTGGGCGCGTGGGTGACGGTGGCGGTGGAAAACGCGCAGCTCAATCGCGCCACGGCGCAGATGGCGGCCGCCACGGCGCTGGGGCAGGCTGTGGCCGCGATGGCGCACCACATCAACAACCGCTTGATGTCCTTCTCGCTCCATCTGGATCGGTTGGAGCGGGAGCGGACGTGTGATCAGCAGACGATGGATGAGGTCATCGCCGCCGCCCGTCGCTGCATCCACGACGTCTCCGACGTCATCAAGGCTTTGGACCGTTTGGAGGAGATTCAGACGGTGCCTTACGTCGGGGACCGTGAGATGATCGACCTTGAAGGTATTCTGGAGACTGAAGATCTTGCGCTCCCCTAATACGGGCAAACGAAGCAGCTCCAAAGCCCCCTAGAGGGTGTATGCAAAACTTGGGGGGGCAGGAGTGCCAAGACTTCGGAAGTCTACGAGAACGATATGCGCAGGGCTTCAAAATTGTTCTTCTCGGCATAATTTGATAAGCAGAGCAGTATTTGAGACTTCCAAAGTCTGTCCTCCCCCAACTTGTAAATACGCCCCCCCCCCTAGACGCATTAGATTGCCCACAGACGCGTTTACCGAGCGTATCACCCCCAGCTTCGTTTGCCCTCTGTGCGGAGGTTGACTTCTCTGCTCTAGTAGTTATAATTTGTTTTTGTTTGGAATGGCTTCAAGCAGCAAGCGGTGGGCGGTGGTGCATCCAGCGCCCACCGAGGCTGGATGCCGGCCCGAGTTCCCTTTAGCGTTAGCGTAGTGGTTATACCTTTCACTCTCTCCTGACGGAGAGAGCTTTTTGTTGTGGCTGCGTCACGTCCGAAACTACTTTGAGGAAATTTATGGAATTTGAAAACGTGATGTCCTTGACCCTGATTGAATTGGGCGTAATTATCTTTGGTCTTTCGATCGTCGCTCGGTTGGCGAGTAAGCTGGGCGTGTCGGCAATTCCGCTCTATCTGATGGCTGGGTTGGCCGTGGGTAACAATAGTTTGATCCCGCTGAATCTCTGTGAGGATTTCGTCCGTCTGGGAGCTGAGATCGGCGTAATTCTGTTGCTCTTCACGATGGGGTTGGAGTATTCGAGTGAGCGCCTGAAGCGAAATATGAGGCACGCGCTCTCGTCCAGCGTCATCGATTTCGTGCTTAACTTCCCGCCCGGTTTCCTGGTCGGCTTGCTCCTGGGCTGGAGCGTTCTGGCCTCTGTGCTCCTGGGGGGCATCACTTACATCTCTTCCTCCGGCATCATCGCCAAACTTTTGACCGATTTGGGCTGGATGGATAACAAGGAGACCTCTACTGTGCTTTCTATCCTGGTGCTGGAAGACATCGCCATGGCCCTCTTTTTGCCGCTGGTTACTATCTTTCTGATTGGACAGGGCGTGCTCTCCAGTCTCTTCTCTATCTTGATCGCGGTCATCGCTGGGGGCGGGATGTTCTTCGTCGCTATGCGCTACGGTGAGCAATTGAGTGGCCTCATCGCGCATTCCTCCGACGAGATCGTTCTTTTGACCACGTTGGGGCTGGCCTTGCTCGTGGCCGGTATCTCTGATCGTTTGCAGCTCTCGGCGGCGGTGGGCGCCTTTATGGTGGGCATCACTCTTTCTGGGCCGGTGGCGGAGCGGGCGCATGAGCTGATGCATCCTTTGACCGATTGGTTTGCCGCTATCTTCTTTCTCTTTTTCGGCCTGGGCATTGAGCTCAACACCATCCCGCCGGTGATCCTTCCCGCGTTGATACTGGTGGTGGTGACGGCTCTTACCAAGATCGTAACCGCCTGGTGGTCCACCCAGCGGTTGGATCTGAGGTCTTCCAGTCGCCTGCGGGCCGGCGTCACGCTAATCGCGCGGGGGGAGTTCTCTCTGGTGATCGCAGGTCTGGGGCTTGGAACCGGTTTGACGCCTCAACTGGGCTCACTGACAGCCGCTTACGTCCTCTTCTCCGTCTTGCTCGGGACGCTCTTGACGCGCGCTATTGAGCCCTCGCCGGCCTCAGAGACAGAGAGCAGGCCGCTCACGCCTTCTGCCAAGACTCACCCCATATCCCACTGATGCTTTATCCCTCTGGCGCTCGACTAGACCATTGTTTCATAAATTTTTAGGGTATACCTTGCTCAGGCACAAAATCGTTGAGAGCATCAAGGCGCTTCTTCAAGCCCTCTGCGGTGAACTTCCAATCAAAGGGGCGTGCTGTTTCTTGGTAATAGTCTTGGAAGTCGAGCAAGCGTTTGGTTAACGCTTCCTGGCCCGCTACATCCATCGGCGTCAGCACTTTGCGCTGCACGATCGAAAAATAGATTTCGATTTGAGAGACTTCTGCATAAAAGTTCCTTCACAATCTAATACGACCACAGTAAACGGCTGGGTGACGCTTTAAGGTCGGGGCGTCCAACCCGGTGTGCAACGACAACGCAGGCAATGTAGACCGTACATCGCGACAGCAGATACTGGGCTACCTCCTCGTAGTCCCGAATCAGCACCCGGCAGAAGTTAGCGTAGCGCAGCCAGGCCATCAGGTGCTTTGGGTTGTGATGGACGGTGCGACGCAACACGTTGTAGGCTTGGCGCAGTCGATTGGGCAGACAGAGGTAGACCTGAACCAGCTTGAGGGCCACATCCCCAGCATGCCGTCGACGCTCGAAGATGTAACGGTATTGGCGACGGGCCTCTTGGTATTTCTCTTGAGCGTAATAGATGTCGCCCAGCCGTTCTCGAGTTGCCATATCGTTTGGCTCTCGTTCGATCTGTTGTCGTAACGCGTCGAAGCCTGGGAAGCCGCTGGAACAATCAATCCAGTGAGATCAATTGGCGCTTTAAGACTGAAGACACACGCATTAAATTGGCTCAACTCTATCCATCAATTGATGCTTGACAGAACACTAGTCAGCCATCAGTTAATATGTAACCATTACCGACAATTGCATATGAAAGGTGAAAGCGCTTAGAATTCCGAAGTTTACAGGATAGCCTCTTCAACCAGAAGCGGATACACTAAGCCGTTATGTGGTGCTGATGGACCTCAAAACGCCGGGGAGAGATGTAAGTGATCGCCTTGACCAGATTCAAAGAGAAGAGTCTGGTGGAAAACGCAATGGAGGCCGGGGCTATCGGGGATCTGCTGAAAAACGTCTCGGCGGACGAACTGGCGGATGCCATCCGCGACGCGCACGCGGGCGAACCGACGCTGGCGCCCAAGGCAGCTCAAGCCTTGATCCAGACCACTCGTGCCGACAATAAGCCCCCGATCTGGGCCTCGATCTGACCGAGCGAGAGCACGAAGTACTGACGTTGATGACCAGTAACCGTTCAGGTAGCGGTCGATATAACCGCCGAGAACGCAGAGAGCGCAGAGAAACTGAAGGAAAAGATTTGTCAAGCTGATCAAAATATTGAAAAATAGCCTGTCTCAGCGATCTCTGCGCCCTCCGCGGTGAAAAAAAGCATAACCATCTGAACGGTTACGATGACCAGAGGGCTGAGCAACCCAGATATCGCCGAGCAGCTGATGATCAGCCACTCCACCGTCAAGTTTCAAGTCAGCAACGTCCTCGCACCAAGGCCACAGCCTTAGCCCTGCAACACAACCTGGTGGAGTAGTCAGCCATCAGCGGAGCTACCGTCGCTTTCCGCCGCCGCCCGCCCGGCCACCCAGCCGGTGGAGAAGGCAGCTTGCAGATTATAGCCCCCGGTCTCCCCGTCAATATCGAGCACCTCCCCGGCAAAGTAGAGCCCCTCGACCACGCGCGAGGCCATCGTGTGTGGATCGACCTCGCCGGTGTCCACGCCGCCGGCGGTGACGATCGCCTCCTCGAAGCCGCGGTAACCGGTCACCTGCAAACGGAAGTCCTTCAGCCAGGTCCGCAGCCGCGTCCGCTCCTCGGACATGATCTGGTGAGCCACCTTGTGCGCCGGAATGCCGGTCAGGTCGACGCAAACCGGGATCAGCTTGCTGGGCAGCAACCCCTTGAGCAGCGTGCGAAAGTGGCGCTTGCCGTGCGCGTCGATGTCGCGCAGCAGCCGCTCATCCAGCGTGGCGTGATCGAGCGCCGGCTTCAAGTCGATGGAAAGCGTCACACGCCTGCCCGCCCGCAGCGCATCCACGACTCCGCGGCTCAGCGTCAGGATTATGGGGCCGGAGACGCCAAAATGAGTGAACAACATCTCCCCGAAGGCCTCGGCCTCCTTGCCGCCATCCACCCAGACCGAGACGTTGACGTTGCGCAAACTCAGCCTCTGCAATCGTAAGGCCACCTCTCCAGCCGTCTCCAGCGGGACCAGCGCCGGTCGGACGGGTACGATGGTATGGCCCACGGCCTCGGCCAGCCGATAGCCGTCGCCGGTCGAGCCCGTGGCCGGATAGGAGGCGCCGCCGGTGGCAATGATGATCGCGTCGGCGTGGAGCGTGCGCCCATCCTGCACCCGGACGCCGGTCACGCGCTCGCTATCTGCGATCAGGGCCTTCACCGCCGCTCCCGTCTGCAGGGTCACACCCCGCGCCTCGATCCAATTCACCAGCGCCTCCACCACGTCCCGCGCCCGCTCGCTGACCGGGAAGACACGCCCGCCGCGCTGAACCTCAGTCGGCACGCCTAACCGCTCGAAGAAGGCCCGCAAGTCGTCGCTGTAGAACGCGTAGAACGCGGGGCGCAGGAAGTAGCCGTTGGGCTCGTAATGCTTGAGCGCCTCGCGTCGCGGATCGGTCATCGTCAGGTTGCAACGTCCCTGGCCCGTGATGCGGAGCTTGATCGCAGGCCGATCCATCTTCTCCAGCAGCCGGGTCTCAGCGCCGGCCGCGGCCGCCTGTCCAGCGGCCATCAGCCCAGCCGGCCCGGCGCCGACGACGATCACTCGACGCGCCGACATCGTATCCCCGCCCGTCATCACGAGGCGCTGGCCCGCAAGGCGGCGATATTCTCGGCCACAGAGGCCTCGTCATTGTAGATGCCGGACCCAGAGATCAGCACCGTGGCCCCGGCCTCGGCCACCAACGGTGCCGTCGTCAGATCGATCCCCCCATCGACGGCGATGGGAATCTCCAACCCACGCTCGCCCAGCATCCGCCGCAGCCTCCTGATCTTATCGAGCTGGCTTCGGAGGAAGGCCTGCCCTCCCCAGCCCGGATTGACGGTCATCACCTGGACCAGGTCTGCAAGCGCCAACACCTCCTCAATGGCGCTGAGCGGGGTGCCGGGGTTGAGCGTCACGCCGGCCTCGACGCCCAGCTCGCGGATTGACTGGAGCGTGCGGTGGAGGTGCAGACACGCCTCCTGATGGACGATCAAACGGTCCGCCCCGGCCGCGGCGAAAGTCTCCAGGTGACGCTCCGGCTCTACGATCATCAGATGGACGTCCAGCGGCACGCTCACCAGCGAGCGCAGCGCCTCCACGATACCCGGCCCGAAGGTGATGACCGGCACGAACCGCCCGTCCATCACGTCGATCTGAATCACGTCGGCTCCCCCGGCCTCGGCCTCCTGGGCCTGTTCGCCCAGGCGGGCGAAGTCGGCCGAAAGGATCGACGCCTCAATCACGATCATCTAATCCTCCTCCCTGATGCGGTGACGGATGCCCTGCTCGGTTCCGATGATCACGTCGGTCGCCAGGCCCAGAAAGAAGCCATGCTCCACGATACCGGCCCGCCGATTGAGAGAATCGGCCAGAGGAGATGGGTCCGCGACCGGGCCAAAGTCGCAATCCAGGATGAAATTCCCCTGATCGGTGAGGAATAGGCTCCCGTCATCATTCTCTCGCCGGTTCACTTCCGCCCCCAAAGATTCCAGATAGGCGACCTGGGAACGCCAGCCGAAGGGCGTCACCTCCACCGGCACTGCCCATTGGGTGCCCAGATTGGGCGAGAGCTTCGTCTCGTCCACCACGATGATCTCCCGCTGGCTGGCCTGGGCCACGATCTTCTCGCGCAGAAGCGCCCCGCCGCCCCCTTTGATCAAGTTCAACCCATCATCGACCTCATCGGCACCGTCGATGGTCAGGTCGATGAGCGGGTGCTCCTCCAGCGTGGTCAGCGGGATGCCGAGCCCGCGGGCATCCTCTTCCACCTGGGTGGAACAGGGGATGCCCAGAACGTCGTGCAGCCCGCCCCCTTCCAGCAGTCGGGCAATGCGGCGCAGGGCGAAGATGGTGGTGCTGCCGTGTCCCAAGCCCACGATCATACCGGACGTCACAAAGTCGACCGCGCGCTCCGCGGCTTGCCGCTTCAGGTCTGAAATGTTCACGGTCACTCCTTGGTCTGTTGAAGGTGACTGTCGGGCTGCAGGCCCAGTCCGTAGCAGGCAGCGCCCAGCAGAGCCACCTCCGGGTTGAGAATCACGCGCACCGGGACCCGCGCCAGCAGGTCGGCGTGCCGCCCCTTGCTGCGGAACGCCTCCAGGAACGGCCCTTCCTCCAGAGCCGGCAGGATGCGCGGCGGGATGCCGCCGCCCAGGTAGACGCCGCCGGTGGCCATCACTTTGAGCGCCAGGTTGCCGGCCTCGGCCCCCAGGACGGCGAGGAAGGTATCCAGGGTCAGGGTGCAGAGCTCGCTCTTTTCCTCCAGAGCGGCGTTGACGATGACGGGCGTGGGGTCGTCGGCCTCGGCCAGCGCCTCGGCCAGCCAACCCGGTTCCTCGGCGTAGGCGCCGCCCTTGAAGTAGGTGTAGATGTTGGGAATGCCCATCCCAGAGCAGATGCGCTCGTAACTGACGTGCTCGAAGCGGGCCCAGAGGTAGCGCAACAGCTGGATCTGTCGCGGCGTCACCGGACCGAAGTCGGTGTGGCCCCCCTCGGAGGCGTGCGGGCGGTAGCGCCGATCATCCTCATCCCAGGTGAGGAAAGCCTCTCCCAGACCCGTGCCCGGGGCGATGACAGCGATAGCCCCAGTGGGGTCGTGCTGCCCTTCGTAGAGCGTGTGCAGCTCATCGGGCTCCAGGAATGGCACGCCGTTGGCGGTGGCCGCCAGGTCGTTAAGCAGCACGACGGATGAGAAGTCGAGCGCCTCCCGGAGCTCGGCGGCGTCGACGTGCCACTGCAGATTGGTGATCTCGACCCGGTTCTCGATCACCGGGCCGGCGACGCCGAAACAGGCCCGCTCGACCTCAGCATCGTGCTGGGCAAGAAACGCTTCCACAATGGCCTTCAGCCCACGGTAGTCCTTGCTGGGGAAGGTCGCCTCGGCCAAGGGGTCTCGCGGCCCTCGCTCCCCAGAAAAGACCGCCAGCTTCGTCTTCGTTCCTCCGACATCTCCTGCCAGTATCATACCACGCTCCTTATTAGTTCAGAGCACTCAAGCTCATCTCCTCATCGCGCAGCTGAGGCACCGCGTCGTCATAAGAGAGACGAGCCCTGATCAGCCTGGGGATCCACTTCCGATCGTCGCCCAGCCGCCCGACGGTCAACGCGCCGACCATCCTCCCCTGGTCGAAGTAGAAGAGATGGAAGTGGGAACTGTCGAGTTCACCGCGCATCATCGTCTGCTCCCAGGCCGTCAAGTCCCCCCAGACCTCGAAGCTGAAGTCGAACATATCGGAGAAGAAGTAAGGCAGAGCGGTATAGGGGTTCTCCTCGCCGGCCATATTGCCGCCGGCGCGTCGGCCCTGACGGCGAGCCACGTCCCAGTGTTCCACCCGCAGCCGCCGCTCGAAGGTCGGATCGGGCCAGGCGGCGATGTCGCCGGCGGCGTAGATGTCCGGATCGCTCGTCCGCAGATGTTCGTCCACGATAACCTCTTTCCGCTCGGTCAGCTCCAGCCCAGCGGATTCGGCCAGCGCGGTGTTGAGCCGGATGCCGACGCCCATCACCACCAGATCGACCTCCAGCGTCTGGCCGCTATCAAGCATGGCCCGTTCGACCGTCCCGTCGCCCTCCAGCCGCTCCGGCTTGGTGCCGTCGAGGATGCGCACACCCTGACGCTCGAACTTCTCGCGCAGGAAGGCGCTCAGATCCTCGGGCACGATGCGCTCCAAAAGGCGCGACTCGGGGAAGACCATCGTCACGTCCACGCCGCTCTGCGTCAGCGAGGCCGCCACCTCGGAGCCGATGAAGCTCCCGCCCAGCACCAGGGCCTGCCCGGCCCCCGCGGCCGCCTCTCGGATGGCGTCGGCGTCCTCGATGGTGCGCAGCGTGAAGACGTTCTCCAGATCGGCACCGGGAAGCGGCAGGCGCCAGGCGTGCCCGCCGGTCGCCAGCAAGAGCTTCTCGTAGCCCAGCTCGCGTCCATCATCCAGCGTGACAGTGTGCGCTTCGGCGTCCAGCTCAGTCGCGCGAGCGCCCGTCATCACCGTGATCGCGTGCTCGTCGTACCACGCGTCGTCCTTGAGATAGACCGCGTCCAGTCCCTCCTCGCCCGTCAGGTAGCCCTTGGAGAGCGGCGGGCGCTCGTAGGGCATATGGGGCTCCTGGGTCACCAGCGCGACGGTCCCTTCCGTATCCACTTTGCGAATGCCTTGTGCGGCTCGCTGTCCGGCGAGTCCGCCTCCAATGATCACATACGTGTACGTCGCCATCTGTTCCTCCTTTGCTTGGTCCGTCAAACGAAACCATAGGGCTCGCGCCCCACCTTATTGTACTGACAAATACGGATTGGGCAATGGAACGAAGCGGGGAAATCGTAGCGGTTCCAAGGCCCTTCAGAAGCCACCAGAGGCGATCAAGTCGCAAGTTACAAGCCCGCTTGACGAAAAGCCCCTGGAGCTTTTACCCGTGCCCCGATCAGTAAGGAACCGCCTGCCCGCATTCGGGGCAGCGGTTCAGATCGGCCTGCTTCGCCAGATAATCCTGTACCGTCTGCACCAATGTAGCGTGGCTCCACGTAAGCGGGCTGACCGAGAGCGGTTCGTTGGTGTAGGGATGGACCTGCTCGGCCATCACGCCGCTGGGCAGGTCGTGATCCGCCACCCAGTCCAGCAGCTCCCGCGCTGGCTGCAGATCGTCCGCGGATTGGGCCCGGGCGATGTGCCATTGGGCCAGCCAGAGCGTGCAGATGAACCAGGGGTTGCCCGGCACATTCTCGATGTCGTCGCTCACCTGGTGATAATAGTCATTCTCGTAGCGGGCCAGGCCGCCGACGTCGGTCTTGACCCAGAGCCGATCGCGTACCGCCTCCATCGTGGCCACGATCCGCGGTTCGTCGGGGGCGAACATCCCGAAGTACCAGAGCCCGCAGAGCGAGGCGTCGAGCGTGGGGTCCACCTCCCAGCCGCCGCCCGCTTGCCGCTTGATCATACGCACGTAGAGCCCCCGATCCGGCGACCAGAGGTGCTCTTCGACCCCTTCCTTGATCTCCTCGGCGGCGCGGCGGTAGCGGGCGACCAGCTCCGTCTCCCCGAACGCCTCGGCGAAGTTGGCCGCGGCCTGCAGCCCGGCCCAGGTCGCCCCCACGGTCCAGGCGTGCACTCCCCGCCGCTCCTCCCACAGATCCCAGGAGGGCAGCGGCAGGCCGCTCTCCTCGTCGCGATAGCGCTCCATCCACTCGGCAGCCCGGATGATCAGGCCCCGGTAATGCAGCTTGATGAACTCCACATCGCGAAAGCGCTGGAAGTGACGCCAGAGCACCCACAGCACCAGCGCCGTCTCGTCCTCCTGCACCGGCAGCTGTTTTTCGCCCCCGTGGTACCAGCCGTGCCACGACGAGGCCAGCGAGCCATCGGGGTTGTACTTGTGGAGCAGGTAGCCCTCCTCGGTGATGACCCGATGGCAGAAGTCGAAGAATCGCTGTGTCACCTCCAAGTAGCCAGCCTCAATCAGCGCCGCCGTCACCAGTGCGCCGTCGCGGGGCCACATGTAGGCGTAGGTGTCGTGCCCGTAGTGCGCGATGTCGAAGTCGTTGGCCGCGATGATAGCGCCGTCGTTGTCGATCTGCGTGCGCAGCACCATCAGGCTGCGCTTGTAGAGATGACAGACATCGTCGGGCAGGTCGGCGAAGTGCGGCTGCTCCTTGTTGATCCAGAGCGACCAGTAATCACGCGTGCGCGTCAGGAATGTCTCCGGCCCCTTCTCCCGCACGGCGCGGTTGATGCGCGTCACGCTCTGGAAGCAATCGCTGACGGCAATCCAGTACCAGGCCGTCGTCTCGCCTTGCGCCGGGAGGACGAGCTGGAGCCCGATGGCCGAATCGACGCTGCCCTGGGCCACGGCGTTGCCGGAAAGGCAGCCGTCCTCGGCGTCGCGCCATGTGCCTTCCTTGCCCTGCGCCTCCTTGATGCCCACGGCCCATTGATCGACGCCCTCGGCGCCGCTCTCCTTCTTCGCGTTGATCAGAAACCAGCGCCGGCCCTTGTAGTGGAAGACGGCCCGGCGCTCCGGCTCGTAGTAGGCCGAATCGCCGACCTCGTGCCCGCTGATGTGAAAATCCTGGGCGAAGAAGAGACGCACCGCCCGCTCGCGCTCGGCCTGGTTGTGGATCACGATCCGGCGCAGGTAGAGGTCCTCGTGGAAATCGACCGCGTCCTGGCAGACCAGCCGCAGCCCCATCTCTGGATGGCGGAGCATGACGTGGGTGACCAAGGTATCGTCGACGTAGTCCAGCTCGCGTTGCCATTGATCATCGCTCACCCAGCCGAAGTCGCCATCGACCCAGACGCCGAAGCGGAAGGGATGGCCTTCGGTGTGGTTCTCCTGGCCGACGTGCGGCCAGTACAGATCGCGCAGCTGATAGCGTCGGTCGAAGTTGACCAGCAGCGAACCATTGCCAACCGGAATATCACGGGGCATCGTCAGCCTCCTCCTCAATGGTGTCGTATGACGAAACGGAATGCCATTATACCCGATGACAGGCCCGCCCGAAAGATACAGGCGTAGAGGGGCAAACGGAGCAGTTCCAAGGGGGGGCTTGGGCACAATACCCGTGAGTGAATATCTTTACTTTCCGCTATTTTTATAAATTTAATCGGTGGTTGTCGCCTTTGTTTAC
>CAYYTU010000033.1:0-6405 GCA_964474655.1 uncultured Anaerolineales bacterium
TGGCGCTCTGCAAGCGCATCGTGGAGCGGCACGGTGGGCGCATCTGGGTCGAATCGGAGCCGGGCGAGGGGAGCACGTTCACCTTCACGCTGCCGGCAAAAGAAATGAGTTGGGGCACGATCGGGAGACCGGCCCCAGCGGCAAAAAAGAGTGCTCTGGCCGGTCCGCCGAAGGCGTGACCGCGCCAGTGATGTTCTCAATTGAAATGAGAACTGGCGGAAGATAGCGGCTTTGATGGTTACCTTGGTCGGAGAGTCCAGCTCTTGGTCATCTCACCTATCCCGGGCGGAATGAAGACTTGGATTGTAAGGCCCGCTTGCTCGTTATCCCACCGAAAGCAGTAGACTGGAAAGGTGCACAATATGAACGAGACATCACCCAAGAATTACCTGATCGATATGGACGGCGTGCTGGTCAGCGGGAAGACCCTAATCCCGGGCGCCGACGAGTTCATCGCGCGGCTGAAGGAGCGCGGGGCCGAGTTCCTGGTGCTGACCAACAACCCGCTCTACACGCCGGGCGACCTGGCGCACCGCTTCCAGGCCATCGGGCTGGACGTGCCGGCCGAGCGCATCTTCACCTCGGCGATGGCCACGGCCCGCTTCCTGGCGGCACAGAAGCCTGGCGGGACGGCCTTCGTCATCGGCGAGAGCGGCCTCACCGAGGCCATCCACGAGGCGGGCTACATCATCACCGACTTGAATCCCGATTACGTGGTGCTGGGCGAGACCCACGCCTATAACCTGGGGCGCATCACCAAGGCCATCCGGTTGATCGCCGCCGGGGCGCGTTTTATCGCCACCAACCCCGATCCCTCAGGGCCGACTGAGGAAGGTATCGCGCCGGCCTGCGGCGCGATGGCAGCCCTGATCGAAACCGCCAGCGGCAAGAGCCCCTTCTTCGTCGGCAAGCCGAACCCGCTGATGATGCGCACGGCCCTCAACTACCTCGACGTCCACTCGGAGGATACGGTGATGGTCGGCGACCGCATGGACACCGACATCGTGGCCGGCGTCGAAAGCGGCATGGAGACGATCCTGGTGCTGAGCGGCGTCACCGAGCGGGCGGACGTGGACCGCTATCCCTATCAGCCGGGGCGCATCGTAAAATCCGTCGCAGAAATCAAGCCGTAAGTCAACTTCTCAAGTCGTCACATTTCAGCTGGTGAGCAAGCTCCGCTCCGGCGTCCCTAGAGGTTCTGAAACAACGGAACCCCCGCCAATCGCTATGGCCGGTCTCCTGACCGCGCCACGTTGCGCTTCTCCGCGGGCACGGTCGAGAGACCGGCCCGAGCAGCGCTCACTAAACTACGCCGCGCGAATGAGCGTTCCGCCACAGTGGCAACCTGGTTGGTAGTAGGCGATTTATCGCCATAAGAGCGCGCTGAAGCGCGTGCTACAAACGACGCTCACCTTATTTGCCCCCTCCCCAAATGATTTCTGAATCTCGCGGACGATTTCCAACACTCGCGGACGATTTCCAACGCTCGCGAACGATTTCTGACGCTCGTGAACGATTTCTGATCCTCGTGAACGATTTCTGACGCTCGTGAACGATTTCTGATGCTCGCGAACGATTTCTGAATCTCGCGAACGATTTCCAACGCTCGCGAACGATTTCCAACGCTCGCGAACGATTTCTGGATCTCGCGAATGCTTTGGGCAGCCGCATCAATCGTTCGCGCGGCATAGAAATGGCCCAGCCGCGCTTGTGTCGGTTTTACCTCCTCAGGGGCAACACACTCCAAGACAGCCCCCACCGCCTGTATCACCTGATCAGCCCGGGGATGATGAGTTGGCCTCACGCCGCAGAGCGCTTCTGACGACCTCTGGAGGGGTGTATGCAAAACTTGGGGGGGCAGGAGTGCCAAGACTTCGGAAGTCTACGAGAACGATATGCGCAGGGCTTCAAAATTGTTCTTCTCGGCATAATTTGATAAGCAGAGCAGTATTTGAGACTTCCGAAGTCTGTCCTCCCCCAACTTGTAAATACGCCCCCTCTGGAGAGCCTTGAAGCTGCTACGACCCCTCTAAAAACGGTACTTTGCCACCGCAATCAAGTGTGGTAAACTGATAGGCGTGTTGACGGATGGAGAATATAAGCTAAGCAATCCACGTTGCCTCCTCCGATATCTTTCCGGATAGACAAAGGCGGGACTATGTCCGAAACGATCCTGGTCGTAGATGATGATGAAAAGCTGTTGCAGCTGGTGAGTATGGCCCTGCGTCCCCAAGGCTTTGCAGTCTTCATGACGGAAACCGGCGCCGAGGGGTTGAAGGCCTTCCATCAAGTCGCTCCCGATCTGGTCATCTTGGACATTATGATGCCCGATATGGACGGCTGGGAGGTCTGTCGCCAGCTACGAGAGACCTCTGAGGTGCCGATCATCTTTCTCACGGCCTTAGATTCGGTGGACGACACAGTAGAAGGGCTACAAAAGGGAGCCGACGACTACCTGACCAAGCCTTTCCGCGTGAGCGAGCTCGAGGCGCGGGTGCACGCGGTACTCCGCCGCGCCCGTATGTCGCACCAGAAGCCGGACATCCTCCGTTTCAGCAACGGCGAGCTAATCATCAACCGCGCCGAGAAACGCGTCTACGCTCACGATCAGGAAGTCTCATTGAGTCCCACGGAATACAACCTGCTGCTCTTTCTGGCCGAACGCGCCGGGCGCATCGTACCCACAGAGATGATCTTCAATGCTATATGGGGCTCTACGCCCGACGCGGATATGGATGGTGTCAAATGGTACATCTGGCGCCTGCGGCAGAAGATCGAGGGAGATCCCAGCGACCCACGTTTCATCCTCACCGAACGCGGGAAGGGATATCGGTTCTCCCCGCATTAAGCTCTCGCCGCTTCGAGCACCGCGCAAAGCCCCAGGTTCTAACGTCAAAAAGCCCCACAGCGATCGCTGCGGGGCTTTTGCACGTTCATACGCGTCCGTCAGGAGCCAGCGCGGACGACGAGGGGGAGGTAGATGGAGTAAGGGGGATCCAGATAGTCCGGAACGCCGTTGCCGTTAGCGTCCGCGACGCCCTCATCCTCGTCCGGCACGCCGTCGTTATCGGAGTCCTTGTCGAGGAAATTGGGGATACCATCGCCATCGGCATCCCAATCAGCACAGTTGGGAACTCCGTCGCCATCAGTGTCACGTAACTCGGCTCCCTCCTTACATTGAGGATAGAACTCGGTGGCATCTAGAATACCATCCTCATCTGAATCCTGATCGACACGAGGTGCTGTCTCGTCATCATCCGGGTCCGTAGAGTAATGCGGTGGAGGAGACTCGTCGGGCGCGTGGTTGTTCTCCAGATAGTCCGGCACCCCATCCTCATCCTCATCGGCGTAAGGCCCCTCACGGCTATCGGGGAGAGCATCGCCATCGGCGTCTTCGTCCAGATAGTCGGGCGTGCCATCGCCGTCGGTATCGCGGATATTGCTCTCCAGATAATCGGGGATACCGTCACCATCGGCGTCCTTCCCCGCCTCCTCTTCGTCCGGGATGCCATCGCCATCGCTATCCGGATCCTGATAATCAGGAATACCATCACCATCGGCGTCATTGGTATTGCTCTCGCGATAATCGGGGATACCGTCGTCGTCGCTGTCATCAGGCTCGCCGTCACCATTCGCGTCATATTCTTCGCTATCGGGAATATCGTCATTGTCGCTGTCGTGATCCTGGTAATCAGGCGTGCCGTCGCCGTCGGTATCGACGGGGTTGTACGGATCGTCGCCCACCTCAATGGCGTCCGGAATACCGTCGCCGTCGCTGTCCACCTCTTGCCAATCCGGGATCCCATCATTGTCAGAATCGACGGGGCCCTCGACCACGTCCGGAATATCATCCCCATCCCAATCATAAGCGAAGTTGACCTCAGCGACCTGATAGCGGGCGTAGGGAGCGGTGACCCGGTAGTTGGGCAGACCCACAAAATCAGAGAGCGGTTTGGTCGTCGTCAGTCCGTCGAAGGGGAAGGCGACCGTACCGGTGATGCCACTCATATGCACCTGAACCGTGTGCGTCAGCCAGCGATCCAATCCTCCATCTTCATCCACGCTGAACTCACGCACCTGGACCCACTTCTTAGCATCACGATACGTGATCTCGGGCGCGTTCCCCCAGATAACCGACCCGCTGATCGCTTCGTGGTGGTCAAGCTCATATCCCTCGGCACCATCGCCTTTGTAGATGCGGACGCTGGCGTTGCGCGTGATCGGTATCGCGTTATCGACCGTGCCGGTGAGCACCTCGACGCCGACGTACCAGAATTGCTCCACGTCTTTGGTGTTGTTGGACCCAATATCGTTATTCAACCCCGTTGCGAGCTCGTAGCGGCGGGCTGGCGCCGTATCCAGGGAGGAGATGCCGAAACCGCTATTGCCGTCGATGGCATTATCGACGATATAGGGAATGGACAGAATATCGTCCTGATATCCCTCGGTTTCCGTTACGGAGCCGAAGGACACGAGATTGTAGATCCCATACCCCTTATTGAAGTTGCTGTTGTTGAAGATCCTGTTGCCGCTGATCAAGGGAGAAGCGCCGATGTTGTAGATACCTGCGGCGTTATTCCCCGTGATGAGATTCGAGGCGATGAGATTGTCAAACCCACTGCTGGCGCTCGGAATTGTGTTGCTCACGGCCCGATGCGTCCGATCGCAGACGATGGCCCCGTATCTTTTCTGGAAATGCTGGTTATTCTTCTTAATCGTGTTGCTCACGATGTGATTGCCGACTGGAGGGTAGACGCCTTCTAACCCCGTGATATTGTCGGCACCACCGTAGAGATAGACACCAGCGTCTTCATTATGGGCGATGACGTTATCGAAGACATAGTTGTCGTGGGAGCCGAGCTGGATCATCACTCCCTTGAAATCGTTAGGCAGGCTCTCCCCGGCGGGATTGACGCCGATGTAGTTGCGAGTGACCGTGTTGTGATGAGAGGGCGTGATGACCTGGGTCGGCGTATAGTAGCTGCTGTATAGCGAAATTCCGTGCAGGCGATTCCCGCCGATCCAGTTGCCATCGATGAGGTTATGGCTGGCCCCTCCCCGCAGCAGAATGCCGGTTTTGTTAGGACGCGGGGCAGTACCGGTGGCGTCGAGCCCGATGTAGCTGCCGCTGAGCCGATTATCGTGACCATAGATGGTCACGCCAAATCCCTGGGTGGCGCTCATAACGACCAGCCCCTGAATATGCCACTGCTCGCCGGAGACATACAGGGCGCTGTGCCCCGTTCCGAGATCCTCGGCGTCGAGCACGGTCTGCGGCGACTCCATGCCGCGATTGCCCTTGATGTAAGTCGGGCCGTTGGTTCGTGTTAAGAGAAGAGCTGATTCAAGCGCGATGGTGTAACTGTCATCGAACGTGATCGTAATTGGATCAGAGGTGCTGTGGGCATTAGCAGTTCCAATTGCGTCACGCAGAGAACCACTTCCGTCGTTGGCATCGTTCGTCACGGTGATAACGGTGCCGGCTGCATGGGCCTGAGGCGTGTTCCACACCGAATCCGCTGGCAGGATGGACATCAGACAGAGCAAAATGCCCAGAGGTACGATGAGCGCAAGTAGAAGCAACAATGATCGTCTCTTCATCTAGACCTCCTGATCGAGCTATGAGGAGAAGAAGCGAGGTACGATTGCCAGCCTGCCGGGCCGATCTGGCCCGGCAGACTGCGAACCAGCGCTGAACGGACGCTACGTCTTACGACTCACCTACTCCGTTCTGATAGCCTGGTGGCTTGAGGAAACAAACGGCAGGAAGATGGTGTAGGGAGCACTAGACTCCTGGACAGGATCGGTGTCGAGCCAGTCGGGGATGCCGTCGCCGTCGCTGTCCTTCAACCCCTCTTCGTCGTCGGGGATGCCGTCGCCATCCGAATCTAGGTCCAGGTAGTTGGGAATGCCGTCGCCGTCGGCGTCGTTGTCATAACAGATCGGATCGTCGGCAGTGCAGCCAGCTAACGGATCGTCCGGCCCCTCGCTCCACTCTCCCGCATCCGAGATGCCATCGCCGTCGCTATCCAGGTCCAGGTAATCGGGGACGCCATCCCCATCAGTATCGACCGGGTTGTAGGGATCCTCGCCGGCCTCAACGCTATCCGGGATGCCGTCGCCGTCGCTATCCAGATCCTGGTAGTCGGGCACGCTGTCGCCGTCGGTGTCGACCGGGTTGTAGGGATCCTCACCGACCTCAACGCTATCCGGGATGCCGTCGCCGTCGCTATCCAGATCCTGGTAGTCGGGCACGCCGTCGCCGTCGGTGTCGACCGGGTTTTCTGGATCCTCACCGGCCTCAACGCTATCCGGGATGCCGTCACCGTCGCTATCCAGATCCTGGTAGTCGGGCACGCCGTCGCCGTCGGTGTCGACCGGGTTTTCTGGATCCTCACCGGCCTC
>CAYYTU010000033.1:6505-19519 GCA_964474655.1 uncultured Anaerolineales bacterium
CGAGCCGTCGCTGACCGTGTAGGTGAAGCTATCGTCGCCGCTGAAGTCCGGGTCTGGCGTGTAGCGGATGGCGCCTTCGTCTTCTCCAAGTTCGACGGCGCCGTGCTCGGGATCACTCATATCGACGATGTTGAGCGTATCGCCGTCCACATCCTCGTCGTTGCTCAGCACCCCAATGGTCACTGGTGTGTTCTGGTTGGTCGTGCTGGTGTCATCGTTGGCCTCCGGCGCGTCGTTGACCGGATGCACAGTGATCGTCACCGTCACGGTACTCGTGTCGCCGTTGCTATCCTCAAGTGCATAGGTGAAGGCATCTGTGCCGTTGAAGTCGGATGCGGGCGCGTAGGTGAAGCTACCGTCGCTGTTCAGCGTCAGGCTGCCGTTACTCACATCGCTTTCCAAAAACGTCGTGGCGGGCTCGTCGCCCAGGGAGTCGGCGCCGGCGCCGTTGTCATCGAGGACATTGCCGGATAGGTCGGTGTCCTCGTCGGTGCTGAAGGTGTCATCCTTGGCCTCGGGCCACTGGTTGCAGCGCTGGGCCGGGTTGTTCGAGGCCGTGGCAGTGTGTCCCAGCAGGTTCCAGACAACCGTCTCCCCGTCATCGAAGTCCAGCGTGAAGGCGAAGGGGCCGTCGGGGTAGAAGCCGGTTCGACCGGGGCGTCCTTCAATCACCTGGGGCAGCTCGAACAGCTCCGGTTGAGCGCCGTCGTACTCAGAGAGATTGATAAAGTTGTGGCTGCCGTGGGTGATGGTCACGGCGTGATCGTTGCTGTTCTCGTAGCCAAAGTAGGCCGTGTAGGTGCCGTCGGCGTTATCTTCCACGCATTCGAGGATCGGACTCATCGAGCTGGCCGCCGGAAGCACCTTAACCGCGACGGTAGCAGTGTCAGTCAGCGAGCCGTCGCTGACCGTGTAGGTGAAGCTATCGTCGCCGCTGAAGTCCGGGTCTGGCGTGTAGGTCAGTGTGTATCCATCGTGGATCACCGTGCCGTGGGCGGGGTCAGATGCATCGTCGATGGTAAGGCTTTCGTCGGCGTCGGGATCGCTATCGTTCGCCAGCACATCGAGCTCAACGGCGGTGTCCTCGACAGTCTCGGCGCTGTCATCCTGGGCTTCGGGCACGTGCAGGATGTCGATCTCGAACGTGGCGCTATCGGAAACCGTCTCGCTAAATACGCCGCTCGCCGTGGCCGTGTTCGCCAGCGGGTCCTCCGCGCCAGCCGGGATCTGATAGGTCGCCTCGCAGGTCAGCGTTTCATCGACGTCCAGCTGATCGAAGGCGCAGTCCGCGAGCTCGCCGCCCAGGAGCGGATCGGTGACCGTGATGTCCTCCAGCGGGACGTTGCCCGTGTTGGTGACGTCGAATTGATAGGTGATGGAGTCGCCCTCGTGCGCCTCGGCGGGCCCGCTCTTGGAAAGGGCCAGGGCTGGCTGGACGCGGAAGTTGCCGATGGCGACCTCTTCAACGTCGCCGGCTTCGACCGTGACCGTCTTGGATACGCTATCGGTGGGCAACCAGCTACCGTCTTCCGGTAGCGTCTCCTTGACGTAATAGGCGCCCGGCTTCAGATCAGGGGGATCGCGCTGGGGATCGTTGCTGAAGACGACGGCCCCTTCGGCGTCTGTTTTGCCCTTCATCCCCACGACAGATGAGCCATTCACGCGGAATAACTGCAGATCCCAGCCGGAGAGGACAGCCTCGCCATCATCCCAGACGCTATCCTGATCGGCGTCTTCGTACGCCTGGCCGATGATGACCGGCAGCTTGATCTGGCCGAAGTAGATGGTCTGCACGTCATCGTCGACCGTGACCTCTTGCGAGAGGGGTGTGGTGGCGTGCCAGCCGTCCTGCTCCTCCTGCTCGACGGTGTAGGCGCCGTTCAGGCCGTCGAAGGTGACCTTCCCATCGCCATTTGAGTTTCCAGAGGCGATCTGGTTGCTGCTCTGATAGAGATCGACATCTAATCCTTCAAGCATCGGCTCGCCATCGTCGGGCTGACCGTTCATATTATAATCGACGAAACTGACGGTGGTGATGGAACCATCGGCGGTCCAGGTGCCGCTGGCCTGCGCGTGCACCAGGCCGGAGGTCGTCTCGCCCAGCACCAGCTTCTGCTTGTTGGGGTCGACGCCGGTGAAGATGGTACCGACGGGCAGCGAGAGAGTCGTGGAGGCGTCAATCTGGGCGTCGCCGGCCTGCCATCTGGTCAGCGTGAAGGTGGCCTGGCCGTTCTCGTCAGTTGTGACCGTGTCTGCGGAGAGCATGCCAGCGTCGCTGGTCAGGTCGACTTGCTGATTGGCTATCGGCTCGCCGCCCCGCGTGACGGTGACGGTAAAGGTCTGGCTGGCGCCGACGGAGTTGTTGGCGCTGGCAGGCGCGATAGTTACTTTGGGAGCATCGGCGGCGCAGGCCCCGTCGGGCACGGCGTCGATGATCTCCCAGGCACGCTCGCCGATAGATGTCTCGTCATCTGGTAGGAGGCCGTCAGAGAAGTGCCAGACGGCCAACTGACGGGCAGCCATCTCTTCGGCGCTCCAGCCATCGGAACCTTCCAGCAGCGGGGGGTAGTGAGTCAGCAGCCACTTGACCCGGCAATCCATCTCCTCGTCGCTGGCGACAAACTCGTCGCCTTTACCCGTGTGATGAGATATATCGGTGCAGAAGACCGGCACCTTGGAGCCTGTGCCGATCTGAAACTCTAAAGTACCAGCTCGACCGTTCCAATTGCCGCCGTTCAGTTCCCCTTCCACGCGCTTGAGGCTAGGATAGCCGACAACCGTCCCCGTCTCACCATCGGCCCAGACGGTGCCGACGAAGCCCAAGAGCAGAAACAGAACGCTCAAATAAATCGCCCAGCGGAGATTGCGAATTTTGTTTATCATATACACCCTCCATAAACATCCTAAAATAGTGCTAACGACGTTTCAGTCATTATAGCATACGGAAGTTTGAATCCGGTTTGAGATTCGCCACCTATCCGCAAAAACGGTGGCTTGCAGCTCCTGAGGGGCGTGATATACTCCCCCTTATCCGTGTTCGATGAAAACTTATCCACTGGAGAGCATGCGACTTATGGTCCCCGAGAGACAGGTCATCAAGAGCCCAGAAGCAGAAGACCCTCACTGGTATGAGAAGCCAGAGGCAGCCGATCGATTAGCACTGGAGCGTAAGAAACTGGCGGAGAAATACAACGTACAGTGCGGCAACACGTCGGACAGAGAGGTCATCTTCCGGCTGACGCCGCGAAAAGAAGCGATCAACGAGCGCGTGGTGCTCTACCTGATTTGCGAGCAAGGCTTCCCGGCTCAAGCACCGCGAGCTTTCTTGCTGGCGGGGCAGCGTCGCTACTGCCTTCTATGTCCACTCTTGAGCAACTGGAGGCCCAGGCAGACCCTGGTCGCAGCCGCCGACGATCTGATCGAATGGCTGATATGGTCGCGCGATGAGTACGTGGCAAAGGCGGAGAACGCCCTACAGCGAGGCCATTGCCAGGAGGCCTGCGATTTGTTGCAGATGGTGTTGGCCCTGGAGCCGCGCACACCCGACGCGGCCCGTATGTTGGCTCAAGCGCAAGCCCGGCTGGAACGCCGGGGAGAATACTGACGCATTGGGCACCTCACACGCTCCAATCCACTTGCTACTCTCACCCCCCTATGATAAACTAAACGCCTGCGAACAAACCTGATGGAAACTCTGGGAGTTATCTATGCTGGCTAACGTCACTAGCTGTGCTTTACAAGGACTTGATGGTGTTCTCGTTCAGGTGGAAGTCGATACATCACGCGGGATGCCCGGCCTGACGGTCGTGGGGCTGCCGGATACGGCGGTCAAAGAGTCGCGCGAGCGGGTGCGCTCGGCGGTGAAGAACTCCGGGCTCGTCTTCCCCGGCAAACGCATCACGGTCAACCTGGCCCCGGCCGATATCCGCAAGGAAGGGCCGGCCTACGATCTGCCCATCGCCGTGGGGGTGCTCATCGCCTCGGAGCAAGTCTGGCCCCAGGCCATCGAGGACGCGCTCATCATCGGCGAGCTCTCCCTCGATGGCTCTGTCCGCCACGTCGACGGCATCCTGCCGGTGGCCTCGGTGGCTTACGAGGAAGAGATCTCACGCATCTTCGTCCCGGCCGAAGACGCATCGGAGGCGGCCCTAATCACCGATCTGGAGGTGATACCGGTGGAGAATCTGGGACAACTGGCGGCTCATCTGCAAGGATTGCGAGAGATCACTCCTTACGACACTGACGAGAACCCGGCCGAAGCGCCTCCGCCACCCTATGCGACCGACTTCGCGGAGGTCAAGGGCCAGGAGCACGTCAAGCGCGCGCTGGAGGTGGCGGCGGCCGGCGGTCATAATGTGCTGATGAGCGGGCCGCCAGGCGCGGGCAAGACGTTGTTGGCCCGCTCAATGCCCTCCATCATGCCAGAAATGTCGATCGACGAGGCATTGGAGGTGACGAAGATCTATAGCATCGTGGGGTTGTTGCCGCCCGATACGCCCTTGATTCGACACCGGCCCTTCCGCGCGCCGCACCACACCATCAGCCACGCCGGACTAGTCGGCGGCGGTCACTGGCCGCGTCCTGGCGAGATCAGCCTGGCCCATCGTGGGGTGCTCTTCCTGGACGAGCTCCCGGAGTTCAGTCGACGCACGCTGGAGGTGCTCCGCCAGCCAATGGAGGACCATCACGTAGTCATCTCCCGCGCTACCGGCACACTCGCCTTCCCGGCCAACTTCACGCTGGTGGGAGCAATGAACCCCTGCCCTTGCGGCTACTACGGCGATCCGGTGCGCGAGTGTACGTGCAGTCCGGCCACAGTCACGCGCTACCAGAAACGGATCTCCGGGCCGCTGCTCGACCGCATCGATATCCACATCGAGGTGCCACGGGTGGATTACGACAAATTGACCAATGACCGGCTGGGCGAGCCTTCGGCCGCGATCCGAAGGCGGGTGGAGAGGGCGCGGAAGGTGCAGCGTCAACGCTTCGAGGCGATGCCGTTTTCTTCCAACGCGGCTATGGGGCCGGGAGAGGTACGAAAGATCTGCCAGCTGGACGAGGCCGGGCGCAGCCTGGTACGCGCCGCGATGGAACAACTCCAGATGAGCGCACGGGCCTTCCACCGCATCCTCAAGCTGGCCCGCACTATTGCCGATCTAGCCAACAGCGACGAGATCGAAACCGCGCACCTGGCTGAAGCGATCCAGTACCGTCCACGACGGAACCGGCTGTGATGCACGCCTCATTCCGCCTGCTCCCTACTCAGCGACGAACAGCGAGACGCTTTCCACATGATACGTCTGCAGGAGCATATCGACCGGTTGCACCTCGATCAGGCGATAGCCAGCCCGTGCGAGCTGCTTGGCGTCGCGAGCCAGGGTAGCCGGGTCGCACGAGACGTAGACAATGCGCTCGGGGCGTCGATTCACCAGCGCATCAACCACGGCGCGCTCAATCCCAGCGCGCGGGGGATCGAGCACCACAGCGTCGATCCCAGCCTCAATGGCAGGCAGCGCATCCTCCACCGCCCCCTCGACGACCTCCACGTTATCGAAATCCACTGTGTTCTCCAATAGATCGTCCACTGCCGAGGGCGATTCCTCAATTGCGATCACCAGACCAGCGCGCTCAGCCAGGTGCGTGGTGAAGAGCCCCACTCCACAATAAGCATCTAGCACGATTTCATCCCCCTTCAGATCGAGTTGATCCAGCACCAGACGCACGAGTTGCTCGGCCTGCGGGGTATTGACCTGGAAGAAAGAGGAAGCCGAAACGCGGTATATATGCCCGACCACCTCCTCGGTGATGTAGTTACGGCCGATCAGGTTGGCGTGCCCGCCTTCGGAAAGGAGCATCACACAAGAGACGGGTTCATCCGTCTCCAGGGCCGGCGGCTTATCCTCCTCCATCTCAAAGGCAATCATCCGATCCCCAGTTACAGTTCCCGCGCGCAAGACCAGGCGCACGAGCCCCTCGAGATCCATATCGAGGAGCTGATAGAGTTCAGCCAAGAGTGGATGGAGCACTTTGCAATGATCAATGGCGATCACGTCCTGCGAAGAAGCCTTCTGGAAACCCAGGCCGCCTCCCGGCACCGGATGGAACTGGACCTGATTGCGGTAAGCCCAGCCGGATGGATCGGCCAGGGGGTGGTGAACGGGCGGATCTTCGATCTCGCCGATGTGCTCGAGCTGGTCGGTCATAATGTCCGCCTTGAAGGCTACCTGAGCTTCGTAGTCAATATGTTGCCATTGGCACCCCCCGCATCCATCCTGGCCGAAGTACGGGCAGGGCGGTTCCACGCGGTCGGGCGACGGGTCAACCACCTCCAGCAGTCGGGCAAAGGCATAGCGCCCCTTGTCCTCGACAATCTCAACCCGAACGGTCTCATCGGGTAAGGCGTAGGGGACAAAGATAACTTTGCCATCGTGACGCCCCAAGGCATCGCCACCGTGGGCCATCGTCGTCGTCCGGTAAGTGAGCGTTTCCATAGGATGATTGGCAGTCATACCGCTGCCTGATCGGGCAGCAGCTGGGAGGCCTCGGCTGCCTCTTCCTGTCCCTCTTCCACCGACCAGATCTTATCCGAATCCTCGATGCGGTCGACGAAGAGAATGCCGTCACAATGGTCAATTTCGTGCTGGAAGACGCGGGCCAGCAGCCCTTCCGCTTTGATACGCACCTGTTTGCCGTTCCGATCCAATCCGGCGACAGTCACAGCGTGGTGACGGTCCACCTCTCCCACCCAGCCGGGGATAGAGAGACAACCCTCAATGCCCGATTCAGTCTCGCGTGAGGTACGCACCAGCTTGGGGTTAATGAGCACGTAACGCTCAATCTCCATCTCCTCCAGCTTCAGGTCCTCTACGTTCTCATCCTCGGGTATCACCGGCACCTCGACGACGATGACGCGTTCCTGCACGCCGACTTGCACGGCGGCCAGGCCGACGCCATCATTGAAATGCATCGTCTCAAGCATATCATCAATCAGATCCTGAATGTCCAAATCGACGTCCCGCACGCGGCGCGAAGGTTCGCGCAGGGAGGGATCATCGGAATATAAAATTTGCCGCACAGTCATAACCTACATCTCCTAAACCTAACCCGGTCAAAGCCGGGAAAAAACCGTAAACACTCGGGGAAGGAGGAAACAAGTCCAGATGGGGGCAGGAACGAGCAAGGGATGGAACACCGATCAAGGATCGTGCAATCCCCAGCGTCCCCCAGCCTATAAGCGAGGAGCCAATCGCCAACAGAAGGAAGTCCTACCATCGGGCCGATGGTGGCCAACCGTTATGTTGGGTTCCGCAGGCGGCGCACGACGATCAGCAGGAAAGCCAGACCGGCAGCCAGTGCCCCCAGGCCCAGAGCCCCAATGCCAGTATCTGGCACGCTCTCGCCATCGGACTGAGGCGTCCTCGTTGGACGACGGGTAGCCGTCGGCTTGGCCGTCTCTGAATCCGGAGTCGCTGTGGTCACCGACGTCGGCGTAGGGCTAGGGCTAGGCGTCAGGGTGGGTGTGGGTGTGGGTGTGGACGTATCGGTGGGTTCGGGCGTATCAGTGGGCGTCGGCGTGACCGCCGCGGTCTCCGTCGCCTCCACGGCCAACGCGACCGCCGTGTTTGTGGCCAGAACCGCCTCATTCTGCTGCTGGGTGGCCTGACGAGGACTTAACCACACCGCCCAGGCGACGAAGGCACAAATGCCCAGCGCAAGCAATCCACCTAGCGCTGCCACGAGGATGATAAAGGTACGATTAGTTCCTTCTTCCTCTTCAAATTCCTCTTCCTCATCTGGCAAGAGTTCATCGATGTCTTGCATATCTATCTCCTCTTTTCTTGCTCCTACGCTGCGCCCGGCCGCCGGGCCGATGAAAACATGTTACCGCAAAACCTCCAGATTCGTCAGAGGTACATAGACTGATTCTCCCTCTTGATCCAGCTCGACTTCGGCACAAAGAACCATCGCTCCGGTCCCAATAGGACGAGGGTGCGAGGGGATATCGACCACCGTACCCACTTCTCCCAAATAGGGCGCCTGGACAATACGTACCGTCGTATCGACCGTCAGCGGCGCGCCGACTTGTTTGGAGGGCACCGGCTGGACCTTGCTTGGGAGATGGATGATGATTTCGGGACGCGTGACGTTCCAGCGCACCCGCACCTCCCCATTGAGGGAAGCCTCTCGACCTTCGTTCGTGGTGAGCAAGTTAAATATCGGCCTGGACATTGGGACCTCTCCGATACCCTCCGTGGCGATGACGGGGAACGATAAATCTTTGAGCAGTGGGAGCAGATCGGGCGGCAGCCCCCCGGTTATGATACCCTTCACCTCTTGTTCCTCTGCTCGTTCCAGCCCTTCTTCGTCCAGCTTGGCCCCCCCAATGAGCACCGTGCCATGGCACGAAGGATTAATCGCCCTGGCCTGCAAAGGGTGATGGGGCTTATTCACCAGGCTCTTGAGCACGCCGAAGCTCTCTCCCCCAGCGCCCCAGACCCCTTGGATGACAGCGCCCATCGTCTCAATTACGGCGCCGTGAGAGGCCATAACGTTGCTCACTTGCCCGCGTATATAAGCGCGCAGCTCAAACGGCACAGGCGGCGCTTCGACTAGAATGCGTCCTCCGCCTCTGGCCGTCACAACGCCATCAATAGGGGATTTAACCGTCCGTCCAAACAACCCCCCCCGCTTGGCGATGGTCTCTCCTTGCCGCACCTGATCGCCCAAATCAACTTGCAAATGCCGCTTCACCTTGTTAGCCGAAGTATCCAACAAGCGCGCCACCGGTATGATGTGGAAATCACTGGAAAGATTGGTCCGCGCGATAACCTGGGCTGCCTCGACCTGATCGCCGGCGCTTACGAGCACCTCCCCCGCTCTGGGCAACAGGCGCTCGCGCCGGATTTTGGTCAAGGGATTGACTTGAACTTCGGATGGATAATAAGCCATCGACCCTATCTACCCTCCCACGTCCCACATCCACTGTTGGATCTGTTCCTGCCGCCGTTTGGGCTCACGCGCCAGCTGCAAGGGCCGTCCCCGCGCATCGATGATCAACCCGACCAGCCCGCCGTTGACACGCTGTTTGCCGCCCTTGCCAGGACCGCCCATCCCCACGTCGATGCCTCGTTGGGGCTGGAGCTCAAGATCCGCTTGCTTGCCCTGTGGAAGGGGCAGGATCTCTAGATTGCCGTGGTTAACCTCCACTTCAAATGAGCTCTCGTCGTCGTAGGTGACCTTCACCTTCAAGATGGTATCACCGGGACGAGCATCACCTATCGGCGTGACCACCGTCGCCAAGTTGGTGAATCCCCCGCTATCCAAGGTCTCCACCGCCGCTAATGGCTTAACCGCAGCCGCGCTGCCTAACGCCGCTCCCAAGCCGTAGGAATCCAACACCAGCGTGCTGACGCCAATGGGCTCCAGGGCGTCCAGCACGATCAGGGCCGCCTGTCCAGGTCGGGGAGCCTCCGTCAGCACCCCTCCGCTGAGGACGATGGTATCGCACAGTGGCATCAAGTGCGGATAAGGCTGCGCAGCGCCCGGCTCCCAGCCCGGGCGGGCCATCTCCAGCGTAGCGCGGATAGCTTCGCGCGCGACGGCTTGTTCCACCCACAGCTCACGAGACTGCTGGGGGATGGTGCGCGGATGAGTCGCTTTGTTGAGCAAGACGCCCAAAGCTTCTTTACCGCTTATCGGCTCCGGCAGCCAGCGGGTGATCCGCTTGCTACCCTGCTTCTTCATCAGCCGGGGCCCGCCAAAGGCGCTGCCAAGCCCACTATGAATGGTCATGAAGAGCCGTTCATCGAAGACAGCAGCCAGAGTAGTATTCCCGGCCCCCACATCGACTCCCAATACCCCGGTCGAGGGGGCTCCCAAATGCCAGAGGTACTCGACCAGGCGGCCAAAAGCACGCGCGGTGGGGATAATGGGCATCGGACTCCATCCCTCGACCGTCTCAATCCCAGGCAACTGCCTCATTTTGCGCTGCAGGTAGATCTCCTCCATCGCCTCTTGAGCGTCTGCCAGGTTCTCCTGGCTTAATGTGGGACGAACGTTATCGACGATATGGAGCGCCAGCTCATCGCCGACGGTTTTCACCACGTTCTGGCGCAGCTTGGAGTTCCCGGCATAGACGAGGTGAGGCATAGATTGAGCGTCTACCATCGAGCAGCCCAGTGTAGCCGATTCGACCAGCGCCCGTACCGGCGCCGTAGCCCCGCCTTCGACGCCGCCGGCGATCAGGACCACATCGGGGTACGCATCGCGGATAACGCGGACACGGGCTTCATCATCAGGCGTTTGACCAGGCTGCCCGCTCAAGACAGCCTGGATCTGAGCATAGGTACCGGCGGCTGCGCGCCGGGCGCTGTCCACACTCAAGCCCTCCACCAGCCCCCCCAGCACCACCTGCAATGGCTGCCCGGCGCTGACCGTGACCACGAATACGTCGATGCCCTCCCGCCCGCCCCGCTCAGGGTAGATCAAGTTTCCGCTGCCGTCGAAGAAACCGCGCCCCGTGACAGCCGTGATCTGCTCAATGGCATGTCGGATGCCGGTCGTCACGTCGGTCCAGGGGTAACCAGTCGTCGTCGAGGCCTCACCCCGGGCCACAAAGCGGTATTGGCCCGCTACCTGGTCGAGCAACATCGCTTTGGTCGTCACGGTACCACAATCGACGACCAGGATAGATCCGACGTGTTCTTTCTCGACCATCTCAGAACCCTATCAAGTAGAAATAAATCTCGGTGAAAGCGTTGACCAGATATTGAATCCGACCAATGAAGATAGAAAGGGAGGCCGTCAATGCCCCGGCAAAGGCAACGGCAAGCGCGATCGTCAGGAAAACACGCCCGACGCTTATCAGCACGTTCAACATCTTATTCCAGATGCCCACAAGCCCAGACGGCTTTTTATGCCTGGAACGCGTGAAGGTAAAGACCATCAACGTGCAGATTGTACCCACCACGCTCATAATGCCATCCCATATTCCAAAGGGGAGTGACGACAGCGAAGCCGGGCTAAGAGCCCGACCGGCAGCCCGGACCTGAGGGATGAGGGTGCCCAACAAAGCTCCGCTCAAGGCCACCGCCGTGCCAACGCCTACCAGGTAAGCAACCGAGTAATTCCCCATATAAGCATATTTGGGAAACCCCTTGATAAGCAACAGGACGCCCAGGATGATCGGCACCACGAGGATATTTTCACCCGCCGACAGCGGCTGGAATACTTTCTTTAGAAAGACCTCTTGCAAAGCAACCCCCAGGGAATAGCCAACCAGGATGCCGATGAATAAGTGAAGGGCCAGGCGATAGAGAGGGTTATCGCCCAGTATATAAGTGAGAATCAAAAACGTTAACCCAGCACCGAGCAAAAGGCTTACGATGTTCGCCATCATCTCGCTCCACTTCTACGCTTCCCACTGACGGCGCCGTAGATTGCGCCGAGAATGATCAAGCCAGCGATGGCAATGTGCCCCGCAGTCAGAGCATTGAGTCGGTGAGGAGCAGCTATTGTCGAGTTGACCTGCTCCTCGTAAGCGGCCGCTTCGCTGAGGCCCTGTATGGATCCCTCCAACTGGGCGGCGTTCTCCTCCAGATAGGGGCTGGTGGGCAACTCCAAAGCCGCACTCACACCGGCTATGATCGACAGATCGCCCTCGTATAGAGCATATCCCTGCTCGACCCACTGACGCAGGGGCTTCGGCTGCGCGGTCAGCAGGAGAAGCATCGCGGACCGATCGCTGGCGTTCAACAACTCAGACATGCCCGAGGGCCCACCGGGCCGATAGCCCTGCATCGTATATTGGGTCTCTGTGTAACGGTCACTAGAAGCCACCAGATCGCTCAATATTGACGCCGCCGTCGTCAATCCCTCAGGGCGCGTGGTGACGATGGAGAGATGAGCCTCTCGATCCAGCATATGTTGCAATATTGGACGCGCTATGATGTCGAGCTCATCGGCTTCCGTTGGACCATAATCAAAAGCCACCAGCACCTCGTCGTCTGGCCCCAGGCTTTGAATCTGGTCATAGACGTTCGATACGCCAGGGGAGACGCCGGGTTGTGTCAGGCTAGGTACCTGCGGGATCCACATCGGGGCTATCAAGGCCCCTCCCACGGCCACCAGAAGCACCAGCGCCACAACCCAGCGCTGGATTGTCTCGGTCACTGCGCGTTTCTCATGGCGCGTCCGCGGAGAAGGTTGTTCTGCCGGCTGGGTCAAGAGGCTCTGGAGCAGCTTAGCCCGGCTCAACGTTGCCTCGCCTGGTTGAGCTGCGGACATGCTCTCGTGGTCAACGGGCATCTCAACGGCCGACGCCGGGGGAAGAACGCCGCGCAATCCCTTCAATACCCCCTCTTCCTCGACCGGCTCTTCTTCCTCCGGTTGCGGTTTCTCTTCGACAGTGCTAGGGCGCAGATCCTCCAGCCAATCTGGAATTTCAGCCCGCGCCAGATCCTCCCTCTGCTCGACTGCCTCCATCTCTTTTTCAAACGTAGAAGGCTCCGCCTCCTCCAAGGGGCGGGATTCCAGCGGCTCGGCTGCATCCTCGGCCGCGGTGATCTCTTCAAGCCACTCCGGGGTCTCTTCCGCCGAGCTGGGGACGTCCGTGAAGGGGCCCGACGGCGGCGGTTCTTCAGCACCTTCTTCTCGTTTCTCCTCCAGCACCTCGACTGGCTCAAGTGGTTGAGCGGGCTCTTCCTCCAATGGAGCTTCGGCCGGCTCTTCCGCCGCCTCGTCGGCCACCTCTTCGACCGGCCCCATATCCTGGAGCCACGAGGGAATCTCCGCCGCCTCTGGCGCTGGCTCCTCGGCCGGGGCCGCCTCCGCCGGCGCCTCTTCCTCCTCCAGCGCCAGGTCCCGCAGCCAGCCCAGATCGTCCTCTCCTTCCCCTTCCCCTTCCCCCTCCTCTTCCCTTTCCTCAACCTCTACCGCGCCGACCGACGGTTCGGGGGCAGGAGCGGGCTCTTCCTCCAATGGAGCTTCGGCCGGCTCTTCCGCCGCCTCGTCGGC
>CAYYTU010000033.1:19619-32579 GCA_964474655.1 uncultured Anaerolineales bacterium
CCTCTGGCGCTGGCTCCTCGGCCGGGGCCGCCTCCGCCGGCGCCTCTTCCTCCTCTGGCTCGGAGCTTTGGGGAGGCCCGGGGTCTTCCGCCGAGCGCCTGAGATCGGTCAGCCAATCATCCGAGGCCTCTTCTTCCTGCTCCTCATCATTGAGGGAAGCGTAAGAGGACTCTTGCTGTTGATCTCCAGTCACTTCATCTTCTTCATTCAAGAGCTTGGAAGGGAGCGAGACCCCCTTTATCGGTGCAGGGGTTTCCCCTTCGGTATCCTCTGTCATCGGGGTCAAGCGAGCGTGACATTCTTCGCAGTATACCTTGCCAACAGGGTTGGTCGTACCGCACATTGGACAGCGGAGGCCTGTGCTTGGCAAGGGGTTACCGCATTCATTACAGAACCGGCTCCCCTTGCGATTGGCTGTACCACAATTGGGACAATAAATCATAAGTTACTTTGCAAGCGCCTCACTAAAACTCGCTATGCGGGTGTTCACTGCCCAAAAGGACACGTAACCCAGTGATGATAATGCCCAGGGCGACGCCCAACAACAGGCCACGCATTCCCGCCATCGCGGGCACATGGATCACCCACCGGCGAATCTCACGCAACCACTCCAAGCCAATCAAAGGTGTGCTACCCAGCAAAACCAGGATGACCACCGCCACAAACAACGTTGAACCTGCAGAGTGCCTTATGCGAAGCGACCGGAAGGCCGCCAGGGTCAATGTGAAGACCAACAGCGCGGCCAGCGAAGACCCCAACGGCCCCATCAAGTCGTTGAGCAGACGCCGAGTTGTGGGATGTGACACACCGTACAAAACCGGAGGAATCCAGCTAACAGAAGCAGCTAACAGCAGAATCAAGCTATAGGGCCATCCCTTCTGAAAGCGGAAGATTCGCCGACTATGGACCCGCAAAAGATTCAGCAAGCCCAGGATGAAGGCAAAGGCGGCGATAATAACACCCCATTCAATCAAATGGTCCCGGGCAGAGACCAGGGTTGGTATCGGGAACAGATAACCCACCAGCACAGCCAGCCCCGTGATGGAGGCTACCAGAATAGGCCCCCACTTCTTGAAGATATGACGCATCAAATGCAGGCTCCTTTACCCTCTCAGGATACGCTAGAGGTTGAGCCAGAACGCAGACACTGCCGCGCCTAGAATAGCCAACACGATGACCAGACGGAGAATATCTTGAACCATCAGTCCGGCCAGTTGCGAACGCTTGCCCATCAGCTGGGCACCGGCGGCGTACAACTCCTCCCCAATGGCCAGACGGTCCACGGTGGGATACAAGGCTCCGATCGCAGCGGGATCGGCGGCACCGGCCAAATGTGGCAGATCAGCTCGGGTTCCAGCGTCGGCAATGAGCGAAGCTTCTGCCTGGAAAGCGCCCATCATCACGTTGGCCGTCAGGTTCTCACTCGCGACCGTGTAAGCAGCGCCACCGGCGTAAGCGATCGGAGAAGGCGCCACGAAGCGCACACAGCCTGGATCGTAGAGCTCCATCATCTGATGGCGCTCGTGAGCGCGGCGCAGAATATCCTGAGCCAAAGGAAGCAAGGTGGGATTGCCCACGGTGATGATCGGAGAAATCCTATAAGATACAGCTGCGTCGACAATCCCCCCCACGGCCTGAAGCCCAGCCAGCGAGGTGATGCCATCCTCCCCATTCAAACCGCCGCTGCCCAGCGCAATATGGATCGGTTTGCCCCGTTCGGCTGCACATCCGATCTCCTCCCGTATATCCCGGAAAGCAGGTAGGGAACGGACGCGAGGGCGCTTACTCTTTTGCTGCACGATCAGCAGCACAATCAAGACCACGCCACTGAGAATCAGGAATCCAAGAGCAAACCCAGTAGATTCCGAGACAAAGCCCATCACTCGCTTTCTCCTTCTAGATGCATCCTCAATTGTCGTTGGAGTCGGGGGGAATTCATCAGGGTCGTCACCTGTTCAATCGTCAAATCGTCCACCAGGCCAATCAACAGAGGTTGCACCACATGAAACAATTGACTGCCCAAAAACCCAAAGGGGCGGGCGAGGTCGAGAAGGGGAAGCACCGCCGACGAAATATTTAGCGTCTCGATGCAGCTGGCCCATCTCTCAACCCACATTGACTGCTCTGTCTCGTTGCTCATGCCGGCCATCTTCCCCCGTTTGAAGGATTGTGGGTCCAGTATAGCACGATTTCTTGGGGGTGTAAAGTAATCATCTTCTGTTCGTGTGAACCACCCTGAGAAAACGTAGCCCGTCCACGACCTCCGAGACTCCCTGTGATGCGGGACAAACACAACGCCGCAACCGGCGGAGATGAAACGCGTGATAACGATACAGATTGGCTTCCCCTAACCGGTGATTCCTGACCTGGCCCGGAAACCGCTGGAGCGCCAGGTTTGTCAATTCCCTCGTCTATGCTATGATACGCCTGTTTGGGAGATAATGTATGACCAAGGAACCGGACCTATTCTTACCAACCGAGGAGCCGCGCTACTGCCCCGAGTGCGAAACACGAGTGGCAGCCAAAGCTTCTACCTGCCTGATGTGCGGAGCCTCGCTGGAAGAGGAAACAAAAGACGAAGCAGAAGAGAAAGAACCCCCACGTGGCCTACCCGCGTGGGTAAGTTCTGTCGTGGTCGTAGTGTTGGCCATTATCATCCTGACAGTCGGAGCGTTTAGCTTCTACACGCTTCTCATCGCCGAACCACCGGCAGAGGATTTGCCTCCCACGGCCAGCCCCACTCCCACGTCTACCTCAACCCCCACCTCTACCCCCACCCAGACGCCTACCTCCACGCCAACCTCGACGCCCATACCACCGATTACCCACAAGGTGGAGAAAGGCGAGACGCTCAGTGACATCGCCGTCCTCTATGACCTGCCTGCAGAGGAAATCCTGGCCCTGAACCCCGAGGTGGAACCAGATCTGATACGTGCCGAAGACGTGCTGCTCATTCCAGCCCCCACCCCCACACCCGGAGCGACAAGCACACCAGATCCAGATAATCCCACACCCACCCCAGGCGATTTTGTAGTCCACGTGGTAAAATCCGGCGAGACGCTGCTCGGCATCGCCGAGCAGTATGATGTCTCAATCGATCTCATTCGCACAGCCAACGACCTCCCCGCCGATGAGGAAACCATTCAAGCCGAACAATCGCTGATCATCCCCAACGAAAAAGGAGCGCCTACCCCCACCCCAACAATAAACCCCAATGCCACGCCAACGCCGATCCCCCCTTATGAAGCTCCCGCTTTGCTCAACCCCCCGGACGGCATGCTCTTCGCGGACGCCCAAGAACCTGTGCTGCAGTGGGCCTCCGTAAGCGTGCTCCGGGATGACGAATGGTACCAGCTGACCATCTCACAACCAGATGGCGGTGTCATATCAGATACAATACGCACGCGCGCCACAGCCTGGCGCGTGCCGGAGGAACTGCTGGAAAAGGCAAACGCGCAGGTCAGCGAGATTGCCTGGCAAGTGCAAATCGTGCGAGAGGCGCTGGAAGGCGACGAGATCGTCTACGAGGAAGCGGGAGCCGCCAGCGAGAGGCGTACTTTCTCCTGGCCGAAGGGCACACTCACCCCAGCTGCCTCTTCCACATCCGAAAACTAATCTTCTGAGCTTCCCCAGATTGAGGCCGCGCCATCCCCCTCAAGTTAGCGAGCCCAGCCTTTCTATCACGACGATCGATGCCGAAGTCGTTCGGGGCTTCGAAGCGAATCGTCTGCGAAAGCGCCTTCAATGCCACAGAGTGTGCTCAGATGCGAACAAGGCAAACGAGCTGGGATTGATACGCTCAATAAACGTGCCTGTAGGCAAGCTAATGCGTCCATGGTGCTTTGTAACTGCTTCGTTTGCCCGCTCCCAGCTCCATTTGACCTGTCCTCTTAATAGTGTACAATGGATTTATGAGGTCAGCAGCCCATAAGCCGAGCGTAGACTTGCCGAACGAATGATCACTCCGATAACACGGTTGATGCCAGAAAGATACCTTACTTTGCCCGCCAAGTCGGCGGCGATGCTTTCGCTGCTGGCTCTATGGGGGGCTATATTTTTGCTCCCTGAGCTCATACGAGCCGATCACGCAAGCAGACCAACGTTACGTTGGTCTGCTTTTTTGTTTCGAAAGCCCACACAGACTGGGCTCCCAGAAAAATTCTTCCCACATAGACCAGCAGGAGGTAAACGATGGATCTGAATATGGACCTCAACCGCGATATCCCGGTGTGCGACTGGAGTCCCTATCTCGCCTCGTGCACCGAGGAGATGAAAAGCTCCGCCATCCGCGAGCTGCTCAAGCTAACACAACAACCGGATGTCATCTCCTTCGCCGGCGGCCTACCCGCGCCGGAATTCTTCCCTATCCGAGAGGTGGGAGAGGCTTGTCGCTACATCCTCCGCGAAGATGGCGCCGAGGCGCTCCAGTACAGCGCCACCGAGGGGTATCCCCCCCTGAAGAAGTATCTCACCACCACGATGCACAAATACGGCGTGCCAGCCAAGCCAGAAAACGTACTGCTGACCAACGGCTCTCAACAGGCCCTGGATCTGATCGGCAAGATCTTCCTCGACCCCAGCGATGTCGTGATCACCGGCCGCCCGACCTATCTGGGTGCCATTCAGGCCTGGAACGCCTATCAGGCCCGCTTCCACACGGTCAGCTTGGATGACGATGGGATGGTAGTGGACGAGATCAAGACGGCCTACGATAAGACGGTGGACGAATCTGGTCGACCACCCAAATTCATCTACGTGCTGCCCAACTTCCACAACCCGGCCGGCACCACGTTACCCCAGGAGCGCCGCGAGCGCCTGGCGGATATCGCCACGGAACTCGATCTAGCGGTCGTCGAGGATGATCCCTACGGTCAGCTGCGCTACGAGGGCGAGGACATCCCACCCATCTGCACCTACATCCCCGAGCGCACCATCTACCTGGGCACGTTCTCCAAGATCCTGGCCCCGGGGCTGCGGCTAGGCTGGATCGTCTGTCCAGAAGTCTTGATGAAGCGCATCGTGCAGGCCAAACAAGGAGCCGATCTCCACACCGGCACCTTCGTCCAGTACATCGCCAACGATATTTGCCAGCGCGGCTTCATCAAGCAACACGTCAAGCAGTTGCGCCAGGTCTATAAGGAGCGGCGGGACACGATGCTCGACGCGCTGACCGAGTTCTGGCCTGATAGCTGCTGCTGGACCACGCCCGAAGGCGGTCTCTTCCTCTGGGCCCGCGTGCCGGATTCGATTGATACGACGGATTTCCTGGAAAGCGCCCTGGAGGACAAGGTAGCCTACGTGCCGGGCGTCAACTTCTACCCGAACCAGGACGGCGGCCGGGACGCGATGCGCCTCAACTTCTCCTATTCGTCGCAGGACATCATCGTCGAGGGCATTCGACGCCTGGGGTCGGCGCTGAAGAAGGCCCTAGGCTAGCCTTCACGCACAAAAGCTTCTCGCGCAACGTGGGAGGCATCTCCATGGCGAACCAATCGCCGTCAGAGACGCCTCCCACATCCAACACAACTATCGCCGCCGGGTCAGCTCGGCCCGGACCGCATCCAGCGACAACCCTCGCGCCGCCAACAGCACCAGCAGGTGATAGATCAGATCGGCCATCTCGGCAACCAGCCGCCCGTTGCCCTGCCCCTTGGCCGCCAGGATCACCTCCATCGCCTCCTCGCCCACTTTCTTGAGGATCTCGTCCTCGCCCGCGCCCAGCAGATGCGCCGTGTAGGACCCGGCCGGGCGATTCGCCTGGCGGTCAAGGATGACGGCGAAGAGCTCGTCCAGAATGTGGGCTTCCCGGGACCCGATGTCCTCGCTCGGCTGCCCCAGGCGCCGGTAGAAGCACGAGCGCTCACCGGTGTGACAAGCCGGGCCTGCGGGATCGACCAGCACCAGCAGCGTGTCAGCGTCGCAATCGACCCGCATCTCACGCACGTTCATAAAGTTGCCCGAGGTGGCACCCTTGTGCCACAGCTCCTGGCGGCTGCGGCTCCAGAAGTGCGCCTGGCCAGTCTCCTGGGTGAGCCGCAGCGCCTCCTCGTTCATCCAGGCCACCATCAGCACCTCGCCGGTGGCGGCGTCTTGCACCACCGCCGGGATCAAGCCCCGATCGTCGAACGTCAGCTCCAGCGCGTCACACATCATCGTTCCCCCCGGTTGTCCGCACCAGCACGCCTCGCTCCGCCAAATAGGCCTTCACCTCGCCCACGCTCAGCACCCGGTCGTGGAAGAGCGATGCCGCCAGCGCGGCGTCGGCCCGGCCCTCAGTCAGCGCCTGGGCGAAGTGAGCCGGCTCCCCGGCGCCCCCGCTGGCGATGACGGGCACCGGCACCGCCTCGGCCACGGCCCGGGTCAGCGCCAGGTCGTAGCCCGCCAACGTCCCATCGGCGTCCATACTGGTCAGCAGCACCTCGCCGGCCCCGTGCTCGACGGCCTCGACGGCCCACTCGAGCGCATCCCGCCCCGTCGGCGTGCGCCCGCCGCTGATGTAGACCTCCCAGCGGGGCGGATCCTCGGCCACGCGCTTGGCGTCGATGGCCACGACGACACACTGGCTGCCGAAGCGCCGGGCGGCCTCGGTCAGCAGCGTGGGGTCGCGGACTGCGGCCGAGTTGATGCTCACCTTGTCCGCCCCGGCCAGCAAAAGCGCACGCACGTCCTCGACACTGCGCACGCCGCCGCCGACAGTGAAGGGCATAAAGACCTCGACGGCCACCTGGCGCACCACGTCCAGCGTCGTGGCGTGCCCCTCCGGCGTGGCCGAGATATCGAGAAAGACCAGCTCGTCAGCCCCCTCGGCGTCGTAGAGCCGGGCGTTCTCCACCGGGTCGCCGGCATCACGCAGGTTGACGAAGTTGACGCCCTTGACCACGCGTCCACCCTTTACATCCAGACAAGGAATGATCCGTTTAGCCAGCATTCGTGTCACCTCCACTCAGTTGTACCGCATCCTCCAGGGCGATCTGCCCTTCGTAGAGCGCCCGCCCGATGATGACGCCGTTCAGGCCCGCTTCGTAAGTCCGGCGGACGTCCGCCAGGCTGGATACGCCGCCGGAGGCGATCACGTTCAGGCCCGTCGCCCGGGCCAGGTGCACCGTCGCCTCCAGGTTGAGCCCACGCTCCATCCCATCGCGGGCCACGTCGGTGAAGATGAGCCAGCGGATGCCCCTCGCGGCCCAGCACTGCGCCAGCTCGAGCGCCGTGACGGACGCATCCTGCTGCCAGCCGTGCGTCTGGACCTCGCCGTCGCGGGCGTCGATCCCGATAGCCACGCGCTGCGGCCCGAAGGTCTCCAGCGCCGCCTCGACCAGCGTCGGGTTCTGCACCGCCGCCGTGCCCAGCACCACGCGGCGCACGCCCAACGTCAACGCCCGCTCAACCCCGTCGAGGTCGCGCAGCCCGCCGCCGAACTGCACCCGCAGCTCGGGCATATGCGCCAGGATGCGCTCCAGCGCCTCCAGGTTCGCCCGGCTGCGCTCGCCGAAGGCGCCGTCCAGGTTGACGACGTGGAGCCATTCGGCCCCGGCCCGTCGCCAGCGTCGCGCCACCGGCAGCGGATCGTCGGCGTACGCCGTCTCCCGGTCGGGATCGCCCTGCTTCAGGCGCACCACGCGCCCGCGCCGCAAATCGATCGCCGGATAGACGTGCCACATTCTACGATCGTCCATGTTCTCCCTCATCTCACTCGCTCGACGAAGTTACGCAGGATGCGCAACCCCACCTGCTGGCTCTTCTCCGGATGGAATTGCACGCCGTAGATCCGCCCCCGTCCCACGACCGAGGCGAACGGCCCGCCGTAATCCGTGGCGGCAAGCACGTGCTCCTCCCGCGGCTCGCAGTAGTAGGCGTGGTTGAAGTAGGCCCACGCGCCCGGCGGCAGGTCGTGAAACAGCGGCGTCTTCACCGTCGGCTCGATCTGGTTCCAGCCCGTGTGCGGGATCTTGAGCCCCTGGGCCGCGAGCGCGTCGGGAAAGCGGACCACGCGTCCGGGCAGAAGCCCCAGCCCGGTGTGACGCCCCAGCTCCTCGCCCTCCTCGAAGAGCACCTGCATCCCAACGCAGATGCCCAGCAGCGGCTGACCGCGCTCGACCGCCGCCAGCAACGGGTCGATCAGCTCGGCGCGGCGTAGCCCGGCCATACAGTCGCCGAACGCGCCGACGCCCGGCATCACCAGCTTCTCGGCATCGGCGATGGGCGCCGGCTCGCGGGCCAGCGCTACGTCGGCCTCGACGGTCGTCAGCGCCTTGTGGACGGAACGCACATTTCCGGCCCCATAATCGATCAGCGCGATCATAGCGTCCCCTTCGTCGATGGCACGGCGTCGCTGCGCCGCGATTCGATCCGCGTGGCGGCGTCCAGCGCGCGGCCCAGAGCCTTGAAGAGCGCCTCGGCCTTATGGTGATCGTCGCGCCCGTAGAGGACGCGGGCGTGGAGATTCGCCCGCGCGGTCACCGCGAACGAGTGGAGCACGTGCGGAATCAGCGTCACTGGCAGGCCGCCGACGGTCGGCCCGGCCCAGTCGATCTCGGACACGGCGTAGGGCCGCCCGGAGAGATCGACGGCCACAAAGGCCAGCGCCTCATCCATCGGCACGTAGGCCGAGCCGATGCGCACGATGCCGCGCCGGTCGTCCAGCGCCTGATCGAAGGCCTGGCCCAGCGTCAGGGCCACGTCCTCCACGGTGTGATGGGGATCGACGTGCAGATCCCCGCTCGCCTCCACCGTCAGATCGAACAGGCCGTGGACGGCCACGTGGGCCAACATATGATCCAGAAACCCGACGCCCGTCGCCACGTCGTGCTCGCCGGTGCCGTCCAGCGCCAGCGAGACGTTGACCGCCGTCTCCCGCGTCGCCCGCTCGACGTCTGCTACACGGCGAGAAATCTTCTTATCTGTCATAGGTTTTGTCCCTCATAATGTAATGGTGCGTTTCAAATGAATTGGGGCACGGTCGGGAGACCGGCCCCAGCGGGCAAAAAAGAGTAGTAGGCGCTTCAGCGCCGTTAGAAAATTGCAAACAAACAATAGCCCAAGCAGCGCTCACCAAACTGACCTGCGCCTCCGTCACGCTATGCCCTTGCGTTAACCGATCTCTCGTAGCGCCGTCAGCAAAGCCTCGTTCTGCTCCGGCGTCCCCACGCTGATGCGGATGTAGTCTTTCATTCGAGGGCTAGAGAAGCCGCGGATCAGGATGCCGCGCTGCTCCAGTCCCTCGATGATCGCCTCGGGCCGGCGCCCCTCCACGCGGCAGAGCACAAAGTTGGTCTGGCTGGGCAGCGGCTCCAGCCCGGGGAGCGAGCTCAACGCATCCCGCAGCCGCTCCCGCTCGGCGACCAGCTGCGCCACCCGGGCCTGGGCCTCCTCCAGATGCTCCAGCGTCGCCAGCGCCGCGGCCAACACGGCGGCGTTGACGTTGTACGGCGCGCGGATCCGCTCCATCTGCTCGGCCAGCCGTGGCGTCAGCAGCAGATACCCCAGCCGCAGCCCGGCCATCCCGGCCCATTTACTGAAGGTGCGGATGACGGCCAGGTTCTCGTGCGTCTCCAGAAGCGGCACGGCGCTCTCGCCGCCGAACTCAATGTAAGCCTCATCGACCGCCACCATCAGCGGCAGTGCCAGCAGTCTTTCGATCACCGGCAAGGGAATGGCCTGAGCGCCGGGGTTGCCCGGCGAGACGAGAAACAGCAGGCGCGGCTCGTGCTCGCTGCTCCGGACCGCCGTCTCAATAGCCGCCACATCCACGGAGAAATCCTCGTGGCACGGTACAGGCAGCACCCGGCAGCGGTTGACGCGGGCGTAGAACTGATACATACTAAAGGTCGGCGGGCAGGTGACCACAGTCTGGCCCGGCTCGACGAGCAGGCGCATCAACAGGTCGATCAGCTCGTCGGCGCCGTTGCCCAGCACCACCTGCTCCGGGCCGACACCGGCGTACCGCGCCAGGGCCTCCTGCAAAGGGGCATAGTCCGGGTAGAAGCCATACGCGTCGTACTCGGCCATCGCCTGCACCGCCGCGGGCAACGGCCCCAGGGGATACTCATTGGCGTTCAGGCGGATCAGCTCCTGGACCGCCACGCCGGCGCGGGCGGCGATGGCCTCTAAATCCGGCGGGGTGTAGGGTTCGATAGCGTCGAGATAGGGATGAGCAAGTTCGATTCTGGACATTGTCTTATGCCTCCTCCGATGATAAGCGGGCGGTCGCGGCGCCGGCGTGCGCCGTGAGCGATTCGGCCTCGGCGATGGATTCGGCCGCCGGGGCGATCTGCGCCGCCGTCTCCGCGTCCAACCCGATGACGTTGAGCACCTTGACGAAATCGAGCACGTTGACGGGCGAGGTGAAGCGGGCTGTGCCGCCGGTCGGCATCACGTGGCTCGGCCCAGCGACGTAATCACCCAGCACCTCGAACGAGTGCTCGCTCAGGAACAACCCGCCGGCGTTCCGAATCTTCGCGGCCCAGGCCCTCGGCTCCTCGACCGAGAGGCAGAGGTGTTCCGGGGCGAAGGCATCGGCCAGCCGAACCGCCGTCGCCAGGTCCGGCGTGAGGAGGATGCCGCCCTGCCCCGCCAGCGCCTTCGCGATGATCGCTTCTCGACTGAGACACACCAGCTGACAGGCGACCTCGTCCTGCACCGCCTCCGCCAGCTGCCGGGAGGGCGTGAGCAGGATGGCGGTGGCGAGCACGTCGTGCTCCGCCTGGGCCAGCAGATCGGCAGCGACCCAGGCCGGGTTGGCCGAATCGTCGGCCACGACCACCGTCTCCGTCGGGCCGTACAGACCATCCAGCCCCACCTGACCGTAGACCTGTCGCTTGGCGACGGTGGTGAACAGCCCACCCGCGCCGACGATTTTGTCCACGCGGGGTACGCTGGCGGTGCCGTAGGCCAGCGCCGCGACGGCCTGGGCGCCGCCCACGCGGAAGAGCCGGTCGATCCCGACGATGTGAGCTGCGGCCAGGGTGACGTCGGGCACGCGGCCATCGGGCTGGCCGGGCGGCGTGCAGACGATCACCTCGTCCACGCCAGCCACCTGGGCCGGGATGGCCGTCATCAGCAGCGACGAGGGCAGCGGCGCGGTCCCGCCGGGCACGTAGACGCCCACGCGCTCCAACGGCGTCACGCGCTGCCCGAGCGTGCCGCCCATCGCGTCCGTCTCCCAGGAGAGCGCGTCAATCGGCTGGCGAGCGTGGAAATCCCGCACGCGCTCGGCGGCCAGCGCCAGCGCCTCGCGCAGCTCGGGCCGGAGCGCCTCGTAGGCCGCCTCCCAGGCCGTGGGCGGCACCTCGAGCTCGCCCAGCATCAGGTCATCGACGCGGGCGGTCCAATCGCGCAGCGCGTCGTCGCCGCACTGCCGCACGTCGGCCCGGATGCGAGCCACGGCCTCCTCTGGCGTCAGATCCTCGCCGAAGACGCGCCGGATGCCCTCGCGCACGGCTTCGGGCACCTCGTCCAGCACCAGCATATCCCGCCGCTGCAACACGGTCCGCCGCGCTTCCTCCAAGTCCTCATAAATCGTCAGCATCTTTTCTCCTCTTAGCTTTCACAGAAAACGGATTTGGCTTCATCTGCGCACCGGCCTGACATCGGTGCCACAGCGGGCACGACACCTCGTGGCCCGATGTGGCAAGAGCCGGTGCTGGGAAACTTCAACGACGAGAAATCCCAGCACCGTCTGTTTCGTGCTACGTCCCCACAGGGGAACGGCGGTGCGGCCTTAGAAAACGGAAATAGTTTTTGGACCCAACTTGAGCCACTAAACATTCCCTGGCCCTATAACGAGACGTCAGTGAAATTGATCCGTTGATCGTCACCCTGAGCCTATCGAAGGATGACGACTTGGCAAAAATCTCCCCCTTCGACAGGTTCAGGGTGCTTGCGGCATCGAAGGCTCGTTAAAGAAAAGTGGCAACCTAACCCTCCGAGATTCTGAACCAAGCCCTCAATTCGCTAGTTTCCCCATTCGCTGTAGTTCCCTACGCAGGATTCCCCCCAAACACTCCGAGCGCCATCACGCTCCACAACGAGTATATGCTCGTAGTAGGCGCTTCAGCGCCGTTAGAGTGCGCCATGCTCTGTTTAGAGACAGGTATGTTCGCATCGGTGGTTTTGTGGCAGTGCTCGGGCCGGCCTCCCGACCGGCCCGGAGGGTGGCACAGCCCTTGGTGAGCGGTTATCCGCCCCCAGCGTCCTCCTGAATCGCCTCCAGCATCGCCTGGCAGCGGTCCGGCTCCTCCTCGAAGATATAGGCCACCGGCGTCACCACCACGCCGCTGCCGCCGATGGTGCGCAGCTCAGCCACGGCGTCGAAGAGCTGATCGCGCCGCACGACGATGTGGACGGCGTACCAGTCGGGCGCCCGCGCGTCCTCGCTGCCCTCGCGCACCACCACTGGGGAGATGGTCGGCCCCTGCAGGCCGCCGAGCACCTCCTGGGCGAACATCTGCCGGGCGATGGCCTGGGGCGATGCGCCGCGCATATTGGCGAACACGGCCAGATGCTCCTCGGCCCGCAGGTAGGCTTCAATATACTCCAGCAGGATGCGGGCCACCTCCAGCACGCCAGGCCGTTCCTTGAGCGCGGCACGATGGGCAATCAGGGCGGCCTGGGAGCGGATGATGACGCCGTCGTCCAGCGGGCGCAGCCGGTTGTCGCGCAGGGTCTGCCCTGTCGAGACCAGGTCGCAGATCATATCGGCGTAGCCGATGGTCGGCGCCACCTCCAGCGCCCCCTCGGCTTTGACGAGCCTGAAGGGCGCGACGTCGTGCGCCTCCAGGAAGTCGCCGGTGAGGTGCGGGAACTTGGTCGCCACGCGCAGCGGGCGGCCCAGCGCGTCGGCCCGCGCGGCCAGCTGGGCCGTGGTGTGCACATCCCAGGTCTCTGGCACGGCCAGGCAGAGCCGACAGCGGCTGAACCCCAGCGCGTCGTGGAGCACCAGCACGTCGCCGTTGTCGCCGC
>CAYYTU010000034.1:0-32294 GCA_964474655.1 uncultured Anaerolineales bacterium
AAGTATGATAATTCTAGGAAATGGTCAAATCGACAACCGCAGGTGGCAGGGTAATACACACATAAATGCAGAGGGTAAATCATTACGGAGAAACGTCGCTTACCCCGAACGTCACGTCCAGCGTGAGCATGGCGGGGTACTTTGCCTCAGAATGATCTTTTCAAACGCGCCGTACTAGCGCTTGATGGCGGCATAGAGCCAGTAGAACGCGGCGCCCAGCACCGCGGCCCACAGGGGCATCAAGGCCCACAGCCCACTCGTCCCGCTCCAGAAGGCCGTCTCGACGCCCGTCAAAAGGACCATCAGCTGGGCCAGCTGGACGCGCAGCGGGTGTAGGAGATCGCCGGTCTCGTCACCCACGCTCTCTATCCGGCGAGATGCAAGCATCACAGGCAAAAACAGAAGCGACAGGCCCAAGCTCACCAGGGCGCTCGCCAGTGAGGGGCCAGTGCCCCAGATCGACCCGGCGCCCAGAACGACCACCGCCACCGTGACCACCACGCCGAGCGCAGCGAAGATCAGCTGACGGCGGCTGGGCGGGTCCAGGATGCCATCCAACAGGAAGGCCAGGGCCACGATTGCGCTATAACCCCAGTTCCCCTGAAAAGAGAGCCAGCCGCTCAATCCCAGCAAGCCTAGCGCATCCAATACTCCGGCTGGCAAACCGGTGGTGCGATTGACCACACGCACCGTCAGCAACAGCCAGAATATGACGCTAAGGCGAGGCAGCCCCACCAAAAACAGACCAACCAGCGCCCCCCCAGCGGCGACGAAGGCCGCCAACGCGCGGTCGGGGTCGAGCTCCCGGCAAAGCGCCCAGGTCAAGAAGACGGTCAGCCCGGCCTCCAGGCCCCAGAGGGCACCGTCGAACCAGCCCGCGCCCATCAGCCACTGGACGATCGCTCCACCCACCATCACGACCAGCGTCAGCATGGCAATAGCCCGATTGGTGGGATAGCTGAGGTCAACCGGACGACCAATAGACGTCAGATCCATCGTCTTTATCGTCTACACCCTCCTCATAATGCGAGATGCGTAACGCCAAGGGAAGCAAAGTCACAGACTCCCAGCACCTCCGCGCTTCTGCGTTACAGATCGTTGACGACGCGAAGGAAGATGTCCAATCCCTCATCCACCTGGTCACGCGTGATGGTCAGCGGCGGGATCAGACGAATCGTCTGGGTCCAGTGACCGCAAGGGTACATCAGCAGCCCCTCCGCCAGGCAGCGCTTGAGGATGCGCTGAACGGCCTCGGTGTTCGGGGCCTTATCAGCGTCTGGTTTGATGAACTCGACCGCGATCATGAGCCCCTCGCCGCGCACGTCACCCACGATGGACGATTCTTCTTGCAGCTCGCGCAGCGCCTCCATCATATAGGCGCCCTGCTCGCGAGCGTTTTCCAGCAGACCCTCCTTGCGGATCACGTCGAGCGTCGCCAGCCCGGCGGCGCAGGCGACCGGATTGCCGCCGTAGGTGGTGCCGTGGGAGGCCGCGCCCCACTGCCCCATCAGCTCGTCCGGGGCCGCCAGCGCGCCCAGCCGGTAGCCGTTGGCGATGCCCTTCGCCAGACAGACGATGTCCGGCTCGACGCCGTAAAGATCGACCGCGAACCACTGACCCGTACGCCCGAACCCCGACTGCACCTCGTCGAAGATCAGCAGGATGCCGTGCTCATCGCACAGCTCGCGCAGGCCCTCCAGCCATTGCCGCGGCGGGAAGACGTAACCGCCCTCCCCCTGGACCGGCTCGACGAGCATCGCCGCCACCTCCTCGGGCGGGATGACGTACTCGAACAAGCGCTCAATATCGGCCAGGGCCTCTTCCGCGCATCCCTCGTCGTCGGGAGCCGCCGAGCGATAGGGGTACGGGAAGCGAGCGAAGTAGACCTCGGGCAGATGCGGGCCGTGGCCCTTGCGGTACTTCGATTTGGAGGCGGTGACCGCCGTGCCGCCCATCATCCGCCCGTGGAAGCTGCCCATAAAGGCGATGAAGGCCGGGCGCCCGGTCACGTAGCGGGCCAACTTGAGCGCGCCATCGACGGCCTCGGAGCCGCTGTTGCCGAAGAAGAAGCGGTCGGCACCGCCAGGCGTGATCTGGCCCAGTTCGTGCGCCAGCCGCAGCAGCGGCTCGCTCGCCATCACGCCGACAGGCGCGTGAACCATCTTCTCCATCTGCTCGCGGGCCGCCGCCACGATGCGCGGGTGATTATGGCCAGCGTTGCAGGCCCCGAAGCCGGCCAGGAAGTCCAGGTAGCGCTTACCGTCCTTATCATAGACGTAGACGCCCTCCGTCCGCTCGGCTGGCAGATTGGGCCAATCCTGCGACAGGCCCGGCGCGAGCAGCTCGTCCAATCGTGCGTATAGATCGTCAAACGTCGGTCGTTCGGTCACAGTTGAAACCTCCATTCCTCAGCTTATCGCGTGAACTTGAGTACAGTGCAGAATGCGAAAACGACGATGATGAGCCCCAGCCAGACGTAATCGACCCAGCGGGCAGAGAGCGTCTCAATCTCCGTCGGCTCGATCGGGGCGCCGAAGCCCTTGGTCTCCATCGCGATCTGAAAGTCGTTCGCCTTGCGAAAGAGCAACAGAATCAACGGCGTCAGGATCGGCACGTAGGCCTTGATGGCCCGTTGGATCACGTTCATCGAATCGATGTCAAAGGCGCGCAACTTCTGCGCATCGACGATGGAGCTCCACATCTCAAAAATCAAGTTGGTAAAGGAGAGCGCACTCACAAACATAAACGTGACGGTTTGCGGAACGCGCAATTTGCCCATAGCCGTCATAATCTCGGAGGTCGACGTCGTCATCACAAACAGCGGAAGCGACGAGGTCGCCACCAGGATGCGCACGCAGAGCACGAGCCCAAACCAGACGCCTTCCTGGGTGATCACACCCAGATCCGCCTCCCAGAGCTTCAAGTGTCCCAGCACGATCAGAGGCGTGTCGCCGCCCCGGTACGTCAATCCCTGGATCAGAATCAGGAAGATGAAGGTGCCGATCAAGATTTTGAACAGAGTAGCGAACCGCTGCAGCTCGACGCGCGCTAGAATCCACAACAGCGCCGAGAAGCTAAGCCAGATCAACAGAATCGGCATATCCGTCTCCTTGATCGGATACATCACCAGCACCAACGTCAACCCCACGTAAGCCATCTTGACCAGCGGGTGCAGACGATGAATGGGCGTGTCGATATGCGTGTAGCGGAATGCGGGTTGCATTATGTCACCTCCTCCCCGCTTCGTTGAGGCACAAGCACCTGGTAGAGATCCTCCAATGTCATCACCTGAGGCGGCACGCCGACCGACGTCAGCTCGGCAGCGACCTGGGCCGCCACCGGAGGCACGACGAAGCTCCTCTTGAGCGCCTCGACCTGGCTGAAAACCTCAGCTGTCGGGCCGTCCAACAGCACCTCGCCCTCGTAAAGCACGATCAACCGATGGGCATAACGGGCGACCAGATCGACGTCGTGCGTGATCATCAGCACCGTGCCGCCCTTCTCGTCGTGGAAGCGCCGGGCCAGATCGGCCAGCTGGTATCGCCCACGATGATCCTGGGCGGTGGTCGGCTCGTCCATAATCAGCACCTCGGGACCGAGCGCCATCGTAGCGGCCACCGCCAGCTTCCGGCGATCGCCGAAAGAAAGGCGGAAGGGAAACAACTCAGCCTCCTCGCTCAGGTCGACCATCTCCAGCGCCTCGTCAACACGATCCTCGATCTCGTCCGGGGGCACACCCACGTTGCGCAATCCAAAGCGAATCTCCTCGTGGCTATAGGTGGTGAAGAGCTGATAGTCAGGATTCTGGAGCACCAGCCCAATCCGGCGTGCGATCTCGCCCACCGAAAGCCCGCTGATGCTCTCCCCTTTGAAGAGCACCTCGCCCGCCTGGGGGCGCAGCAGGCCCACCAGGCACTTGACCAACGTACTCTTGCCCGATCCATTCTGGCCGATGATGCCGACGAACTCGCCACGCCGAACCTTGACGTTCACATCCTGCAACGCCGTCACCGGCGGCGGTCCGGGGTATTCCATCGTGAGATTGCGGGCCTCGACCACAACCGGCGCCTCCGGATCGACGGCCTGGGGGCGCGACAGCGCCTCGGGGCGGACATCCAGCCGATCGTGCTCTACTTCCTCCCGGATCTGGTCAGCAACCTGAGAGAGCGTGATATCGACTTTGCCGTCCTCATCGTCCAACGCGTCGTCACCGGTGTTGTTGGACTGCACCAGCGTCGACTCGACCACCATCAACGCCGGCGTCTTGACGCCAGTGCTTTCCAGCTGCGCGGGCTTGGTGAACACCTCAGCCGGGGAGCCCTGGAGCACAGGGGCCCCTTTCTCCAGCACCAGAACCTGGTCGGCAAGCCGGAGAATCTCCTCCGTCTCGTGTGTCGTCATCACGATAGTCAAATCGCCCTTCTGTTTGAGACGTTCGATGGCCTCCACCACCTCCCACCGCCCCAAGGGGTCGAGCTGGGAAGTCGGTTCGTCGAGCACCAACACCTGCGGCGCCATCGTCAGCACCGAGGCCAACGCCGCCCGCTGCTTCTGACCGCCAGATAGATCGCGGGGGTTGTGTTCCTCCAGACCCTCCAGCCGGACTAGAGAGAGCGCATCTTGCGAGCGCCGCATAATCTCCTCGCGGGGCACACCCAGATTGGAAGGGCCAAAAGCGAGCTCGCTTCGCAGGGTGGGCATGAAGAGCTGCACCTCGGGATCCTGCATCAACACACCGCAACGCTGGGAGGTCGTGTACATCGGTTCGTCCCACGGATCAAGCCCGGCCACCGAGACGTAGCCCAGTCGACGGCCGCCATATATATGAGGTAGAATACCACTCAGCAGATAACAAAGCGTCGACTTACCCGCTCCATTGGCTCCCAGCACCACGACAAATTCCCCCTTGCATGCGGTAAGGTTCAAATCACGCAGGGCCACTACATCACCTTCGTAGGTAAAAGTAACATCCTTTAACGAAATAACAACGTCATCAGTCACACGCGAAACTCCTTGCTGACAAAATTGAAGCGTCTCATATAACGGTAAATTGGCAGACCAGCAAGCGGCCTGCCAATTCACCGCATCAAGAACCGGGGAGGAGAGCACAAATTACCAGATGGCGCCTTCGATTTTCGGCAGACCGCTTCGTTCCAGAGCCTCGATAATAGGAATAGTGATCACCGCCGTGATAGCGGAAAGCGCCGGCACCCACCAGGAATAGCTCAGGTGCGTGGCAACGCCCAGCTCGGCGGAGAAGTTAAAGAGGTACCAGTAGGGACGCGTCCAGGGTAGCCACCAGACGAACAGAGCCGCCAAGACAGTCAGGAAAATACCGCCGTACCGCTCGGCGCGCTTATCTGACCGCACCCACTTGGGCATCAAGCGCGTACCCAGGGGCGTCGCAGAGATGATCGTCGAGGGGATCCAATAAATGCCAGCCATAATGAAGTAGAGCGGCTCGGGCACGTTACCGAACCCGCCAGCCTCGCCAGGAATGTAGAAGGGCACCAGCCAGCCGGCGATGCCGATGACGATGAAAAGAGGAACAGTCACCTTCCACAACTTGTCATCCCGCATAATCAGGGCGGTCAAGATAGCGGGCAAGGCAGCGTTGAGCACCACGTCCACCAGCTGCAAGGGATAGGCCGCCGGCGCGATGAACATACCGATGAACCCACCGACAACGGCGCCAACAACACCTCCTAGCGGCCCCAGGAGCAGCGGAGCGATGAGACAGAACGGCGTCGTGAGCGGCACGTATCCGCCGCCGCCCACGTAGGGAAAGATCGGAACCAGCCCCAGCACACCACACAAGGCCCCATAGAGCGTAACCCAGGCGATGGAGGCTCCACCGATTCGACTTCCCGAACCAGCACTTACTTTTTCAGATGTCTTCTCTTCCATCATTCATTTCCTCCCGATGCTTCTCATATAATGTCAGATTCCTCCCCAGGATCACGCATCATTGTACCAAAGAACGCCCGAGATGGCTAACGGCCTCACGCCACGGCGGGAATCGTGGATGATCCGATTGGGAAAACAGCCATCCGCGCCTGCGTCCCGTACGCCTCCAGCAAAGCATCCAGACCATCCTGGAGAGACGCCGCAGGCTGCCAGCCCATCGTCACCAGATCGTCTTCCGCAACCCCCCCGCACACGATGTGGAGGTCCTTTTCGGCCTTGATCCGCGCCAGGCAGTACCCCAGCACGCTGAAGGTCACCTTCCCGTTACGCCGCACGACGTCGCGCAGGTAATCGTCGGGCGTTTTCGCCTGATCGGCCATCAGGTGATAGAAATCAGCGCCTCCAATCCCATCCGGGCACGCGGCGACCAACAGAATGCTCCCACCCTCTCGCACGATGGCATCGGCGTACTCGACGGCGCGTACCGCCTGGTAAAGGTCGATGTCATACGGGCAACCCGCAGTCACGGCAATATCGACGCCCGTCGGACATGTCACTTCGTAGACCCGCCGCGCTACCTCGACGGCTTCCTGAAACACACGATCCGGCGTGCCAGCAAACGCCCGCACAATCCGCTCATCCTGACAAAGCACCACGTCCAGCACCAGATCCATCGGCATCAGCGCGCCGGCCTCCTGGATATCCAGCCGACAAGGTACGTCCACCCACCCCGGTTGTCGAAACCCGAGGGCGACAAAGCTATGATTGGCGTTGATCGTATCGAGCGCAGCCACGCCAGGCAAGATCAACTTGCTCCCACCCGAGTATCCGGCGTACGGGCTGGGCCCCACGTGACCGATGCCGATGCAACAATCCGCCTCGACCACTAGCTGATTGACCCAGACGGGCGTGCCGCGGCTGGTCAACCCCACGTAGACCTGGTTCTCCTCATCGGTGCAGCGGTGCTGCTCGATGCGAAAGCACCCGTAGACCTCATCGCCGACCTTGCGTCGCACCTCGTTCTCGGTGCTCAAGCGGTGCGTGCCGTGCGTGATCAAGATGACCACATCGTCATCGCGCACGCCGCCAGCTCGCAGATCGGCCAGCACGGGCGGGAGAATCTGCGTAGCGGGCGTGGCGCGGGTATGGTCATCGACCAGAATAACCACTTGCTCGCCGGCCTGCACCATCTCCGGCAACGGCGACGCCCCCAGCGGATGCCTCAAGGCTCGTTCGATCTCCGCAACAGGATCGGAACAAGGTTCTACCGACTGAGGGGCGTAGACACCCTCCAGGTTATCGCTCGGCACGTGCCCTTCCAGCGTCGTATTGCCGTAGGGCAGCGTGATTTTCTTTCTCCTAGTCATATCCACCTCTTTTCAAGAACAAAGCGCGGATCTCATTGTATCCGCGCCTTAGCCCCGTTCTTACTTCACACGTCGTATCCCACTCAGATGTTCTGCTCCTGCATCTCCATCGCATACTCGTAGCCCCGCTGGAACGCCTTGGCGTTCAGCTCGCCGGTGCCTTCGGGGACGCTATCCAGCACGGCCTGCTCCATCGCCTCCTTGGTGAGCACGTCGGTCAGTGCCGTCAGGGCACCCAGCATCACGATGTTAGCCACGATGCGCAAGCCTAACTCCTCCTCAGCGATGTGCGTCGCCGGGATAGGGACCGCCTCCTGCTCATCCTCAGGCTCAAGATCGACCAGATCGGCGTCGACCAGCAACAGACTTCCCCCGACCCGCTGACCGCGATATTTGGCGTAGGCCGCCTGGGACATCATCACCATCAGATTGGAATGCGTGACGTGCGGATAGAGAATCGGCCCATCGGAGATGATCAGCGCGCTGCTGCACGCGCCGCCGCGCGCCTCCGGGCCGTAGGAGCGGGTCAGGCTCACCTGACGCTCCTGGTAGATACCAGCTGCCCGCCCGATGATCTTGCCAGACAGGATGATGCCCTGCCCGCCGAAGCCACCTAACCGCACCTCGACCGGTTCCGCATCGCCGATTGCCGTCTCAATATCCAACGGGGTTCTATAACTGGTCGCATCCTCCGGCGGCGCGTACTCTGCCATATCCAATCGCGCCCAGGGCTTGTACTCGGCGTGCGCCTTCTCTCGATGCAGAGCCCGCACCTTGTCCTGGAAGGTGTCACGTTCCACATCGACGAACTCGCCGCAGATGATTCCGCCGCCCAGATCGATATCGACAGCCTCAGGGTGAGCGTCGTGATTGATGAAAGCGTGCTCGTGATAATACTCCATCATATCGCGCCCATACGCGTCGCGGTTGGCCCGCCCATAGGCCGTGGGGCAAGGCGAGATGATCTCCACTACCTTGAAGCCGGGCTTGAGCAGCGCCTTGTGCAACGATTTCTCCAGCCGGCGGGCGTGAAGCACAGTCCAGCGGGCGACGTAGGTCGCACCAGCGGCCGCCGCCAGGTTAGGCACATTGAAAGGATGCTCCAGGTTACCCCACGGCGTGGTGCTGGCCCGTGCCTCCGTCGGCGTGGTCGGCCCCACCTGCCCGCCCGTCATCCCGTAGATGAAGTTGTTGACGCAAATCACCGTCAGGTCCATATTGCGACGGGCAGCGTGAATGAAGTGATTACCTCCGATGGCGATTAGATCGCCATCACCAGAGAAGACGACTACCTCCAAGTTGTCGTTCGCCAGCTTCAACCCTGTGGCGAAGGGAATGGCCCGCCCGTGTGTGGTGTGGAAACCGTCCAGCCGCAGATAGCCCGCCACGCGCCCGGTACAGCCAATGCCCGAAACCATTGAGACTTTGTCCAGATCGAGCTCGGAACGCATCAAGGCACTGGTGAAGCAGCTCAGCGCCGTGCCAAGCCCGCAGCCCGGGCACCAGATGTGAGGCAGACGCTCCGTCCGCAAGAGTTGATCCATGGGATGCCCTTCGAGCTCTTCAACCGTCGGCACCCCAGCCATCTCGACGTCTTCACCGTTTTCCATCGCCTTTGCTTCTGTGTATATCTTCTCTATACTCACGTCGCCACCTCACGAATTGCGTCTAAAATAACTTCCGGTTCGTGAATATCGCCGCCGGGGTGCGTCACAGGCAACGTATGCGCCTTGCCCCCGGCACAACGCTCGACCTCCAGCGCGATCTGGCCCATATTGATCTCCGGCACCACGAACGCATCGACTTGTTCGGCCAGCGCCCGGATGCGATCCTCGGCGAAGGGCCAGACCGTGATCAGTTTCATCATCCCTATACGAAGCCCTTCCTCGCGGGCCATCCGGACCGCCAGCAGCGAGGGGCGCGCCGAGATGCCGTAGGAGACGACGATCACATCCGCGTCCTCGACGCCGTTCTCTTCCACGTCGATGATATCGTCTCGATTGTTCCGAATCTTGTTGAGCAGCCGCGGCAGCAGCTTCGCCTGACCCTCAGCCGTCACCTCCGGGTAACCCCGCTCGCCGTGGGTCAAGCCGGTGACGTGGATGCGATACCCCGTCCCGGCCACCGGGAACGGCGGCACGCCGTCCTCCTCCGCCCTGTACGGCAGGAAATCCTCGCTGGGCGGTTGCTTCGGCCGACGCCAGGGATAGATCGGTATCTTCTCCCTCGAGGGGATGACCACACGCTCGAACATATGACCCACCCCCTCGTCGGCCATCAAGAAGACCGGCGTACGGTACTTTTCGGCCAGATTGAAGGCGCGAACGGTCAGATCGAACGCCTCCTGAGGGCTAGCCGGGGCCAACGCGATGATCTCATAATGGCCGTGGGAGCCCCAGCGGGCCTGCATCATATCGGCCTGACTGGTCAGCGTCGGCAAGCCAGTAGAGGGTCCCCCACGCTGGATGTTGACCACCACACAGGGCGTCTCGGTCATAATCGCTAGGCCAATGTTCTCCAGCATCAGGCTGATGCCAGGGCCCGACGTGGCCGTCATCGCCCGCGCGCCGCCCCAGGCCGCGCCGACCACGGCGTTCATCGACGCCAGCTCATCCTCCATCTGGATGAAGACGCCGCCTATTTCCGGCAACCGCGCCGCCATCCGTTCGGCGATCTCGCTGGCCGGTGTGATGGGATATCCGCCGAAGAAACGACAACCGGCGCAGATTGCGCCCTCGGCGATGGCCGTGTCGCCATCGAAGAAGAACGCTCCTTCCAGTAATCCTTTATCACTCATCGTCGTCCACCTTTACTGTGAAGATGCAGAACTCTGGGCACAATAGCTCGCATAACCGACAGACGACACACTGCTCCGGATGAACAGCGCGGGGCGGATGATACCCCTTCTCGTTCATCTCGTCGGAGACCTCCAGCACGTCCTGGGGGCAATACTGCACACAAAGGTTACACCCCTTACAACGCGCCGGGATGATGTGAACCTCACCGTGCGGGGTGGTAAACTTATCAATATCTAATGGTGTGCGCCACAGTTTCAAACCAGACTCCTGAGCTAGTTGACAATTGACTTGGTACATTGATGCAACGCTAACCCTTCGCTAATTCGCTCGTTAATCGTTCCAATGCCTTCTGCGAGGCCGCTTCTACTTCGTCGTGGATGCTGCGTCCGTGCGTGTCCATCGTGACGATGACGGGGAAGTCTTCCACGCGGACGACCCAGAAGGCCTCCGGCACGCCAAACGCATCTTTCTTATGCACCGCCACGACCTCCTTGACGGCATCGGCGATAAGCGAAGCCGCCCCGCCGACGGCGTGGAAGTAGGCTGCGCCGTGCTCCTGGCAAGCCTGTAATGTATTCGGGCCCATACCACCCTTGCCGATGACGCCACGCAGTCCAAAGTGCTCGATCACCTCCGGCTCGTAACCCTCCTCGCGGATGGAGGTGGTCGGCCCGGCGGCCACAAACTCCCACTCGCCGTCGTCGCGCTGGCGCACCACCGGCCCACAGTGGTAAATGAAGCCTTCCTTGAGCAGCTTCTTCAACTCTGCGTACACCGTCTGCTCGCTTTCGGGCACGGCCTCCGCGCGAATGAAGTTTTCGATCATATACTTGTGAGCCGTATCGCGTCCGGTGACCATCACACCGGAAAGATAAACGGTATCGCCGACGTGAAGTGCGCGGACGTCCTCCTCAGCAAGGGGAATCGTCAGATTCACCGCACTCATTGGAAGCTCACCTCCTCATCACGCACCATCATTCGCGCCCGACGGCAAGCCCAGCACATATACGCGATACTGACGAAATAGCAGGCCGGCAGCCGGTGGTAGGCCCCGACTTTGACGCCGAAGACCGTCGTCTTGCCGCCGAAGCCCATCGGGCCGATGCCCAGCTCGTTGCACTCGCGCAGCAGACGCTCCTCCAGCTCCGCCAGCGCCGGCACCGGATTGGTATCGTCCAGCGAGCGGAAGAGCTGCTCCTTGGCGTGGACGTAGCCGGAGCCACGGTCGCCACCGATAGCGATGCCCAGCACGCCCGGCGCGCAGCCCTTCCCCTGCGCCCGGTAGACGGCACCCAACACCACCTTGCGGACGCCATCCAGGTCCCGCCCGGCCTCCAACGGCGCGTGCGGGAGCTTATACTGCGCTCCCACATTCTCGCTTCCGCCGCCCTTGAGGAGCAGATCGACCTGTACGTGCTCCTCCTCCCAGGGCTCGAAGTGAAACGTCGGAAACCCGACGCCCAGGTTGTTGCCGCTGTTTCGCCCGGTAATGGGATCGACGGCGTTGGGCCGCAGGTAGGCCCGGGCTGTTGCCTCCTCCACCGCCACCTCGATCTGCCCGCGCAGAACGCGTGTACTCATCGCCGGCGGGTGATAGACGTAGAAGATAGGCACACCGGTATCCTGGCAGACGGGAGTTGAGTTTTCACGCGCAATCGCCACGTTCTCCAGGATGGTCGTCAGCGCTCCCTCGGCGGCCGAACCGGACGTCTCGCGGTCGCGCGCCGCCCGCAGCGCCGCCTCCACATCCGCCGGGAGGTCCGTGGCCGCCCGGCGGATCAACTCAACAAAAGAGTCTACCAAATCGCTCATAGTACGTTTCTCAATCTCCCCACGGAATCTCTATCGCTCCGGCCAAGTAGCGAACCCGACCTACATCTGGCCACGGTCCAGGTCACGCGTTCACGGCCTGGGAATCGCCAGGTCGCTCGGCCCCAGATCCGATAGCGTCAGCTGCGGATTGGTGGCCTGGATCAGTTGGTGGATGATCTGGGCGTACTTCACCTTCTCGCGGGCCTGCCAGGCCAGCAGGTCCGGGCTGGTCCAGGGCTTGTACCAGGCCCCCGCGCCAGCCGCCAGCGCCGGCCCCGGTTCGATCTTGAAGTAGCAGGGCGAGCAGACCCGCGCCATCTCCGCCCCTTCGTAGAAGCGGTTGAAGCCGCCGAAGGACTCGGAGAGCATAATGTGCAGGTCCATCGGTATCTCAATCGTCTGGCGAATGGACGCCAGCTGCGGCAGCGAGAGATCGCCCAGCGGATTGAACGTCGAGGCGCCCAGGGACTCCAGCACCTTTGCGCCGGCGGCGTTGGCGTGCCCGGCGTAGATGCTGACCTTGAAGACCACGTCGTCAGGAATATCACCGCTCTCCTTGAGCTGATTGACCAGCCAGAGCAGACCCTCGTCGATACAGAGGAAGCCGCGGAAACCCAGGTCGAGGCAGCGCAGATACTCGGCGATGACGTAGGAGAGCTGATCGGATCCGCGATAACGAAGGCCAGAAAGCCCGCCCTCAGGCGTCACCAGCTGCCGCCCCGTGTCCCAGCCGGAGCGCGGCCCCGGCGTGATGATTACCTCCAGATCCGCGTCGGCCGCCATCTGAGCGAAGTCGCGCAACTCCGCGTCATCCAACAGCGTGGAGCCCATCACGGTGGAGATCAGCCGATGAATGGCGATGCCACGCTGACCCATCTCGTCGATGAGAGCCTCTAACACCTCGGGACGCTCTACGCCGGATATCTCCATACGGTAATTGGCGCCATCGGGAAATTGCCTGGTGCTATCGGGAAGCTCATAGGCATCTTGACCGGGGATACCAACCTTTTCCAACATCTTGTGGACGTCGTGCAAGTCGCGCATCACTCCCTCCTTATGGTTATGACTAGTCAGGATTACGAGTATCGCCTCAAAGACTGGTCAGCCACCAACAATAAACTGGCGACGGATTACATTCCATCGCCAGTCACAAGCCCCAATAGCCGAATCACCTGGGATTCGATCCTGTCGGCTAGGGATAGGGTTTAACGATCGGGCAGCGATCAGATATCTCACAACGCCTCCAGAGCTGCTACGATGGCCCGGGCCTCTTCAACCGAGCGCGGGGCAGCATCGAAGATACCCTCGCCCCGCATATCAGCGTCGGTCAGTTCCGGATTGACGGAGAGATAGCCCAGCATCGGCACTGGGCTCTCTTCCTGCATAAACGCATAATCGCGCTCGCTGCGCACCTTGTTACCCACGGCGTAGACGTGATTGATGCCGATATCCTCGGCCAGCTCGCGCACTCGCTCCGCCGTGGTCAGACTGCGACGCCCCGGTTCCAGCACCACCAGGAAAGCATCCACCGCCTGGGCCGTCGCGCGCCCCAGGTGTTCCACGCCGGCCTCCATATCGAGCACCAGCATCTCATCGCGATAGAGCAGGAGGTGTGTGACCAGAGCCTTGAGCAAGGCACTCTCCGGGCAGATGCAGCCGCTTCCGCCGGCCTCAATGGTACCCAGGCGCAGGAAGCGGATCCCGCGGTGCGAGATACTGAATCGCTCCGGGATGTCACCCACCCGGGGGTTCATCGTGAAGAAACCGCCGGATGTGCCGGGCTTGGCCCCGGTGCGTTCGTAGATCAGATCGTCCATCTCGGACACCGGCGTGACCTGCTCGACCACGTCAGCGGGGAAGCCCAGCGCCTGGGCCAGACCGCCCACGGGGTCGGCGTCGATGACGACGACATCGCGGCCTCGCTCGGCGTAGATATGAGCCAGAAGGGCAGAGAGGGTCGTCTTTCCCACGCCTCCCTTGCCGCTGATGGCGATCTTGGACAGTGGTGTCATTGATGTTCTCCCTTGCGCAGCCGTTCCAACTCGGCGCGCAGCTGTTCGATCTCCTGCTCGGCCTTGCGACGCGCCTCCTCCGCCTGATGATACGCCGCTTGCATCTGCCGCAGCGCCTCTTGAGCCTCCAGCGGGGTCAGTAGCTTCTCGCCCGTCGTGGGATCGACCAGACGCAGCGTCTCGCCCTCCACGTGGAGTTCGAGCCCCGATACCTGGCTCGTCAATGGGGCCTCGTCCTCAATGCGACGATACCCCCACTCCGCCAGCCGGAAGCCGATCAGTCGAGGCTCCAGATAGTCGGCGAACGGATCGAAAATGAAGTACTCTCCCACACCGAGCATCTCGTAGATGCCCTTCTTCGGCCCCAGGTCCTCTTTGCGGGTACTCTGAGACGTCAGCTCAAACACGACATCCGGCGCCTCGCCCTCTTCCCAAACCTTGTAGACGCGGCGATCGTGCTTGGGGACACCTCTAACGACGAAAACATCCGGCGCGACGACCTGCGTGGGGTCGCCTGCTTCGTAGTAGACGAAGAGATTGCCGGCAATGTAGACATCGGGATCGTCGCGGAAGTAGTCGGACAACGCCTCACGCAGGTAGATCAGCAGGTCGATGTGGGTATCGGTCTCGGCCATTGGCTTGCCGTCCGATTCGGGGTAATGGACAGGGGGCTGAAACGTGACACGCGAGGGGACCGGATAGTCAACCGTAGCAAGCTCGTTCACTTCGGTCATCGGCATCTCCTCTCATCCACTTGGGATTAATAGCATTGTATCACACCCCAACCCCGCTGCCAAGACGCGACATGGTGCTGGCCTAGACCTCCGGACGCGGTAGCAAGCCAGCCTTCTCGGCGATGATGGGCACGGCCGGCTCCCATTCAATCGCCATAATATGGACACCACTCACGCCGGGGATCTCCTGCAGCTGTTGAATCGTCTCGACGCAAATCTGGATGCCCTCTTCGCGCTGCGCCTCGCGGCGAGCCGCTTTGTCCTCCTTGGGGATGTCACTGACCGCGGCCTTCATGCGATCCACCGTCTCCTTGGGAACATCCAACCCGGGGACGTTATTGGCCATATACCACGCCATCCCCGAGCTCTTGAGAGGCGTCACGCCGCCCATCACGTAGACGTCATCCAATAACCCCAGGTCACCAGCGCGCTGCATGAACTCCTTGAAGCGCTCCATATTATAGATGCACTGCGTCTGGATGAACTTCGCGCCAGCCTGAACCTTTTTGGCCAGGCGATAGGGCCGATACTCGTAAGGCGGAGCAAAGGGGTTGGCTGCTGCGCCCAGGAAGAACTCCGGCGATCCCTCGCACTCATCGCCCGACTGGACGATGCCTTTTTCGCGCATATCGCGCATCATCTTCAACATCTGGATGGAATCCATATCGAAGACGCCCTTGGCCTCGGGATGATTGCCAAACTTCTGATGATCTCCAGTGAGGCAGAGCAGATTCTTGGCGCCCAGGGCCCACGCGCCGAAAAGGTCCGATTGGATGGCGATGCGGTTTCGGTCGCGAGCGGTCATCTGGACGACAGGCTCCAGCCCCATATCGATTAACATCGAGGCCACGGCGATGGACGACATTCGCACCACAGCCGTCTGATTATCGGTGATATTTACAGCGTCTACAACGCCCTTGAGGTGTTGGGCCTTCTCCTCAATGATGGATCTATCGGCGCCGGTCGGCGGTCCGAGCTCCCCTGTGACAGCGAAGTGTCCGGCACGAAGTACTTTTTCCAGGTTGCTACCAGCGATCATTCCGTTGTCTTTTGCCATTGTTCTACTCCCAGAATTCCCTTTTGGCCACGTCGAGCTTCTCCGGTTCGGAATCCTCGTATGTCCCTTCTTTCTCTCGCAGCATATTGATCCAGGCCGATTCGTCCTCGCGCTCCCAGTTGTGCATCGGCTCGATATCCAGGATCTCCATGCCGTAGAGTGGCATCTTCTTCGAGCGGTCGAAAGCATTGACCCACACGCATTCCATATCCTCGTCATATTCGCAATGACCGTTGGTGCGCGTCCCGCCGCAAGGCCCATTGCGCAGCTGCTTGGGACAGTTCATCGGGCAGGTCATACCCGTGTAGTGCAACACACACTGCCCGCACTCATTGCACTCGAAGATGATGTTTTTGAAGAGATCCTCTCCCGGTTTGATCAGCTTCTCGCTCGCATCATAGCCAATCGCCGACCACAGTGGGTCCAGGCCGAGGAATACCCCCTCAGCAAATTTGTACAGCTGCTCCAGGAACTTTGGGCTATCTTGAACCCAACTCCCTTTCTTCATACTAGTACTCCTTTCTCCTATACGTTGAGTTTTACCTTATTTGCCAGATACTTAGATCTGGCGCGTATAATCCGGCAAAAGGATCGGGGACGTCACCCCCGTATCCACACCGGACTCTTCCAACTCGCGATTCCAGGCCGCCACGTGAGCCAGATTGGGGTTATTCACGGCGACCTGTTGAGCATGGGTCGCAGCGGAACGTCCGGACCGGCGGCCGAAGACGGTGACCTCCAACAAGGAGTTACCCATCAGCCGATTGTGACCGTGCACGCCACCGCTGACCTCACCGGCGATGAAAAGGCCCTCTATCTCGGTGGAGCCGTCGGGATCCAGCTGCACACCACCGTTCTGATAGTGAAGCGTGGGGTAGACCAGCATCGGCTCCTCGGTGATGTCGATACCGAAGCGCTTGAACTGCCGCACCATCGCCGGCAAATTCGCCTCAATGGTGCCGGGTTCGTGGATGATCTCGATCATCGGCGAATCCAGCCAGACCCCCGGCTGTCCCGTGGGCGTGATGATGCCGTTATCGCGCTCCTCACATTCGCGGATGAAGGCGGCCGCCTCCACATCGCGGGGCTCCAGCGGATAGACGAACTGCTCACCGTACTTGTTGACCGGCTGGGCGCCCAGCCCACGCGTCTTCTCGGTCACCAGCTGCCCCACGATCTGCTCCGGGAAAGCCGCCCCAGTGGGATGATACTGCATCGACTCCAGATAGCCCAGCTGGGCCCCGGCCCGGTAGGCCATCACCACGCCATCGGCCGTCGCGCCGTAATGGTTGGTAGTGGGAAAATCCTGGAAGTGCAGCCGCCCGCCGCCGCCCGTCGCCATCACCACGGCCCTGGCCTTGATATAGGAATAGGCCTTCGTCTCCAGGTTCATCACCACAGCACCGGCTACTCGACCATCGTCATCCAGCACCAGCTCGACGGCGGGCGAGAACTCAATCACGCGGATGTCATCCTCTCGATTGCGCACCTCGTCGCGCAGCGTGCGCATAATCTCCGCGCCGGAGTAATCCCGCGCCGAATGCATTCGCATGCGACTGGTGCCGCCCCCGTGCCGCTCGACCATCGTGCCGTCGGGCTCCTTATCGAACATCATCCCCAGGTCCTCGAGCCACTTGATGACGAAAGGAGCATCCTTCACCAACGCTTCCACCAGATCGGGATCATTGGTGAAATGCCCACCACCGATGACGTCCAGGTAGTGAATCGCCGGGCTATCGTTGGGACGGTCGGCGGCCTGAATCCCACCCTGAGCCATCATCGTGTTAGCATCGCCAAAACGCAGTTTGGTGGTCACGATCACTTGAGCGCCGTTCTCCTGAGCCAGCAGGGCAGCCGAGGCCCCAGCGCCCCCGCCCCCGATGACGAGCACATCAGTCTCGGCCTGCGGATCGCTCAAGTCGAAATCCGCCGAGATGTGCGGACGGCCCTCGACGACCTTGGCCAGCTCTAGCGGCGTACGCTGCCCCTTGCTGACTCCAACGCGGATCGGGCGCATCTCCTCTTCCAGATAATCGGGATGGAACTGGTTGAGCACCTCATCGCGCTCTTCCATCGACATCGTGGGGTGGGTCTCTTTGATGCGTCGCATACGGGTCGCCTCAACCTTTTTGATCGATTCTTGCATCTCTGGTGGGTAACCGCTCATAACGTGATCACTCCTCTGGCTCAATGTCGCGAGCTTCGTATCGCTCGACCAATGCATCGCGGTTCAATTCCTTCAACTTCTCCAGCGCCGCGTCGAATTCGCCGGCTTCGATCTCCTCCAGCCGCTCCTCTAGATGCTCCGAGCGGGGAGAGAGGTAGCGACCGTAGATTCGACGGGCCAAGATAGCGATGTTGTACTGGGCCTCTTCAGCCGGACAGCGAGCCGCACACAACCCACACATGATGCAATCGAAGGAGAGATCAGCCATTGTGGCGATATCGCCCTTCATACCGGCCGCCATATACTCGCGCACGTCGAGATCTTGCGGGCAGGCCTTGGTGCAAGCGCCACAGCCCAGGCAACGCAGCAACTCCGGATAGGTGGTGAACAACATGGTCGGCGTTGGTTCCAGCTCGGTCAGGTCATAGGTCGCCCTTTGCGCGGGGAAGAAGGGGATCTGCGCCAGGTACATATCCGGCTCCACCACCGTCTGGCATGCCAGGCCAAAGTAGAGCTTGGGATCTCCCTTGATGCGATAAGTGGTCGCGCACGCGCCACAGAAGCCGCCCCGGCAGCCCACGCCGCGGATCAGCTTATAGCCGGCGTACTCCATAGCCTTCATAATCGTCAGCGTGGGCGGCACCATGTACCGCTTGCCCATAATGTAGACGGGGATCAAATTCTCTTCTTGTTGTTCTTCCATACCTTAACTCCCTACGGAATACGCAATACGTATTACGTAAACTATTCCTCCCCAACCTCCATCCACTCGTCCTCCTGGAACGTGATCAGCGGCAGGGGTTCCTCAACGTCGCGCCCAGGTTCGTAATCGAAGACCTCCTGAGTCTCTTGTCCAATCGCGCGGAAGACGGCGCCAACCGGCAGTTCGGACGGGCAATCGCTGGTGCACATCCCGCAGCCAATGCAAGACAGCACCATATGATTGAGGCGCGTCAAATGGAAGAGCATCGTATCCGCAGGCATACGGTAGGCGCCCTTTCGCTCCGCCCACTTCAAGTACTGCATTGGCTCGTGATCGAAGACCTGGCTCTTAAAGAGGCAAGTCTTGCAATAACAGACGGGACAGACGGTCATACAGTTGTGGCAGCGTACACAGTCCGCGAAGACGCCCTCAACACCCTCGTCGTCAAGCCGCTCGCGGATCTCGGCGAAGCGCTCGTCGCGCACCTCGATACGATCTGCCACGACGCTCTCTACCACGTCGGCCCGCGAGGTTTCCACCTCCGCCGGGCTGAGGCCCAACGTCTCGGCCATCCCGTCGGGCAGGCTAACCGGGATACCGGTACTCAGATCAGCGCCGAAGAGCTCCAGCGCCACATCAGCCGCTTCTTCGACGTGTGGTTTCTCGCACATCTGACATGCGTCGCGGAAAGCGTAATCGCCCTGTGGTGCCAGATCGCCGCTCTGGGCGGTCGCCAGATAGGCGGTCATCTCGACGCCGCCATCGTCCCGCATCGCCGCGTAGACCGACACGTCGTAGGTGCCCAGGCAATCGACGCCAATGGTCACCATATCGTCCAGGCTAGCCTGTTGCAGCTTGACCAGCTCAATCAGCGCCCGCAGCTCACAAGGTCGCAGCACCACACCCACACGCCCACGCGGTTCGCGGATGGAGACCTGCCCCGCCAAGTGCGCGGCGTTCATTCCCATCACCGGCGCCAGCGGATTGGCCGCGTCCAGCAGATCGGGGTCGGACACCAATGCCGGCGTGACCGCCCCATCGGGGGTCTCCATCGGCACCAGAAGCATATCCACCACGTCGGCCTCCAGCATCTGCTTCAGGAGGCCCTGTACTGCAGCGAGCGTATCGTCGTTCTCAACTGGAATCAATGTTCTCATTACATCTCCCCTCGAATGGGTTTCAAGTTTCAGGTTTCGGGCTCGTCCAACGTGAAACTTGAAACGCCGTCACCTGAAACGCTATACAGCCCACTCCTTGCGCATCGGATTGGGGCCTTTTTCCTTGAGGAACTCAGTCATCTCCGTGACGGTATCGGCAAAGCGCTGTCCCTCAGAAGCGGAAATCCAACGCAGCCAGACGCGATCCTCGTCGATACCGGCGTTCTTCAGAATCTCCTTCAACGCTACAACGCGTCGGCGGGCCTTGTAATTCCCGGACTGATAATGACAGTCGCCGGGATGACAGCCGCCGATGAGCACGCCGTCGGCGCCATCCAGCAGCGGCTTGAGCACATACGTCGGGTCCACCGAACCGGAGCACATCAGCCGGATGATGCGTACGTTGGGAGGATACTGAATGCGAGACGTACCCGCCAGATCGGCGCCGGTGTACGTGCACCAGTTGCACAGGAAAGCGACGATCTTAGGTTCGAAATCTTGTTCAGCCATACTTTCTCCTCGGAATTGGTAACCGATCAAAAACCTGTAAACTCATAGGTCACTCGCCAGCCGCTAGCTGCCGACCAACGCATCCACCTGCGCGAGAACCTGCTCGGCGGTGAAGTGCTGCAACCGAATGGCCTTGGAAGGACAGGTGACGGCGCAAGCGCCGCACGCCTTACAGAGCACCGGGTTGATGCGCGAGACGCCCCACAGCTCGTCCATAGCTGGTGCATCATAGGGGCAGACGTCGACGCACATCCCACAGCCCGCGCACAGATCCTCGTTCACCATCGCCGTGGCCGATTCGACCGGCACCGAGCCGCGGATCAGCGGGATCAGCGCCGACGAGGCCGCCGCTTTGGCCTGCGAGATTGTATCCGGGATGTCCTTCGGGCCCTGGCAGCAGCCCGCCAAGACGACGCCGTCCATCGCCGTATCCACAGGCCGCAGCTTGGGATGTGCCTCCAGGAAGAACCCGTCGGCGGAGCGAGGCAGCTTCAGCAGCTGCGATATTTCGCTCGCGCTATCCCGAGCCTCCATCCCGACGGCCAACACGACCAGATCCGCCTCCAGCTCGATCGGGCGGCCCAACAGCGTGTCCTCCGCCTCCAGCACAACGCGATCTCCTCGACGATAGATCTCGGAGACGTTGCCGCGCCGATAGCGCACGCCGGATGCCCGCGCGTCGTCGTAGAACTCCTCCGCCCCTTTGCCGAAGGTTCGCACGTCGATGTAGAAGACCGTTACCTCGGCCTCGGGGAGCATCTCGCGGACAAGCCGCGACTGCTTGGCGGTGTACATACAACAGACGCGCGAGCAGTGGGGATTGCCCAGCTGGACGTCCCGCGAGCCGACGCACTGGATGAAGGCCACCTTCTCCGGCGTGCGTCCGTTCACCGTCAGATCGCCCTCCGCCAGCCGGTCCTCCATCTCCAGCGAGGTGATGACGTTGGGATAGTCGCTGTAGCCAAACTCGGGCTTGCGATCGGGATTGAAGACGTCGTAGCCGGTGGCAACCACAATCGAACCGACGTTCAAAAGCCGCGACCCGCCTTCCAGCTCGGGCGCGCCGACGGTGACCTCGAAGTTGCCCACGTACCCATCGACCTGCTTCACTTCGCTGTTGAGGAAGACGGTGATCTCGGGGTGCTCTTTGACCCGCTCGATCATCGGATCCAGCAGCTCTGGCACACGTTCCAGCGTGGGGAAGGTGCGATTGAGCTCCGCCACGTGCCCGCCCAGATGATCCTCCTTCTCCACCAGGAAGGCCGGGATGCCGGTGTCCGCCACGTCGAGGGCCGCGGACATCCCGGCGATGCCGCCCCCGATGACGACCACGCCGGGTGTGACTTCGACCTCGCGTTCTTCCAGCGCCTCCAGGCGAGCTGCCTTCGCCACCGCCGAGGCGATCAACGACTTGGCCTTCTCCGTCGCCTGCGCCTTATCCTTGTGCACCCAGGAGCACTGCTCGCGGATATTCGCCATCTCGACCTGATACGGATTGACGCCCGCCTGCTGGGCCGCCGAGCGGAACGTCGGTTCGTGCATCCGCGGCGAGCAAGACGCCACGACCACACGGTTCAGATCGTACTCGCGAATATCCTGCTTGATCAGCTCCTGACCCGGGTCGGAGCACATATACGTGTAATCCCGCGAGATTATTACGCCGGGCAGATCTGCCGAGACCTCGGCCACCTCTTCCACGTCCACGGTGGCGGCGATGTTCACACCACAGTGACAAACATATACGCCGATACGGGGTTCTTGTTCCATAATCTCACTCACTTAACCAAGAGGAGCCGCTCGCGCAAGCACTACTCCTCATCCTCAGAATCCCCTTCCAATGCCAGGTCGACGAGCTCCATAATGTCCAACACCTGCAGCTGGTCGTCCAGGCCCTGCACCTTAACCGCATCCTCCAATGTCAGCAGGCAGAAAGGACAGGCCACGGCCAAGACCTCGGCTCCCGTCTCGGCGGCCTCCTGCACACGCTGGAACGCCAGCCGTTCTTCCAGGTTCGTCCCCTCGACCCACATACGGCCGCCGCCGCCCTCGCAGCAGAGGCTACGCTCGCGGTTGCGATCCATCTCTACCAGCTCGACGCCGGGGATCGCCTCGATGACCGCACGAGGCTCGTCGTAGATCTGGTTCTGCTTCCCCAGGAAGCAAGGATCGTGATATGTGACCTTTTTATCGACTTGGCCTGGGAACGACAACACGCCATCCTCAAGCATCTGCGCCAGCAGCTGTGTATAATGGAGGATCTCCATCTCATCAAGGCCATACTCGTTCTTGAAGGTATTGTAGCAATGGGGCGACGTGGTGACGATCTCCTGAGCGCCGACGCCGCGGAAGAGCTCGCCGTTCTCCTCGACCAACATCTCGAACAACCCTACCTCGCCCATCCGACGCACCTCGTTGCCACAACACGTCTCGTCGGTGCCCAACGTGCCGACATCGATATCGGCCTTTTCGAAGACCCTCATCAGAGCCCGCGCCACCGGCTGGATGCGCCGATCGTAGGATGGGATGCAACCGACGAAGTAGAGCATCTCGCACCCCTCCTGAGCGGCCTCCTTGGCTTGCTCCAGGCTCGGCTCCACGCCATCGGCCCAGGTCTCGCGATCGGCCCGCGCCATCCCGCTGGGATTCCCCTGACGGAAGATACCCATCAGCGCCGTGCCCACCGTCTCCGGGACGCGACCACTCTCCACGAGCTCGCCGCGCAGGCTGATGACCAGCTCGGCCGGCTGGACGTCCTTGGGACATCGCTCGACGCACGTAAAGCAAGCGGTACAATCCCACAACTCCTCGTGCGCCTCCACGTCGACGTCAGGCTCGACCAGCATATCATAGATCAAACGACGGATGTTCAGCGTCGTCTTACGCGCGACCGGACACCCGCCGGTGCACTTACCACATTGAATGCAGCCGAAGAGCTCCAACTGCTCGGCCATTTTCTCCGTCTTCAATGCCATTTCATTCTCCTCTACCACCTTAAGCAGGTACAGCCTCTCTCGCCTGAACCAGTACTCTCAGCGCCGAAGAAGCCGCTGCCTTCGCCTGAGCAACCGTGTCCGGAATATCCTTGGGGCTCTGGCAACACCCGGCCACAAAGATGTCAGCCCTACTCGTGTCGACCGGGCGCAGCTTGGCGTCCGCCTCGCGGAAGAAACCATCCGGCGAACGCTCTAGCTCCAACAACGTCGCCACGTCTTCAATATCGATCTGGGGGACGATGGCCGTCGCCAGCACCACCAGATCGGCCTCGACCTCGACGGGCCGGCCCAGCGTGGTATCCTCGGCCAACACAACCAACTTATCGCCGTCCCGATAGATCTCAGAAGGCTCACCACGCCGATACGTCACCCGCTCGTGTTTGACACGATCGTAAAACTCCTCATAGCCCTTGCCAAAGGCTCGCACATCCATATAAAAGACCGTGATATTGGCATCGGGGATCTTATCGCGCATCAGATGGGCGTGCTTGGCCGTGTACATACAACAGACGCGCGAACAATACGGCACGCCGGTATGCGGATCGCGGGATCCGACGCATTTGATGAACACGACGTCTTCTGGCTCCCGATCGCTCATCACGATGTTGCCACGCCGATCTTTCTCCGGGATGCGAATCTTGCCCTTGGTGGGACCGGACGCGTCAGACATACGCTCGAACTCAATCCCCGTCATCACCTCCGGATAGACGTCGTAGCCATATTCCGGCTTCGTGGCCGGGTCGATCATGTCGAAGCCCGTGGCGACGATGATGGTGCTGACGGCGAGATCGACGAACTCCTCCGTCTGCTCGAAGTCGATCGCATCGGCCGGGCAGGCGTCCTTGCAGAGGAACGTATTTCCACACGTCCCGCGCGTCAGATACAGACAGGCTTCGGGATCGATGGTATACTTGAGCGGCACCGCCTGCGGGAAAGGCACGTAGATCGACGAGCGTCGGGCGATTCCTTCGTCGAAGTCGCTGATGATGCGCCCCTTCATCCGGCACGCCTCCGCGCAGTCACCGCAGCCCTTGCATTTGTCGATGTCCACGTAGCGCGGCTTCTTTCGCACCCGCACGTGGAAACCATCGCCGTCTCGCTCCACCGACTCAACCTCGGAGTAGGTCATCAGCTCGATGTTGGGATGCTGGCCCGCGTCCACCATCTTCGGCGTCAGAATACACGACGAACAATCCAAGGTCGGGAACGTCTTATCCAGCTGAGCCATACGTCCGCCGATGGAGGGCTCCCGTTCGACCAAATAGACGGGAAAGCCAGCATCAGCGATATCAAGCGCGGCCTGGATACCGGCTATGCCTCCTCCGATGATTAAAGCTGCTGGTTTATGTATATTCATTCTTTGTCTCTCTCAATCCACCAACGCACAAACGCTTGCCCAGTCCGGAGACTTCTTCGGGCCAAATCTACCGCTCGCTTGGCGTCATCGGCATCATACCGCTCACTAGGCCAAATCACACGTTCTTGCACCTCTATCGGATATCGGCTGCGAACAGCAGCTGGCTCCAACTCCTCGGCCGCTCGCGCTAATCTCTCCAATCGCTCGTGCCAATCTTCATCCCGCAGTACAGAGAGCGATTCCAGCAGGAGCGACGACAGGTAATGGGTGCGCTCCATACGCCCCATACAAGCCAGCACCGCCTTGACACTCTTCTCCACCGCCTGTTGGCTATGCGTGACGCTTCGCTCATACAGCCTCGACTCAAGAAGCACATCCGCTGCCTCAAGATCACGCTGACCGTCGTCAAGCCAGCGCTGAGCCCACGTGACATTATCATCGGGTGAAAGCGGGACTCGTTGACGATAGGGCACTGGAAACTGCCATCCTCCGGTCTCTGTGCGTCGGATGTCACTTCCCTCCACTTCTCTCCGAGTCCGTTCCAGCAGATCTGCAATCCCGTCCGCATCGTACAACACCACACCGTCAAAAGCCACATCCAGGTAGAAGGGATAATGAGCCTTTAAGCCCCATCGCAGATCCTTTTCATCAGTAACAGCCAGATCGATACGCGCGGCTTCGCTTCCCAACGCTCTCCGCAAGGTGATCAAAACCTCATCCTGCTCTTTACGAGTCATTCCTTCGCGCTCTACAACCACAAGTATATCCACATCTTGATGGCTCTCTCGCCGAGCCAGGGAGCCAAACAGGATAATACCTAGAATCTCCTCACGGGTTCGCCGAAGTCGTTCGCAGATTCGGTCAAGCTGAGAATCTTCGTCGTCAGCTATATCAGTGTCGGACAAAGCTAATCGTTCGCTAAATCCCATTATCTCGCATTACTTGCTTATCAAACGGCTTCCAGCATTCGGTAGACGCTCGGCACCTCGACGCCCTGCCGCCGCGTCGCCTTGTTGGGACAGGCGACGATGCAGGCGCCGCAGCCCTGGCACAAGACGTCGATCACCTCGGCGGTGTGCGCTCCCGGCTCCAGCACGCGGGCATCGTAGGGACAGACCTCGACGCATTGACCGCACGCGGTGCAAAGACGCTCACTGACCCGCACGGCCGGCACCGGCGCCTCCAGCGTCTGCTGCTTCAGCAGCGCCGCCGCCCGCATCGCCGCCCCCTGGGCCTGCAAGATAGCCTCGTCGGAGAAGCGGGGCGAATGGGCCAGCCCACACATAAAGATGCCGCGCTTGGTGAAATCCAGGGGCCGCATCTTGGGATACTCCTCCTGGAAGAACCCACTCTTATCCAGCGGTACGTCCAGCATACGGGCCAGATCAGATACATCGTTCGGCTCGATGCCAGTGCTCAACACCAACATCCCGGCTCCGAGCTCCAGCTCCTCGCCGGTGACAGGCTCCTGCAATCGAACCGTCAGGCCGCCATCGCCAGCTGTGACCTGCGGCTTGTCCGGCAGCTCGTAGCGCAAAAACGCCACGCCCTTGTCCCGGGCCTCGCGGTAGTAGTCCTCGCGGAAGCCGTAGGTCCGCATCTCGCGGTACAACACGAAGACGCGCGCCTCGGGATGCTGCTCCTTGATCCGGAGCGCGTTGGTGACGGCCTTGGTGCAGCAGACGCGGCTACAGTAAGGCCGCTCCGGCTCTCGCGAGCCGACGCACTGGATCATCACCACGTCCGAGGGGACTTCCTCGCCCGCATCGAGCACCTTCTCCAGTTCGCGCTGAGTGACCACCCGGTCATCGTCGCCGTAGAGATACTCCGTCGGCGTGACCTCGTGTCCGCCGGTGGCGACGACAATCGCGCCAGCGGTGCGCGTTTCCGGTTCCGCGGCCTCGGCCGCTTCACCACCGGATGATCGAAGCGTCACCTCGAAGTTGCCGACGTATCCGTCAACATCCTCTACCTCGGTGTCGAAAAACACCGTGATGCGTGGATGGCCCGTCACATCCTCAATCAGGCCGTCCAGGAAGGCCACCGGATCCTCGCCGGTTAGCGTGTAGCGTAGGCTTCGCAGCTGACCGCCCAGCTCGTCGGAGCGCTCCACCAGATCGACCTCGTGCCCCATCTCGGCCAGCTGGAGCGCGGCCGTCATCCCGGCCACACCGCCGCCGATCACCAGCGCACGCTGCGAGAGCTCGCGGCCCTCAAAATGCACCGCTTGCTCCAGGCGAACGCTGGAAACGCCCATCTCGACCAGCTCCCGCGCCTTGGTCGTAGCGATCCAGCCGTTGCCATCCCCTGCATGGACCCAGGCCACCTCGCCGCGCAGGTTGACCCGTTCCAGCAGTCTCGGGTTCAGACCGACCTCGCGCATCATCTGCTCGAAGCTGGATTGATAAAGGCGGGCCGGGCAACCGGCGATCACCACGCGGTTAAGATCGTGCTCCTCAATGGACTCGGCAATCAGCTCGCGACCGCTCGCCAGGCAAGCGTTGTCCATCACCTGCACGGCCGCCACGTCGCGCATCCCCTCGGCCTGCTCGGCCAGGGCGTGCAGATCGACCACCGAGCCAATCTCGCCGCGGCAATCGCAGAGGAAGACGCCCACGCGCGGCCACTCCAGGCTGACGTCACGCTCCTCCTGCGCCGAGGAACGGGGAACTTCCACCGCGTCCCTCTCCACAAAACGAGCCGCACTGGCCGCTACCGCCGAGGCCTCGACCACCGTCTCGGGGATATCCTTCGGCTCGCGGAAGGCGCCGCTCACCAGAATCCCCGGCTGCGAGCTATCGCCGGGGTGGAACGTATCGGTCACGGAGAAGCCGTAACGATTGAGCTCAACGCCCAGTCCCTCGCCCAGCTCCTGGAACCCCTGCGGCGGCTCAAACCCGACCGAGAGCACCACCATATCGAAGTCCTCTTCCCGGACGGTCCCATCGTCATCGACGAAATTGAGCGCCAAATCGCCCGTCTGCTTGTATTCGTGAATCGAAGAAACCATCGCACGACGATAATGAACCCCCGGCGTCGCCTCGACCTGGTCGAAGTACTCGTCGAAGTCCTTGCCGTGCGCCCGAATATCCATAAAGAAGACCGTCACGTCCAGATCGGGAGCGAGCTCCTTGGCGACCTGTACCTGCTTGGCCGTGTACATACAGCAGACCGAGGAGCAATAGCCGCGGTCGATGGAAGGATCGCGCGAACCGACGCACTGGATGAAGGCGATACGGCGGGGCGACTCGCCATCGGAAGGCCGTACGATCTCGGCCCCGGTGGAGCCGGAGATGCTGACCATTCGCTCGAACTGAATGCTAGAGAGGACGTTGTCGTAATACCCAAAGCCGTACTCGCCCTTGATGCTGGCGTCGAAGGGTTCATAGCCGGGGCTCATCACCACCGCCCCCACGTTGACCTGGGTCTGGCGTTCTTCCATCCCCAGATCGATGGCGTCGGTGGGGCAGACCGGGACGCACTCGCCGCAGCGGGTGCAGTAGTCCATATCGATGACGTAAGTTGGTGGGATCGCCCGTATCGGCGGCTGATAGATCGCCTTCTGTTTGTCGATGTCGCCCTCGTATTGGTGAGGCCGCTCAATGGGGCAGACCTCGGCGCAGCGACCGCAGTTGGTGCACAGCTCAATGTCCACGTAGCGTGGCTTGCGGCGCACGGTGACGGTGAAATCGCCGGGTTCGCCCTCGACGTCCACCACCTCGGCGTAAGGGAGAATCTCGATGTTGCGATGCAGATCACACTCGATGGTGGGGCAATAGGCCGCCCGGCCTGGCAACATCAGACAGATGCCACAGGAATCCGTGGGAAAGGTCCGATCCAACAAATGCATCGAGCCGCCAATGCCCGGCGCACTGTCCAACAGATGGGCCTTGTATCCGGCCTCGGCCAAGAGCAGCGCCGATTGCATCCCGCCGATACCCGCGCCGACGATCAGGACGGCATCGCTACGCTCAGCACGTTCGGTTTTAGGAGAAACGTTATTGTGGCTCATATATCCTCTACACTCTAGCTACTCGAGAAACCCGCGCTCCCGAAGCAACGGTCGGGGATCGGTCGTGTGTTTGCTCAACCACTTGTTCGAGCCAGGCAAGCCCAGCGCCAGCGCCATCAACTCGGTCAAATAGAGAATGGGGACCTCTCGGCTGGCCGCTTGCCGGGTGTCCAGATTGATCTGGCACATGCCACACACCGACAAAATGCAATCCGCGCCTGCCTCAATGGCCCCCTCGACGATCTTGGTCGATAGCACCTTCACCACGTCACCGCGCGAAAGCGTCATGCTGGCCCCACAGCAATCTACCTTGTAGGACCAGTCGATTGGTTCAGCACCCATCGCCGCCACCAGCCGATCCATCGTGGTGGGATGCTCGGGGTCATCCCAACCGGTCAGCTCCGGCGGTCGCACCAGGACGCAGCCGTAGTAAGACGCTACCTTCAGGCCCTCCAGGGGTTGAACTAACTTCTCCTTGAGCGCCTCCTCGTCCAGATCGTTCGTCAGCACCTCCAAGAAGTGACGCGGGCGCGAGTTCCCTTCGTAATGGAAATCCAAGATCCGCTCCATCTTCTGGCGCCAAGCCTCGTCTTCGCGCATCTTGAGATCAGCGTCGCGGCAATGCTGGTAGCAGGCCGGGCAGGGGATGATCATATCCAGCCCCGATTCCTGCGCCAGCGCCACGTTGCGTCCCGGCAACGCCAGGGCGAGCTCATGATCAAGACTGTGCGCCGATGAAGCGCCGCAGCAGTTCCAATCCTCCAGCTCCTCCAGCTCGATGTCCAGCGCCTCGCAAACCACCTCGATGGAGAGTCCGAACTCGACGGCTGTCGTCTCGGATGTGCATCCGGGATAATACGTGTACCTCATTGGTCCACCTCCGACTTCGCCGCCTCGGCCTCTTCGTAGAGAGCCTTGATCTCCTCCAGGCCCTTAATCCGATCCGGCAAGAAAGAGAGTTTGCCGTTGAGTAGAAGATCGCGCCCCAACTTCATATCGTCAAGCAACCCGTGGAAAAAAGCCGGATACTCCTTCACCAAGCAGCGAGTCTTGAACTCCATCAGCATCGTAACCTCATGTAACCGCCCCCACATCTTAATGCTATCGAGGAACGACCGATGCAGCGAATAGATCGCTGTCTCTGGCTCATACTCTTCATCTAGCGCCATCTCGCGCAACACATCCATCGCCGGCGCCAACCGGATATCATTCGGACAGCGCGTGCCACATGCCTCACAGCCAATGCACATCCAGATGGCCTTGCTACCCAGCACCTTGTCCTTCTGTCCCAGCTGGATCATACGCAGCAGCTGAGCCGGCTTGTAGTCCATCAGATAAGCCGTTGGGCAGCCGGCGGTACATTTCTGACAATAGAAACAACTATGGATCACCTCGCCACTGCGTTCTTGGACAATATCGCCAAAAGCGAGGTCAGTCCCTACCGCGATGGTCATCGCTTCCTCCATACCCTTTCACGTTTTATGCGAGCTGCTTATGCCAATTCGCTAGCCCAGCGCCATGATAACATTCCCCTCACAACACGACAACAGAGGAATGCAACAGCCGGCGGGGATAAATGTAAGCCATCCAACGCATATCCCGCAACGTTAGAAACGCCCCGCGTGATCCACCAGCCGCAGCACCAGAATCGCCATATCGAGCACCGTGCCGTCGTCGGTGATAAAGTAATCCTCCAGCGTTACCTCGTGCCGGAAGCCAAGATCTTCAAACGCCTTGATGACCTGCGGTTGTGTAGTCACGATCTCCGCATAGAGCTGATGTAATCCCACCCGACGCGCAATTTCAATCAAACTCCGGATCATCAGAGTACCAATGCCCTGACGCCGATACTCTTTATCCAGGAAGACGCGCACCCAGGCAAGGTGACGGTGAAAATGCTCGCCGAAGTGGAGCGTGGCATCGCCCACGATTTTATCGTCGACCACGGCCACCAGAGGGAAGACCTGCTTCAAATCAAGATGGTCGACCCAATTCCGTACCACCTCCGGGTCCCCGGCATCGCTGCGAAAATACTCCAAATCCTGCTCAGATGCGCGGGCAAAAAGGGCTACCAGCTCATCTTCGTCTTCCTTGGTTAGAGGACGTAATAAAAGTCGAGAACCAGAAGGCAACATCTTTAAGCGACGAAAATTCTCCAGCTGTTCCCAGACGTCTGACATAATTCCTCCTCAGTCTAACCAATCACCGCATCCGCCATCGCCAGAATCTGCTGTGGCGTCCAATTGTGGATTTGACTGGCCTTGTTGGGGCAAGCCACCAGGCAAGCGCCGCAGTTCTGACACAACGCAGCATTGACGGTGGCGATGCCGCGCACGGGATGAATCTCACGCGCTTCGTAGGGACAAATCTCCACGCAGGCCCCGCAGCCGGAGCATAACTCCTCCACGACGTAAGCCACCGTCGGCTCCTGCGTCATCTCATCGTGAGAGAAAAGCTGCAAGACCTTGGCCGCCGCACCCGAAGCCTGTGAGACCGTCTCCGGAATATCCTTGGGGCCCTGGACCACGCCGGCCAGGAAGACGCCGGCTGTCAGGCTCTCGACCGGGCGTAGCTTGGGATGGGCCTCGCTGAAGAAGCCGTACTCGTCGGTGCCGACGCGCAGCAGCTGCGCTACATCGAACGCCTCGCGGCTGGGCAACATCGGCGTGGCCAGCACGACCAGATCGGCCGCCACCTCCACCGGGCGATTGCTCAGCGTATCAGCCCCCCAAACCTTCACCCGATCCCCATCGCGGAATATCTTGCTCACCTTGCCGCGCAGATAGAGGATGTCCTGCTCCTCCATCGCTCGCTGGACGTACTCGTCGTACCCCTTGCCCGCCGAGCGGATGTCGATGTAGAAGACGTAAGCCTGCCCATCCGGCACCCGCTCCTTGAACATCATCGCCTGCTTGGCGACGTACATACAGCAGACCTTGGAGCAATAAGAGACGCCCCGCTCGGGATCACGAGAGCCGGCGCACTGGACGAAAACGACCTCACGCGGCACGCGTCCGTTCGAGGGTCGGTGTAGATTATCGTCCTGCAACATCCGCTCGAACGTCAGGCCGTCGACGACGTCCGGCACGTCGCCGCCGCCATACTCCGGCAGCCGCTCCAGCGGGTACGGGTCCCAGCCTGTGGCCGCCACAACCGCGCCCACCTCGAAGACGCGCGTCTCCAGCTCTCCCGACTCCGCACGCTGCACCGTCACGTCGAAGTTGCCGACATAGCCGTCGACATCCTCAACCTCGGCGCTGAGGACGGTTTCAATCCGCGGATGGTTCAGAACCCGCTCGACCTTCTGCTGCAACAGGCCCGGCGCAGCATCGAAGTTGAGATAGGTGCCGCTCAGCCGGGCCATCTTACCGCCCAGATGATCCTCGCGCTCGACGAGCACGACCGGGAAACCAGCATCGGCGATATCCAACGCCGCCTGTATTCCCGCGATCCCTCCGCCAATGACCAGAGCCCGCTTCGTCAACGGCAGCCGGAAGGGCTCAAGTTCCTCATCCCGGGTTACCTTCTCCACCGCCGTATGCACGATCTCGGTCGCCTTCTCGGTAGCCTCGGCCGGTTCGTGCTGGTGAACCCACGAGCACTGCTCGCGGATGTTGGCGATCTCCAGCCGGTACGGGTTCAGACCCACCGACGAGCCGGCGCGACGGAACGTCGTCTCGTGCATCGACGGCGAGCACGCTGCGACCA
>CAYYTU010000035.1:0-31793 GCA_964474655.1 uncultured Anaerolineales bacterium
GGCAGGCGGCCTACGCGGCCGGCGTCTACACCGAGTTTATGGAGCAGCGCTCGCCAGGCCACACCGTGCTCGACGACAAGATCTACCACCAGGGGATGCGCGATTTTCAGCGCGAGATCGACGAGCAGCTGACGAGCCTGGACTACCTGAACGACCCCAAGGCCTACGACAAGCAGGAGCAGCTCAAGGCGATGCACATCAGCGCCGAGGCACTGATCCGCTTCGCCGAGCGCCACACCGAACGGGCAAGCGAATTGGCGGCGCAGGAGAGCGATCCGCAGCGCCAGCAGGAGCTGGAGCGCATCGCCGACATCTGCGCCCGCGTCCCGGCCCAGGCCCCGCGCGACTTCTGGGAGGCGCTCCAATACTACTGGTTCGTCCACCTCGGCGTGACCACCGAGCTCAACCCCTGGGACGCCTTCTGCCCCGGTCACCTGGATCAGCACCTCTACCCATTCTACGAGCGCGGCCTGGCGGAAGGCACGCTCACCCACGAGCAGGCCGAGGAGCTGCTCCAGTGTTTGTGGATCAAGTTCGACAATCAGCCCGCGCCGCCCAAGGTGGGCGTCACGGCCCAGGAGAGCAGCACCTACACCGACTTCGTGCAGATCAACATCGGCGGGCTGAAGCGCGACGGCTCCGACGGCGTCAACGCGCTCTCCTACCTGCTGCTGGACGTAATCGCCGCGATGCGCCAGGTGCAGCCCAACCCCTCGGTGCAGGTCAGCAAGAAGAGCCCGCGGCGCTTCGTGCGCCACGCGGCCGAGGTGATCCGCCAGGGGATGGGCAAGCCCGATCTCTTCAACTGCGATCTGGTGGTGCAGGAGCTGGTGCGGCAGGGCAAGTCGGTCGAGGACGCGCGCCAGGGCGGCACCAGCGGCTGCGTGGAGACCGGGGCCTTCGGCAAGGAGAGCTACATTCTGACCGGTTACTTCAACATGCCCAAGGTGCTGGAGCTCACGCTCAACAACGGGCTCGATCCGCGCACGGGCGAGCGAATCGGGCTGGCGACCGGCGATCCGACCGAGTTCGAGACCTTCGAGGAGCTCTTCGCGGCCTATCGGAAGCAGCTGCAACACTTCATCGAGGTCAAGATCCGCGGCAACAACGTCATCGAGCGGCTCTACGCGCGGCATCTGCCGGCACCGTTCCTCTCGCTGCTGACCGATGATTGCATCGCCCGCGGCAAGGATTACCACGACGGCGGGGCGTGCTACAACACCAACTACATCCAGGGCGTGGGGCTGGGCACGATGGCCGACGCCCTGACCGCGCTCAAGGTTCACGTCTTTGACGAGGACGAGGGGACGCTCTCGATGGAGGAGCTGCTGGCGGCGCTGGAGCGCGACTTCGAGGGACCTGTGGACGCGCGCTTGCGCCAGTTGCTGCTGAACCGCACGCCGCGCTACGGCAACGACGACGATGACGCCGACGCGGTGATGGTGGAGGTCTTCGAGGCCTACGTCGAGGCCATCGACGGGCGCCCGACGCCGCGCGGCGGTACCTATCGGGTCAATATGCTGCCCACGACCTGCCACGTTTACTTCGGCTCGGTCATCGGGGCCACGCCCGACGGGCGCCGGGCCGGCAAGCCGCTCTCCGAGGGCATCTCGCCGGTGCAGGGCGCGGATCGGAAGGGGCCGACGGCGGTGCTGAAGTCGGTGACCAAGATGGACCACGTGCGCACCGGCGGCACGCTGCTCAACCAGAAGTTCACGCCGCGCTTGCTCCAGAGCGATGAGGGGCTGGAGAAGTTCGTGCAGTTGATCCGCACCTACTTCAGGCTGGACGGGCACCACATCCAGTTCAATGTGGTCGACGCGGAGACGCTGCGGGCGGCGCAGGCGCACCCGGAGCAGTACCGCGACCTGATCGTGCGCGTGGCGGGTTACAGCGACTACTTCTGCGACCTGAGCGAGGCGCTGCAGGAGGAGATCATCGCGCGGACGGAGCACCGGACGTTCTGAGCCAGCGCTACTACACTATGCCCGTTAGCTTCATCGCCTAGTGTAGTTCCTTGCACAGACTTGGCATCTCTTGATTAACGCGGGAATCGTCGTGGCGCTGTTTCTGATTGTAAAAAAGTGAGGAACCCGATGAAGATTCTGTTTATTCTGATTGGCGTTATCGTTGCCCTGGCTCTACTGGTCTGGCTGGGACTACAGATCAAGCCGCAACCCTTCCCGGCTTTTTCCCCGCAAGGGTCGACGATGGAGACCGTCCCGCTGCCCGATGACCTGCCCGCGCCGGTGGAACGGTTCTACCGCGAGCTGTACGGCGATCGCGTCCCGGTGATCGAGTCGGCGGTGCTCAGCGGGCGGGCTCAGATGCGCATCAAGGGGATCACTTTCCCGGCTCGCTTCCGCTTTGTCCACGCCGCGGGGCAGGACTACCGGCATTACATTGAGACGACGATCTTCGGCCTGCCGCTGATGCAGGTCAACGAGCACTATCTGGACGGCAAGAGCCGCCTGGAACTCCCCTTCGGGATCGAGGAAGGGGCGAAAGTGGACCAGGGGGCCAACCTGGCGCTGTGGGGTGAATCGATCTGGTTCCCGTCGCTGTTCGTCACCGACCCGCGCGTGCGTTGGGAATCGATTGATGAGGAGACGGCCTTGCTGATCGTGCCCTTCGGCGAGAAAGAGCAACAATTCGTCGCTCGCTTCGATCCGGAGACTGGGATGCTCCGCTTCCTGGAGGCGATGCGATACAAGGGTACCGAAAGCACGGGCAAGACCCTTTGGGTCAACGAGGCCTTGCGCTGGCGGACCATCGACGAGCACACCATCCCGTCGGTCGGCGCGGTCAACTGGTTCGACGAGGGCACTCCCTGGGCCGTCTTCACCGTGGAGGATGTGGTCTACAACGCCGACGTGACGGGCTACGTTCAACAGAAGGGGCTTTGATCGGTCAAACGAGCACCATAGGAGTATGCAGCGATGAGCATCATTGATTGGACCACCATACGACGCACCGCGCTGGGCCTGATGCTGGCGGCCCTGAGCGCGGCCCTGTTCACATTGGCCTTTCCGCCCTACGACCTGTGGCCCTTGATCTTCGTCGGGCTGGTGCCCATGCTCGTGGCCCAGCACCGGGTGATGCCCGCTCGGCTCTCCGGGCTGGCCTGCGGCATCGGTGTGGGGGGCTTCTTCTGGGGCTACTTCGGCGATATGTTCCGGGGCGGGCCATGGTTTATGCGCTGGCTGCCGCTCTTCATCGCGCTGTTCTCGACCCTGGACAGCAGCCGCGACCGCGCCTTCCACCGTCGCACGGGCTATCGCTGGTTCGTGCTCCACGGCGCGGCGGTCTGGGTTGGGGTGGAGATGATTCGTGGCTTCGTGCCCATGATCGGCGTCTGGGGCTTCGCGGCCAACGCGCTCTACGCCCAACCCTGGCTGATCCAGCCGGTGAGCGTCTTCGGCATCTACGGCCTCAGCCTGCTGATCCTGCTGGTCAACTACGTCCTGGGCCTGGACGCGCTGACCATCTTCGACCGCTTCTGGCGTCTGGACGAGGACGTGCGCCCGGTGGATGTGTCCGTGATGAAACGGTGGCTCATCGGTGTGGCGGTCATTCTGATAGCCTGGACCGGCTTCTCCGTTTTACGCTTTACGTTTGACGTTTCGCACGACGCCCCATCCGTCCGCGTTGCCGCCATCCACCCCGCCTTCAAGATTGAGACCGATGAGGGGCTGGAGCAAATCTACGATCTCACCCGTCAGGCCGCCGAGCGAGGCGCCGAGCTGATCGTCTGGAACGAGAGCGCGCTGTCCTTCGACCCCCAGCAGGTCCACACTGAAGAGCTGCGCGAGCTGGCGGCCGAGACCGGGGCGCACTTGGCGATCGGCTACAGCGTGGAGACGGAACGGGGGTTGCGCAACGAAGCCACGGTGCTCACGCCCGCGGGCGAGTTCCTGGGCGTCTACGGCAAGGATCATCCGGTGGCCTGGGGCGGCGAGACCAGCCTGACGCGCGGCACCTATCCGGCCTACGAGACCTCGCTGGGCACCATCGGCGCCATCATCTGCTACGACCTCGACTTCACCGACACGGCCCGCAAGGTGGTGCGCAACGGCGCCCGGCTGATTGCGGTGCCCTCCTTCGACTGGCCCGCCATCGCGCACAAGCACTATAGCCACGTCGTCTTCCGCGCCGTGGAGAATCGTGTGCCGATGGTCAAGGCCGACGTGGGCTTCGATTCGGCCATCGTCGACGCGCGAGGGCGCATCATCGAGCACCAAGTCACGCCCAAGCCGGAGCAGGCGGTGCTGGTGGCTGACGTGCCGCTTGGTCCGGCGGACGCGCCGGCCATTCGGCTGGGCGATTGGATCGGCTGGCTGGCGCTGGCGGGCATCGTGGCCTTTGTGGTGCTCGATCTGCTCACGGCGTTGAGAGAGGACTGATGAGGCGACGGGTGCAACGACCATTCTTGAGCCGACGCTCGAAGCTTTTCGTCTTGGGGCCGACATTTGTGGTCCCCTTCTGTGAAACAAAACCGCCGTTGGCTGCGTATGTACTGTGAGATATGAAGGTGGTCGGATGCAAGTGACGCTTGCTACCATTCTCGGAAAAGGCATTCGGTAGCATACAGAGTATCAAAGGAGGCTAGAGAATGGATTACGGTAACATCTTGGTGCGAGCCTGGGACATCATTTGGGAGCACAAATTTCTGATTCTGCTCGGGGTACTGGTGGCGCTGGCCTGCGTCTTGGTGCCGATTGGATTGGTGTTGGGCTTGTTGCGCGCCTTTGCCAATCGGGCCTGCATGCTGGAGGATCTGGGCGTGTTCGCCTCTTACCGACGAGGCGTGAACGTGCTCCTGGGAAATTTCGGCCCGGCGTTGATCCTGTTCTTGATCCAGATCGCCATCAGCATCGGTATTGGGATTGCGATGTTCCTGCCCGGCTTGGTGATGGTGCTGTGCTGCATCCTGTGGCCGCTACTGCTGCTCATTCAGGGGGCGGTGGCCGCCTACTTTTCCACTCTGTGGACGCTGGCCTGGCGCCAGTGGACCGGGTTGACGGGGCATGAGGTCACCGTCGCGGAGGCCGGTATCTCGCGGGTTTGATCTCGGGCGGTGGAGCGCGGGTCGCTTGTCTGGGACTGGCTTCTGACTGAGAGAGGAGGTAGAGTTTATGAACATTCGACCTGGTAGGACGCGATCGTTGATCGGCGGTGTGATGGCGCTCGTCGTGATGGTGACCGGTTTGCTGATGATCTCCCGCGCTGGCGGGATAGGCGGCGGGATGATGGGGCCGTTTATGATCATCTGGGTCGTGGTCGGCTTGCTTGGTGCCGGTCTATCGTTCTATAATGCCTTCAGCGAAAAGGGCGTGCCGCTGTATGAGCTTCAGACCGACGACGAAGGATCCGGCGCTTTTTGCCCGCAATGCGGCAGGTCGGTTGAGCCCAGTGATCAATTCTGCCGCCACTGCGGCGCAACGCTGGATACGTAAAAGCAAGCAACAATGAGTAAGACGCTCAATACCAAATTAGAGAACCGACAAGACGCCTCTGTCAAGCGGTCGAGAGGCCAGCCCAGCTCGAGGGAATGATTATATGGCCTCCTACGATGTTATGACCAAACAACGACGGTGGCTTCTGGTCCTGGTGGGGCTGTACGCGCTGGCGGCTGTGGTTTATATCTTTATACCCGGCGGTGGCTTGGCGATGGCCGACGCGTTCGAGGGGGCGACGCTCGATATGGCGCCCTGGCAGCTGGCCTTGAGCAACGTCGCCCTGATCCTGCTGCTCTACGCGCCGCTGGGGCTGGCGGGGCTTTGGCTGGCGCGTAGGGCGGGCCTGCCCGGCGTCTTCCGGCCGGAGGCCGACGCCCGGGCTTGGTTCTGGCGTCCGATGGAGCTCGGCCTCACGGCCGGCGTGATCCTGGTGGTGCTGGATACGCTGGCGCGGCTGGTGAGCGACTTCGAGGGCTTCCCGCATCCGCCGTTCCCGGCCTCATTGCTGGCTTCTTTCACTGCCGGCGTCGGCGAGGAGCTGATGTTCCGGCTGGTGGTGATGAGCCTGTGGGTCGTGATCTTACAGTGGTTGTTCTCCCGATTGGCGTCGAAGGCGGCAGCACGTCGCTGGGCGCTCTGGATCGCCAATGGGCTGGCGGCGCTGGCCTTCGCCGCGGCTCATCTGGGCACAGCGCTGGCTGTGGAAGGTGCCGCGACGCCATTGGCGCTATCGCCGATGATGCTGGCGGAGATCATGGTGCTCAACGGATTAGTGGGCGTGCTGGCCGGAGCTGCATTTGTGCGAGATGGACTTGTAGCAGCGGCTGGTGTTCACTTCTGGACCGATGTAGTCTGGCATGTGCTTTTTGGCGCGTTATCGGGTATGATGTAGGTAAGTTTTTAGTCCTTGATGGGAGGGTGAGATGGATCAGAAGACACTGGTAGCTTATGCCACGCGCACTGGAACCACACAGGAGGTGGCCGAGGTTGTGGGGGAGACGTTGATGGAGAACGGCGTAGCGGTCGACGTGCGCAACGTGAAGGAGGTGCGTGATTTAGAGCCTTACCGCGCCGTGGTGCTCGGAAGCGCCATCCGCGCCGGTAACCTGATGCCTGAAGCCCTCGAGTTCGTGGAGACGAATCGAGAAGCGCTTGCCCAGATGCCGGTGGCCTACTTTGTCGTCTGCGCCACGATGCAGGAAGATACGGCAGAGAACCAGCGTCAGGTGGCGGCCTACCTGGATCCGCTGCGCGAGATGGTCGAACCGGTGAAGGAAGGACTCTTCGCCGGGGCGATCGACTTTAGCAAACTCTCCTTGCCGTTGCGGCTGATTCTGAAAGTTATGAAGGCAGAGGAGGGCGACTGGCGCGACTGGGGCGCTATCCGCGCCTGGGCCGCCGAGCTCCACGCATTGCTGTAACTTGCTCTTGTACTTTCAGATTTTTGAGGAGCAGAGACTTCGGAAGTCTGGAGTCGCTAAACTGCAGGAGTTGAGCTGTAAGGTAATCTGAGCTGGCGTGCTGTGTCCGACAAGACGGCTGAGCTACTCGCCAGGCGGCGACAGCCCGTCGTCGCTTAAAACCGCATTCGGGGGGGGGCCTTCTCCATCTCGACTCCGGCTACCATCGTGCCACACCGCGGGCAGCGAGAGTCCGAATCAACGTTATTCTCCACCAGCCGGTAGCCCGTGCGGCGAATCAACACTTTTCCGCATTGGTGGCATTGGGTATTGCCCTCGCCTGGGATGTTGCCCACGTAGACGGAGTAGAGCCCTTCGTCTTGGCCGATTGCCTGCGCCTCGCGCAAGGTCGAGATGGGGGTGGGGGGTCTATCCGTCATCTGATAGGAGGGGCGGAAGCGGCTGATGTGCCAGGGCGTCTCTGGCCCCAGCTCCTGTGCAATGAAGCGAGCGACGTCTCGCAGCTCATCGGGCTCGTCGTTGAGTCCGGGAATGACCAGGGTCGTCACCTCCAGCCAGATGTTGAACGCTTTCATCCTCTTCAGGCTATTCAGGACTGGCTGTAGTCGCCCGCCGATATACTCACGATACGTCTCGTCGCGGAACGCCTTCAGATCGACGTTGGCGGCGTCGAGGTAAGGAGCGATCGTCTCCACCGCTTCCGTAGTCATAAAGCCATTGGTCACGTAGATATTGACCAGATCCTTCTCGTGGGCCAGGCGGGCGATATCGTAGGAATACTCGAAGAAGATCGTCGGCTCGGTGTACGTGTAGGCGATGCCCCGGCAGCCGGTACGTTGGGCGGATTCGACGATCTCCTCGGCGCTGGCCTCCGTCGCCATCCTGAAGTGTTGTTCCTGGGGGTCCTGGGATATATCTGCGTTCTGGCACCACTGGCAGCGGAAGTTGCAGCCTGGCGTCGCGATGGAGTAGATGGTTGAGCCAGGGTGGAAGTGGAGCAACGGCTTCTTCTCCACCGGATCCACGTGCTTGGCGATGGTGCGTCCATAAGCGAGCGTGTAGAGGGTGCCGCCTCGGTTCTCTCGTACCCCACAGATGCCTCGCTTCCCCGCGGCAATCTGGCAGTTATGAGCGCAGAGCCGACATTCTACTCGCTCTTCCGGTAGCGACTGGTAGAGCATTGCCTCTTTCATCGTATTCTCACTCTTTCGTGGATTGCCTGCTGTCTTACCCGCTGGCGGACGCGCTGGTTTTTCGTGAGGTCTCTGGTGATCTGAGCTGGACCTCTTCTGTGATATCGGGGGCCACGCCCGCCAGCTGGTGTGCTTCTAGTTTGCTAGCCCGCGCACGCCTCGGCGACCGGAGGCGTGATAATCCATCTCAGTTGCCAGTCTTCGTCCTGCTGTTCCAAGCATACGATGCCCGCGTTCTGGAAATCGACCACTGGCGTTTCGGCGTCTTCGGCTGTCATATAACCGGCTAGCCGCTCCATAAACGGCAAATGTCCGACCAGCATCACGGACGCGGAAGCCTCGTCCAGGTCGGCTGCGACGGGTGCGACGTCGTCCAGCGGCCCCAGACCAGAGGCGGCGGTCACGCCTTCTGCGGGCAAAAGCGCCTTGCCCATCAGCTCGGCTGTCTGCTCGGCGCGGAGTTTGCCGCTGTGACGGATCTGTTTCACCGTGACGCCGAGCTTGTTGGCCAACGCTGCCACGCTTTCTGCGTGCTGGCGCCCCACGCCGCTCAGCGGGCGATCGGGGTCGATCTCTTCGGGTTTTGCCTCTGCGTGTTGTACCAGGTAGACGTTCGTCATCTTTTCACCTCCAGGTGTCGTGTTGGGCTGATTGGCGTAGGAGGTATCTTGGGAGAGCCCTCCTACAAAACTTACCCTTAGCTTGTTATAACGCTATCTTACCAATAGGACCGGAATGTTCGTTTCGTCCAGAAAATCAAGCACGGCCTCATCTCGCATCAAGGCCATCTCGGCGGGCAGCACTATCGTGCCGTATCTGGCCTGGGCTGCAAGATCGGTCAGCTTGTCAGCAGTCTTCTCGTTCATTCTCTCATACGTGATCCTCAAGCCCTGCCCCTCTAGTCGTCTCTGGGCTTGCTCTTGTAAATCTTCGGCTCTTTCCGGATCGGCGGCCAGGATGAAGATCGTCAGGTGTCCATTTTCTTGCTTTGCCATAGCCGCGGCGGTTAAAAGGGCCTTATCGGCCAGGGGAGAACCATCGTAGACGAGCGATAGAGGTAAGGTCAGGCGAGCCCCGGCGCTCAAGATCAGGGTGGAGACCGGCATCTTGGATAATACCTGGCGGACGGCCGGGCCCAGGCAGCCCGTTTCGATCGCTGCCCAGGCCTCTTTGCCCAGGATTACCACATCGACGTCGTCGGCGGCTGTGAGCACCTCGGTTACGACTCGGCCGCGCGTGGTGCGGAAGGTACACGTCAGTTCGGCGCGCCGCGTCTGCGTCCGAAAATGCCTTCGTACCCGGGACACCTGCGCTCGGATCTGTCGGATTAGCTGCTCTCCGTCGACCCGACGTCGGCGGGCCGAGAAGGAGCCAATCTCTTGCGCGAACGGGATCTCGGCCAGTCGCTGTACGTTAGCATCCTCGACGAACAAACCCAGCAGGTCGGCCTGGAACTGAGCTGCCATCTTGACAGCGGCCTCCAGGGCCGAAAGACTGTGCGCCGAGGCATCCAGAGCTACCAGGATGCGTTGAATAGCCTGCTCGCGATCCTGTTCGCTCATTATGCCTCCTCGCTCTCTTCGCCGTTCTCCTTGCCAAACGCCTTGCGTTTTTCGGCCAGCTCGGTCAGCCGACTCTCTACTTTGTGGTTGATCGTGCCTTCGGGATAGATATCCTCCGGGGTCTCCGGCCCTTCGCCGCGTTTGCCGGCTGGCACGCCGGTCAGAATCTCAAGACCCTCGTCCACCGTCTCAATGGGATAGATGTGAAACTCTTCCTTCTCTACTGCCTCGACCACGTCCTGCCGCAGCATCAGATGCTTGGTGTTGGCGGCGGGGATCAGGACGCCTTGCTCGCCCGTCAGGCTGCGGGCCTTGCAGATATCGAAGAAGCCCTCGATCTTCTCGTTGACGCCGCCGATGGCCTGAATCTGCCCTCGCTGGTTGACCGAGCCGGTCACCGCTAGCGATTGTTTGATCGGTACCTCGGCGATGGCCGAAAGAAGCGCGTAAAGCTCGGCCGAGGACGCGCTATCGCCCTCCACGCCGCTGTAAGACTGCTCGAAGACCAGGCTGGCCGAGAGCGAGAGCGGCTTCTCCTCTGCATAGCGCGCGCCGAGGAAGCCCGACAGAATCAACACGCCCTTGGAGTGGATCGGGCCGCCCAGCTCCACCTCGCGCTCAATATCCACGACCTCGCCCTTGCCCATCCGCGTGCGGGCCGTGATGCGGGTCGGGCGCCCAAAGGTGAAGTTGCTCAGAGGAATGATCGAAAGCCCGTTGACTTGTCCGACCGTCTCGCCCTCGGTGTCGATCAGGATTGTATCGCGCAGAATGGTCTCCTCCATTCGATCTCGCACCCGGTCGGCGCGGTAGATCTGCGCGTCGATGGCGCGCTGGACATCGTCGGCAGTGACCACGTTGTTACCCGCCTCCTTGGCCCAGTGGTTCGCCTCGCGCAGCAGATCGTCGATACTCTCTCGTTCCGTGGAGAGCTTCTCCGCGTCGTCCACCATCCGCGCGCCGTGCTCGATGACGCGGGCCACAGCGCTCCGGTCGAAGGGTTGGAGATCTTTTTCTTCCACCAGCGTGGCGATCAGCCGGGCGTAGAGCTCTTGGTTCTCCGGGTTGCGGTCCATCCGCTCCTCAAAATCGGCCTCCACCTTGAACAACTTGGTGAATTCCGGGTCCAGCTGGTGGAGCAGGTAGTAGAGCAGGCGATTGCCGAACAACCCAACTTTGACGTTCAATGGAATCGGCTCTGGCTCCAGCGAGACCGTGCTGATCAGGCTGAACCGGCGGCTCAACGATTCGATGCGAACCTTGCCGGATTGGAGCGCGCGTTTGAGCGCGTCCCAGGCATAGGGCTGTGTCAGCACCTTGCGGGCGTCCAGCAGCAGATAGCCGCCGTTCGCCTTGTGGAGAGCGCCGGGTTTGATCAAATTGAAGTCGGTCACCAGCGCGCCCATCTGTGCGATATGCTCGATGCGCCCGATCAGATTCTGATGGGTGGGGTTATCCTCGTAGACCACCGGCGCCTCGTCCGATTCGCTGTGATCGACGATCAGATTGACCTGGTACTTCCGCATCTGGCCTTTTTGCTGCTGCGCGCGCTGGGTCTGCTCGCCTTGCAGCGCCTCCATCAGCTTGGAGGCATTCTGATCGGACGGGAGGAAAGCCTCGGCATTCTTCACCACATCCTCTTGCACGTCGTCGAGATGCTCGACCACCTCTGAGAAGTCGGCATACTTGTCGCGCAGATCGTCGATCAGCCCGCCGACGGCAAGGTTGGCCATCTCGCGGTTCAAATCCTCCATCTTTTCTTGCATATCCTGCTGCCAGATTGGAACCTGCTGCAATATCTCCTGGAGCTTCGATTGGACTTCTTCTACCTTGGCCTGGAGCTCTTCCTGCTCCTCCTCGGATAGCTCCTCGATCTCATCGGGAGAGAGTACTTCGTCCTCGCGCACCGGCGCCACCGCCAGCCCGGCCGGCGTGCGGATCAGCCTGACACCTTGCTCCCGCGCTCGCTGTTGGAGGTTCTGGAAAGCCTCCGCTTGCTTCTCCTTGAACTCCTCGGTGATGGCCTGGCGGCGCGACTGGTACTCCTCGCTCTGGAAGGCGGCCGAGAGCGCAGTGCCGAGCTGGTCCACCAGATTGTTCATATCCTTGCGGAACGCCGCGCCCTTGCCGGCCGGTAGCCGAATCGCCTTCGGCTTCTGCGAATCATCGAAGTTATTGACGTAACACCAGTCAGCGGGCACTGGTTCTTCCTCGGCTTGCCTCTCGAAGAACTGGCGCATAATAGACTGCTTCCCCATCCCGGCCGGACCGAGCGCGAAAATGTTGTAGCCTGCCTCGTCGATGCTGAGGCCGAACTCCATCGCCTCGACGGCTCGTGGTTGCCCAATGACTTCTTTCAGCACGTCGAGGTCAGCGGTCGTCTCGAAGTCAAGCTGGTCCGGATCACAGTGATGGTAAAGGTGGGTAGCGTTCAGATCCTTCATAGATCTCTCCTTGTGATAACTGAAACTCTGCCTGATAGCCGATGCTATTCCCAACCGAGCCGTGTGCCAAGCCGATCGCGCCGGCTGGCTAGCTGCCGCTCAAAGTCACGTATAAGTGTACCGGAAATAGCGACGTTTTTGTTACGAAGCAGGTGAGGATTCTGGTTGGATTTAGTTAGAGAAGGTTGGATTTGGGTTAGGAGGGGCTAAATTACGGCCTTGAATGTCAAAGCTCTAAGAACTTCAGATCTCTAATCCGGCTCTGGGGAAGTGCCGGGCTCGACAAATCGATAGCCCACGCCGCGCACGTTTATGATGTAACGCGGCTCCGAAGGTTCGGGCTCCACCTTCAGCCGCAGCCGATGGATGTACCACTTGATGATCTCGCGCGCCTCGTCCAGCGTCTCTGGCGTGTAGTCTCGCACCACCTGCACCAGCTCCGGGGGCGGCACCACGCGCTCCGCGTTTTCGATCAGATGGGCCAGCAGTTCAAACTCGCGGCGGGTCAGATCGAGCTGCTCACCCTGGAACGTCGCGAGGTACTTCTTCCGGTCGATGAAGAAAGGCCCTTGCTGCAAGAACTTCTTTTGGGCTTCCTCTTCCACCTGGGATTCGACCAGCCGTTTTCGCCGATCGAGCGCCTCCTGCACGGCCTCGCGTACATCCTCGGGCTCGACCGGCTTGAGCAGATACCCATCGACGCCTTCCTCGATGGCGGCCTGGGCCGATTCCAAAGAGCCGTGAGCGGTGAGGATGACCACCACCGTTGAGGGCCAGCGCCACTTCACCGCCTCCAACACGCGCAGCCCGTCGGTTCGACCGCCCAGCTTCAGATCCAGCAGCAGCACATCGAATCGGGTATCGCGCAGCTTCTCCAGCGCTTCTTCGCCGTCCGCCGCCGTCTCCACCTTGTGTCCGTCTTTTTCCAGCGTTTTCTCCAGGAAGAAGCGGATGCCGTGTTCATCATCGACCACCAATGTGTGTAGGGGAGCTGTCATTTTCCTTACTCCTGATTTGCTTGGCTCGATCAGAGGCCCCTGTGCCTATACGGGCAATCGTACCGTAAACTTAGCCCCCTTACCGACCTGACTTTCGACCTCAATGCGGCCCTGTAACTGTTTCACGATGTTGTGGCTGACGAATAGCCCCAGGCCCATTCCTTCCGACTTGGTGCTGTAAAAAGGTTCGAAAATATGGGGCTTGACGTCCGGGGGGATGCCGGGGCCGTCATCGCGGAAGGTGATGCAAAGATCGTCGTCCTGATCGTCGTACGCGGTCTTGATCTGGAGATGGCCGTCCTCTGACATAACATCCACCGCGTTAAGCACCAGATTCAGGAGGACCTGCTGGAGCCGATCTGGAATTGCGATAACCTCCGGGAGATCCTGAGCCAGGTCCTTTTCTACCTCAATGTGGTTGTTCTTGCATTTCTTGCGGCTTAGCTTCAGCACGCGTTCCACCAGATCATTCACGTTCGTGGGTTGTCGGTCCTCCGAATCCATCGGCTGCCCCAGGTTGCGCAGGCGGGCCACAATGCGCGTTGCCCGCTGAAGCTCCTCGTGGGCGAGCTCGACGTACTGGACCACCTCTTCGTCCGACGCCTCGGTGAAAGTTTCCCGGGCCAGCCCCAGGCAACCGATCACAGTCTGCAAGGGGTTATTGATCTCGTGGGCCAATGAGGCCGATAGCTGGCCCATTACGATCATCCTCTCCGATTGGATCATTGCTTTCTGAGCTTTTTTCTGCTCTGTGATATCCTCGACCATGACGATGGCATATTCCGGTGTCCCCTCGGCGTCTTGCACCAGCGAGGCCACGAGACGGGCCCACACGACTTGGTCGTCCTTCCGCCGATAGCGCTTCTCCACGGTTTTGTAGTCTCGCTTCTGGGATTTCAAGTCGTCGCCCAGCCACGTCTCGTTCTGATCGTCGTCGGGATGGAACAATTCAGTGTGGGGGCGCCCGCGAAGCTCATCCTCGCTATAGCCCAACATCTCCTGAATCGCTGGGTTTGTAGCCAGCAGCCGGCCCTCGACGTCGACCAGCATAATGCCGATAGCGGCCTGCTCGAAGATGGTTCGGAACCGCTCCTCGCTGGCTCGCAGCTGAGCGGTCCTCGCTGCCACTCGCTCCTCCAGGCTCTGGGTGTACTGTTCGATCCGTTCTCGCAGGCCGGCTTGTTGAAGGCCGATCGCCAGCTGATCGGCCAGGTCTTTCACCAGCGCTAGGTCGTTGTGTGTCAGCCCGCCGGTCTCCTCGAGCCCCAGGTTGAGGACGCCGAGCAGATTCCCCCGCATCAGGAGCGGGACGCTGATGGAGGAAAGTACGCCCTGAGATTCTAGCGCCCTGGTGACCGGCGAAAGCGGCAACTGACGGATGTCCTCGATCACGTACGGTTCTCCCTGCTGGAGGATCTCAGTGGGGTGGACCCAGGGCAGCGGCGAGATATGATCGTCGCTCTTTATTCCTTCATCTTGTACGTAGATGGCCAACGCCGACGTCTCTCCTCTTTCAAAATCGAATAATTCTACGTTGGCTCGCTGGCACGGCAACAGGTTGCTCAGATGGAACATAGCGACCTCGGCGATCTCCTCCGCCGACTGGGCGGCCAGGATGGCTTTGTCCAGCTGATGCAAGACCTCCAGGCGCTCGGCGTACTGCCTGACTACCTTCTCAACATTTTTGCGCTCCGTGATGTCCTGAAAGATACCTACCGCGCCGACGATCTGGCCCTCGGTATCGCGGATGGGGGCGGTGTTCACCAGCAAGTCACGCTGCTGCCCGTCTGGCCAGATGACGAGCATCCCCAGGTTCTTGAAGGTCTCGCCATCCAGCGCCGAGCGCGTGAGCGGCAGATCGCGGGGCTCGTAAGGCGTGCCGTTGGGATAACAGAGTGAAAGATCAAGATGGCTCTCGATCTCCTCGCCATAGGGGATCGGACGGGCATAGAGGCTTTCGGCGACGGGATTGGCCAGGATGATGCGTCCTTCCTCATCTCCCACGATGATCGCTTCGGGTGCGTTCTGAATGATCGCGCGCAACCGGGCCCGTTCAGCTGCTAATTTAGTGTCGGTTTGTTCGCGCTCGGTGACGTCCAGCTGCGACAAGACTAGCCCTTTGACATGGCTTGTCTCGTCCTTCACCGGCGCCAGCCGCCAATCCCAGTAGGAGGCCGCCTCTCGTTTGGGTTGGTCGGCATAATTGAGCGTCTGGGTGTTGAACCTGGCTGGCTTGCCCGTCCTCCGTACGCGCTCGAAGATGGTGCGCATCTCTGGGTCCGGGAAGAGGGTGAAGTAATTGCGACCGGTCAGCTCGGCTGTGGTGTATCCGATCCTTTCGGCATAAGCCGAGTTGGCGTGGACGAAGTTAAAGTCGCGATCCAGGTAGGCCAGCTGAGCGTGTGAATTTTCGATCATCGCCCACAATCGGTCGCGCTCGAGCGCCTGCGGCCGAGGGGGCTTCTTCGCCGCTCGCGAGAGAGCGTCGATCGCTTCTGAGACGATCATTTGTTTCTCTCCCTCTGAGTCCGCCTGCTGGAGCACGTCGTCTAGGCGATCCCGAACGGATCTAATGGTTCGATTGAGAGATTGAGTGTTCATTTGATCTTTGTGGGGCGTGGGAGTAAGGTTCTTACTCGGGTGCTTCTGGCCTAAATGTGCCTGCTTTCAACAACGCTATCAAGTCTGCTTCGTCGGCCGGTGTTCGGCTCAGGATGTTGTAGTACGATCCGATGTTGCCAACGTGATGCGCGTCGGAGTTGGCGAGCAGCGGTATCTCCAGCCTCGCTGCCACCTGGCGGATGCAGCCTTCCGCTCGGCGGGGTGTGTTGGACGATCTGACCTCCATCGCGTGCGGGGGAGACTGCTCCATCGTGCTCCCCAGCTCTGCGTTGAACCGAAATGGGTGGGCCAGTGCGATAAACCCCTCGTGCTCTTCCACAAACATGTACAGGTCGCTGTAGTGCCATCTTCGGCGCTCCAGTGCCGCGTCGTGGATCCCCAATACCAGAACATGCTCGGTGGACAACGTGACCTCGACCCCGCCAAAGATTCGGAAGGGAGCATACTTGGCATTGAGGTAGGCCAGCCGCCCTTCTGGTACCAGGCGGTCGTGATCGGTGATAGCGATGGCGTCCAGGCCGCAGGCGATACTGGCTTGAATTTGCGCTTCCTCCGAAGAACGGGCGCAGCGGGAGCGCTCCTGCGTGTGAACGTGAAGGTCAATCGACATCTTGTGGTGTTGGCTCATCAGGACCATTATAACCGGCTCCTCTGCTTGGCGCAATGGTTTATGGCGCTGACGCGGGGCCTCAGAGCAATTCTGAGGTGGGCCAAGTGCCCATTTGCCTGCGTGGGCTTAAGCTCGCTGTTTTTCGATTAGACGGGGATTTCGAAGCAGGTCGTCCAGCAAAAATGTCCTCAAGACCGCAGAGCGTGCTTAGGCGTGAACAAGGCCAATGAAGCTGGGGTAGACACGCTCGATAAACGTGACCGTAGGCAATCTAAGGCATCCGGGCTACCCTGGAATCGCTGCGTTTGCCCAGACGCTCTTGAAATTTGACGTCTTCGACGATTGTGGTATAATTTCTAGTGCTTGAACTTGCCAGCGTAGCTCAGCCGGCAGAGCAACTGACTTGTAATCAGTAGGTCATGGGTTCGAGTCCCATCGCTGGCTCAGTGAGTGGCTGGTAGCCGGAAGGGGGGTTGCGCACGGAGCCCGCTTCCGGCAGCAAGTGACTCGCTGTTAGTTGGGTCGGTGTCCCGAGCGGCAAAGGGGGCGGACTGTAAATCCGCTGGCTCAGCCTTCGCAGGTTCGAGTCCTGCCCGGCCCACTATATGATGGAAACCAGGGAGGAGGGTCGAATTTCGACTCTCCTCTCTGGTCGTTTATGGGGCGCTGGAGTGTAGAAGCGGCGTTGAGACACGGCACATCTAGAATTGGGGGAGGACAGACTTCGGAAGTCTCTGAATACTACTTCGCTTGCCAAATTGTGCTGAAAAGAGCGGTTTTGAAGCTAGAGCACATCGTCATTGTAGACTTCCGAAGACTTGACGCTCGTAATCTCCCAAGTTTTGCATACGCCTTTCGGCCAATTGTTGGAGCAACTACTTCAATTCAGCTTCGGCCAGCGCCGCCGGACGGAGATCCAAGAGCAAGGTCCGCATTTCTGCCAGAGCGCCTCGCGTCAGCTCGCGCAGCTCCTCCAACCGGCGCCAGCCTTCTCCCTGGTTGACCTGCCAGATTTTGGGCAGTACGTCCTCTGGAGGTATCAGCAGACCCCAGAAGGGCCGGCCCTTGACCTCCTCGAATGAATAGCCGGTTGTTCTCTGACACGATTTGTTGAGGCGAACGATGTGCAGCCCTACCGGTCGATCACCAGAATCAGCGCGCCGGCCGTGTCTAGAATGGCGGAGAGAAAGTCGTGCTTGGTATGAAGAGCATTGACAGCTGGATTGGAGGTCTTGGTCATACGGGTAGTGAGAAGGGGTTATTGCATCAGCAGCAGGCTGAGCGCCATCACCGCCATGCCGGCGACCAGGCCATAGATGCTGTCGTGGCCTTTGTCATACGCGCGACTGGTGGGTAGCAGTTCGTCCACGCTGATGTAGACCATGATGCCAGCGATGGCGGCAAAAAGCACGCCCATAACCTGTGGTGGGACGATGTCGGACGGCCCGCCGACTAGCAGGCGCAAGGCTGCGTAAGCAACCAGGGCGCCGACTGGTTCGGCCAGGCCGCTCAAAAACGAGTAGATGAAGGCTTTGCGCCGGTCACCGGTGGCGTAGTAGATCGGCACGGCTACGCTGATGCCTTCGGGGATATTGTGCAGTGCAATTGCCAGCGCGATCATCAGCCCGAGGCCGAGGTCTTGAAGCGCCGCCAAGAACGTCGCCAGTCCCTCTGGGAAGTTGTGGATGCCGATGGCCAGGGCGGTGAACAACCCCGTGCGCATCAAATCACCGCTTTCGTCATTCAGCGGTTGTTCCGGGGCTGGTTCCTCGTCTTGCGCTGTGGCGGGCGCGGCGTGGAGCCGGGCGGTTTCCTGGGGGGAATGGACTTCGTGGGGGTTTTGCATCTCTGGGATGAGCGTGTCGATCAGGCCGATGAAGAGGATGCCGCCGAAGAAAGCGGCGACGTTGACCCAGTCGCCCCGCGGCGCGCCGTAAGCGGTGAGTAGTTCCTCGCTGCCCTTGAAGAAGATTTCGATGAAGGAGACGTAGAGCATCACACCGGCGGAAAAGCCGGTCGCCATCGAGAGAAAGCGGTAATTGGTGCGTTGGGTCAAGAACGCGAAGACGCTGCCGATGCCAGTTGCCAGGCCGGCGACGAGCGTCACTCCCAAGGCAAGCCAAACGTTAGCGGTCATAGTGTTCGCTCTTTTTTTGGGGCTATTTAGTGCGTTCGAGTAAGGTGCGAAGCGCAGCGGGTTTGGTGATGGGGTTGCGACAGGTGAAATTCTCGCAGACGTAAGCTGTGGCCTGTGCGTCGATTGAATCTCGTCCCCGAAGCAGCGGCACGGCCTCGCCTTGTCCCACGGCTACCATCTGATGGGGCCGATATCCGTCGGTACAGGCTTCAAGCAGCGCCAGTGTATCTGGGGCTTCGAGGTCCCCGACGATAGCGATCTCGTGACTTCCCGCCAGCACGTAGTCCAACGCCGTGAGCCACTGGCCGAAGCCCAGTGGGTGGCGCGCCAGCATAGGCTGCACCTGGTGCAGAATACGCTCCGCCAGCCTCTCGTAGCGCGTTTCGACGGCCAGCTGCGCGAGGCGCGGCAGCACAAAGGCAGCCATAGCGTTGCCGGAAGGCGTGGCGTTATCCTGCAGCGTGCGCGGTCGCGTGACTGGCACCTCGTGATCGTCTCCGGTATCGAAGAAGCCGCCCTGGGGAGCGCTGAAGCGTTCGATCATCTGCTTCGCCAGCTCGTGCGCCGCCTGGTACCAGCGCGGATCGAATGTGGTCTGGTAGAGCGCCAGCAGGCCCTCGATCAGATGGGTGTGGTCGTCCAGGTAGCCGTTGACCTTGGCCCGAGGCTCCGGTTCGGCCTTCCAGGTGTGGAGCAGGCGTCCATCGTCGGCCCGGAGATGCTCCAGCAGGAAGTCGGCGTTGCGCTCGGCGGCCTCGCGGTAATCCGCGCGCTCCAGGACGCGCGCGGCCTCAGCGAAGGCGGACAGCATCAGCCCGTTCCAGGAGGTCAATACTTTCTCGTCGCGTCCGGGATGGACGCGCTGCTCGCGGGCCTCGAAGAGGCGGCGTCGGGCTTCGCTCAGCGCCTCGCGGGCCTCGAAATCGCCGGAGAAAGTGAGGATGTTCTTGCCTTCGAAGTTGCCGCGCTCGGTGAGGCCGTAAAGGCGCATAAATCGCGTGGCCTCATCGCCCAATACCTCCTCCACCTGCCCTGGCGTCCAGAGGAAGAACTTGCCCTCCTCGCCCTCGCTGTCGGCATCCTGGGTGGCGTAGAAGCCGCCGGCTGGGTCAGTCATCTCGCGCAGCACGTAATCGAGCGTCTCCTCGGTCACCGCCCGCAAGAGCGGGGTGCCCGTCACCTGCCAGGCGTGGAGATAGACGCGGGCCAGCTGCGCGTTATCGTAGAGCATCTTCTCGAAATGCGGTACCAGCCAGTGATCGTCGACGGAGTAGCGATGGAAGCCTCCACCGATCTGGTCGTAAATGCCGCCGCGCGCCATCGCCTCCAGCGTCTGGGTCACCATCTCGGGCAGTTCGGGATCGCCCGTCGTCTGGTGGTAACGCAGCATAAACTCCAGCGCCATCGGCTGGGGGAACTTGGGCGCTTCGCCCCAGCCGCCGTGTGTGTAGTCGAACGCATGCTTCAAATTGCGGACGGCAGCGTCCAACGTGCTCTGCTCCAGGGCTTCATTCTCATCCGCATTGGCGTCCCTCACGCTCATCTGGCGCTTGATGACCATCGCGACGCGCTCGCTACCCTTCAGCATCTCATCGCGGCGATTCTGCCAGGCCTCATTTACGCTGTATAGAACCTCTTTGAACGAGGGCAAGCCGGGGCGCGGCTCGGACGGGAAGTAGGTACCGCCGTAGAAAGGTTTGCCGTCGGGGGTGAGGAAGACGGACATCGGCCAGCCGCCCCTGCCGGTCATGGCTTGGACGGCGCTCATATAGATGCGGTCGAGGTCGGGGCGCTCCTCGCGATCGACCTTGATGCTGACGAAGTGGTCGTTCAGGATGGACGCGGTCTCCTCGTCCTCGAACGATTCGTGCGCCATCACGTGACACCAGTGGCAGGCTGAATAGCCGATGCTGAGGAAGATTGGTTTGTCCTCGGCGCGGGCTTTCTCTAAGGCTTCGTCGCCCCAGGGATACCAGTCGACTGGATTGTCGGCGTGCTGTAAGAGATAAGGGCTCGTCTCGTTTGCTAATTGGTTGGTCATCATTCCCCCTTCTTCCTGGTCCAATGCCTCTCGGATGGTATCACATACGGGCAATAAAGTCAATAGCCGTTTAGCAAAAGCAGGAGAGGAGGATTGCTTCAGGTCTGGGGCTGATCGAGCGCTTTTTGACGCTCCGTCATCAGTCGCTTGCACAGATGGACGCCTCCTATGGCGTCGACCAATCGTCTGTCGCCTCTTGCGTTCGTTCCAGTGCGTCGAGGACGAGTATATGCGCCCGGATGAGTACGAATAGCTGGTCGCAGATCTCGAATCGGTAATTAGGAAAGCTCACGAGGTCACGTGACGGCGCCTCCAAATCAACCCGGCAGTCAGGAGTGTGAGGCACGAAGCCATCGCCAGCCCCGTCATCGCCCTGGACGATAGCTGACGACCTGTCTCCGGCAGCAGCACGGGTTCCGCGATGATGATACGGGCCTCGGTGTACAGATCGTCGACTGAGGCCACGTTTATAATCTGGGTGCCTGGTTCCACATCCTCGCGCACGCGGGCGCCGATGGTGATCTTAGCGCAGTGCCCTGGCCAGATCGACCCGAGCTCAGCGCGCATTCCATTACCTTCCACCACGACCTTGCCCTGCGAGGCCGAGGCGCTGGTCAGCTTCAGCTCAGGGGGTAGGGCGTCGCTGACAACCACATCCTCTGCCACCGCGTTGCCCTCGTTGCAGACCTCGATCTTGAACGTGACTTGCCCTCCCGGCGGCACGTGGGCGGGACTGACCGACTTCTTGATAACCAGGCGGGGTTGAGGCTTGGGCCTGGAGGGCCTAGAAGTGGGAGTAGGCTCTGGTGGGATTGATGTCTCGGTTGCTACCGGCGTATCTGTTGGTTCTGGTAGGGGTGTATCCGTCGGTTCTGGCGTGGGCGTTAGCCCCAGTGGGTTGCCGGATGCGTTTGCGGAGCCAGCCAGGCTGACTGTTGCAATTGCCACCAATCCAATGATGAACATCGGCCACCATCTACGATTTCTTCTCATCATTTCTCCTTTGTCCTTTGGTTACCTTCCTCTTAAGACCAGCGGCAGGTAGAGCTGGTGGGGCAACTTCGTCTCGCTCACGCCGGTGTGCACTGGCTCGTGAAGGGTCTCCTTCCCCTCGGTGTCGACGTCCACCAGCCAGTACCACCAGTCGCCTGCGTATGGCACAGTGTCGGTGTAGGCGTAGGTCGCACCGCCGTAACGGGCTTTTGTGGAGACGAACGCCACCTCGGCCGCACGTGCGTGCTCATCCGTCGCGGCCCGGTAGAGCCTGAAGCCTACGTTGTCGATCTCCACCGCTGTGGCCCACTCCAGCTCTACCGTCGATCCACTCACATCGCCGACGCGGAAGTATAGCAGATCGATCGCCGTCGGCACGTCCACGATAACTTCAGAATCATCATCCTCGTTGACTGGGTTCTGGTAGATATCCTCGGCGTCGGTGACCACTGCCGTGTTGGTGGTCCGGGTGATCTCTTCCACCACGCTGAAGATGGTGGTCAGGTGGAACCCTTCGCCCGGTGGCAGATTGCGGCCAAAGCCGTGGGGCGCCGGGCCGGTCAGGTCGTACCAAGTCACGATGCCGTCGTCGGCGTCCTCCTCCGGGTAAGGGGTGGCGTCGACGAATTTCAGGTTCTGAGGATCGTATTGATCCAGCAGCGGCAGTATGTCGATGACGCTGGGGCCGGTGTTGGTGATGTCGATGGTGAATGTGACGAAGTTGGGCGCCACGTCGTCCTGATCGTAGTCCACCAGCTGCTTATCGACCTCTACAACCGGATCTTCGATGCTCACCGGCACTTCGTCGGTGTCGGTGATGGTGTCGCCGGGCGTCGTGCCCGTGACCGTGATCACGTTCCAGAAGGTGCCGGTGACCCATGGGGTGACCGTCACCGCAAAGGAGATGGTGATGCTGTCGTCAGGAGGCAGCACGCCAAGATCGCTCCACGCCAGCAGCGGTTCGGCGATGACGTCCGGGTCGGCGGGATTGCCGGAGCCGGTTATGTAGTGGAAGTCGGCCGGCAGCGTGTCCGTCAGCGCCAGCGGGTCGAAGGTGACGGCTCCGGTGTTGGTGATGGCGATGACGTAGGTGAAGGGCATATTGCGAACCGCGATGCCCGGCGCCACCGTCTTCTCGATGGTCAGGTCTGGTACCAGCGGATCGGTGGGTTCGTCGTCGGTGTTGTCATCGGGATTAGGATCAGTTATCGGTAGGGTCGGGGCGATGCCCACAGCATTGGTGAAGGTCTCGGTCGCCGATGGCGCGACGGTAACGGTGATGACAATGGTGCCGCCACTCCCTGGCAAGAACCACTCCAGCGGATCTGCCGCTTCGTCGTTCGGCGGGGGAGTCGCCCCCTGGAAAGTCACGTCGGCCGGTAAGGTGTCTGTAATTCGCACAGTGCCAATGTCCGACGGGCCGTAGTTGGTGTAGATCAGCGTGTAGGTGAGCGTGGTGCCCGGCACCACGGGGTCGGGCTGATCTATCTTGGTGACTGCCAGGTCGGCTTGCAATTCGATATCCGTAGTAATAGTGTCAGTATCAGTGAGGCCGGTGCTGTCGCTGATGAGGACGTGGTTGTCAAGTACTGGTGGACCATCTCCCAGCCCCGCATCAACGGCGACGACCAGCGTCACCGCGCCGGAGGCGGGCGGGATCTGCGTGCCCAGGCTCCAGGTGATGACGCCGCTGTCTTCGCCACAGGGCGCGCCGCTGCACGCCTGGAAGGTGGTGCCGCCGGGCAACGTGTCGGCAAGGGTGACGTCGAAGGCCGGTTCGTTGCCCGTGACCGTCCAGTCGATGGTATAGGTCAGAGGTTCGCCCGCGATCGCTGGCTCTGGCTCAGCCGATTTGCTCACGCTGAGGGCGTGGCTGCTGCCGACAGGCGTCGTGACGGTGTCGGTGTCGGTGACGTTTTGCGTGTCGGTGATGATGGCCGCGTTGACGATCTGCGTGCCGCTGATGAGCGGACTGTCCACCAGGACGGTGAAGGTGACGCTGCCGGTGGTCGGCGGCTCGATGTTGCCCAAGTTCCAGGTGAGCAGGTCGCCGCTGCGGATACACCCGTTACAGGAATCGAAGGCGGTGTTGGTGGGAACGGTGTCGCTGATGGTGACGTCGGGCGCGATGCCGTCGCCGCTGACGGTGTAGGCCAGGGTGTAGGTCAGCCGCCCGCCCGGCGTGGCGATGTCCGGATCGACGGCCTTGGTGAGCGTGATGTCGTGGCTGCTCTCGACGGTGCTGGTCACGGTGTCGGTGTCGGTCGGCGTGTCGGTGTCGGTGATCAGCACGGTGTTGACGATAGCGAGCCCGTCGGTGAGCGGCGCGTCGGCGCGAACGACCATTGTCACCACACCCGTCTGCTCGGTGATGCCCGACGTAGCGGTCAGGAAGTCGCCCAGGGGCCAGGTGACCAGCCGGCCTGTCCGGCTGTGCGGCGTGGTGGCGGTGACGAAGTCGGTGTGCGCCGGGACCGTATCCGAGAGCGTTACGCCATAGGCCGGCTCGTTGCCCGCAATGGTGTAGGCCAGGGTGTACGTAATCAGATCGTTGGGCGCGACGGTGGGCGACGGTTCGACCGTTTTTGCCACGTCGAGCGTGTGCTTGCTCTCGACCGGTGTGGTGATCTCGTCGGTCTCGCTGAAGCCGCGGCTGGTGGTGATGATCGCCGCGTTGTAGATCACCGTGCCGCTGACCAGCGGCTGCTCGACCAAGACGGTGAAGGTGACCGTGCCGCTGGCGCCCGGGACCGGGTCGCCCAGCGTCCAGGTGATGACGCCGCCGGACTCGCCGCAGTCGTTGCCGCCTTCACAGGTTTGATAGGTGGTGCTGGTCGGCATCGTGTCGCTGATGGTCACATCCAGCGCGGTCTCGTTGCCGCCCACGGACCAATTCAGCGTGTAGGTCAGCGCGCCGCCGGCCTGCACCACGCCGGGATCGGCCCGCTTGGTCAGCGATACGACGTGTGCGCTTTCGACCGGCGTGGTCACCGTGTCGGTATCGGTGATGGACTCGCTGCTGGTGACCCAGCCGGTGTTAGTGATGATGGTGCCGTCGGACAGCGGGCTGTCCACGTCCACGACCAGCGTCACGCTCTGGGGGACGCCGATATTGAGCGTGCCCAGCGCCCAGGTGATGACGCTGCCGGCGCTATCGTCCGGATCGGGGCCGGTGTGCGGCTGCGTCGCGGTGACGAATGTGGTGTTGACCGGGATGACGTCGGTGATGAACACGCCCGTGGCGCTGACGATGCCGCTGTTGGTCACGGTCAGGGTGTAGGTCAGGCGTCCACCCGCGTCGACCTGCGCAGGTTTCGCTTGTTTAGTCAAATCGAGTGCCGGCTGCCCGGTCGTTATCGGCGCGGTGTCGGTCGGAATCTTATACGGGCGTTCGTCGGGGTTATCGTCCGGCTGGCCGTCGTAGGCGCCCCAGGCCGCGTTGGTCAAGGTGACACTCGCCGTGATGTCGTCCCGCACCCTGGCGGTGAAAGTGATGGTCCAATAACCGCCCACGTTCAACTGCGTGGCGGTGTAGACCGGATAATCGCCGCCGACCGAGGCCGTCGTTGGATCGGTGACCGTCATCGCCTGCGTGCTATCAAAGATCAGCCCGGTCGGCAGGCTGTCGGTGATGATGAGATCATAGGCCGGCCAGTCGCCGGTGTTGGAGAGCGTCAGCGTGTAGGTGACCAGATCGCCCGCGCCGACGGGATCGCGCGGCGTCTGTACGGTCTTGCTCAGGCCGACGTCGGGCTCCGCCACGGTGACGGTGACCACGTTGGAATCGATGGGACCGTCGCTAGTGGCGTAGTCGAAGCTAGCCTGGTTGGTGATCTGCGTGCCGGCGGTGACGCTGATCTGATCCCGCACCGTGGTCGTGATGACGATGGTCTCGTGGGTGTATGTGGGAATGGTGGGGAGAGAGGCAGTGACCACTTGGCCGCTGTCGGTGGCATTGGGACTGACCGCGTCAATGCGCAGCCGGCTGTCCACCACGTCGGTGAAGACGACATTGCGTAGCTCCGCGCCGACCTCCGGGTCGGGCACGGCGACGGTGAAGACCACCTGCGAGCCGATGGTGACCGTCGGCGGGACGACGCCCTTGGTCAGCCCGGTGGCCTGGGGGGTGGTCAGTGTGGTGGTGTCGGTGATGGGGCCGTAGTCGCGGTCGCCGGGCACGTCGCCGGGCAGACTGGACCAGACGGCGCCGGCGCGGTTGGTGAGGTCAATACCGGCCTGCACATCGCTGTCGACGCGCGTGGTGTAGGTCAGCAGCAACATGCCTCCTGGCGGGATGTCCTCGGTGACCGGCAGCGTGACCACGAGATTGGGATCACTGTATGTGTCCGTGTAGCCGGTTACACTTGTACCGTCAATGGTCAAGTCGACGACGGACGGCGTGGTGTCGCGTAAGCCCACTGGCAGTGTGTCGGTGATGACCAGATCGTGGGCCCCGCTGACGGTGACGCCGGTGGCGTTGGTCAGCCGCACGGTGTAGGTGACGGTGTTGCCCGCCCCTACCGTGGAACCTTCCAGCGGGTCGCTGGCCTTGTCGATGACGAGCGACGGCTCGGTGACGGTGAAGGGAGTCTCCTCGCTCGGCGTCGGGCCGCCGTCGCGATGCTCTAACACGGCCACGTTGGTGATCACGTCGCCCCGGTTCGCGCCCAGCGGATCGGAGAGCACGGCGGTGACGGTGATCAGCCGCTGCGTCAGCGAGACGATGCTACCGTAGGTGACGGTGAAGGCGTTGCCCGTGACGCTCACGTCGCCGGTTACCCCATCGGTGATGACGTCGTGCAGTTGCAGCGCGTCGCTCAGCTCGTCGGTGACGGTGACGTTGTAGAGCGTGGCCGTGATGGGCGGCTCTGGCACGCGGATGGTGTAGGTGATCCAATCACCCAGCGTGGCGTAGGGCGGTGTGACGGACTTGGCGATGCCCGCGTCGACGGTGCGGTGCACGACACTATCCACGCCGTCGGTGTAGACGCGTTGTGTGGGCGTCAGGCCCGTCTGCGGCCCATCGCTTGGCTGCGAGTCGTAGTACGGGATGCGGGCGGTGTTGGTCAGCAGCAGATTCGCACCGATGGTATCGGTGACGCGGGCCACGACGCTGATGATCGCCGTCTTGGTGATCCCATCGGTGTCCGTGCCCCATAGTTCGTTCACTCGCCAGGTGATGACCTCCGTGGCGCTCACCGATGGCTCGTAGGTGAAGGCGATGGTCGGTGGGGCAGTGCTGCTGATGGTAGAGGTGAGGTAAGTTAGGCCTGCGGGCAGCGTGTCGCTGATGACAATATCGTAGGCTGGAGTGTGCCCATCGTTGGTCAGAGTCAGCGTATAGGTGATGTGCTCGCTCGCGCCGACGTAAGCGCCAGAAGGCGGAATGCTGCTCTTTTCAATGTCGAGATGCGGCTGTCCTACGTTGCTTCCCGCCCGGGCGTGATCGTCGTTCACTGGCACAGTGGATGTGTAGGTGCCGACATCCTCGGTATTCCATAGCAGGTAGGTGTAGTTGTGTTTGCCTTCGGAGGTCAATTGATCCGGCCACACCGGATTGCCTTGCAGATCTACTCCGACTACCTGGGCCTGGAAGGTGATAGTCACCAGCCCGGTGGTATTCCGCCCGGCGTTGTTTAGCGTCTGGAACCACCACTCAATGGCCTGCTGCTGGGTGTAGTTGTAGCGCGGCCCAACGTTGGGATTCTGATCGGCGCTATCACCGTCCACACCGCGATCATTGTTATCGCTGCGGCTGACGAAAGGCGGCGTCAGCGTGTCGGTCAGGCTGCTCCCCGCGAAGGGCAGATTAGTGGTCACGGCGAGGGTGCCGGTGACGTAGCGGAAGCCGACCGGGAGGTAATCGTACTGATAAGGCCATGGGATGACCAGGCCCGGCGGCACCTCATCCACTATGGTGTAGGTCACGAGGTCGCCGATGCGTAGGTTGTTGGCGCTGCTGTGCGGCGTTACCGATTTCTGCACGTTGGCCTCGGTGGTACTGATGGTGGCTGTATCGGTGATGGGACCGTAATCCCGCTCCTCTCCGGGGAAGGGCTCGCCAGGCAGGCTGGAGTAGGTGGCGCTGACCAGGTTGGTCAGGTAGATTGTCTCGGCGGCTTCATTGCCGCTGGCGATGGCTCCGCTGAGTCGGGCAGTGTAGCTCAGCACCAGAGGGTTATTGGTGCCGGGCAGTGTCTCACTCATCACGGCGACGGTCCAGGTGAGCGTGCCGGGGCCCACGATCGGCCCGCTGCCGGCCTCACCACCGTAGAGCGCTGTCACGCTGATGCCGCTGGGCACCGCGTCGGTGATGACCACGTCGTACGCCGGGCTGGAACCAGTGTTGGTCAGGCGCAGCGTGTAGGTCAGAAAGGCCGTGCCATCGAGCTCGCTGAGGCTACCGGTGGAGGAGGCGGCTGCCTTGCGGAGTGCTACATCTGGCTCCAGCACATCCACGTCGGCGGTGTCGGTGTAAGTGTAATCCTGTCCGTCGTCGGTGTAGGTCATAGTCAGGGCGTTGGTTAGCCGCACGCCGTCCTGGTTGGTGCTCACGTCCTGAATCACGGCGGTGATGACCCCGTCCATCTGCACCGTGCCAGGCAGATCGCCCAGCGCCCAGACGACGTTGCCGTGCGTGTAGGTGCCGCTCGGGGTGATGGTCGGCGTGTGACTCACAATCCCCGTATTACTATTATCCGCATCCGGGGTATAGACCAGCGTCGAGGTCACGTACCCCAGCCCGACGGGCAGGACGTCGGTGATGGTCAGATCCTCGTAGAGCGCGTCTTCGTCCGATAGCGTGGTGGCGAACGTGAACACCGTCAGGCTGCCGATGGTGCCGGTCTGGATCCGCGGGCCTTTGTCGAACTCGGCCAGCAGGGTCGAGTAGGCGGTGTCGGTGGCGCTGGTGGTCGCGCAGCCGGTGTCGCAGAAGGCGGTGGCGGTGACCACGTTGCGGTTGGTGCCGGTGTGGGTGAGCACCGCCGAGACCGTGGCGCTCCAGGTGCCGTCGGCCGCGATGGGCGAGCCCAGCGTCCAGGTAATCAGGTTGCCGGTCACGCTGTACACCGTGCCGTAACCGGGCGAGCCGACCGTGGCGGTCACGTCCACGTAGCTATCGCTGACCACGTCGGTGATCACCACGTTCTCCGCGATGCCGTTGCCGGTGTTGTCCACCGTGATGGTCCAGGTGATGGAGTCGCCCTGGTCCACCGTCTGCGTGCGCGGCGTCTTGGCCACCTCCAGCGTCGGTGTCCGAACCTCCAGCGCGTCGCTGTCGCTGACGGATTGCGGATCGGTGGCGGTGCAGGAGGAGTGATCGTCGTATTGCATCGTGGCGGTCACGGGCTTGGCGTCGGCCAAGGGGCATGCGCCGCTCTCGCCACTGTTCTTGACCCTCAGCACCAGGTCGAATTCATAGGGGCCAGATGTGGTACGCCCCGGGATGCGGTCCCACGTGAACTGTGGCGCTGTTCTATCGCCGGTGATGATCTCGGTGATGGTCAGCTCGGAGCTGACGACCTGGCTGTAGACGTAGCCCGCCGACGGCATGGTGACGGTGAGTGTGTTGGAGTAGGCCGGCGCGCTGTCGTTTCTGATGGTGATCGGAATGTCACCGGCGCAGATGGGCATCGCGCTGGGCGAAAGCTCGACCTGCGGCTGGGGCCGGCTGTCCAGATCGGCCGTATCGACCGGCAGTTCTCCGCTGGTACAGCCGTCGAAGTCGCATCCGTAGCTCAACCGGGCCTGGTTGGTGGTGACGTCCGAGCAGGCATCATCGCTCAGCACCACGGTGCCGGTGATCATAAGGACGCGCGGGCCTTCGGTCGGCTCCACGTCGCCCAGGTCCCAGGTGATGGTGCGGGTGGCCTGATTGACGGTGGGAGTGTAGTCGGTGGTGTAGGTGACCACATCGAAGAAGGCCGGCCAGGTGTCGGAAAGCACCACGTTGCGGGCTACGTAGGAGCGGGCGCTGTCGCGGTTGTTCACCTCCAGCCGCCAGGTGACGGTCTGGCTGGGCGCGGCGTAGACCGTCTTGCCCAGGTCGCCGCCGGCCACCATGCCCTGCTTCAGCAAAGTCATGTCGGGATCGAGTGTCTGGAGTGTGACGGCGTCCTCGGTGTAGCCCAGCTTCTGCTCGCAGGGCCCCAGCGCGTCGGCCTGGGCGAAGGATTGCGGCGAATCGGGCGGCACGCAGGAAGTGCGCACCGGCACTTGGATGCGCACTACGTGCAGCGGCGGCAGAGCCTGGAACCAGGTGTAGACCGCCGTGTCGGTGGCGGAGATGGCCCGCCAGGTGAGCAACACCTCGTCGGTGCCGGACGGGATCTCGGTGGGCGTGAAGGAGGTTGTCTGGGCCAGCGGGTTATTCTGGTCGTCATACACTGTCACTGTGATCGGCTTATCGCTGGCTGGCATAAGCTGCTTGAGCGTCTCGGTGATGTTGAGCTGATAGAGCGTCACGTCGGAGGAGGCGTTCTTGGTGGTGAAGATCACCTCGCCCACGTCGCACATCGGCAGATCGGCCGTCTCGCCGTTGTTGGTCAGCAGGTAGGGATCGGGGGTGTTGAAGTCGACGCGGGCCGTCCTTTGGCGGCAGGTGGTGCCGAAGCACTTCAGCTCGGCGACGATGTCGACGTAGAGGGGATTGCACTGGACGGCCTCGGCGGTCACGGTCACCTCGCGCTGCTGACCCGGCGCGATCTCGCCGACGGTGAAGACGGCGTCAGCGTTGGTGATGGGCAGGTTGGAGGAGACATCGGGGCCGTCGGCAGTGTAGGTGTAGGCCGAGAGGCCGGAGACTGTGTTGGTCACCACCACGTCAGTGGCGGTCAGGTTGCCGTTGTTGGTGAGGAAGAACTTCCACAACACATCCTTCTCGCGCAGCGTGTAGCGGATGGGTGTGGCGAAGAGGATCAGATCGGGTTTGTTGTAGGTGTGACCGAGGCTGGTCTGATGGTCGTGCGTGAAGCCGCACTGGCTCTGGAAGGTGATCCCGGCCTCCCAGGGCGGTTTACCGGTGCAGCCGACGTCGATGTCGAATTCAATATTGCCGCTGCCGATTGAGTCATAGCCGCTATCGAAAGTGAAGGTGATGATGCCATTGCCCGGATCGGTCACTACATCAATAGAAGAAATATCCGGCAGGTCGTCGGTAGTGGCGAAGTTGCGCGCCGTGGCGATCTCCGCGCTGGAGGAGGTGAAGGTGACCACGATGTGGTCCGCCAGGCGGGCCGGCGCGTGATCGGTCACGTTGATCACGGCGCGGTTGGTCTCGCAGCGGTCCAGTTCCCGCGGCGCCAACCCCACGGACAGATCGCCGCGCCCGATGGTCAGCGCGATGGCCTGGTTGAAGGCCTCGTTCCCGGCGCAGACCTCGCCGGATTGCGAGTTGGGCAGGTAGAGTTGCGTCCAGTCGTAGAAGGTCCGCTCGACCTCGCCGTCCAGCGAGGCCTCGGAGATGCCCACGGTGTAGGTGATGTAGAGCACGAAGGTCTGCGTGGGGGCCAGGCCGTCCAATCCGCTCAGGTCGAGCACCAGCGGGCCGCCGGTCTCGGTCTCTGTGACATAGGCGGTGTAGTCCACGCCGTCGATGACGACCGAGAGCGCATCGCGGTACTCCAGCGGCTCTGTGCCGCCCGGCAGCGCGCCCGCGCCGATGTCGGTGCCCAGCGCCTCGGTGAAGACCGCGCTGGCCCAGGTGACCACGGTCGAGCCGGTGATCTCATAGCGATTGGTGATGGTGAAGCCCTGCGCGCCGCAGACCTCGTAGGAGCCAACGGCGCTGTTGTAGGGCGTGACGCCCTCCTGGTTCTCGATGACGGTCTCGATGTCATCATCATCGGTTAGATCCGGACATGCAGGACAGGTGGGCTGGGCGAAGAGCTCGACAGTGTTGGAGACCTGCTCGCCGGCGCCACAGATGCCCCCGGTCGCGGTGATGGCCCTGACCTGGTAGAGCAGCGTCTCGCTGAACGTGGTGCCGGCCGTGTGTGTGGAGGGGAAGGTCCAGATGAGCTCGTCGGTGCTGGTCGAGACCGAACCGAGCGAGGGAGAAGGGCTACCCTGCGGCTCGAACTGATCGGGCAGGGTGTCCGTGACGTAGACCGTGCCGCTGATGTTCTGGGCGTTGCTGCCGTCGACGGTCACCTGGTAGGTGAAGACCTCGCCGCTGGCGACGCTTCTGGGCCCGCTTTTGGCGACGTTCAGATCGGGCGCCTCGCCCTGGGCGTGGGTGTAGGCCAGTGAGCGGGGCGTGCCCGTGAAAGGCTCGTTGGAGCAGACGTCGCGGTAGAGCGGCCTGAAGCCCA
>CAYYTU010000036.1:0-13908 GCA_964474655.1 uncultured Anaerolineales bacterium
GGTAGCGATCAAAGGGACGGAAAGAACCCTCTACCTGATGGAAAGGGAACCTAACTAATGAAGAAGCCGCCGCTCATCCACCCGTTTTTGTTAGCGCTCTTCCCCACCATCTTCTTGCTTGCACAAAACATAGAAATGGTCTTGCTCTCTCAGACCCTGTTACCCCTGGCGATCGTGGTAGGCTTTACGACCTTCTTCCTCGTCCTCCTGACAATACTTCTCAAAGAGAGCAGAAAAGCCGGAATCATCGTCTCCTTTATGCTCATCCTCTTCTTCTCCTATGGTCACGTTTTCGAGCTGGTAGAGAGCGTGGTAGAGGGCCAACCGGGAGGCAACCTGGACCACGGGCCGCTGCTGATGGCATGGGCATTGCTATTCGTCAGCGGGGCAACCATCGCCGTTAAGATCCAGGATACGAGGAGATGGACCACTATCCTGAACGTCGTAGCCATCGCCCTGATCGCGCCCTCCCTGATGGAAGTCGGGCTCTACGAGCTTCGAGTCCACGGCCTCAAGCGAACCCAATCCTGGGCAGCGGCGGAGCAAGCCCCAGCGAACCTGGAAAAGGAACGCAACGAGCCTCCGCCCGACATCTATTACATCATCCTGGATAGATACGCCAGCGCCAGCACGCTAGAAGAGGAGTTTCACGTCGATAACAGCGCGTTCATCGACTACCTGAAAGGGAAGGGGTTCTACGTGGCAGAAGAGAGCCTGACCAACTACCCCAAGACGTTCCAATCGCTGGCCTCGTCTTTGAATATGAAACATCTGACTTATCTGACCGACGAGCTGGGGCGCGATACAGCCACCCGAACTCCCGTCTACAAGATGCTGGAAAACTACGAAGCGTGGCGGGTCCTCAAGGCCCAGGGATACAACTTCATCCACATTGGATCATCGTGGGAGCCAACGCGCTACAACAAGTACGCAGACGTCAACTTCACCGTCTATCCAGCCGAGTTTATGATGATGCTCTACCGGAACACCGTGCTGGAGCCTCTGGGCGCTAAGCTGACTCTCCTCGACGAGCGTGAGATGGAGCGCCGGGCAATCCTGCGGAAATTCGAGGCGATCGCCGAAATTCCAGAAAGAGAAGGCCCTAACTTCGTCTTCGCCCACATGCTGCTCCCGCACGCTCCCTATCTGTTTGGCCCTCAGGGCGAGACCATCACCGAAGAGCAAGAAGAGGCCAGAACCTTCAAGGAGAATTATCTAAACCAACTACTCTTTACCAATCAAAAAGTCAAAACACTCGTCGATCAGATCCTCTCCCGATCCGAGCGCCCCCCCATCATCATTCTGCAAGCAGACGAGGGCCCCTTCATCCCTTACCTGCACGAATTTGGCGGGGCCGGCACCGATTGGCGCCAGCTGAGCGACGGAGCGGTCAAAACGCATATGAGGATCCTCAACGCCTACTACCTTCCCGATACAGAGCCCGAGACGATTCTATACCCGTCCATCACCCCTGTGAATTCCTTCCGGGTCATCTTCGATCACTACTTCGACACAAATTACGGCCTGCTGGCGGACGAAAGCTATATCTTCGAGGACACCCTCCACCCTTACACCTTCATCAACGTCACCGATCGAGTCAAGTACGATTGAGAGCTAACGGTTGCCCCACCCCGCGGGAGCGGGGAGCTGGCCGGCAAACCCCTTGACCGGGCGGACCAGCTGTGATAGTATATACAAAGTATATATACAAAAGATTCGGAAGGGGGGACGATGAAAACGGCAAAGTTATTCAAAAACGGTGGAAGTCAGGCCGTAAGACTACCGAAGGAATTCCGATTCGAGGGGGCATGCGTCTTTATCAAAAAGGTGCAAGATGCTGTAGTGCTGCTTCCGCATCAGGAGTCGTGGCAAGTCCTGTTCGATAGCCTGGACCAGTTCACGGACAACTTCATGCCAGCCCGCGACCAGCCCGCCCAGCAAGAGCAAGAGCACCTCTTCGAATGAGCGAATGAGATACCTGCTGGATACCAACATCTGTATCTACCTGATCAAGCAGCAGTCCACGCGGGTGATGGACCGATTCAGATCCTACTCCGTCGGGGAGATAGGCATCTCCTCCATCACGGTCAGCGAGCTCTGGTACGGCGTGGAAAAGAGCAAGCGCCGGGCGACGAACGCCCAGGCCCTGGAGCAGTTTCTGCTTCCGCTGATGATCGCGCCGTTCGACGACCGGGCAGCAGAGGCATACGGGGAGATCAGGGCCGCGCTGGAGAGAGAAGGGCAGCACATCGGCGCGATGGACCTGCTGATAGCGGCCCATGCCGTGAGCCTGGGCCTTGTACTGGTGACGAACAACGCGCGCGAGTTCTCTCGCGTGCCCGACCTGATAGTCGAAAACTGGGCCCAGGCATAAGCTGCTCAAAAATTCTGAAGAGCAACGCGGTAGTCCGGGCCCCTACCCCGCTCGCCAGGGATCGAAATCCGACCTGCGCATATCCACGATCACCATCTCCTCGCCATTCTCGCGCCGGACGACGGCGCCCGGCGCTACATCTACGACCGGGCCGGCCGCCTGGTGCGGGTGGAGACCCACGACGGGGCGGCTTATCGCCCCCAGGCGGAGATGGTGTACAATGGCCTGGGCCAGCGCGTCTCGCTGACCGCCTGGACGGCCGGCTTGAGCCTGACGACCCGCTACGTGCTCGATCCGCTGGACGAGGCCCGGCCGCTGGCGGCCAGCGCGGCCGGCCAGACCACCTTCTACGTCCACCCTTCGACTTTGCTCAGGGCAAGCGGCCGCGGCCCGCTGGCGGAGTTGACCGACGAGTGGACCTATTACCTGGCCGACGGCAACCGCACCGTGCGGCAACTGAGCGACGCCGACGGCGCCATCACCCTGGCGCGCAGCTACACCCCCTGGGGCGAGCTGCTGATGCAGCGCGGAGGCCCTTCGACAGGCTCAGGGCAAACTCTGCCCTGGGGCTACTTCGGGGGCCTGCTGGACGCGGCGACCGGCCTGATCTACGTGGGCGGCGGGCAGTATTACGATCCCCGCACCGGGCGCTTCCTGTCGCCGATAGGAAACGGACGGAATCCCTACGTGCCGCCCGGCCCCGGCGACCCGTTGGGTGCGCTGCTGGGGATGGTCGCATTGGCGGCCTTGCTGGTCCCGCGCCGGCGCAGGAGGAGGAAACGGGACGAGTGACTGCTGAGGTTGCTGCTGGTGCTGGCGGTGGGGATGAGCGTCGGGTTGGCGGCGTGCGAGCCCACGCCTCCCCCGGATACGCCCCAACCCCCGGAGACGACGCCGTTCGAGGTGTACCTGCCGGTGGTGAGGGAGTAAGATGAAACGCATATTACTTTGGTACTAACCTCCTATTGACAAACAGTGCATTCAGCTCCTATGCTGAGTGCAATATTATTGGAAAATGGGCGGGCTATGTCACGGTACCGGACGCCATATGACAGGCGACCATCGCGCAACCACTCAGCGGCAGGAAGGCCGCCAGAGTCGGTTGCGTTTTTGTTTTGGGAACTTGCCCGGCGAGAATAAGGAGAGGCGCAATGAACAGCGGATGGACACGGCGGGTCAATCAGCTCTTATCGTTAGTCGTCATCGTTTCGATGGTCATCGGCAGCGCTGGTGTGCTGGTGCGGCCGGCTGCGGCGGCGGAACCGGAGGCCCACCAGCAACTGAGCCCTTACTTGCCGGTGCGCTGGCAGGGACAGGACGCGGACGAGCCCGAAAGCATCGTCTACTTGCCGCTGGTGCTGCGCGACTATCGCCCACCGGCCGAGACCGAAGCGCTCATCGAGCCCGGCGTGGGCGGCGAGATCGGCTCGCCTGACGGCAGAGTGGAGGTGCATTTCCATCCGGAGGCCGTCACCCAGACGGTGCGGGTGCGCTATGAATCCATTGAGCCTCCGGCGCTTCCCCCTGATGACCTGGGCGTCGGCGGCCCAGCCTTCGATGTCTCCGCGTGGACGCTCGACGGCGATCCGGTTCACAGCTTCCCTCCCATCGTCGAGATCATCACCGATACCAACCCTTGGACCAGCTATGTGACGCCGACGGTGAAGATTTTCTACCATTATACCCCCGAGGACATCGAGGGGCTGGAAGAGGGACAGCTCTATCTTTACACTCGCGATAGCACGGAGGAATCGTGGAAGGAGGTGCCCTCGGCACCTTTTATGGAAGAGCAGGTGCTGGAGGCCCACGTCGACCATCTGAGCGATTTCGTGCCGATGGCGCCGGTCGCCGCCCGGTCCGGGATGCTGACGTTGGCCGACACGGCGGATTCGGAACTCAAACTGGCCCTGGACCCCGACGACGATGTCGGTCACGCCTACTGGCCCGACGTGGGCGAGGTGCGGGAGGGGCCGACGGCTTTCCGTTTGGCGGAGGAGACCCGGCAGCGCTTTGAGGACAACGACTGTCAGCTCGATGTTCTGATCACGCGAGCGTCGGCCGATGAGCGGTTTGTGGACAGAACCGTCAGGGCCAGCCGCGCCCGAGGGGTTGAAGCAGATATGTTTGCCACTCTGGCGTTCAACGCCCTGACCGGCGACCCTTGGGGCGTAGAGGGCGACGGCGGCCTGCTTGGTTGGCCTCGAGCTGGAAACCCGACGGATACCGAACTTGTTAATGCATTTTTCGGTGTGATTGACAAGCATACGGGGCGACCTTACGGGTGGGGTGATCCAGGACATCCCCTATTGCCGTACGCCGAGTTCAGTGACGTCGCTCCGATGTATGCTCACATCGAAACGCTATATCTCGACCACAATTACGATTACAAAGGCGTGATCCGCCCTCACTTTGGACGCATTGTTGACGCCACCTACGAAGCCCTGGCGACTCGTTTAGCCGAAGAAGGATTGGTTTGTGGAGACGATAATCAGCCCCCACCAATCCCCGCTCCCCCCTCTGCAGAAGTGCTACAACGGATGCGTGATCTCGGTTACCAGAGCTACCAGCGCTACGGCGCCGACCCCGTCAGCTTCTCCACCGGCAACCACGTCGTGCAGGTGCGCCTGCTCCGCGTGCCCGGCCGCGGTGGGATGGACTTCGACCTCACGCTGACCTATAACGCGCAGGACGTGCGCGACGACCTGCTGGGCTACGGCTGGTCCTTCCCCTACAACGCCCGCGCCCAGCGCTACAGCGATGATTCCGTCACCGTCGCGCTCGCCGACGGGCGCACCTACCACTACACCTGGAACGGCAGCGGCTACGACGCGCCGGCCGGCGTCCACGCCCGGCTGGAGAAGACGGACCAGGGCTGGGACTGGGTCACGCCCCTGGAGACGACGCTGGCCTTCAGCGAGACCGTGGGCGGCTTCGGCATCCTCACCGAGCGGCGCGACCGCCAGGGCAACGCGCTCCACTTCGATTACGACCTGAGCGGGCAGGACAACTGGAAGGACGGCGAGGATGTGCCCCGCCCGCCGCTGACGACCATCACCGACGACGCGGGCCGCACCATCGACGTGCAGACCGATGCTGAGACGAGCCACATCACCCGCCTGGACGTCTGGGACGGGCGCTCCTACAGCTTCACCTACGACGACGCGGGCAACCTGACGCGCATCGACGGCCCCGCCGGGCAGCTGCGCCGCTTCGCCTACGACAGCCGCCATCGGATGATCAAGGAGTGGGACGCCGAGGACATCCTCTTCCTGCAGAGCGTCTACGACGACCGCGACCGGGTGATCGAGCAGATCGACGCCGACGGGACGCACAGTTATCTCGCGTACGATCCGGGCGAGCGCACCACCACCTTCACCGACAACCTGGGCCACGAGGAAGTCTACCACTGGGACGACCTGAACCGCGTCACCGGGGAGCAGGACGCCGAGGGCAACCAGGTGATCAACACCTACGACGAGGACTACAACCTGATCGCCCGCACGGACGCCGTGCGATTCGGAGAATCGCACGGGCACACCACGCGCTACGCCTACGACGCGCACGGCAACCTGATCGCCCGCTATGATCCCATCCCACCAAACGCGGATTATGCGACCGACGTGACGCGCTGGGCCTACGACGAGCATAACCAGGTCATCTCTAAGACCAACGCCCTGGGGCAGACCTGGCGGTATGAGTACGACGCCGACGGCAACTTGATCCGCACGCTGCGCCCCGACGGCACCGAGACCACCGCCACCTACAACGCCTGGGGCCAGCCGCTGACCATCACCGACGCCGAGGGCCGCACTACCACATACGTCTATGACGATGTCGGGAACCTGACTGAGACGCGCTATCCCGACGGCACCACCACCTCGTCGGACTACGACGCCGCCGGGCGCGAGATCGCCTACACCGACGCCAACGGGCACACCGTCGAGTTTGAGTACGACGACCGCGACAACATCACCCGCATCGTCGACCCCAAGGGCGCGGAATCGCGCTTCGAGTACGACGCCAACGACCTGCTGGTCCGCTCCGTCGACCGCCGTGGGGGCGAGCGTCACTACCGCTACGACGCGAACCTGAAGCTGGTCGCCGAGCAGGACGCCGAGGGCCGCTGGACGCGCTATGCATACGACGCGCTCTACCGCCGCACGGCGATGACCGACACCGCCGGCGATGTCACGCGCTACACCTACGACGACGCCGGGCGCCTGATCGCCGTCACCGACCCGACCGGCGCGACCACGCGCTACGCATACGACGCCAACGGCAACCAGACCGCCGTCATCGACGCCGAGGGCAACCGCACGCGGATGATCTACGACGCCGCCGACCGGCTCAAGTACCGCATTGACGCCAACGGCGCTCGCACCGAGTACTGCTACAACGCCGAGGATCAGCTGGTGCGCACCATCGGGCCGCGCGGCGAGGTGACCGACTACACCTACGACGCGCTGGGGCGGCTGATCGCGGTCAAGGATCCGCTGGGCAACGTCACGCGCTATGAGCACGACGACGTCGGCAATCGCACCGCCGTGGTCGATCCGCTGGGCCACCGCACTGACTACGCCTACGACGCGATGGGCCGCGTCACCGCCATCGAGCGCCCCGCGCTCGCCGACGGGCGGCGGCCCACCACGCAGTTCGCCTACGACGACGTGGGGAACACCACCGTCATCACCGACGCCCTGGGCCACACTGCCACTTACACCTACGACGAGAACGACAACGTGGTCACCATCACCGATCCGCTGGGCGGCGAGACCACGTACACCTACGACGCCGAGGGCAATCCCGTCGCCGTCACCGACGCCAAGGATCACACCGTCACCACCACCTACGACCTGGTGGGCAACCCGGTCCAGATCGAGGACGCGATGGGTTACACCACCACGATGACCTACGACGACGATTACAACCTGGTGGCGCGCACCAACGCGGCGGGTCAGACCACAAGCTACGCCTACGACGTGCAGGGCCGCTTGCTGCGGGAGACCGATCCGCTGGGCCACGCCACGACCTACGAGCGTGACGCGCTGGGCCGCGTGACCACCGTCACCGACGCCAACGGCCACGCCACGCGCTATGCTTACGATTCCAAGGGCAACCTGATCGCCGTCACCGACGCGCTGAGCGGCACCACCCGCTACGGCTACGACGAGGTCGGCAACCTGACGGTCATCACCGACGCGAACGGATACGTCACCACCTTCACTTACAACTTCCTCAACCAGCTCAAGCGGGAGACCAACCCGCTGGAGAATTCCTGGTGGTACAGCTACGACGCCGCGGGACGGATGACGCGCCGGGTCGATGCGATGTGGCGCGCCACCACCTACGACTATGACAGCAACGACCGCCTGACCGCCATCCGCTATGGCACCACGCAATCCCCCTCTCCTGGCAGGGGAGGGGACAGGGGTGGGGTGACGCACCCGGTCACCTTCACCTACGACCTGGCGGGCAACAAGACCGGGATGTGCGACGGGCTCCCTGCCCTGAGCGGAGTCGAAGGGGGCTGCACCACGCACGTCTACGACGCGCTGGGTCGTCGCACCCGCACCACCGACTGGCTGGGTCGTGTGATCACCCGCACCTATGACGCCGTCGGCAACGTGACCGGCCTGACCTACCCCAACGGACAACAGGTGCAGTACGCCTACGACGCCAACGACCGGCTGACCGCGTTCACCGATCCGCACGGCGAGAGCAGTATCTATCAGCGCAACGCGCTGGGCCAGGTCACGCGGCTGGCGCATCCCAACAACACCGTCGCCACCTTCACCTACGACGACGCCGGACGCCTGACGGGGATCGATAACCGCCGGCAGGGCGCCGCCCAACCCCAGAGCGCCTACGCCTACGCGATGGACAAGGTGGGCAACCGCGTGGAGGTGGTCGAGACCCGCGCGCCCTTCGACGGCAGCGGCGATCCGGTGGAACTGGCGCACACCTACGCCTACGACGCCCTCGACCGCCTGGTCGGCGCCGCGACGGACGCGCCGCCCAGCGAGACGACCTACGCCTTCGACGCCGTGGGCAACCGCCTGCGCAAGAGCGGCACCGTGCTGGCGCCCGATCCCGGCGTGCCGGAGCTGCCCGTCGCGCCGGAGCCGGAGCAGACCACCTACACCTACAACGCCGCCAACCAGCTCACTGAAGTTGATGGCCCCGACGCGACGACGGCGCTGGACTACAACGCCAACGGCGACCGGGTGCGCGAGACCGAGGTGCTGACCGACGGCACCACCTTGATCACCGACTACGTCTACGACCGCGAGGATCGGCTGACGGGCGTCACCAAGTCCGTGAGCGACACGACGGCGCTGACGGTGACGATGGTCGCCACCTACACCTACGACGGCTACGGACGCCGCGCGCGCAAAGCGGTGGCATACCCCGACGCGATCACGTCCACGCAGGTCATCACCTACCTCTACGACGGCCTGGACATTATTGGCGCCCAATTAGAGCAGAACGGCACCGTCACCGAGACCACCTACTACCTGGCGCCGTCGCCCGTCACCGGGATGCGCCGCCCGCTGGAGATGGAACGCCTGCCCAACCCGGCGACCGGCTTCGCCGGCGACCGCCACTGGTACCAGACCGACGGGCTGGACAGCGTCGTGGCCCTCACCGACGAGAGCGGCGACCTCGCCTCGCCTTTCCTTTACGATGAGTATGGGCAGCTGCTGGCGGGCACCACGGAACTGCAGCTCTTCGCGTACACCGGGCAGGATTATGACGTCGAGACGGGATTGTATCATTTTTATGCCAGATACTACGATGCGCAGTCTGGTACCTGGTTGTCTGCTGATGTGCTAGTCGGTGACTATGATTCCCCACTGACCTTAAACCGACATCTCTTTGTACTAGTTAATCCAACTTCACGTTTCGATCCATACGGTTATAGTAGTGAGCGCTGCAGTGTTGGTGGATCCGAGGTTAAGTACATCATATTATATGGAGACTATTCCAACACAGCATCGTTTGAAGCCGCAGGATACACGCAAAAGCAGAAAGCGTTAAACGAAGGCTACAGTAATAGTGAAATCTTGTTACAGATGGTGAGCACAGTTAATGATCTGTTGAGAGCTATTCGTGATCGCAGTAGCAGTCAGATTGAAAGGCTGTATATTATGGCTCACGGATGGGCAAGTGGTTTACAGCTGAATGCAGGGGAGAACAGGTGGGATTCTAGCAGTCAATTTACGACGAATGATCTTAGCTCTTCGTTAAGTACAAAGTTTGCCTCAGATGCAGAAGTGCATATTCAAGCATGCCACGTGGGTAGAAGTTTTGCCCAGCAAATTGCTAACACTTGGCAGGTAACAGTATACGCATCCAAGAAGAGTTTTAAGTTTTGGAAACGACAGAAAGAAGTCGTTACCAGGAAAGATGTTTGGTATTGGCCCTGGCCTGTTGTCGATGAACGAGAATGGGTAGATGTGGCTCCTGGGGAGGATGTTTCGGGTGAGAAAACAAGATGGGTGAAGTATCATGGAGAGGACATTGAGTATGGAGAAGATACCTATGTTGAGATGTTCCCTTATAGTCTGGGTGGATTCTTGACGATAAGGTCGCCCAACGCATACCGTCGTTTTGATCCATCGACTAATTAGAGGTCGGAGGTTGGAGTGATATTCAGTGCGTTGTTTCATAATAATCAAGATATATTCCGAAGTATTCATTTAGATAATCGCCGAAGGGCCATGTTAATTGCTTTCTTGTTGATTGGGATCATGGTGTTTGTGTTCTGGACTGTGTACAAGTATCGTGTTGCTAAATTGACACCTAAAATAGTCCTCGATGCGATCAGGGAGGCGGGGGTTGAGGTTACGGGTCTGCAAGATATAACCACCTATCCTGGTCCGTTATTGCCAGCACAAGAAGGTTTACGCTTTTCCACCCATGCACAGGGTAAATACTTTGATGTTCTGATTGTGCTTTATTCATCACGGAGTGAAGCGAAAAGAAGTGCACAGGAAGTCAACGCGCTCAATCGGCGGATGAGTGGGCATTTTGGGAGCGCTTATACACAAGGGCGTATTCTGTTATTGGTAGGCACAACGGAACCACAGATTGCGCGGCAATTTCGATGGATATTGCGCTCGACGACGGTTTATGAACTTCTACCGTTCCGAAAATCCCCCTAGCTTTGCTGAGAAAAGACTCTTGCGTGGACTATTCCAACTCTTGATCGACACTATCCGAGCGGCTATCGCGCTGGGCCTCTTGGGCTGGGGAGTGTCGTGCTCGGCGGGATCATCCTGCTCTCTCGAAGACGTGTTGCTAGGCCAGAAGGCCCTTCCCGGCGCCTGGCAGAGCGAGTTTGGCGCAGTATATCTACCCGCACAAGACAGGCTCGGTGCGCGTCGCGCTTATCACATTTTCCTGGAACGGGATGACCTGACCGCCCAGCAGACGATCTACGAATACGCAAGTCCGTTGCAGGCCCGCTTTCACTTCTGGTTTGACCGGGAAGTGTTCTTCCCCAGCAGCTGGGCCTGGGAGACGCTGGAGAATTCGCCAGCCGTGGATGCCGACCGCTATCGCATCCTCTGTGGCGATTCTGAAGATGAGTATCTGGGACGGCGCTGCGGGGCTCTGATGCAATATGGCCCTTATCTTTCGGACTTCAGCACCTTGATTGACGATCAGACGATGCAGGTGGAGGATTTCAAACCGTTGGTGACCACCATCGACGAGCGGTTCAAGCGCTGTGAGCAGCAAGAACCGTAAAGGCATTCCTATCAGCACATCACCATAAGGAGCAGACGATGAAACGATGGCACACGCTTTCGGCTGGCATCATCCTGGCGCTGGTTGCGCTGGGCCTCTTCGGTTGGGGATTGTCGCGCTCGGCGGCGGCCACGTCGCAGGCGACCGTCTCCGCGGGCGACACCGTGGTCCCGCTGGGCCCGGCCCAGGCCGACGTGCGCACCGCCTACCACGACGTCCTGGCGCACCTCTACGGCGGCGGGCGCGTCCACTGGGCCGCCGACGCCTTCGGCGATGGCACGCTGGGCCTCTTCGCACCCGGCGACTTCATCATCCCGGAGGGGCTGGACACCACCGCCGACCACGTCGACCTGACCGGCACGCTGCCGCTGAGCCGCGCCTACGCCCTCCAGCCGCTGGACATCGCCCTGCTCCGCTCCTCGGCCCGCGTCGGCGTCGAAAGCGGCGAGGTCGTCGCTATGTGGGAGATCGCCGAGATCCGCCAGACGCTCGACGGCTACCTGCTGGGCGCGGCGCCCTACGACGTGCTGACCGAGACCGGCGTCGCCCAGGGCCTGAGCGGCTACGACCTGCTGATCGTGCCCGCCTTCCGCAGCGACGCCCGCGATGACGTGCTGGCCCGGCTGGACGAAAGCGGCGCCCTGACCGCCATCGAGGCCTTCGTGGCCCGCGGCGGCACGCTCTACGCCCAGGGCAGCGGCCTCTTCGTGGCCCAGGCGGCCGGCGCCCTGCCCCAAGGCACCGTCGATCCCATCGAACGCGTCCGGCTGGAAACGCCCGACGCCATCGCCAACCGCGGCCGGATGGAGATTGCCATACCCGATGATCCGCTGGCCTACAGCTGGCTCACCGACACGCTCTACATCCTGGACGATCCCATCCTGCACCCCGGCGAGGGGACCGAGGTGGTAGCGCAGCTAGTCAACGTCGAGGACCGCGCGAGCGCCCCGGCCGTCGTGCGCCACCGTGTGATGGCGGGGGCCACCCCCCGGCATCGCCCGCACGAATCCGGCCAGGTGATCGGCGTGGTCGGCCATCCCACCGACCCCACCCGCCGCAGCCAGGTGCCGCTCTTTATGGACGCGCTGCTCTCGGCGCTGGCCGGACGCGCCGACTTCCACGGCGACGCCATCCAGACCTTCAACCCAGACTATCCGCCCCACGAGTTCCCGGCCTACGAGCGGGTGCCCGTCAGCGCCACGCTCCACGTCGAGAACCTGTGGGACGCGCCGCTGAGCGGCGTGCGGGTGACCGAGACCGTCGCGCCCGGCTACGTGCTGACCGGGGCCATCGAGCCGACGCCGGCCCTCACCGCCCCGACCGAGGCCGGCGGCGCGCGGATCGTCTGGACCTTCGACCAGCTGGCTGCCCACCAAGCGCTGACGCTCTCCTACCGAGCCGTCACCTCGCCCAGCGTGCTGGCCGCGGGCGTCGGCACCTTCAGCCGGGGGACGCTGGCCTACACGGATCTCTCCGGCGAGCCAGCGCACGTGGCGCACCGACCCTTCGAACTCACCGCGCGGATGGCGGCTCGGCTGGTCGGCGACCGCGACCTGGAGGCCGACCGCCATTACCGCATCCCGGCCGAGGGCGTCTACCTGGACATGGCGCTGCCGCTGGAGAACAAGGAGGAGACGCTGGCCTCGTCGGTGGTGATGACCGATTGGGTCTACCTGCTCGCGCCCATCGTCGATTACGCCGACCAGCACGCCATCCTGAGCGCCAACGATGGCGAGACGGTCTGGATGCGCAACGAGCCTTACCTCTGGGCCGGCGACTACCCGGCTTGGGAGGGCGCCGCGGCGCCGACGGAGACGATCACGCTGGACGACTGGCGAGCATTGCCGGAAAAGCAGTGGTGCGTCTTCACCAGCGCCCACGGGATCCACACCGATCCGCCGTCGACCACGGTGCAGACGCAGGACCTCGGTTCCTTCGTCACCATCCCGCCCACCTACACCGACGCCATCACGGTCACTGCGGATGATGAGCTGCTGCTGCCCTGTTACCCGCTCACCTTCGACCTGGGCGACATCCCCGGCTACTGGTACGAGGAGCCGGCCGTGCGCTACGGCGTCCACTCGCTTGAGCTGTTGGGGCGCGAGGTGGTCTTTCACGGCACCCCGCGCGAGGATACGGTGGTGCTGCCGCACGACGCCGGCTCGGTCTACGTGGCGGCCGGGACGGAGACGGTTCCCTTCCGCCAGCATGCGGATAAACGCCATCCGTGGGAGACTGCCACGCCCTATCACGCCCCGTCGCCCACCACGCCGAGGCTCTCCTGGCAGGACGTCTGGTCACGCACGCACACCATGCCCTTCCGCGCCACCTTCTACGATGTCTGGGACTGGGATTCCTGCGCCACCTGCGGCGGCGAGGAGAGCGAGCAGCACGCCGGGTTGGCCGTCACCTTCGGCCTCTGGATCGATACCGATGGCGACGGCGAGGCCGACAAGCCGGTGAAGGAGATCCCCACCCGGCTGGACGAGGCTCAATTGCGGCTGCTGGGCAAGACCTACAGCGCCAACGCTGGCGACGACGACTTCACCATCCCCGCCGGCGAGAACCTGATCGAGCTGCCCATCTTCAAAGGGCTGGGGATCAAGATCGGCCCGCAGAGCGCGACCTGGTACGATTCCTGGCGCGAGGCCGGTCCCGGCGCCACCGAGCTGATCACCGTCTCCGAGCAGACGGCCTACGACCACCTCTTCTTCCAGCAGGAGATCCCGCCGGGCTCCTGGGCCTCCTTCGTCGTCTCGGCCACCATCGAGAACTACCCCTTC
>CAYYTU010000036.1:14008-30972 GCA_964474655.1 uncultured Anaerolineales bacterium
CCCTTCAACCGCGAGGGGCTGTTCAAGCTCCACGACGGCGGGCGGCTGGTCTATCGCCAGCCCATCGCCGGGCCGAACCGCTACGAGGTCTACGACGCCCACGTCCACGCCGCCGAGGGTTGGTCCAGCGACGGCGCGGTCGCGAAGCGCGGCGGCCCGACCGCGGTCAGCATCTACAGCGACACCGTCATCTTCCTCACCCAGGTCTGGGACGAGCACGACCCGCGGGCCTTCAATCGCTTCTACGATCCCTACCTCAAGAGCTGGGGCTACGGCGATCTGGTCTGGTCCACCTACGTGGGCGGGCGCGAGGAGAAGACGCTCTTCCACTCCACGCTGGGGCCGGATGATCCTGATGATCATACCCGCGTGCGCGTGGCGCTGGATAACAACACCGGCCTCACGCTGACCAACCTCAGCGTCGACCTGGCGCCGCCGGCCGGGCTGACCGCCACGCCGCTTTACACCGATCCGGAGACGGCGCCGGAGCCGATCTGGCCGGAGCTCTCCTTCCTCAACCGCGAGACCGTGCCCGACGCCTGGCGCAGCGTCTGGTACTTCGACCTGGCCGTCGAGGACGTGCCCGCTGAGTTATGGGGTCAAGTGCTGGAGGTGCCTGTCGCGGTCGCGGCGGACAATCTGCCCGCGGGGTACGAGGCCCCGCCGGCGCGGATCGCCCTCCGTGTGGTGGCGGGAGCCACCTCCCGGCACCGCCAGCGCCCTGGCGATGCCACGCCGACCTTCGTCTCCGGCCCGGCGCACGATCTGGTGCTGACCGACGCTGTGCCCGCGAACGTGCGGCTGGACGCGGCGGCCCTGGTGACCGACACGGCCACCGTCGACGCGCTGCGACAGGCGATGGACGCCGACGCCGGACATCCGCTTTCGGACACAGCCGGGGCGCTCTTCGCTTCGCTGACGCCCACCGTGCCCTTCACCAGCGCCGACGGCGTGGCCACCTTCGAGCTGCCGGCCGCGATGCGGGAGCTACCCTCAGCACACCAACCCTGGTATCTGGTGAGCAAGGCCACGCTGATCCGGGCGCAGCACGGGCCCAACGTGGTCAACGACGGCCCCACCATTCATTACACGGACACCTTCGGCCTGCGCTGGCAGGAGCAAGGCGAGGGGCTGACCGTGGAGGCCCACGGCGCCGCCATCTGGGTCGATTACTACTGCAACGGTGGCTGGGGGGCATCGTCGCTGGAGGCCTCGCGCGAGGTGGCCTCGGTCGGCGGTTCGTGCTTCATCCCCGATCACGGCCCATCCGAGATCGTGATGGACGTCACGGCCTACAACGCCGGCGACGCCGTGGCCCGGGGCGTCACCGTCACGCTGACGCTGCCGGACGGCGTGACCGTCACCGAGTCGACGCCGCCCTGGGCCGCTCTGGGCGAGGATCGGGTCACCTGGAACCTGGGCGACCTGGCGCCCGGCGCCTGGCGACAGTTCGAGATCATCTTCCGGGTCGAGCCCCAGGAGGGCGAGTGGGAGGGCGAAGGCGGCGGAGAAACCCCGCTGAGCCTCACCGCGCAGGCCACATCGGCCGGCGATCGGATGCTGGCTATCCAACACACCAAGGGCGAGTTCTGGGACGACTACAGCGGCCGGGTGGTCCAGGGCCAGGTGGGCGACGACTTCTGGCTGAGCATATTCTCCCGCTGGAAGCGCGTCTACTTGCCCGTCTTGATGCGCAGCTATGACGGCCGGGCCGATCTGACGGTCGATGCCATCACCGTTGAGCTCTCCGACCCGGCTGCGCTGACGGTGGAAGTCAGCAACGCGGGCGACCGTGACGCTGCGGACTTCTGGGTCGATCTCTACCTGGACCCCGGCGCCGTGCCGGAGGGCAACCAGGCCTGGCCGGACCTGAGCCGCTACGGCGCGGCCTGGTTCGTGGACGATCTGGAGGCTGGGGAGAGCCTCACGCTCACCATCGATGACGCGTTCTATGAGGCCACGTACAGCCGCTGGCCGGACGCCTACGCGGCGGGCGAGCATACCATCTGGGCCTACGCCGATTCGTGGGGTCATCCGCAGCCCCACGGCGCGGTCGACGAGCGCGACGAAACGAACAACCGGCACGGTCCGGTCACGTTCACGGCGTCGGAGGCGGGGAGTATGTCAGGCACCTCGCCGCTCGAACCAGTGCCATCGCGGCCCTTACGACCAAAGGAGGATGAATAATGCAGGCGAAGCGTATGGGCATCTGGCTCACGACCCTGGGGATGGTCTTGCTCTTGATGTGGAGCGCCAGCGCGAACCTGGCGGGCGTCGCCGATGAGGCTATCGCCGCCGTGCCGACCTCCACCCGCCCCCCTACCCCATCGGGGCCCTCGCCGGATGCCGATGGTAAGGGGAATTCACTCGCGCTCCCTCGGGGCGGGACCATCACGCTGAAGGCGCGCTTCCCCGATCAATGGCCCTGGTACAAGTGGCCCTGGCAGGACGTCTGGACGCGGGTCGAGTGGCGGGACAACGAGGGGCAATGGCACGCCGTCACCGGCTGGCGAGGCACGCTGGACGCCATCGCCGCCGATGGCGAGCGATACGTCGGCGAGAAGTCCTGGTGGGTCTACCAAGCAGACCTGGGGCGAGGGCCGTTCCGCTGGGCGGTCTACCCCCGCGAGGGGGGCGACTTGATCGCCCGCAGCGAACCGTTCCAGTTACCCGACGAGGTAAACGAGACCGTCACCATCGAGCTGTCGCTGACGCGGTAGCCCCCGGGCGGCACTTCGATCATAACCTGGCGTCGGACAGGAGACCCTTCTTGTCGGCGCCAGGTTTACTCGTCTGGACTCCTCTCCCGGTGATCCTGCCTCGTCTTCCCGCTGCAATCTAATCACTACACGAACCAGCCCCACGAAAGACAAAGACTCACACCCTGGACATCCTCGCGTCTCCCGATATAATTAGTCGACTAATAGTTAGCCGGCAAAGTAAAAGGAGCCCAACAATGGAACACAAAAAGATTCCAGACACGCTTGGATTCTTACTGGCGCGCATTTGTAAGGCGCACTATAGCCGCGCCCGGCAGATGCTTGAGGACATCGGGCTATACCCCGGCCAACAGTTCCTGCTCTGTACGCTGTGGGAAGGTGAAGGGCTAACCCACTCCGAGCTCGCCAATCGGCTCCACGTCAGTCCAGCCACCATCACCAAGGCCCTTGAGCGTATGGAGCGCACAGGCTTCCTGGAACGGCGAGCCGATCCTGAGGATCAGCGCATATCGCGCGTCTACCTGACCAAGGCTGGGCGCGAGATTCAGGAGAGCGTCGAAGAGGTGTGGACGGAGATGGAACACGTGACTCTCCGGGGCTTCGACGAGGCGGAGCGAAAGACTCTGGAGCGGTTACTCCAACGCATCTGCGAGAACCTGGAGCAGGAATGAGGTCACGGAAGATGCTCATCGGGCGCGATAACAGTCAACAGATACCAGAGGAGTTTTTTGTACGAAACCACTTATTCGTATGGGCCGCTTCGTGCGGCCTTACTGGCGTTCGATCTTGCTGGCAATGGTGCTCCTGGTCAGCGTCGTGGCAGCCGATCTACTCATCCCTCGTCTCACCCAACGCATCATCGACCAGGGCATCGCTCAGCGCGACCTGAACAACATTGTGTCCACGGCCATCCTGATGCTTGGAGCAGCGCTGCTGAGCGCTCTCCTGGCCATCGCGAACATGATACTTTCCGTCCGGACCGGGCTTAGCATCGGGGCAGATCTGCGGAGCGCCATCGCGCGGAAGGTACAATCTTTCTCTTTCGGCAACCTGAATGATTTCCAGACCGGGCAGCTGGTAGTGCGCTCTACGAGCGACGTGAACCGCGTGGAGATGGTGGTACAGATGAGTATGCGCATTATGGCGCGTGCGCCCCGGTGGGCGCTGGGCAGTATGACATTGCTCGCGACCACCAGTACCCAGCTGGCCCTCATTATGATAGGGCTGCTGCCCATCCTCGGCATCTTCGTCTGGATCTTTCTCGTCCGGGCGCGACCGCTCTTCCTCGCCGTGCAGGAGAAGCTGGATCGGCTTAATCAGGTGCTCCAGGAGAACTCGGCCGGCGTGCGAGTGGTTCAAGGCCTTCGTGCGCGGCGATTACGAGATCAAGCGTTTTGAACGCGCTAACCGTGATCTGCTCGAACAGAATTTACAGGCGATGCGCTTTTTGTCCCTCGTGATCCCGACGATGTTCTTTCTGGTCAACCTAGGCGTGGTGAGCGTCGTCTGGTTTGGGGGTATTTCCACCATCCAGGGCACTTTCACCGTTGGGCAGCTGGTAGCGGCGGTGAATTATATGTCGTACGCGCTCTTCCCCGTGATGATGCTGGGTATGATGGTGATGCCCATCTCGGCAGCCAGCGCCTCGGCCAGTCGCATCTGGGAAGTGCTGGATCGCGAACCAGACGTGAAACGTCCCCGTTCAGAAGGCCAGTCTGCACCGACAGCTGGGCATCGTACTCCAGGATACGTTCCTCTTTTCGATGTCGGTGATGGAGAATATCCGCTATGGCCGGCTCGACGCCGCGGACGAGGAGGGGATCGAGGCGGCGAAGATGGCGAACGCGGATCATTTCATCCGCCGGCTACCCGAAGGGTATCAGACTGAGCTGACCGAGCGCGGGCAGAACTTAAGCCAGGGCCAGCAGCAGCTTCTGGTCATCGCACGGGCCATCCTGGCCGATCCCACAATCCTGATCCTGGATGAGGCCACCAGCAGCGTGGATACGCGGACGGAGATGCACATCCAGGAGGCGCTGCTACGCCTGATGGAAGGACGCACCAGCTTCGTGATCGCCCATAGACTGAGCACTATTCGAGATGCCGACCGCATTCTGGTGGTGCGCGACGGAGAGATCGTGGAACGCGGCAATCACCAGGAGCTCCTGGCGCAGCGTGGCTTCTACTACGAGCTCTATACCAGTCAGTTCAAGGACCAGGCAGCGCCGGAGAGGCTAAAGGCCTGCTCCCAATAATATTACACGAAGCTTCGGTCCGCCAGACTTCCGAAATCAAAGAGACACTCGGAGGTCAATTTGTCTCCCGGTAAACAGGCTTCGGAAGTCTGGTTTAGCTCAAAATCTCGTTGTAACGATAAGGGATGAGACCAGTAACTGGGCACGAAGCGATTCTAGGGTAGCCTGGACGCATTAGATTGCCTGCAGGCGCGTTTACCGAGTGTATCAACCCCAACTTCGTTTGCCTTGTTCACGCCTAAGCACGCTCTGCGGTATTGAGAGCGTTGTCGCTAGACGACCTGCTTCGAAATTCCTAACTTCCCCGTCTAGCGAGAGATCACCTCAATCGAGCTCATCTTCAGGGTGCCTTGGGGCTGGTTGAAGAAAAAAGTTGCAATTTATGACATTCGGGGGTAAACTCCTCAAATTCACCGCGGCTACTTGATCTCGGTCTTTAGACAACCCCACAACCGTCCCGAACCTTTCGGATACGATGACATTAGATCAAGATAGCAATCTCAGCCAGCAGAAAGGCCGGTCCCCCAGCAAGACCGAGGAGGCGTGAGCATGTTGCAAAAAGGCACTCCACTGGAAAACAACAAATACCAGATCGAAGGGGTCATCGGGCGCGGCGGCTTCGGCTACGTCTATCGCGCCCGGGAGCGCTTGACGAGCGAGGTAGTAGCCATCAAGGAGCTGGTACCGAACTTCGTGAGCGACCCTCAGATAGTACAACGTTTCATCCGGGAGGCCCGGGCCACCCTACGCCTGACCCATCCCCACATCGCTCGCACCTATGGCATCTTCCAGGACCGCGGCACATACTATCTGGCGATGGAATATCTGCCCGGCGGCTCCCTGGCCGACAGGCTGAAGCAAGGGCCGTTGCCTCTGGAGAAGGTAGTGAGCATCACAGTCGATCTGTGTGAAGCGCTGGCTTACGCCCACAGCCAGGGTGTAGTCCACTGTGACATCAAGCCGGCTAATGTCCTCTTCGATGCCAAAGGCGAGGCCCACCTGGCGGACTTCGGTATCGCCCACGTCTCCGAGCAGATGATGACGCGCCAGCTTTTCACCGCTACCGGCGTGACGATGGGCACCGTGCGCTATATGGCCCCGGAGCAGCTGGAGGGCATACGGGACGATCCGCGGCTGGACGTCTACGCGATGGGAGCGATGATGTACGAGATGTTATCCGGCTTCCCCTATCTCGATTTCGAGACGGAATCGACACCCGCATCTCAGATGCGAAATATCCAGCGCATCCAGAACGAACCACCACGCTCCCTGCAGACGGCAGGGCGCTCAGTCCCGCCCTGGCTGGCTCAGGTGGTGGAGCGTTCGCTGCGCAAGGCGCCGGAGGAGCGATTCGCCAGCGCGACGGAACTCCGCCAGGCGCTCCTGGGCGCAGAGGATCGCCCGCAAGAGCATGAACCTCTATCCGCCACCCGGGGCGCTCCCGAGCCGCCCCCTGCCGAGACGCCGACGCCCGCGCCCGCGTCCCAAGACGCGGCGGCCCGATCGAGGGGAGTCCCATCGTGGCTCTGGATAGGAGCGGGGGGGATCGGCTTGCTGTGCATAGGTTGCTTCGTGGTGTTTCTCCTGATCGGCGTATTCTCTGAAATCGAAACGATTGAGGAACCGACTAACACGCCCAGGCCAACTCAAACATCCACACGCACTCATGTCGCCACGCCCACGCTCACCTCTACTCCCACCCCCAAACCATCTGCCACAGCCGTACCCTTGCCAGAAACCATTCTCCTTCGGGATTCCTTCGATTCTAACGAGAATGGCTGGGGACCAGGAACGAAAGACGACGAATTCTGGCGGGGCGAGAAAAGCATCAAGGATGGCAAATATATCTGGCGTATCGAGGAAGTACATCAGAGCGTAATGCACCGAGAGACGCCCATTGAGGCCCCCGAAGACTTCTACATCTCCGTCGACGCTCAACGAGTCAGCGAGCCGATCGACACGGCCTGCTATATCCTAGTCTACCGTAAAAGCAACGTCGGGTACTACAGATTCGAAGTTTGTGACATTCAGTACTACAGAATCCATATGAGATACGAAGAGGAGTGGCAGAAGGTGCTAGGATGGACAGAGAGCAGCACAATTCGCCCCGGAGCGGTGAACAACCTGGCCGTCAGAGCCGTCGGGGATCGCTTCGATCTATTCATCAACGAGCAATTCGTGAATTCCATCAATGACGACTCACTCTCCAGCGGAAACGTGGGGATAGGTATCTCATTACAGAAGGGAGACACGGCACGCTTTGAATTTGATAACTTTGTACTACGGTCCCCACAATAGCGCCTCAGGTGTCCAATACCAGCTCCCATAGGTTGCGGCGTATCCCCAGGGCGAGTAAACGCTCTCAGACACCGGAATCGCCCGTCAGCCGAGCGTTACGTCATAACCACCGGATAGACCCATCAACTCTTCACTACACGAAGGTATGGGTTCCCCTTCAATTCCAGGCAGTCGAGACCAATACACTTGACAAAATCGGTGACTTCCAGTAGCTAACAAAGAGAAGTAACCAATCCAGAGCCTCAAGCAGACCAGACAAACCGCAGGTATGCCAACACGCTTGAGGCCTTTCGCTTTTGGCATCTTTAGAGATTGCTAATCCAAAACTACGCCAAGCCTGACCGAATCGACGGTTGAAAGGTGCAAGGATGAAACGATTACCCCGTACACTCGTCTCTCTAGCGCTCTTCGCTTTGCTGGCGGCGGGGCTGATCGTCGGCGTCGGCAGGATCAGATACAGGTTGCGCAACCCACCCTGGAAGATCACCCAGGTTCCCAAAGACGAGGCGATCTGCTTCACCCTCTACACGGTCCACGATGGGGTTCTAAAACTGACGGCCCAGCTCTACAATCTGCCCCCCGAGGCGGACCGCACGGTGCGTCTGGAGATAAAGGCGAACGACCAATGGAACCAGGTCGCCGAGGCCGAGGTGAGCGAGCCCGACTGGGTGGCAACCTTCCGGGTGGAGGATTGGGACGCGAGCAGAGACCACGAATACCGCGTCAGCCACGGCGAAAGCGCCACCTACACCGGCCTGATCCGCAAGGATCCGGTGGACAAGGAGGAGATCGTAGTGGCGGCCTTCACGGGCAACTCCAACCGGGATCGCGGCCCGCGCACGGACCTGATCGAGAACATCGAGCGGCAAGACCCCGACCTGCTCTTCTTCTCCGGCGATCAGGTCTACGATCACCACGATCACTTCGCGGCCTGGCTGCTCTTCGGGCGGCAGTTCGGCGAGATCACGCGCAACCGCCCGACCGTGGTCATCCCCGACGATCACGACGTGGGCGTCAGGAACCTCTGGGGCGCAGGCGGAGAGATCGGCCCGGGCGGGTACAAGGACCCCGCTTACGTCAGAATGGTCGAGAAAGCCCAGACCAGCCACTTGCCCGATCCCTACGACCCTACGCCGATCAAGCGGGGGATCGGCGTCTATTACACCTCACTGACCTGGGGCCGGATCGGCTTCGCCATCGTCGAGGATCGCAAGTTCAAGTCCCAGGTCGACATACTCGACAGGAGATCGCTGAGGCAGGCGGGAGTCGAGTTCGCGCGAGAGGATCACGTCAAGGCGCTCCCCGATCCGCAGATGGTCGACGTACCCGAGGCCACGCTGCTCGGCGAGCGGCAACTGGCGTTCCTCCGTAAGTGGGCCGCCGACTGGAACGGTCAGGATATGAAAGCCATGCTATCCCAGGCCCCTTTCGCCAGCGCGGCCCACGTACACGGCCCCACCAGGCGGCGCATCGTGGCCGATCTGGACTCGAACGGCTGGCCGCCCAGCGGGCGCGAGCGGGCGCTGCAAGAGATGCGCAAGGGGTTCGCGCTCCACATCAACGGCGACCAGCACCTGGCGACGGTCATCTACCAAGGCGTCGACGATTGGGAGGACGCCGCCTACTCCTTCTCCGTGCCCTCGATCGTGAACTATTACCGGCGCTGGTGGAGGCCGCTGGAACCCGAACGGGAGCTGCCGGAGGGAGAACTGGAGCATACGGGGCACTACACGGACGGCTTCGGCAACAAGATCACGATGGTCGCCTACGCCAACCCGGACCCCAGCCGCCGCCGCTACGACGAGTGGCGCGCGCAGGCCGCCGGCTACGGCCTCGTGCGCTTCAACAAACGCACGCGCCAGATCACACTGGAGTGCTGGCCGCGCGGCTGTGACGTGACCGACCCTGAATGCGAGCAGTACCCCGGCTGGCCGGTGACCATCGACCAGGAGGATAACTACGGGCGCGAACCGGTCGCATACCTGCCGACGCTGGAGATCACCGGCCGCGAGGACCCGGTGGTGCAGGTGATCGAGGAGGCCAGCGGTGAGATCGTCTACACGCTGCGCATCAACGGGTATTCCTACCGCCCCCGCGTCTTCGCGGAAGGCAGCTACACGCTCAAGGTCGGCGAGGGAGAAGCGGCCCAGGTGTTCGAGGGGGTCGAAACGCTGGAGCCGGGGGAATCGGCGACGATTGACGTGGCGCTCGACTGAAAGGGAGGGTAACAATGGAAAGCCTCACCAACAGAGCCATCACCTGGCTTGCGGTATTGATCGTCTTCGTGATCCTGCTGGCCCTGGCCAACCGCTTCACCGACGGCGAGATGTTCTACGGCATCGCGCCCACGACCACCATCGCCGTCTCCCTGAGCGGGCTGTTCGGGCTCTACCTGGCGACGGCGGCGAGCGATGCCTGGCGGATCGGCCCCGGGCAGGTGGCCTATATGACCCTCGGGGCCGCGCTCTACACCGTCATCGCCTACTTCTTCAACGATCTGCTCGATATATCGGTCGGGCAGGTGGTGTTGAGCCTTCAAGTCTGCATCCCCATCCTCTTCGGCTACGTCTTCGGGCCAGCGGTGGGCTTCTTCACCGGCGCTATAGGCACGCTCCTGGGCGATTTCGTCGCCGGCTGGGGCGTCTTCCCAGCCTGGGCCATCGGCATCGGGCTGACGGGGCTGGTGCCCGGGCTGGTGACGATCTTCACCGACGAGAGACGTAACCTGCCGTTCCTGACCACATTGGTCGTCCTGACGGTCGCCATATCCGCCGCGATCGTCTTCATCCATCCAGAGGTGCCCGAACCCTGGACCGGCGAGGTGGAGGATTTCTCCTTCTGGGGCTGGGGACTGCTCATCAGCGGTGCAGTGATGCTCGCTAACCGCTTCTTGCTTGAGCAGGTCAGTTTGGCGCTGGCCGCGGTGAATCTATGGGGCACGCTGGGCATCGTCGTCGGCAACGGCTTCGCTGCCTTGGCCCACATCTGGATCAACGAGTACACCCTGGGCACGGCCCTGATCGGGGAGTTTGCGCCGGGGGCCGCCAACGATATGCTCAACCTGGTAATCTTCACGCCGCTCGTGCTGGTCGCTTATAACACAGCTCGGAAGCACATCAGAGATGAATGACTGATTATCCAAGAAGAAGGAAGAAACGCTAGTGAAGAATCCCAAAGAAATTCTGGAATCTGCCTATCGACGGGGGAACGAGCTCAGCGGGGGCACGCTGGACATCTTGGAGGCAGCTGTCCAAGGCTTTAATGAGACCAACGTCTCCCAAGCGGCGGCCAGCCTGGCCTACTACACTATGTTCTCTCTCTTTCCACTGCTTCTGGCCCTGGTATCGATCGGAGGCCTGATTCTAGGCGAAAACGTTTCTCAAAAAGTGGTCACGCCTGTGACGCGATTCATCCCCGTCTCCGAGAATCTCATTCGGTCGAACATTGAGCAAGTGCTCGCCCAGCGCGGCACCATTGGCTTCATCGGGCTGATCGGGCTCCTCTGGTCAGGTATGGGCGTCTTCACCGTGCTGACGCAGCAGATCAACCGCGCCTGGACTGACGCAAACCCACGCAGCTTCTTGCAAAACCGCCTGGTGGCGCTGGGACTCGTCGGCGTGTTGGCGGCCCTCTTGCTACTGCCGTTCCTCACGACCCCCATATTAGACGTGCTAGGCCAACTGGATCTTCCCGCGTGGGAGAAGGCCGCCTTCTACAAGGCACTCCCCTGGAAGTTACTCTCCAGCGTCCTGCCGATGCTGCTCACCTTCTTGATATTTCTGGGCCTATATCACTGGGTCCCGAACACGGAGGTCAGATGGTCGGATGCGCTCTGGGGAGCCACATTTGTAACCCTCGCCTGGGAGGGAGCCAAGCGAGGTTTCACCTGGTATGTGAGCAGCAGCCTGGTCAATTATCCGCTGGTCTACGGCTCGTTGAGCACGGTGATAGCCCTGATGCTTTGGATCTACATAAGCAGCTGGCTGGCTCTCTTCGGCGCCCATCTGAGCGCCGCCGTGGCGAGCAGGGGCAAACGAAGCGATTCTAAGACAGCCCAGACACATTAGATTGCTTACAGTCACGTTTATTGAGCGCATCAACCCCATCTTCATTTGCCTTGTTCACGCTTTAAGGACGCTCTGTGGCCTTGAGGGCATTTTTGCTGAGTGACCTGCCTCGAAATCCCAGCAGACGTTCAAATCGCGCCGATCAATCTTAACCTCCCGCCAGCTCTGAGACCTCACGCTATCGCCACCAACCACAAAGGTGAAGAAAGCCTCGACGCATCATCGGGGCACTGCCACCATTACCTTTGACCGCGCTGGATAACCGCACAACTAGAGCCGAAATAGGACGCTTGGCAGGGCAAGATCATCAAAAGGGCCTGAGTGAAGCAGATGGCGGGGCCCTTTGCAAGAGGGCTAAATCACCTCGCTGGTGAACAGTGACCTATCGCCTTCTCACAGAGGCCACAAACAGATCAACAGCGGCACGGCTACCGCCACGATAATCAGCTCCAGGGGGAGGCCCAACCGCCAGTAGTCGCCGAACTTATACCCGCCCGGCTCCAACACCATCACGTTCGATTGGTGCCCGATCGGTGTGAGAAAGGCGCACGACCCTCCGATGGCGACTGCCACCAGGAAGGGATCGGGAGAAGCGCCCAGTCCCTCGGCGACGCTGAGGGCAATTGAGGCCATCAGGACAACGGCAGCCGTGTTGTTGACCATGTCAGAAAGGAACATCGTCACCAAAAGCAAGACCACCAACATCCCCACCGGAGATAGAACCTGAGAGAGACCCAACATCTGGTTGGCGATGAGGGCCGCGCCCCCCGTACTCTCCATCGCCAACCCCAAAGGGATCATAGCGCCCAACAGGATGATGATAGGCCAATTGATGCTTTCGTAAGCTTCGTGCAGCGTCAACACCCCGGCCACGACCATGGCACAAGCCGCCAGGCTCATCGCGATCTGGACGGGGAGAAGGCCAACAGCAGCGGCAGCCATAGCCGTGCCAAAGATACCAGTCGAAAGCAGCACGCGCCGAGAACGACCCAATTTTATACCCCGCATCGCCAGCGGCAGACAGCCGAGAGTTTCCAGCGTCTCCCACATCGTCCCCCGCCGTATCTGGAGCAAGAGCACATCGCCCACCTGCAGCTTAATGCCGCTCAACGGCGCCCGAATCCGTCCGCCGCGTCTCGAAACCGCCAGCAAGTTCACCCCGTAGCGCCAACGTAAATCCATCTCGCGCGCCGTCTTGCCCACCAGGACCGAATCGGGAGAGATGACGGCCTCGACGGTACCGACCTCGCTGGATTGGAGCTCTCCCTCATCAATGGCCTTCGATTCCGCCAGGGCCAATCTCGCCTCTCGGATAAACTGTTGCAGATTACCCGCGTCGGCCCGCACGAGCAAGACATCCCCCTCCTGAATGACCTCAAGACTAGAGGGGGCCGGCAGGCGCTCCTCCCCCCGAATGATACCGACAATCAACACGTCAGCAGCGGTGACCGACTCCAGATCTCGCACCGGCTGCCCGGCCAATTTGGCGTCCGTGGAGACCCGCACCTCGCTGAAGTAATCCCCTATCGTGAACAACCGGCGGGTGGAGGCGCCACCCTTGCGGGTGGGGACCAGACGCCAGCCGACGGACGCGATAAATAGAATGCTGAAAACAGCAATCCCTATGCCCAAGGGGGCGAAGTCGAACATTCCAAACGGTTCACCCATCGTTTCTGCACGCAAGGTAGCAATGATGATGTTGGGCGGGGTGCCGATCAGGGTCATCATACCGCCAAAGTGAGCGCTGAAAGCGAGCGGCATCAAGTAATGGGCCGGGGATCGATCACTCTTGTGGGCCATACGGATGGCGACAGGCATAAAAACAGCCAAAGCACCCACGTTATTCATAAAGGCCGAGCTAAATGCGGCCAATCCGCAGAGAACCGCCAGCTGAACGCTGAGACCATTCCCCGCACCAGAGATCCAGCGCGCCAACAGATCGACGACGCCTGAGTGCTGCAACCCCTGACTGCAGACCAGCACCGCCGCCACAGTCACCACAGCGGGATGGCTATACCCCACAAAAGCCTGATCGGGCGAGATGATACCGACGATGACGAGCAAAATAATCCCCAGCAAGGCCACCAAATCGTAACGCCATCGCCGAGTCATAGGCAGAACGAGGATCATTAACGTGACCAGATAGACGATACCTTGCTCAATTGTCATATAATCTCCTAACCTCGATCAAGCCAGCGCTTGACGTTAGTATCCATCTGATAAGTCATATTGGCCCCGTACAACCAACGACGCTTCGTTCTTATTCTGATCGTCCAGCTGACCTTCCAGGGAACCGATGGCCCCTCTGGCAAAGAGGTCTATTTTACAGCTTAACTCCTGCAGTTTAGCGACTCCAGACTTCGGAAGGCCAAAGTATCTGCTCCTCAAAAATTTGAAAAGTGCAGAAGTCAAGTTATAGACAAGATTCTCGACACGAAGACCTTGAGAGGGCTGCGCCACCACGCCATCTTCAGAAGTGGTACTTCCAGGGAACACCTGTGTCAGCGGGGTTCCTACATTCGATAGTGTAGCAATTTACCTATGTTTCGTCAAGAAAGTTTATGAGCTGCCTCCCCTGCCCAGACACCCAACGTCCAATCCGCATCCCTACATGGATCAAGCGGGAGGATACGAACATCCTCCCGCCTGGTATATCGGGGTTTCGAAGCAGGTCGCCCAGCAAAAATGCCCTCAAGGCCGCAGAGCGTGCTTAGACGTGAACAAAACGAAGCTGAGGTTGACACGCTCGATAAACGTGACCGTAGGCAATCTAGTGCGTCCGGGCTACCCTAGAATCGCTTCGTTTGCCCATATTCAGGGGTCAAAACCAGCGTCAGGCGTAATCTTCAGGGACTCACTTCTCCAGAAGGATGTGTCCCGCAATCCCTATGAGGTAAGCAAATCCAGCGATATTGCAGAAACTACTACCCCCCCCGCCTCACGCCGTATCATCACCGACTGATCAAGCTAACCAGCCTAACCCGAGAGATTCAAGGGTCTCCGCGGTGGGCAAGCCTGTCTCCACGTTCCACCCCATCGAGGCGTAATAGCTATCGAGCGCCACGTCCAGATCGACGGTCTGCCCTTCGCCGCGCCCATCGGGGGCCGGTTCTTGCAAGAAGCGTGTCGGCAGCATATCGTCCGCGCGATCGAAGCCAAACGAGGCGTTGATCACGCGCTCCAGATTGATCACGCGCTCGGCGGACCGCAGCAGCTCCTCCTTGGTCACCGTCCGGCCCACCGCCGAAGAGAGCAGTCCCGCCCAGGTGGAAGGTTTGATCGCCAGCGTGATGGAGGAGAAGAGACAAACGCCCAACATATTGGTGGCCATCGAGAGCTCCTGGAGCGGCTTAACCCAGGATTTCTCGCCATCCTCCAGATAATCCACATCCTGCACGATATCCAACTCCGGCTCGCGGTAGCCAAAAGCGTCGATAGCAGAGGCGTAGGGGCGCAGGTGATCTGCCCCACGAGGCGAGACGCTGTGGACCACAGACTCGCCCTTGCTGGCCCGAACGCCATCAGAGGCCATCTCCAGGCCTTTGACGTGCATGGCGGCTTTCTCCGCCGCCGGCCCCATCTGCTCGGCCGCGCGCTTCACTCCGTCGGCCAGCAGGTCCCCCAATCCCTCGCGGCGTGCGATCTGTTTGACCAGTTCGACCACCGCCTCCCCGTTGCCCCAGGAGAGATCGAGCCCGCCGGTCTGCTCATCGGTGAGCAAGCCATCATCGTACCACTCCATCGCCGTGGCGATGACCTGTCCGGCGGAGATGACGTCGAGCCCCAGGTCGTTGGCCAGGTGATTGGCAGCCGCTACGGCGTTCAGGTCGGTGACCAGGCACTTGCTGCCGAAGGCCGCCACGGTCTCATATTCGGGGCCGCCGCCGTGCATCCCGCTGTATGGCCCCTCTTTGATGGTGGTGACGCGCCCGCAGCTGATGGGACAACCGTAACACGCATAAGCCTTGACCTCCAGGGTCTCGTGGTAAGCCTCGTGACCGAGCGATTCAATTCCCTCCAGGAACGTGGTCTGCTGCCAGTTCTTGGTGGGCAGGATGCCCAGGGCATTGATGGCATCGTAGAAAGAGGGTGTGCCGAAGGGCGCCAGCTCGTCGGCCACGAAGGCTTCCTCGAAGAGCTCCTCACGGGCCGCAGCGGCGCGCTCTTTCAGCGTATCCTCGTCAGCAATGGGGAGTTGCTGGGTGCCTCGCACAGCGAGCGCCTTCAGGTTCTTGGAGCCCATCAGCGCCCCGACACCTCCTCGACCAGCCGCGCGATGTTTATCATTCATCACAGCCGCGAAGAGGACACGATTCTCACCGGCCGGGCCGATAGACGCGATCTGGACATTTTTGTCGTCGAGCGTGTCCCGGATCAGATCCTCAGTCTCGCTAACTCCCTTCCCCCAGAGATTGGCTGCGTCTTCGATCGCCACCTCGTCATCCTGGATCGATACGTAGACCGGCTTTTCGGCCTTACCGGTGATCACGATCAGGTCCCAGCCAGCGCGTTTGATCTGGGGAGCCAGTTTGCCCCCCGCATTGGAAAGCCCCAGCGTGCCCGTAGCGGGAGAGCGGAAGACGATGTTCCACCGTCCGCTGGTGGGCGCGGCGGTGCCGGTGAGCGGCCCAGTGGCGAAGATGAGCGGCTGGGCCGGATCGAAAGCCTCAAGATCGGCGTCCATCAGCTCGTAGAACAGCCGCACGGCTACCCCTTCACCGCCCACGTAATCCTCGAACCATTCCTCTGGTATTTCTTGCGTGGTGACCTCGCCGGAGGTCAAGTCCACGAACAATGCACGTCCTGCATATCCTTTCATCATTCACAGCTCCTCGTCGCTTAGCCCAACGTATAGTCGGGGGGTATTGGACAGCAACTGCTGCTCGCAGCGCTGTCGATGATTGAAAAACGCAAAAAGGAGGCGCTCACCGCGCGATCACCATCGCGGGGCGAGAGCCTCCTTTGCAAACACGGCGGGCGCCAGAGTTCCCCCTGGCACCGTATCGCTCATCCCCTCCGGTAGAGGGCGATGAGTCGGAGGAAAATAGCCTGTAGTACTCTACACCCAGTCTATGCAAGCCCAAACAGCCGGGCGCAAGCGCTGACTCCATTCTACCATAGATACCAGGCTCGTTCAACAATTTGGATCTGATGGCAAACGAAGCAGTTCCAAACCCTAGACGCATTATCTTGCCTACAGGCGCGTTTACCGAGTGTATCAACCCCAGCTTCGTTTGCCTTGTTCGCATCTGAGCACACTCTGTGGCATTGAAGGCGCTTTCGCAGGCTATTCGCTTCGAAAGCCCAACTGACTTCACGGACAATGCAAAGAGAGATCAAGCAATCGACTGTAAACGATCAAGGTTTTTTTAGCAAAGTGTCAAGGTTTTTTAGCAAAATGTCTAACTTACATGACAGACAGATTCTTTCTCATATGTTATACTAGAATGAAAATGTTGCACTGTCACCAAAGGAAGCAAGCCATCAAAGCATTACACTTACCAAGCTATCCTCAAGGAGGTGAGCCCCATGCCATGAACCAGACGCGAAGCAAGTCCATTTATATTCATGTCACATAAAGATTTAGGAGGTTCTGACAAATGAGAAAGCGATTACCTTCTGTT
>CAYYTU010000037.1:0-28611 GCA_964474655.1 uncultured Anaerolineales bacterium
CCTTCTGTTTTAATACTGTTGGCACTACTTCTGGCAATCGTTCCGACCGGGCGCACACAGGAGCCGCTCACGCCGCCCGATCCGCCCGAACCGTCCCGCGCTTGCGAGTCGGAGGGACCGTGCAAGGACGCTGACGATCACTGGTACATGCCGGCGGACGCCCAACCCGATGGAGAAACACACGCGATGTCGCCCCAGGAGACCGGCGGGCCGGATGACTTTGGCTACACCTGGGATGACTCGGTGGCGCTGAATTGGATCGACGCGACCAACGGCACCGATACTGGAATGAGTGGTAGCAGCTCCAATCAAGCGGTAGGGCCTATATCTCTACCGTTTTCTTTCAAGTATTACGAGAACACCTATACCAGTCTTTACATTGCCGCCTCTGGTTATCTGGCTTTCACTGAAGCTGATTACTGGACATGGCAATCACACATTCCATCGCCAGGGACACCCAACAACGTGGTGGCTCCGTACTGGACCCCACTAGGCTTGGCTACAAGTGGCCCTGCTAACCGGGTGTATTACAAGAGCGGTGGTGCTGCTCCTGACCGCTATTTTGTGGTAGAGTGGTATCAGGTTCGCAATGACGACGAAGTATACACATTCGAGGTTGTACTCCACGAGAACGGCGACATCACTTTCCAGTATCAAACGATGTCTTACACAGGAAGTTGGTCATGTGGAGCATCTGGCATTGAAGATTCGGCTGGCCTGGATGGGTTGGCCTACGTAGACTTCTGCGATCATGCCCCCTCCAACAAAGCCGTCCGCTTCTATCGCCCTGACCCTTCGGCTCGGGTCAGTATTCGTCCCCTGCACCAAGGCCACTTCGTCCATGCCGGAGAGACCGCGACTTTCGAGATACCCATCCGCAACACTGGTGAGCTGGGCGCCGACACCTACAACATCACTACCATCTCGTCCTGGCCCGTCTCTCTCTACGACGCCTCCGGTGCTCTCCTCACCGACACCGACGGCGACGGCACAATGGACACCGGCAGCGTATCTCAGGGAGGCAGTACGACCGTAAAGGCCGAAGTGGAAGTCCCAAGCGTTGTCAACCCAGGCGAATCCAACGAGGTAGCGATCACCGTACAATCCTCCAACGATACCGACAAGCACAAAAACCTGTTACTACGGACCAGTGTCCCGGCGCCCTTCGCTCAGGTCTACCGCGACAACGCCGATGGGGCCATGAGCCTCTACCTGGCGCAGCCCGGCGATCAGAGTCTGAAGAAAACGACGGATGACTTCCATTATGGCTACGATATGGCTGTGGCCGAGATGCCCAACGGTTTCGCTTACGTCTGGAACAAACACAACTGGTCGGGCAGTTTCGGTACACGCGAGATCGAGTACACGCTGCTGGACAGCGACGGCAGCACCATCCGAGGGGTGAGCAAGTTGACCAACCATTCCGGCGCAACGATGAACACTTATGACTACGACCCCGCTGTAGCCGTGGCGCCCAACGGACACATCGGCGTGATATGGTACCGCTACCGCTACAACGACGACTACGAGAGCAACTACAACATCTACTACGCCGTCTTAGATCCCTCGGGCGCCATCGTCGTCCCGCCGACGAACCTGACCAACGACACCCACTGGGGGTCAGGCTGAGCGCCCCTCAACGTTCCACAGTTTGTGGAACCGAGGATCACAGCCACAGATGACAACCGTTTCGTGATGGCCTGGGAGCGAGCGGTCTACAAGGAGGCCGGTTGGCTGGAGGACATCTACTACACCGTACGTGATACGAGTGATAACGTCGTCAAAGGGATTACCAAGTTCACCAACGGCGTGGCAGGTGAGGACTACTATGAGACCCCGACGGTGACCGCCCTGAGCGACAACCGGGCTTTCTTGGCCTACGAGGGGCCCACCAACGGCATTTACTACGGAGTGATCAATAGCGCCGGCAACACGGTCCAGACCGAGATGTCAGCAGGCGACTGGGGCTCCAGACCCGACGCCGTGCAACTTTCGAACGGCAACATCGTTCTCGCCTGGGAGGGCAGCATCGATTTCGTCGTCATCGACGGCACCACGTACAGCGTGATCGATGGGCCAAACTGGTTGTACAACGAGGCATCCGTCACCGGCGATGCTTACGTCTCCGTCACCGCCGACGAGGCCGGTCACGCTATCTTGACCTGGATGGACTACAATTGGAGTTACCGACGCAACCTCTACTACGCTCTCGTAGATGGCAGTGGCAATGTGCTCACCGACCCGATGATCTTCCGCACCAGCCAGGCAACACATCCGCGCATCGACTCGGCCTACAACGGATATGGCAATACCTCGTACAGCCTGGTCTCGCCAACCACGGGTGACGTGGACGCCTGGGTGACGTCCTCTCTCGTCGGTGCCCCACCAGAAGGTACAGCAACAATCCCAGCCACTTTGGGTAATCACGGATCAACCCAAGCTACGTCGGTAGTGCTCACTGCCACATTGGATAACAACTTGAACTACAATTCAGCCTCACCCGCGCCTGCATCAACCGGTGCTTACACCGCCGTATGGAATCTAGACGACATAGATTTCTTAGGCAGCGGTCGGGTTGTCCTGCAAACGGATGTCCCTTCCTCTACCATCGGCACACGCTATCCGGTGACCTGGACACTCGCATCGGCCGGACCGGAAGCTGATATGTCCAACAATACAACCACCACCGAGGTGATGTTAGCGCATCAAATATTCCTCCCCCTCATCTCCCGAGGGTATTAACGCATCAGCAAGGCATCAGGGCAATCCCAAGTTGTCCTGATGCCTCCATCTTGCCACTCTTCCACAGAGATCAAGAGAGCAAAAACCGGTCGTCAGGACAATGATCGCACCATACGTCTACCAGGACCGGATTAAAAAGCGGCAAAAAAAATCGCCTATCACCCTTCAGCAATAAATCACCTTGACAAATTCGAAAAACAGGATATATTCAGCAAACACCATCCACTGGTTCCTGCAAGATACAAGCCAGGAAATTACTTCGATTTAGCTAGAATTGTAGGGCCACCTCCTCTACCCATCCTCACCATTCTTTCCCTGACCTCAACATATTCAGCTTAGCCCAGCACCGGCATCACGTTCGGATAGCCCTCACCAACCATTCATTAGGGGTCAATATGAAAATCTCATACGCCTTATGTCTTAGCCTGTCACTGATGCTGATACTGACAGGTGCCGTCGCGCCCGTCCAGGGCAGCACATCGCCCTCGGTGGGGGCAAGCCTCGACCGCTCTCTTGACGCTGCTTCCGCTACCTTCGCCGCGCCGGAGGCCGTCGACCCCTTTAGCAGCCAGGCCGTCGTCACCGCCGGCACGCCCATCACCACGACCTGGTCGGATGCGTGTGAGACGCCACCCGAGGGGGCGGTCGACACCCTCAACGAGGCCGCCGAGCTATGGGGGACGTGGATCTCCTCCACGGTGCCCATCGAGGCGCAGGCGTGCTGGACGTACGATATCAGCATCCCCGGCGCAGCGGGTACCGGGAGGCCCACGACGTACGTTTGGAACCCGTCCGGTGCACCCCTGCTGAACACGTCCTACCCCATGGCCCTGGCAAACACGCTGAGCGGCGTTAAGGGTGATGGCCCGGAGATCATGTTGGAGTTCAACGCCAATCAAAGCCTGAGCCTGGCGACGGCTTTGCACGAGTTGGCCCATGGCCTGGGCTTCCTGGGCCTTATGACTGTGGCGTCCAACATCGGTTTCTGCGGTGACAGCTTCGATAGCTACGGGTGCCCCAGCCCCTATGACCGGTTCGTAGTGGACAGCGAAGGCGTCCTGCTGCTCGATCTCCAGACCCCCGATCCCCGCGTGCTGGCGGACCGCCTCACCAGCGACGCCAACTTCGGCGGCCCCAACACGATCGCCGCCAACGGCGGGACGGCAGCCAAGCTGTACACCCCTGAACTCTGGGACAGATATAGCAGCCTCTCGCACCTTGATCGTGATACGTTTCAGTACACGCAGAACGGGCTGATGGCCCCTTCCGCGTCGGGCAACCACCCCGGTCCGGTTGGGCTGGCGATCCTCCAGGATATGGGCTGGCTGCGCGTCGACGGCGTCCCCAACGTGGTCACCTCCGGGCCCCAGATCATCGGGGTGGACCAGACCGCGGCCCTTGACGGCGAGCTGGTCTGGTCGGGCTACGACGACCAATCGATCACTTACACCTGGACGGCGGACGACCAGAGCCCCATCACGCACACCGGGGAGTCCACCACGGACAGCGCGACTTTCACCTGGGCCACGCCCGGCAGGCGGCGCGTCACCCTCACGGCCACGGACGGCATCACAACGGCTTCCGCCACGCGCGATGCGCTCGTCTACGCCGTGAGCGTGGACGGACCGGCAGAGGCCGACACGGGCGAAGCTGCGACCTTTACCACGAGCGTCATGCCCGAGATCTGGACGCATCCCATCACCTACACCTGGCAGGCGACGGGCCAGACGCCGATCACGCACGTTGAGCGCTACGAGTTCGACGACAGCGCCACCTTTACCTGGCACAGTGGAGGCACCAAGACCGTCACGGTCACGGCCCGGATCGACCAGGTGACGATCCAGACCGGGCATACGATTGAGATTGAGGGCCTCGTGCTCAATGAGCACGTCTTCCTGCCCCTGGTAGTCCGCTAGAGCGGCCTTATTTGCAACGCGATTGGCAACCGGTCACAGCCAAGACCTCAGAGGAGCGATAGAACGATGAAGAAACAGCGATCAGTTGCGTGGATTTTGGCCAGCTTATGCCTGATCATCCTGGGCGGATTGACGCTACTACCCAGCGCAACGGTACGCCTGGCACTGGCGCAACCTCCGAAACCCGAACCGCCAACCGCGATGGACACCCTCGCGCCCCAAGCCACGTCCGACCTGGGCGATCCGACGTCCATTACGATGGACGAGGAGGGCTATACCACCTGGACCTACGAATACCCGGCTGCGGACGACACTACCTACCATCCCTTCGGCGCCTTCCGCTGGCCCTTCGACCTCGGCACGCAGGATACCAGCGCGCTGAGTAACGTCACCCTGCGGCTGACCTACTTTCAGAACGGCTACGGCTCGCCCCCGTACGAGGACGTCATGTGGGGGGTATCGCTCAACGGCAAGCTGGATAACCCGAACATCGTCGGCTTCATCGTCTCCAATCCGGCTTCACACGGCGTGAGGCCCGAGGTCGAGGATATTCCCCTATCTGAGTGGGATGGTTTGAGAGACGGTGAAAACAGCATCGACTTCGAGCCGTTTAACTACTGTCCTGATCTGTCGCTCGCCCAGTGCACCGTCGGTGGCCCCCTCAAGCTGGAGCTGCGCGCCCTGGCGGAGCTGGCGGTCAAAGAGGTCTGGCCCGCGCCCGACGCGGAGAACGTTTGGCCCGAGCAGCGGAGCGATTCCGAGATCCGCGTCCAGTTCACCACGGTGGTCTCCGAGACCACCGTCAACGAGAAGACCTTCACCCTGACCTACCGCGACGAGGACTTAAATGAGGTGCCCGTCCCGGGGTCGATCGAGAAGCTTTCCAAGAAGGAGTTCCGCTTCCTGCCCGACCAGGACCTGATGCCCGGGATTCGCTATCGGGCGCGCATCTGGGGTGAGGAGGAGGCGTGGGAGGAGGGCTACGACCATTGGGTGCAGGATCTCATGGGCGGGCCGCTGGTGACCGGACGCACCTGGTTCTTCTGGACGATGCCCGATCTGCAGGTGACCGTCAAACCGGTGCAGATTCTCGAGAACGTGACCCTGATCGCCAACCGCCCCACCGTGGTGCGGACCTTCATCCGCTGGGACCGTCAGGCGGGGGTCCACGAGCGCACCCAGGTCCCCACCGTCGAGGTCGACGACATCACGCTGGTGTGGATCAACACCGGTGGGGGCGCCGGGGACGGCACCACGACGTGGCGTCACGGCGCGTCGTGGCAGCCGGCCTACGGACCGGACTCGGCGATCCGGAAACGGGAGTATCGGACGTTCACCTTTGCCGAGGAGAGTTACGACAACCGCGAGAAGTATGACGCGCTCGACAGCGTCAATTACTACGGCTTCGCCCCGCCGGAGGCGGGGCAGTACGCCCTCACCGCGCGGGTGTTGGTCAACGATGACCAGGGACGCGCGCGGCCCTTCACGGGACGGGTGACGGTCCTCGCGAAGACGGCCAAGAGCATCTCCGTGCCGATGCGGGCGGTGGCCGTCGGGGACGACTACGGCAAGTCGGGCCGGGTGGATCTCAGCGCCACGATCAACAACAATGTCCGCGGGATGCGCGCGATCTATCCCACCTCCTACCTCGCCGGCCCTCTCGCTCCCGGTGCGATGGCCTACTACTCGCCGACCACCACGCTCTGGTGGGGTGACTGGAGCACCGAGCCGGGCGGCGCCTCTCCCAAGAAGTATCTGTTGCAGGAGATGAGCGCCCTCTGCGAGCGGACGACGGGATGCGACGCCATGGTGGGGTTGGCCCCGCCGGATTGGTTGGTGGACAACGGCTTGACGACCTACTGGACCTCGAGCGCGCCGTTCGGCGCCTTGATCAAGAACGATAGCTCGAGCAGCAGCAGCCGCTACCTCGTGGCGCACGAAGTGGGCCATCTGCGCGGCTTCGAGCACGATGAAATTTCCGGTGGCGAGGGGTTTGACGTGCGCCGTCGCCAGGATATGCGCTACTCTGTTGACCAAGACACCCTTGACTTTATGACGGAGGATCCCATCTCGTCGGCAGAGTGGCAACTGTGGATTGGCACGTCTCGCTATATCGACCTGGCGGAGTGGACCGGCGTGACGCCGTGGAGCGCCGCTCACAGCGCCTCCTCCGAGCCCCTGCTCCTGGTCTCCGGCGTAATCACGGAGAGCACGGGTGAGACGCAGCTCTTGCCGTGGTATCAGATGGAACCGCGCGAGTGGCGGTCTTCGGAAGACGACGGCCCCTACAGCCTGGTCTTCCTGGATGCCGCGAACGAGGTGCTCGACGGGTACACGCGCCCCTTCGCCGCAGGCGGGGGGCTGCAGTATGCAGCTCAGCAGGAGGACGGCACGGTCGAGGCCTCCACTGCGGACGATCCGGCTATCTTCACCTTCGTGACGCCCTATCCCGCCGGTGCAGCCAAGGCGCAGATCCGGCGTATCGCCGATGGCGCCGTGCTCGCTGAGGTGGTGGCAGGCACCGCGCCCACGGTGAGCATCAACGATCCCGCCGACACGTGGACCGGGGCTCAGCCGCTCACCTGGCAGAGCGGGGGGAGCGCTCAGTACTTCGCCGTGGACGTCTCCACCGACGGCGGCGAGAGCTGGGAGGCGCTGGCGATCCATCTCACCGGAGACAGCACCACACTCCAGACCGCGGCCTTGCCCAACACCAGCGAGGCCTACGTGCGCGTCGCCGCCACCAACGGCTTCCGCACGGCGACCGACACCGCCGGGCCCTTCACCATCGACAACCCGCCCCTCGTGGGCTACGTCGATCCAGCGGACGGCGCGACCGACGTCGGCATCCACGAGCTCGTCTACGCCGGGTTCCGCGACGCGATGAACGGCGCGACGCTTAACACCAACACCTTCACCCTCTCGGGGCCGTCGGGGCACGTGCCCGGCACGGTGACCTACGACAGCGAGGCGCGCGAGGCGACCTTCGACCCCACCACCCCGCTGGCCTACGCCACGACCTACACCGCCCGAGTGACCACCGGCGTGCGAGACGCCACGGGCGAGCGGCTGCCCGCCGCCACGACCTGGACCTTCACCACCGAGGGCGACCTGATGCCGCCGCGGCCCCTAGTGCTCTCGCCGAGAAACGGCGCGACGCAGGTCCCGCGCAACGCCATCCTCGCCGTGCGCTGGGATGAGGCCCTTGCCGCAGGCACGGTCAACGCCACGACCTTCACCCTCGCCGAGACCAAGACCGGCGCACCGGTCAACGGCGCCGTAGCCTATGACGAGGCCGCGCGGACCGCGACCTTCACGCCGTCCGCGCCGCTGGCGCCGGATACGGACTACGCCGCCACGCTGAAGGCGGGCATTGAGGACACCGCCGGCAACGCGACTGCGGGCGACTACCGTTGGTCCTTCACCACCGGCTCAGACGAGGCCCCGGGGCTGCGCTTCACCGGCGCCTTCGGTGATAGGGGCCGTGATGACGACGGTGACGGGCTCTACGAGCAGCTCCTCATCCAGGTGGGCGTTCGCGTCCCGGCGGCGGGCGCCTATACCCTGAACGGCAGGCTCGCCGATGCGGACGGGGGCGAGATCACCTCGGCGCATGTGACAGCGACGCTGCCCCCCGGCACGCACGTCCTCGAGCTGGCCTTCGACGGCCCCGCCATTGGCGGACGGGGCGTCGACGGCCCCTACACCCTGGCTTCCATAGCGCTGGTGCAGCACGATGATGCGGGCGCTCCCGTCGGGATCGCAGCGCAGACCAACGCTTACCGCACCTTTGCCTACAGCGCCGGCAGCTTCCCTTCCCCGCTGCACTTCGGCCCCTTGCCCGACCTTCAGATCCTTCCGGACACCGAGGCGTTCGACGCTTTCAACGTCCGCGACTATGCCGAACACGCCAGCCTGCCCAGCGACGTCCTCACCTACACCCTGGTGCGCAACGCCGACCAGCGGATCGGCGTCGAGGTACTGAGCACCGGCGTGGTCCGACTCAGCCCCGAGTTCCTGGAGTTCTACCGGGGCGACAGGACCGAGATCACGTTAAAGGTCAGCGACGGCGTCCAGGCGGTGCAGACCACTTTTGAGGCATCCGTCGGTTGGCCTGCCAAGCTCTACCTTCCAGTGACCATGCGCGGCTATGACCCGGCGGTGGCTGCCGCACAGCTCAGTCCGTGGACCACCCTCTTTGAGGATGACTTCGAGTCCGACTGGGGGTGGAACACAGCATCGGACCTGGTCGACTGGACGCCCTGGACGCCGGAATATGCGTGGGACCGGCGCGACTGCCGCGCCCAATCCGGTCAGTACAGCGCCTGGCCCTACAGCAGCGTCTCGACCTTCAGCGGCGGTGCGCAGGACGACACGCCCTGTGGCGCACCGTACCCGGAGTCGATGTGGTCGATGATGTACACGCAGACCCCCGTAGACTTGGCCTACGCCGGTCTAGGTGACGTCAGCGCCAGGGTCTGGACGAATCTAGCCGCTGGCGACCAGGTCTGTCTCGGGGTCAACGTCGTGACCGATGGCGACGCGTGCTATACGCCTCAGAGCCCCTACACTGAGGGCCATGGTTCGATCTACGCGGGCAGCGTCTGCCGCTCCGGCGTGTCGAACGGCTGGCAGGACCTGACCCTCGACCTGGCAAACGTCTCGGGGCTGGGCAGCGTGTTGGGCGAGAAAGTCTGTCTGGGCTTCAGTTTCCAGACGGACGATGGTGAGACCCGGGCCGAGGGAGCTTACGTGGACGACGTGCGCCTGCGTATCTGCCCCGAAGGCCTGGAGGCCTACTGCGGCGGGACGCCGTCGCCGCCCCCCTCGTCCCTGGTGGCTGGGAACATCGGCGGTTATCCAGAGGAGGTGGAGGAGGCCGCCTTGGCGGTGGCGGATGGTGGCCGCGTTCATGCACTGTGGACCGGGACGCTCCGGGAGGAGTTCGACACCTACGTCTACTACAGCAGCTCCCCCGACGGCGTGCATTGGACGCCCTACCAGGTCGTCAGCTACCGCGGCGGTCGCGAGCCGCAGATCGCGGTGGACAACGTCCACGACCGCGTCCATCTCGCTTACGGCAACGACGAGGGCGTGATCCATCAGACCGTCGTGGATGGCTTCGTCTCCGACCCGGTGGTGGTGGCGGCGCACGGGGCATGGCCCAGCCTCGCGGTCGCCGACGAGACCGGCGTCGCCCACCTGCTGTGGCGCGAGCACTACTACGTCAAATACGACGCCACCTCCTACTCCCGCTACCGCACCTGGTATGCGTACTGGCAAGGCGGCGGTGGCTGGTCCGCGCCGCTGCGCAAGATCAGTGCCCGGGACACCGAGTTCTCAAGAATCTCAGTAGCGCCGAATGGGCGGGCGATGATGGCCTGGTTCCCAGACTGGGGGCAGTCCCTGGGCGACGCGACCACCGCCGGGGATCCCATCGTGGCGCGCACGGCCTACGGCGAGGCGCCAGGCAGCTTCCCGCTGCGCCAAGCCACTCACGAGCTCTACGACGCACCTGAGCGCGACGAATCGATTTTCCTGACCTATGCCGGCGGCGCCGACGCCTTTGTGCTGGCCTCGGACCACTTTATGTGGCCTGGGTTCGACCCGCACTCCCGCGCCTACCGCTACGTCTGGAAGGACGGCGCGTGGACCGGCCCGCTGAGCATCGCGGGTAACACCTCCGGTCGCGCCTATCCGGTGCACGCGGGCGCGGCAAAGGACACTCCGCTCATCCGCTACGTCTACCGCGACGACGGCGTGCGGATGACGCGCACGGAGACCACCGGTGTACTGAGCGCCGCGCAGACGGTCGACGCTTATCTGAATCTGAGCGGTCGGGGCTACGAGAGCTCGCCAAAAGCTTACGCCTACTTCACCGACGCCAGGGGTGACCTTCACATGATCATCTCTGGAGAGAAGAACGGCGTGGCCGGCTTCTACTACGTTCAGCCAGGCCAGTAATAGATTCTCACTCCGAGAGTGGCGAAGGGGGCAGCTCAGATTGAACTGTCCCCTTCGCACTTCGGCCCCAGACGTATCTCCGCTTCGAGCGCCACACACATCCCAATAATTCGATCACGCCAGCCCGCCATCGGATCGCCAATGCGACTTTTGTCACTGACAACCTTCACCCCATAGGCTATAGTTAACCCGATAGACAACGTGATGACTCAGAGCAAACGCCGGTAGATCGACAACGAGCAGGTCTGTTCTGACGATCACACATCCACCACCCGATCCAAGCCCACCTTGAAGATTAGTCTTGTGACTGGCGGGATCGACGTTGATACCCACGGAAGAGCGACCCATTTGTGGTCGTCCGTCAGTGCCCATCAGGTATGCGGCGTTAAGCCGCTGTCAAGTCTCGTGGGAGGCTTTGCGGCCTCTCGCCAAAACGATAAGGAGAGAACAAGATGAACATGTTCTGTTACCAATGCCAGGAAGCTGCGGGCAACGAGGGATGCACCACCCAGGGCGTCTGCGGAAAGACGCCGCACGTCGCCAATCTCCAGGAACTCTTGCTTTGGCTCTTGAAGGGGCTTTCGTTCTACGCCTCTCAAGCCAGAGAGGAAGGTCTCGCCAAGGCGGAGGTAAATCGATTCATAACCAAAGCCTTGTTCGCCACCATCACCAACGTCAACTTTGACCCCCAACGCTTTGCCGACCTGATCCAGGAAGCGATTGAGCTGCGCGAGGACCTCAAGGAGCAGATGGAAGTCACGCCGCCCGAATCACTCCAGCCAATGACCACCTGGGTTCCCCAGACGGAAAGTCTGGACGAGCTGGTCGAGAAGGGAACGACGGTAGGCGTGATGGCAGACACCGATTTGAGCGAGGACGTCCGCTCACTACGCGAATTGCTGACGTACGGCCTCAAGGGGTTGGCCGCCTATACCGATCACGCCGCCATCCTGGGACACACCGACGAGGAGCTGTTCCAATTTATGGAGGAGGCTCTGCTGATCACGGCCGACGATCAGGTCACGGTTGAGGAGATGGTGAACAAAGTGCTCGAATGCGGCCAGATGGGCGTCCGGGCTATGGCCCTGCTCGACGAGGCGAACACCGCCGCTTACGGTCACCCAGAGCCCACCCAGGTCAACCTATCGGTGGAGGAGGGACCGGGCATCCTGATCAGCGGGCACGATCTACGAGACCTGGATGAGTTGCTCCAGCAGACGGAAGGCACAGGCGTGAACGTCTACACCCACGGCGAGATGTTACCCGCCAACGCCTATCCGGCCTTCAAGAAGCACCCTCACCTGGTGGGCAACTACGGAGGTTCATGGTGGCGCCAGCGGAGGGAGTTCGAGGCTTTCAACGGACCGATCCTGATGACGACCAATTGCCTGGTGGAGCCCAAAGAGAGCTATAAGGATCGGATATTCACCACCGGGCTGGTGGGCTGGTCGGACGTAGCGCATATTCCAGATCGGGAACCGGGTCAGCAGAAGGACTTCTCGCCAGTCATTGAGAAGGCGCGGGCGTCAGAAAGCCCACAAGAGCTGGAAGAAGGAGCAATCCCAATCGGCTTCGCTCACAACGCGGTGCTGGACGTAGCCGACGAGGTTGTCGAGGCGGTCAAACAAGGAGCCATTAAGCGCTTCGTGGTAATGGCCGGCTGCGACGGTCGTCACCGAACGAGGGAATATTACACCGAGGTGGCCCAGTCGTTGCCGGATGAGGCGGTGATTCTGACCGCCGGTTGCGCCAAGTACCGGTACAACAAACTCGACCTGGGCCAGATAGACGGTATTCCGCGCATCCTGGACGCGGGTCAATGTAACGACTCGTACTCGCTGGTGGTGATCGCGCAGAAGTTGGCCGAGGCCTTCGAGCTCGACGATCTGAACGAGCTCCCCATATCGTATGACCTGGCGTGGTACGAACAGAAGGCAGTGATCGTATTGCTGGCCTTGCTCTCACTGGGCGTCAAACAGATCCGGCTAGGACCCACGCTGCCAGCGTTCGTCTCGCCCGGGGTGCAGAAAGTCCTGGTGGAGCAATTTGATCTGAAGCCAATCACGACAGTAGAAGAAGACGTACCGGCGCTGATGGCCGGGGAGTAATCGAAGACCATCTTGCATCCCACCAACAGATTACCAAGACGCTTAGCCAAAAGCAAAAGTCACCCTGAATCATCAAAGGGTGACTTTTGCTACTTGAGAACGGTTACGGATCACGAAAGGTCTTCGTGGGCCTGACGAGCGCCCTCGGTCAGCGGTTGCACCAGGTTGAGGAACTCGGTGGGGATGACGAACTTGGTGGCGTCCCCCTCGCCCAGCGTCTTGAGCGCATCCAGGTATTGGAGCGTCAGCGTCTTGCTATCCACGTCCTGAGCCACCTTGTAAATCTCATTGAGGGCCAAGGCAAAGCCTTCAGCGCGTAGAATCGCGGCCTGTCGATCACCCTCCGCCTTGAGAATCTCGGCCTGCTTATCGCCCTCGGCCACCGCTACAGCCGCCTCGCGCTTGCCGTTCGCCTCGGCGACCATGGCGCGACGATCCCGCTCAGCGGCCATCTGGCGCGTCATAGCCTCCTCGATGGGTTTCGGGGGCACCACCTCCCGGATCTCAACCGCCATCACGCGGATGCCCCACCGATCAGTCACGTCGTCCAGCTTCTCGTGCAGGATGCGGTTGATCTCGTCCCGCTTGGAGAGCACGTCATCCAGATCCATCGCGCCCACCACGGCCCGCAAGGTGGTGATGGCCAGGCCACGCGCCGCCCCGGTGAAATTCTCCACCTCCAACACGCTGCGCTTGGGATCGATCACCTTGTCATAGACCAGAAAATCGATTGATACCGAAGCGTTATCGGCAGTGATGCAGGTTTGCGGCGGCACGTCGAAGAAGACCTCGCGCAAGTCCACCGAAACCCCGCGATCGACAAAGGGAATCAGGAAGACCAGGCCCGGCCCCTTTGACCCGATGCAGCGGCCCAGGCGGAAGACGACCAACCGATGGTATTCCGACACGATATTGACGGCCTTGGCCACAATGACCAGGCCCAGAAGCAACAACAGCCCTACAACGATCAATTGCATGTCTACATCTCCTCAGTTATCTCTGATTGATCTACGGCCTCGCCAGGCTCTTCCGCCGGTTCGACCCGCAGATGGACACCACTGATACCGATCACGCGCACGTCTTCTCCGGCGCGGATCTCGCCCCGTTCTGCCACCGCGCTCCAATTCTCCAGGTCCACACGCACCTGACCGTCCGGCGTCAGGTCGCTGAGAGCAACGCCTCGCTGGCCGATCAAGCGATCTGCGCCGGCCTGGGGCGGCTGATGAGCCACGCTTAGAATGGCACGCAGCACCAGCAGATTGAAGCCCACAATAACGATAGCCATCACAGCGATTAACCAGGGGCTGACGCGCACGAATGGCGTCGCTGGGGAGGGAGGCGTGAAGGGCACAAAGAGCAAGAGTGAACCCAGGACGAAGGGGACCAAGCCCACGAGGGAGACGACAACCTCGGTATCCGTGAACAGGCCGACGACGAAAAAGACGACAGCGAGCCCCAACAGCGCAACCCCAGCCCAGTTCACGGACAGGCTGCCCAGAGCCATAAAAGCGATGGTGAAGGAGACAAAAGCCCCCATACCTGCCACGCTCAACCCCGGGTCCGCCAGTTCGGCCAGCATAAACAAGGCCCCCAGGGAAAGCAGCAGGTAGGCGACATCGGGGTTGGTGATGGTGTGGAAGAAGCGTTCGTTGAGGTTCATCGGTTCTTCCTGGACGAAAGCCGCGCTGACGTGTAGCGTCCTCCCATCGAGCTCCCATCCGTCCAGCTGGTGGAGCAGATCGTCCCAGTCTTCGGCCAGTAAGTCAATCACGCCCAGTTCCAGCGCCTCGCTGGCCGTGACGGAGAGGTTGTCTCGTACCGCCTGCTCGGCCCACTCGGCATTCCGTTCGCGCGTGGAGGCTACGCTGCGCACCAATGCGGCGGTATCGCTGATCGCTTTCTCCTCAGCCACCTCACCGAACTCGTTGCCCAGGGGAACGGGGCGGGCTGCCCCCACCTGAGTCGCCGGCGCCATCGCGGCCACGTCCGCCGCCAGCAACACAAACATGCCGGCCGAGGTAGCCCGTGCCCCCCTCGGCGTCACGTAAACCACCGTGGGCACTGATGACCGAAGCAGCGCCTGGACCATCTCACGCATAGCCGACTCCAACCCGCCAGGCGTATCCAGGAGGATGATCACCGCCTGCGCGTCGCGCTGCTCCGCCAACGTCAGGCCGCGCTCAAGGTAGCGGGCGGAAAGAGGATTGATGACCCCCTTGACCTCAAGCGTGACCACTGGCCCGGTCGTCTCCTGAGCCGCCGCGGGCAGACTAAATAGCAGCAGCGCCAACAGAATCAGCACATTGCTCTTCTTCATCCACCGCCTCCTCCCTCTCACGTGAGTTCTCTCCCCCGACGATTATCCAAACCGGATATCGTCACTACCCAGTCTACTGAAGGGAGGCAGTATGTCAAGCAAAGCCACCTGCTTCGTCATTTCCGAACCAAAGGTGCAACGCACCTGCAAAGACGTTACCCGGGAAGCCGATGCTCTGGTTTTTGGCATCTCTCGCCTGTTGATTTCAAAGCGAAAGTACGCACCCGGGAAATGGATAAACCCTGCCCTCATCCAGATACTCTTCCTTCAAGGAAAGAGGAGTCTGCTCTTCGCCAACAGGAGCGATCTGGATCATGCCGGCGATGTCTCTCGCTTCAGGCAGGGTAGAGATGTAAGAAAAGGTCAGAGAAACAGGAACACAGTTAGAGCCATTTGAAGCTCACGCTGGTTCGCGACGGACGTGTTGTCCACGCTAAAAGGGTGCTCCCCCGTGCAAGCCAGCAAAGAGTAAAGACAAGGCCAGAACTATGACGATGGTGACGATGAAGAGTCGTGAAGCATAGATCCTATCCATCAGATTCTCCTTTCCGGCAAAGCAGGTGGTCTCTATTGACTACAGATGGCTATCCCAACAGAAATAGGCAGTAGCCGCATCAGGCCATCTTGTAGAGCTCGGTGTGCATACGCTCGCGCACCTGAGTACGCACATGCCCACGCGAGACGGCCATCGCTTCCAGAGTGCTCTCCACCGCCTCAAGCATCGGTATCGGACCACAGACGAAGAAGAGACAACTCCTGGGGTCCTCACAAAGCAGGCGCTCCAGCACCTCCCTATCAATGAAACCACTTTCGCCCTCCCAACCCTCCGGCGGCTGCTCCAAAACGTGGATCACCTCCAGGTTCAACTTCTCCTCGAGCGCTTTGAGCTCCTCCCGGAAGATGATACCCTCCCAGGTGGGATTGCCGTAGAAAAACTGGATCCGACGATCATCGCCGCGGTCGGCCAGCGTACGTAGCATGCTCATAATCGGGGCAGAGCCGATGCCGCCAGCGATCAGGATGAGGCCAGCCTCCGGGTCCTCATAGAGATCAAAAGTGCCGTAGGGCCCATCGACGTAGACTCTGGTCCCAAGGGGCACGTCCCCAATGGTAGAGGTGAAATCTCCCAGATCCTTGATGGCGAACTCCAGGCGTTCCGGATGCTCGGCGCTGGAGGCGAAGGAGAACGGATGCTCTTGAATGTGGAAGGGAGAATGTCCCACGGATAGCCAGGCGACCTGACCGGCCCTGAATACCAATCCCTCGTGGCCCACCGGTTCCAGAACCAGACTCCAGGTGTCACCCCGCTCCTCAACCACGTCGACCACCTGGTAGGGACGTTGCAGCAACGTCCACGGTTTGACGACCCGGATGTAAATGATCATAGCGCCCCAGACGATACTCAGGCCGATCAACAGGCCGCGCTGCAACGGCACGGAGGCATAGTAGTTTACGTTCAGGATGTGATAGAGCACCAAGCCGATGACGGCGACGGAAAACAAGTCGTGAAGCAACCGCCAGGTCTCGTAATCAAGCCCGATCTCAAGCCGCTTGACAGAGGTCAGGACGAGGGGAATGAGAATCAGGACGCCGGTCACCGCAGCCCGGGCGCGCCAGGGCGCGGTGAAGACGTTGAGCAACTGGAGCGTGTACGGATTATGGACGAAGAGGATCAGCGGATGAGCGAGGGCCAGAATAAAAGCGGCGATAGAAAGACGGTGATGGAACGAATAGAGGACGTCAGGCGGGAATACATCGCCAAGAAACGGGAGCCGAGCGGTAGGAATAAACTGAAGCCCCATCAAGTAAAACCCGGCAAACCCCAAAGCGGAGGATAACTCTCGCCAAAAGGTACGACTCTCCGGACGCAGCCCAAGCAGGAGAATCAAAAATGGGGCCAGGACGAGAAGGAAATAGATGAAAATACCAAGAATCTGCTTCGACTTACGGCTCATTCTGATACCTCCTGATCTGGTTTGATGACCACTGCGATATCAAAAGATAACTGGGCCTCATCTTCGAAGCCACCAGCGCCCATATGGGGCAAACGAAGCAATGCTAGGGTAGCCCAGACACATTAGATTGCCTACAGTCACGTTTATCGAGCGTATCAACCCCAGCTTCGTTTGCCTTGTTCACGCTTAAGGCCGCAAAGCATCCTGGAGGGCATTTTTGCTGAGCGACTTGCTTCGAAGACCCATATGGAGGGCCAGGATATCCCGAATGCATTTGAATTTCCTAGCAGATAGTATATACTAATCGAGCACATTGGCAAATAGACACAGCGTTGCCCCAAGCGCATCAGAGCGCGAGACCAACAGGGGGCCCATAGACCGTGGCGACGAAGAATAGGAGGATTGATAATAATGAATTGGCCTAAGAGCGTAGTGATTAGCCTGATCTTGATCGTCATCGCTGGCCTGGGAATATGGGGCTACGGGTTCTTTGTAGCGCCGGAGCCGGTGGAGACAATCAGCGACAAATGGGAGCGATCCGGTCACGCCGACGAAGCATCCGAGTCCTTCACTCATTGGGCCGATGAGGAACCGCCAGAGATCCCAGAAGCATGCGCCAAATGTCACAGCCTTGAAGGCTACCTGGATTTCCTAGGGGCAGATGGCTCGTCGGCGGGTCAGGTGGATAATCCCGTGCTGGGAGGATCGGTCCTCGGCTGCCGCACTTGTCATAATGAGCAAGCGCACCAGCTGAGCAAGGTCACTTTCCCCTCCCAAATTGAGGTGAGGGAGGAAACTCAGGCAGCGAACTGTATGGCGTGCCATCAAGGGCGTCAATCGACGCCCGACGTCGACGAAGCGCTGGCCGGGTTGGAGCCGGACGAAGTATCCGAAGATCTGAGCTTCATCAACGTCCACTACGCTGTTGCCGCGGCAACGCTGCTGGGCGACGACGCTCAAGGAGGGTACCAATACCCGGACCAATCTTACGTGGGGCGCTTTGAGCACGTCGAGGGGTACGACACCTGCATCGAATGCCACGATCCGCATACCACCTTCCGCAACCCCAACCAGTGTAGCCCCTGTCATCTCAACGTATCCGAATACGCTGATCTGCGCGAGATACGTGTGAGCGAGGTTGACTACGACGGGGACGGAGACGCAAGCGAACCCATCCGCGATGAAATAGACGTCTTACACGAGGCCCTCTACACCGCGATACAGGACTATGCAGCGGAAGTCATAGGTGAACCGATCATCTATGAGAAATCCTTCCCCTATTTCTTCCACGACACTGGGGACGAGGAGGTGTCCTACGCCGATCAGTACACCTCCTGGACCCCGCGCCTGGTGCGAACGGCGTACAATTACCACTATGTCCACGAAGATGCGGGGGCGTACGTCCACAACGCCAGGTATGTCCTCCAGCTGCTATACGACAGCATAAATGACCTGGAAGCGGTCACCTCAGGAGCGCAGGAGGAGTTCACACGCCCTTGAGCAGAACAAGACCCGCTAGCGGAGCAAATAAGCGCAATTTCGTTCCGAGTTCATAGCTGTGAGGAGATCCCTCTCCGGCGGCGGCCACTCTGAGACTGCGCCAGACGCCGAAATCGGCCTCTGGAGTAGTACGGGATAACCTCTCCCACAGTCTGCTCCAATGCGTGGGGAAGGCCCAAATCGCCTCGTGCAGAAATCTGCACAGGTCTCGCTCTGCGACTGAAGCCACGGGGTATCCCTTTGCAAAGACGCCCTTCGGCGGCTATGGAGTCAGCGCAGGCCAACTTTGCCGGTCATAGCACACGGTTTCCCCCCAACAGGGGGAGCGCGGCGAAACCGCCGTGCCAAGTCTGTGCAAGGAGCTACAGGAGAGCGAAACGAATTATGAGCCGGCAAGAATACACGGCACAATGAATTCGTTTCTCTCCAGATAGGCAGTGACATCGATCGAGAAGTCACTGCTGCCGCCAGATCGCCTCTTTGTCCACATCCTAGTCGAAGATTCGCTCCTCGACCTCGTCAGGAAGAACAACCGCTCGTCCTTGCCATAGAACGAGCCATCGCGCGGCATCTGAATCTTCGTCACGGTCTCCTTAGGACGCGAGACATAGCCGCGTTAAAGACCTCCCTCGCGGCCTCATAGCCGAAGCTATCGACCATCAGGAGGTGTATCGTGTTCTCTTCCACGCTGAAGAGCCAGTAGATCGCGTCGCCTTCGGAGTCAGTGAACGCCATAGTCGTGGCCTCCATTCCTCCGTCCGCCATACGCTCGTAAAGGGGTTCGCCAGAAGCAAGCGCGTCCCGTGCCAGAAGCTCTTCGTACTGCTCTCTCGCCTGCTGTGTCGTCGCGAAGCGGTACACGCCGTTCCACACGTAGACTCCTCCTTCGCCTTCCTCCATTTGGCGGAACCCCTCCACCTTCAACGCCTCCAGGCAGCTATCGGACCGAGCGATATCCCGGACCCAATCCTCACCGTCCAGTCGGATCCTCTCGGGCTCCCAGTCGTCCCCTTCCGGCGCGGTCCCCGGCAGTTCATCCTCCTGAAGGAGCAGGTCCCGCAGATCCAACGGCGAGGGCAGATGATCCAGCGGATCCGCCGGGTAGCCCTTGTAGTGCAGCTCGAAGTGAAGATGTGGGCCGCTGCTGTTTCCGGTGGCTCCTGCTTTCCCCAACATCTCCCCTTGCGTCACCCGCTGCCCGACGTCAACCGCGGACTCGTCCAACTGAGCGTAGTAGGAGGACCAGCCGTCGGCGTGTTCGACGACCACCAGGTTGCCGTAATCGCCTTTCTCTCCGGCGAAGGTCACCTCGCCTGCCGCCACGGAGACGACGGGATCGCCCTTGGCGGCGGCGATGTCGATACCGATGTGCTCGGGATTGCGCGGGTCGTGGAAGGTCCAGCCGGAGATCTCACGGCGAGACGTGGGCCACTGAAACTGCCCCTGGGGAGACGGTACAGCGTCGTGGATATCGACGGGACAGCGCATGTCATCATCGCTGTCGCTATCGTAGATGTGCAGCGTCAGGTTCTCAGACGCCACCGTCCCCGTTATCTCAAGCAGCTCATACAGCAGCCGGAAATCGCCCGCGCCTGGTGAAAGTGTGTGATCGCCAGACGTGTGAAAGCGGGAGGTGCCGTCGTAGTCCTGTATGATAGCGATCTCGAATCCACCAGCGTCCAGGGTGTAATGGCCCTCGACGAGCCAACGCTCCCCGACCTTCCAGTCGGTCGAGCTTACCATCACCTTGTCTATGGAGATGTCCAGATCAGCGCCGGTGTCCCACTCCCCGGCGTCGTGCACGCACTTCTCCATATCGAAACTGAACGCGACATCTTGTAGGCCGGCTGTGGAGATCTCCGGGGTTGGCGAGGCCGACGGCGCGCCTGGCGCGACTTGTCCGCTGCGCGGAAGCAGGAATTTCAGGCCAAGGGCCAGCGCGATGAGCACTGCGACACCCACCGCGGTGCTGAAAGCGGCGAACAATTTGTTACGCATCTCGTATCGTCTCCTTTCTCTGTGAATGGTTGAGTGGAGTTGACCCCGCTGTGAGGGCGTGAGTCCGACCCAGGGCTTGTCGCGAAGGACGCGGTCCTGCTCGGCATAAGTCTTGGCCAGGGCGGCGCATGCGGCGCAGGTATCCAGATGAGCCTCGACGCGCTTCTGCTCGGCGGCGCTCCGATCATCGGGGCGCAGGGCCAGCAAACGTTGGATCTTCTTGCACTCGCTCATCCGTCTTCTCCCTCTCCATAGGCCCGCCGGAACTTCTCCCGCGCCCGACAGAGCCGCATCTTGACCGCGCTGATCGAGAGGTCGAGTATCTCGGCGACCTCGCGCACCTTGTACCCCTCGCAGGTGTATAGCACCAGCGGGATACGATACTTCGGCGGCAGAGCGCTCAGCGCCTCCTGGACGTCCAGTTGCTCCGCGACGAGGGTCTCCGGGTTGGGGCCGGGATTCGGCTCATTGCCCAGCAGCGGCAGCCATTCGATCAGCTTCCGCCGCCGGTGGGCGTCGATGGTCAGCCGTGAGGCCACGCGATAGAGCCAGGCGCGGGGGTTCTCCCAGCGCTCGCCCCGCACCAGTGCCCGATAGGCACGCAGGAACGTCTCCTGTGTCAGCTCCTGGGCGCGGCCCCGGTTGCCCGTCAGCCAGGCCAGGTAGGAGCAGATGGGGCGCTCGTACTGCCGGAACAGCGCGTCGAACCGCTCGTCGGCGTCGTTACCTGGGTCGATGGTTCAACTCCCGTTTCATTTGCCTCTCACTATGTAAGACGAACGAGACTGCGATTTGGTCACAAATTGGTCACTTATTCAACGATGGTCAACGTGTTCAAAATCTGCTCGAAGACGGTGTCCTGGGTGGTCGAGATGGGCCAGCGGTGGATACGCAGCTCCCTGTCTCCCAACGGCACCCGCACATCCTCGCTGATGGGAGAGACGACGGAGCGAACAAGCGCTCCCCGCTGTCCAGCCACCGTGATCGGTTCCGCCGTCACCTGACACGGCTCCATCTCGACCGTTTTCGAGAGCCAGGTGCTGAAGTCCTCATCCGCGGGCCAGTGCAGAAGCCTGAAGGTGACCTCGATATGATCCTCCCCCAGCGACGCACCGCCCTGCGCGCCCTCGACCTCGAAGTTGGACAGGGTAGCGATCGGGGGGCCGCCCACATCGTCGACCTCGAAGCGCCACGCCTCCGGCGCGCGCAGGCGCCATCCGAGGTGCGGTAGCTCTTGGACGGCCCAGGTGCTGGGTGCACCCGGCGTCGGCAGCGTGCGCACGGTCATCCGCTCGGCGGCGACCTCGGTGCTCTTCTGACGCAGGCCGTCGAGGGTGCCCAGGAACGTAACGTGTTCGGCCACGAGCTCAGGCTCGCCAACCGCCGGATCCACTGCCCACAGCTTGTAGCCGTCACTCGTATACGCTTGGACGAGGACGCGCCGCCCGTCGCTGGTCCAATCGACGCCCTCAGCCTGTTCAAAGGTCGCCTCATCATACCTCACGGTGGCGCCGGAATCGACACGCCAGACGATCAACCGTGTGGCGTCCAGATCTGGGGTTCTTTCGACGGCCGCGCGCAAATCTCCGCCTGGAGACAGCTTTCTCTGTCGGCTCACCAGGGGCCGCAGCCCGCCGCCGTCCACGGGGAAGGCCCGCGGCCCGAACCGAGCCGAGATCCACACCTCCTCGCAGTCGGGCGCCCAGCGTATCATGCCGGGATATCCCTCGGTCGCCCGGGTGATGAACTGTCCCAGCGGGCGCCGCTCTCCAGAGCCCGCGTCGAGCAGCCAGACGATTCCGGTGTAAGCCTCTGTGGAGAGGGCCGCGATCTTGTCGCGGTCCGACTCGTCACAGCCGGGGGACCAGGTTGGGAAGTGGACTTTTCCCGGCAGTCGTGCCAGCACCCGCGGTTCCCCTCCGTCGACCACGTTCTGGATGGCGACCTCGTTCTCCTGCTGGCCCGGCTTGGGGCTGAACTGGCCCCGGAAGACGATTCGCTGGCTGTCCGGCGCCCAGGTTGCTATCAGTCGCTCCGGCGCCACCTGCCGCCGGGTCTCCCCGTCGAGCGAGACCAGCCACGTGCCATCCTCCGGCGTGGGGACCAGCAGCCATTCTCCGTCGGGCGAGAGGCGCACCGGCGATGTGATGATGGCGAGAAACCCCTCGGCGGAGACGTCGTAGCGACCGGGGCCGAGAAGCACGCGCTCGGCGCCACCCGACAGAGGATGGAGGACCAGGGAGCCATCCTCGCGGGCCAGCAGCACCGTGTCCGTGGATGGCGGCGAAGGTGTGATGTCGAGCACCTCGGCTGGTTCGGGCGTCGGCGATGGTGGCGGCGTTGGTGATTCCGTGGGTTCCGCCGTGGGTGTTGCGGTCGGCGGGAACCGGTGGGTCGGCGTGGCGGCTGGCGTTGTGTCCGGCTGGGGCGCAGGGCCGCCGCACGACACGAGAAGGATCGTCACAATGACGCTGACAAGGAAAACGATTCGATGTGGCATAGACATTCCTCCTTCTTGCGCGACGCGAGTCAAACCGTTGAGCGCAACCTCCCTAGCGCCCGCGCCGCCCAGGCGAGTATCAGCAGAGGAGAGCTGAAGACCAGGTTCTGGAGGAGAACCACCGCCAGCCCCCTGATGCCATAACCGTAGTGCCGGGCGGCGCCCACCAGGTTTTGCCCAACGAAGAAAACTACGTAGAGGAGAATCCCCGCGGCTCCTGCCAGGCAGAGGACGATCACAGGCAGCGTCAGGAACGACCTAGAAGTAGACGCGCGGATGCCCAACCGCCTGACGAGCCACATCGGCGGGTCCAGCAGGCAGGCAGCGAGGAAAAGCGACAACGTGAGAGGCGCCAGGCCGTAGAGCAGGAAGTGCATCCCCAGGCTGAAGCCGGCGAAGTCGTCCTTGGCGACGGCCCTCTGGTAGTTCTGTCCCACATCCACGGCGAACACGATGCAGACGGTGAGGCTGACGGCCCCGGCCGCCAGCAAGATACGGCTCAACACGATACACGGGTTCGCCTTGTGGTCCACGGATGATCCTTCACTCGAAGACGCCGATTTCCACATAGTATCTTGTCCTATCGCTCTGTGCGAAGAAGGAGCAATTTCTTGAGCATCGTTCAGGCTGGAGCGTCTGACTTGTGGCCCCGGTTGCGATCACCAGGCTCAGATTCGCCCGAGACCGGCAAGTGGATCGTGAAACGACTCCCCGATCCACGCTCGCTCTCGACGGTGACGTGCCCGTCGTGGGCTTGCACGATACTCTGCACGATCGCTAACCCCAGGCCACTTCCCGCAGACGAACTGTCCGATCCGCGATAGAACCGCTCGAAGATACGCTTCTGTTCGCTCGGCGCGATGCCGGGCCCACTGTCTTCCACCCACAGTTGTACGCTTTGCCCCGCCCGCCGGGCGCCGATTTCCACCGCCCCGCCGGCCGGGGTGAACTTCAGCGCGTTGTCCAGAAGGTTGGACAGCGCCAGTTCGACCCGCGTGCGGTCGCAGCGCATTTTCAGGTGGGAATCGGGCAGCTTGATCCCGATGGTGATGGCCTTCTTCTGTGCCGAACATTTGAAGGCATTTACTGCCGACTCTACAATACCCTCTACGTTGTGCTCGCCCAGGTCGAGACTGGTCAGTCCAGCTTCGAGGCGCGAGAGGTCAAGCAGGTTGTGAGTGATCCATTCCAGTCTTTCCAACTGTGCCTGGCTTTCCGCCAGGAACTCGGCGCGGATGTGGGGCGCTTCGCCCGCTGATCCTTGCAGAAGCTCGTTGAAGTTTCTCAGAGCCGTGATCGGAGTGCGAAGTCCGTGGGAGGCATCGGCGATAAAGCGACGCAGGCTGTCCCGTTCATCTTCCAGATCTGCGAAGCTGTCCTCAAGTTGTTCGGCCATCCGGTTGAACTGTCGGGCCAGATTGCCGATCTCGTCCTCGCTCTGGATCGGTGAACGAGCGGAGAGATCGCCTTGGCTCATCCGTTCAGCAGCGGCGGAAAGGCCCTGCAACGGAGCAGTGAGCTGCTGACTGACCAACAGGCTGACGAGACTAGCCAGCAGCACGGCACCTCCTGCGGCGCCCAGGAAGGCGTGCCACGCAGTGACCAACGTCTGCCGCCCGTACGATGGTTCTCTCGTCATCTCTACGTAGCCGACGGGATCGCCTTCGGGCCCGATGGGCACGCTGACCCGGTGCTCAGATTCGTTCTCCGATCCCTCACCCAGGAACTCTTGGCTCGCCTGAGCGTCCATACTTGGCCCAAGAGCCTGATCTTCGTCCAGATCCTCCGTGTCTGAAAAAGAGATCCGGTTGCCCCAGGCATCTTCTGTTCTGTGGACGAGGGCATAGTCTGTACCGGGAGGGAGTCCACGAACGGTGAAGCGCGTTCGTGGTGTTTCCCCTTGTGGGAGCAATCGGTCCTGAGACAGGCTGATCATAGAGGCCGCAATAGCCGCGTCCGCCGCGTCGTCTTCTGTCTCTGGAATTGTGATCCACGCCAAGGTGTCCCCTTCGGACGAGGGCCCAGAGTCGGCAAGAGGCCTCCGGTTCTCGTCCAGGATCCTGACCCGGGCGTTGGTGAGGAAAGCCGCCATAGTGGCCAGTTCGCGCAGGTAGGCTTCACCTGACGTCCGCTGCACCAGGGGCAGCGCTTGCTGAGCCACCGCCTCGGCGTTCTCTGTCAGATAAGCGCGCTCTCGCCGATCAGTGTACCGACGGATGATCGCAGTGGCCAGCATGCCCACCAGAATCGCGGTCAGCAAGGTTATGAGCACATAGCTCGTCATCAGGCGCCAGCGGATGGAAGTAAACAAGGGACGCATCTCCTCTCTCCGGCCACAGGAGCTCCCTGGTGGAAGCCCCTGTGGCCTAGCCTACGTCAACAGTCGCCAGCCTCTACCCACCAGCAGTGGATATCGCAACATCCTGATGGACAATGGTCGGGATGGTTGCAGCAACGGTGGCACCAGTACTCCCAGCGCTGATGGGTCTCCTCGTCGCACCACACCGAGTGCAGATAGTCCCAACACTCAGTCTCCGGCTGGGGCGGGGGCATCCGGAATGGGGAACGCCTCCAGCAACTTGAGGCGAGGTGGAGCTCCCGGCAGCACCGGTATCGGTTCGGCCTCCGGTGACTCCGGCGGCTGCCAGGCCTGCACCAGCCGGAGGCGCTCCTTGGCCTGATCAATGACCGAACCTCCTGTGTCGAGAGCCGCCCCTGCCGAGCTCACCACAAACAGCGACGACGCCAACAGCAACACGAGTAACGATCCTTTAGCGATCTTGCGCATCTTTGCTCTCCTTTCTAAATTTACTCTTCTCACAACCGCTGGGGCCGGTCCGCCGAAGGCGTGACCGCGCCCCAAACTCGGGTTTCTCATCTGGCTCGGTCAGAGACCGGCCAGAGCAGAGATGTGTAGGGTAGCCAATCTTATCATGTTCTGACTCACCTCCTTTGCCGTAATCTGTCCTTCCTTCCGCGCTTATAGTGTACCAAAGGAGAGTTGCCTCATCTTTATGGCTCTGTTAAGGTTTCGCAACATGCGCTACGTCTCAGTTCGGGATTGGTGGATCTCTAACGTGCGAACTTGTAGCCCACGCCACGCACAGTCACGATCCAGCGAGGGTCAGCAGGGTCCTTCTCTAGTTTCTCTCGTAAATGCCGGATATGCACATCAATAGTGCGCTCGCTGCCGATTTCACTGGCATATCCCCAGATCGCCTCAATGAGTTCGTTTCGACTGATGGGGCGATCAGGGTTACTGATCAGGTAACGTAACAGGCGGAACTCGGTGGGCGTCAGGTCGATGGACTCGCCTTGACGCACGACTTCCCACCGTTCCAGATCGACCTTCAACTCGCCAAATCTGAGTTGCTTTCCCGTCGGCGGCACGGCGAGATCGCCATAGGCGCGGCGCAGGAGGGCCCTGATGCGGGAGATCAGCTCGCGCAGGCTGTAAGGTTTGACCACGTAGTCGTCGGCTCCGAGCTCAAGCCCCAGTACCTTGTCCACTTCCTCATCGCGGGCTGTGAGCATCAAGATCGGCTGATGCATACCCTCAGCGCGCATTTGACGACATACGTCGAAGCCGCTAATGTCTGGCAAGCGGATGTCGAGCAGAACGAGATCCGGGTTGTGTGTACGGGCCAGGTCGAGGGCCTGCCGTCCCGTCTCAGCCCACAGGACGGTGAAACCTTCTTCCCGCAGGCCATACTCCAGGCCGCGGGCCACGGCGCGATCATCTTCGACGACCAGAATCCGTTCTTCAACCATCAGCTACCTCCCATACCATTGGGGATACACTCCCGCAGTGAGACGTCTTGGCTCCCCCTCCCCCCGCCACAGGTAGATCGCCGATGCCCATTTCTCTGCGTCTGTCTGCCGGGGCCAGGCGAAGGCCACCGTCTCCCCGTCCGGTCCCGCCGCCCAGCCCGGTATCAATTCTGGGTCTCCATTCCGTTCCCGATAGAGCGCTGTGGCCTTGAACGCCTCCTCGAAGCCGCCGGCCGCCCACCAGGGCAGATCGCTATCGTCAGCTTCCTGGAGCGTCCCATCCTCGGTCAAAGCCAGGTAGCGATAGGTCACGCGCTCTGGCTGGGGTTGGCCTTCGTAGGTGGTCTTCTCGAAGTGGCTGACCCGCACCTCCAGCCGCCCGTCGGGGAGCCAGCGGACGGGATGGTAATGGCGCTGCTGCGTGCCCTCCAGCACCACCACCGGCGCCTCGTCCCCGGCTGAGTCTTCATTCATTCGCCACACGGCCACGCTGGTGGGGTGCCTGACCTTGGTCTCGCCCTTCATGCAAAACTGCGTATCCTGGAGGCAGGTCCATTCGAGCCCCGCCTTCTCCGTCTCCTCCCGGGCGAAGACCAGCCCCGGCGTATGTGGGAGCCAGAGGTAGTGGCGGCGGAACGAGGGCGGGTGGATTGTGGTGAACACATGGCGATCGCGCACGTCCCAAATGCGGACCGTGCGGCTGAAGCCAGCCTCTGCCACCCCCAGCAGCGGGAGAGGGAAAGGTTGCGAGCTCAGGATCGCCATCTCGCTGGGCCGGGTGTTGGCATAGGTGCTGACCGTGATCGCTTTCCCGGTTGAAATGTCGAGGACGCGCAAGGCGTCCGGCGCCACCAGCCGGCTGCTTTTCTCCAGGGTGTGAAGGTAGGCCAGATGGCGGCTGTCCTGGGACCAGATAGCCTGCTTCCGGTGGCGGATTGCGAGTGGCGGGGTGAGGGTCACGAAGCGAGCGTCCTCCAGGGAGAGCAGGGTCAATTGGCCGCCCCGGATGAAGGCCAGCCAGCATCCATCGGGCGACCAGGCGAAGGACTCGACGGTGCCCTTTTCGATCAGGGGGACGCGCCGCGAGCCGTCGGGTGAGATCAGGGCCAGTCGCTCCTCCGGCGTCTCGAAGGCGATCCAGCCCCCGGGCGACGGCGTCAGGTCGGGGAGGTCGGGGAAGGCGGGGGTAGGCGTGGGCGCTGCGGTCGCTATGATTTGCTTCTCTTCATCCGGCTCTTGGCGGATCGGCGTGGGCTCGATCACCGCAGCGGTCGCAGTGGGTTTACGTGGCGATGGTGACGGCGTGGGGCTGGCGTCCGGCGCAGTCGTCGGCGTGAAGCCTCCCACGCATCTGCCCAGAGCGGCCATCATCACGAGGAATACGAGACAAGCTGTTCGAGATCTCTTCACAAGGCGCATAGCAGTTCCCTTTCTATTCTTCTACCGGTTCCATGCCCTCGACGATGTGCAGCGTCTGCTCCAGCGTCAGGCCGCTGGCACTGACGGTGACGGCGCTCCCATCCTCTTCCCAGGCCAGACCATGGGACGCGACTCCTTCGCGAGAGAGCAGGTAGCCCGTGGTCCCGCGGACGTCAATTGTCTCGTGGGGCTGGCGCGGCGGGGTCATACGCTTCCCGGAGAGCGCGAGCTGCTGGATGTGCAGATCCATCCCAGGACCCTGGTAGCTGAGCGTGACGATCTCGGTGCTCTGATCGGGACGCGGCTTCCAATCCACCGATCCAAGCTCCAATTCCGTGGGCAACGTCTCCTGATCGGGGATGAGCACAGGGAATGGTCTAGAGGGAGCCTTTCAGCAGTTCCAAAAAGCTGTTGTGTCAGG
>CAYYTU010000038.1:0-10306 GCA_964474655.1 uncultured Anaerolineales bacterium
CAATTTATTTTACTTGCTCTATTTTCATCCGCTGTGCTGATTTAGCGGAAAGTAACTTTCACTACAGACAAGAGTCTCAAGTTGCGTTATACTATAATTCGGTTCACCATCGGCCTGTTTTAGAGTAGGGTCTCGTGAGACGTTGTGCAAAAGGGAGGTGGTATACTTTCTGTTTTCTGGTAGACGATTACTCAATAGCACTAGCGGTTTTGAAGACGTAGCCGGAAAGGGGATCGTGGCTACGACGGCGAAAGGGGGAACCGCGACTTGGCGGCAGGCGGTCTCAAACCAAATTCAAACCTGCGCTTGGTAAACTATAGAGGTATTTGGCAAGAAGATCGGTTTGATGATTGTAGCATGCGAGTTAGGAGGTTAAGCGTAACATGAGGAGCAATGTGAAAAAGTTAGGGCTTGTCCTGACGTGTGCAGTGCTGATGGCGGTGCTATTCTCGACGTTTGGAGCGGTGTCGGTGCAAGGGCAATCAGGTACAGTAGTTTATGTTGACGGGACTGATGGATCGGATGACTCTGGATGTGGAACCGGTACTGGTTCTGCTGCGTGTGAGACTATTCAATATGCGATTGGCGAAGCGTCATCTGGGGATACCGTCAGCGTTGCAGCGGGGACGTATCTTGAGGACATCAATGTCGACAAGGATGTCACTGTGACTGGTGTGAACGCTCCGGACAGCGTTGATGCTGCTGTGATCAATGGTCGGGTTGCGGTTGAGGTTGATGGTGCTACCGTCAACAGCCTCAAAATCTCCAATACAGGAGGGAGTGGTGAACAGGAGGCTATCTTCGTTGGAAATCCGGCTGGCTACACCGATGTCTCCACAAAGACGATAGAGATTAGTGAAAATATCATTGACGGCGTTGATACTACAGCAGACAATGTCGCTGTAGAGGGCATTCACGTTAAGTCATACGACGGTCAGCAGATCGACGGTGTCGAGATCATAAGCAACACTATCAGAAACGTCTCTCAACCAGATTGGGGAAGTAACGGCATCAAGTTGCAAGCCGATTTGAACAGCATCGAGATACGTGGTAATAAAATAGAGAGCATCGCCGGCTACTGGTCGTACGGGGTGGTGGCGACATCGTCGAGTCTTGAACCGGGGTACCCCAAGAATGTTGTTATCGAATACAATGACTTTTCGACAATCACCGCATCGCCCAACGCTGATTGGGCAGTCGCGGTGGGGGTGGACACCCTGAGTGGTGATCCAGAATCTGGCACCATAGCAGATGCCAGTCAATTGACGGTTCATTTCAATAACTTCGTCAATACCGCTTACGGTGCGATAAACAAGGATCAGGATGAAGTCCTTGATGCTACCTACAATTGGTGGGGCGACGTCTCTGGTCCTGGTGATGAAGGTCCTGGCACCGGCAGCAAAGTCAGCGTTGGCGTATTGTATTGCCCGTGGCTCAGGCAGTCCTATCCCGACGGCAATCCTACCGATCTCTATGTTGACGACGACTGGGCTGGCAGCACTTGTATGGAAGAGGTCGATTCCGGTAAGTTTTTCGGTCTGAACGCTTTTGCGGTCATCCGAGATGCCATAGACGCCCCTGTCGCCAACGATGGTGATACGGTTCACGTCGCTGCGGGCACGTACGTAGAACAAGTCGAAATCACTAAATCCTTGATTTTGCAGGGTGCTGGAACGGCAACTGTCATTCAATCACCAGATACCCTGACAAAGAAATTCACCACTAGTGGTGACAACTATCCCATTAGTCGTGACAACTATCCCATTGTCTACGTGCATGACAAATCTGATGTCAAAATTCAGGATCTGGTAGTAGATGGTGCAGGCAAGGGCAGTGGTAACTATCGCTTCCAGGGAATTGGCTTTCATAATGCCGGTGGAACGGTGGACAACGTTGAGATCAAAGGTGTGCGTGATACGCCTTTTAGTGGCTCTCAGCATGGCGTGGCTCTTTACTTGTACAATGAGGATGGCACGGCGCGTGATATCACGGTGAGTCATTGCGACATCTATGACTTCCAGAAGAATGCTCTGGCGCTAAATGCTAGCGACACTACGCCTCTGACTGTTGATGTACACGACAACGTGATTACGGGCCACGGTGCTACCGATGTTACAGCGCAGAACGGCATTCAGATCTATGCAATGTTGGGTGAGGGTACTGTGGCTGATAATGTTGTCAAGGGGATTGCGTATGATGACACTGGCTGGGTAGCATCGAGTATTCTAAATTACTACGCTACTTTGGATGTTGTGGGTAATGCTGTAAGCGAAGGTCATGTAGGACTTTACAATTACGATGCAGCGGCGAATATAAGAGACAATGCCCTTGACATCGAGAAGGCAGGCGGAAGTGCTTACGGCGTCATTGCGACAGATCCGCCTGAAGCTGTCCCCTCGCCTTTCGATAAGGACATCTCAGGTGTGCAGAATCTTGGGGGGATGTGGATTCAGCAAGATGCCTCATCCACGCTAACCGTCACAGTTTCACATAACGCCATAGTGCTCAATAGTGGTAGTTACACAGGTACAAGCGGTATAAGTGCATACGCAGGTTATTCTGATGAAGATATGGATGTTTCCATCGAAAGTAATTTGATCACAGGCTTTGAAATAGGCCTTTTTGTCTATCAAAGTTCAGACAAAAGCGGGAAGTTTACAGATTTTGTAGTGCGTCACAATAGTATTAGTGGTAACCAAATTGGTTTAGGTGTATGGAATGTGGGTTACCTGACGATTGATGCAGACAACAACTGGTGGGGCTGCAACGAAGGCCCAGGGAGTTCTGGTTGTGATACCGTCACCGGTACAGTGAGCGCCGACCCCTGGCTCGTCCTCGACCTCACCGCCGATCCGATGACCGTCTTCGCCGACGGCGGCACCGCTGACCTGCTGGCCTCCCTCACGGAGAACTCCGCTGGCGACGACACTTCCGCCCAGGGCACCGTGCCCGACGGCATCACCACCACCTTCGCCGCCGACCTGGGCAGCGTCAGCCCGGTCGTCACCGGCACGTTGGACGGCGAAGCGGCGTCCCTCTACACCGCCCCGGCGAACCCGGTGGGTGAGGTCGTCTCCGCCACCGTCCACAATGAGACCGTCACCCTGACGCTGACCATCGACCAGGTCGACTTGCAGCTCAGCAAGAGCGACGGCGTCGACGTTGCGCAGGGCGGCGATACGTTCACCTACACACTGACCATCACCAACGCTGGCGGCATCGACGCCACCGGGGTCGTGGTCACCGACACCTTGCCGCAGTCCGTCGCCTTCAAGAGCGCCAGCGATAATGGCGCCGAGGCGAGCGGCGTCGTCACCTGGCCTGCCTTCGATCTGGCTGCCGGGGAGACCGTCACGCGCACCGTCACCGTGGCGGTGCACGAATCGCTCCCGGCCGGCGTGGACACGCTCACCAACAAGGCCGAGGTCGCCGACGACGGCACGCAGGGCCCCGACGCCAATCCCGATGACAACACCGCCGAGGTCGAGACCGCCCTCACGGCGGCGCCGGTACTTCAGCTCACGATGACCGATCACGGCACCTCCGTGGAGCCTGGCGGCACTCTCACCTACACGCTGACCTACACCAACGCCGGCAATCAAGATGCTACGGACGTAGTGATCACCAGCACTGTCCCGGCGCATACCACCTTTGCGGCTGATGCCAGTGACGACGGCTGGAGCTGCAGCGATGATCCATCTGGTACGGTCTGCACCTACACCGTGGGCTCCCTGGTAGCTGGTGAAAGTGGCGAGGTGAACTTCGCGGTACTGGTGGACGATCCGCTGCCTGAGGATGTGGAGTTTATCGAGGCTTGGGCGTCCATCGGCGATGATCAAGAACCAGAGCGCGATGAGGATTCCGTAGATACCGTCATCTCACAACCCGGTCATACCGTCTACTTGCCGCTCGTGGCCCATAATTACGTGGTGGCCCCGGACTTGATCGTCGAGGCGGTCGATGTCGGAGCGACCACCGAGGTCGTGATCGCCAACATCGGCAACGCGCCCGTCGAGACTAGCTTCTGGGTCGATCTCTACGTCAACCCGACGTCCGAACCGCAGGGCGTGAACGACGTCTGGTCAGAGCTGGCCGACGAGGGGCTGGTCTGGGGCGTGACGGATCCCTTGGGCGTGGGGGAGCAGCTCACTCTGACGGTGGAAAGCTCTTACTACAGCGAGGCTTACTCTTTCATCTCGGATACACTGACCGCCGATGACACCATCTACGTCCAGGTCGATTCGGCCTCCGTGGGGCGGGAGTACGGCGGTGTGCTGGAGAGCCACGAGATCCTGGGTGGGGACTACAATAACATCTGGCCCCAAGGTACTGCAGACAACGCCTCTACTCAGGCGGCGTCAGGCTCGGTCGACGATCGTTCGGCGAGTCCGCACAGGCTGCCAGCAAGGCCGTAAATAATGATCAGGGTGGGGGCCGGGCTTTCTAGCCCGGCTCCTCCCTCAACTTGACCAGGAGTAACCTATGACCACCAAGAATTCTCGTTTGGGTATCCTTTTTCTACTCGTTCTCGGCGTTGCGTTTGCACTGGCGACGGTCACGTTGTTGCCTGCGATGGCAGATACTTCCTCCTTGCCCCCGCGCCCGACGGTGGAGCCGACGGCGGCGCCGACAGAGGCGCCGGCGGATACATCCTCCGGCCCCTCCCGGGTGGAAAGCAGCCAGATCGTCCTGGAGGTCGACGTCGAGGGGTTGGCTGGCGTCGATTCCTGGCGGGCCTTGTGGACCGTCGTCCAGTGGCAGGACGGCTTGGGCCGCTGGCATGACGTGACGGGCTGGCGCGGACACCTTGATACGTACGATGGCGCCACGGCAACCAAGCGCTGGTGGGTGCTAGAGGACGATTTCGGCGCAGGTCCGTTCCGCTGGCTGGTCCTCGGCGAGCCAGATGGAGAGGTCTTGGCGGCGACCGATCCGTTCTCCCTGCCGAGCCTGCCCAATAGCGTAGTGACGGTCGTTGCTTCAGGCGTCGACTGATAACATTTCAATCTTATGAGCAATCGCCGCTCAGATGTTCTTGCTGGAGGATCTGAAACAATAGAAACCCACTCAGAGCTGTGGCCGGTCTCCTGACCGCGCCACCCTCGGGCACGGTCGGGAGACCGGCCCGAGCAGCTCACCAAACTGAACTGAGACGTCGACTGAGGCCGATCGCTCTACGACAGCTTCACACCGCTCTGCTTCTTTTGGCAGGGCGGTGTGCTTTTTGGTCAGAGGGACGCTAACGCCTTGTCGTACCGCGGCGCCAGCTCGCTCCAGTCGAAGCGGGCCACCGCCGGGCGCAGCGCCTCGGCGACCTGGCGGGCGCTTTCCGAGTGCGTCAGTGCCCAGCGCAGCCGCGCCACGAGGCCGTCGAAATCGTCGTACAGGCAGCGATCGTGGTACGCTGCGGGGAGAAGCTTGGGGTAGGAGAGCCGCCGGGGCAGCACGGGGAAGCAGCGGCAGTAGATCGCCTCCACGATGGCGATGCCGAAGAACTCGTGGAGGGCCGTGCTCACCACCACTTCGGCCTCCCAAAGTAACTGGTGGTAGCGCGCTCTCTCAGCCCGCCCGAAGTGGACCACCCGCTTGCCCAGCCGCTCCCGCGCTGCGTCGAACTCCTCTGGATTCTGACGGAAGTTCTCCCCCGCCAGCGCCACGCGGAAATCGACGCCTTTCGCCGCCATCGCGTCCAGCGCGCGGAAGAACGTTCGCGGGTCCTTGTCGTACTCCCAGCGCTGGTTCCAGAGGATCAACGGTGCCTCCGCCGGGGATGTCTCGTCGCGGGCCGGGTCCAGTCGCGCCAGGTCGCACCCCACCGGCAGGACGCTGGCCTTGGCCTTCACCTCCGGCATCCGATGGAGGTGCTTGTGGTCCGGGAAGTGCTTCAAGGCGCGGGGCAACTCGTCGAAGAAATCATCCCGGTGGTAGGCTGAGTTGAAATAGACGCGCTCGGCCGCCAGCATCGAAAGCCAGTTGATCATCCCGTAGGTCAGATCGCGCGTCTCGCCCGGGGGACAGGGATAGGTCAGCTGGTTCTCGTGGCAGTAGAGGGCCGCCGGTACGTCGGCTAGCAAGTCGCGGGTCAGGCCCAGGAAGGCCGATAGATTGAGCATATCGGTGGTCAGCAGCACGTCGGGCTGGATGTCCCGCTGTCGGACCTCCTCGGCCAGCGTGACGGCGCCGCCCTGCATCCGCCACTTCCAGAAGCGCGCGGGCAGCGTCACCAGCTCGACCTGGTGGCGGCTGTGGGCGGCGTAGCCTTCGGCCCAGGCCCGGTGGCTGCCGCCGAAGTACGGGGCGATCAGGAGAACCTGCACAGGAATCAATCTTCCGTGTAACCGCAGAGCGAGATAGCGCCAGGGCCGGTGTGGACGCCGAGCACTGGCCCGGTGATGTTAGTCAGTACCTCGGTCGGCGCGTACTCGCGCTCCATCCGCTCGACCAGCCGTTGGGCGTCGTCGGGCACGCCGCCGTGCAGGACGGCCACCCGCAGGGTCTTGCTGGTGTCCAGCCGCTCGAAGAAGCGTTCGTACGCCGTCTCCACCGCGCGTCGGTGGGTGCGTACCTGGGCCTCGGCCTCGACGCGGCCCGTCTGATGATTGATCCTGACCAGCGGTTTGATGTTGAGCAACGTGCCGAGGAACCGGGTGGCGCCGCCGATGCGCCCGCCCTTGTGGACGAACTCCAGCGTGTCCATACAGACGATCTGGACCATCGTCGCGCGCGCTTCATCTGCGGCCTGAATCATAGCCCTGGCGTCGCCGCCGGCCTCGCGGGCGCGGGCGCCCGCCAGCACCTGCCAGCCCAGGCTCATCGTCGGCCCCTTGGCGTCGACGAAGTGGATCGGCGCGTCGAAGTCCTTGGCTGCCTGTTGGGCTGCTCCCAGCGCGCCGCTCAGGGCGCTACTGATGATGATGGCCACGATCTCGTCGGCACCCTGGCTCAGGACGCGCTCGTAGAACTCGGCGAAGGTCGCCGGCGCCGGATGTGCCGTGGTCGGATGTTGCGGATCGGTCGTCAGCCGCTCGTAGAACTCGCTGGGCTGCATATCGATCCGGTCGCGGAACACCTCGTTGCCCCAGACGACGTGGAGCGGCACCACGTGGATGTCGTACTCCGCCAGCAAGGGACTTGGAATGTCACACGTACTGTCGGTGATGAGGGCGATCTTTCGCTTGCTCATCTCAGATCTGCGCCTCGCTTAACGCGTCCAGGAAGTGAATCACGGTCTCAATCCCGCGGTAGAAGTTGGGCAGGTGGAACTTCTCGTTGGGCGAGTGGATGCGGTCGTCGGGGAGCCCGAAGCCCATCAGGATCGTCTCGATGCCCAACACCTCCTGGAGCGTGGCGACGACGGGGATCGAGCCGCCGCGGCGCACGAGCACTGGCTCCTGACCGAACCCCGCGGCGAAAGCACGGGAGGCTGCCTGCATCGCCGGATGGTCGCGGCTGACGATGGCGGGCTTGCCGCCGTGCAGGCTGCGCACTTCGACGTCGACGGTGGACGGCGCGAGGTCGAGCAGATGCTGGCGGGCCAGCTCCGTGATCTCCTGCGGGTCTTGATCCGGCACCAGGCGCATCGAAAGCTTGGCGAAGGCTTTGCTGGGCAGCACGGTCTTCGCGCCGGGCTGGATGTAACCGCCCCAGATGCCGTTGACGTCGAGCGTGGGCCGGGCAGTCATCCGTTCAAGGATGGTGTACTCCGGTTCGCCCCAGTCGGTTCTGACGCCGGCCTCCTCCAGCCAGGCCTCGCGGTCGAAGGGGGCTTCCGCCATCTCGGCCCGTTCGTCCTTGGATAACTCGCGCACCTTCTCGTAGAAGCCGGGGATGGTGATGCGACCATCGGCGTCGTGCAGCTGAGCGATCATCGCGCAGAGGGCGTTGATCGGGTTGTGCACCGCGCCGCCGTAGGTGCCGGAATGGAGGTCGTGGTCGGGGCCGGTGACCTCGACCTCGATATAGGCCAGGCCGCGCAGCCCGTAGACGATGGAGGGCGTCTCTGGGTTCAGCATCCCGGTGTCGGAGATGACGGCCACGTCGGCGGCGAGCTGGTCGGCGTGCTCGCCGATGAACGGCGTCAGGTTGGGGCTGCCGGATTCCTCCTCGCCCTCGAAGATACACTTGATGTTGACCGGCGGCGCGCCTTCCGTCGCGTGGTAGGCCTCGGCGGCCTTGACGTGCGTGTAGAGCTGGCCCTTGTCGTCGGAGGCGCCGCGGGCGACGATATCCTCGCCGACGACTGTCGGCTCGAACGGCGGCGTCTCCCACAAGTCGAGCGGGTCGGGCGGCTGCACGTCGTAGTGCCCGTAGACGAGCACGGTGGGCGCGCCCAGCTCGGCGTCCAGCCACTCGGCGTAGACCACGGGATGACCGGCCGTGGGCATCACCTCCGCCGTGGAGAACCCGGCGTCCAACAGCCGTTCGCGTAGCCAGTCGGCGGCGCGCTCAATATCCGGCTTGTGCTTCGCCTGCGTGCTGACACTGGGAATACTCAGAAATGTCTTCAACTCTTCAAGAAACTTGTCGTGATGGGTTCGTGTGTAGTCTAGGGGTTCCATTTTTCTCTTTCGTTATACTGATGCGGTTGGGCTATCGGTCGCGATCCAGCAGGGCCTGCGCCAGCGCGTGGAGCGCCGCTGTTGCCGGCGCTTCCGGCAGCTGCGCCAGCGCTGCAAGCGCTTGCTCGTGGTGCTCTCGCGCTAATCGCTTCGCATAGTCAATGCTACCTGCTGCCTCCAGCAGGCGCGTCGCCTGACCCACGTCACCGTCTGTGAGCGTCTTCTGGCTCAACAGCGTCCGCAGATCGGCGTTGCGTTCCAGCCCGTGGATGATGGGCAACGTCTTCTTGCCGCGAATTATGTCGGATCCGACGGGCTTGCCGGTCACGTCTGGCTCGCCGGCGATGCCCAGCACATCGTCTTCCATCTGGAACGCCAGCCCCAGGTGCCGTCCGAAGGCCCGCAGATGCTCGCGTTGGTCCGGGGAGGCGTCGGCGATGAGCGCCCCCATCTCGCAGGCGCAGGCCACCAGCGCGGCCGTCTTCTCCTTGATCATCGTCAGGTAATCCTCCACGGTGATCGGCTCCTGTGTGTCCTCAAATCCCAGGTCGCGGTGCTGCCCTTGGGTCAGCGCCAGGCAGGTCTGGTTGAACAGCTGCGCTGCCTCCACGACGGTCGCGGCAGGCACGTCGCGCTCGGCGAGTCGCAACAGCGCCAGCTGGGCCAGCGTGAACATCGCATCGCCGGCGTTGATCCCTTGCGGCTTGCCCCACAGCGTCCAAACGGTGGGGCGACCGCGACGGATTTCATCCTGGTCCTCGATGTCGTCGTGGATCAGTGAGAAGTTATGCAGCAGTTCGATGGCCGCGGCGGCCGGCAGGGCGCGGTTCCAGTCACCGTCGCAAGCCTCGCAACTCAGCAGACAGAGCACGGGACGGATGCGCTTGCCGCTCGACGCCTGGCAGGAGCTGAACGCGGCGTCGACCCAGCCCAGGTGGTAACGGAGCATTCCGAACAGGTCACCCGGTTGCGCTCTCCCTCTCTGCACGATGGCGTGCATCTCGGCCTCCAGCGCCGGCAGATACCGGTTGAAGAAAGGCTTGGTCTTTCGTGTAGTTATCATCTTATACTTCAAGCAGGGGGACTTGACCGAGGGCTGCGATGTCGGCGGCATTGGCGGCGAACATCGCCACGCGTAGCTGGGACGCCAGCACGGCGATCAGGTCTGTCACGGCCTGGGTGGATTTGGTGGCGGCGCTCAAAAAGGGACCGGCGATGCCGCACGCGCTGGCGCCGAGCGCGAGAGCCTTGGCGATCTCTATCCCGCTGCGGATGCCCCCGCTGGCGATGAGTGGGAGGTCGGGTGCGCCGTGCCGGGCCATCTGCAAGCTGTCGACGGTGGGCAGGCCCCAGTCGGCGAAGGCCGCTGCCACGTCTTGCTCGCGCTTCGTCCTGGCGCGGTGCATCTCCACCCGGCTCCAGGAGATGCCGCCGGCGCCGGCCACGTCGATCACCGCCACACCGGCCTCGGCCAGCTGACGGGCGATCTGCTCGGAGATGCCCCAGCCGACCTCCTTGACGATGACGGGGACTTCCAAGGTCCGGCAGATCTTCTCGATCTTGGGCAGCAGCCCGGCGAAGCGGGTGTTGCCCTGAGGTTGGAGCGCCTCTTGCAACGGGTTGAGGTGGAGGATGAGGCCGTCAGCTGCGATCATCTCGATGGCGCGACGGCATTCGTCGACGCCGTAGCCGTGGTTCAGCTGCACCGCGCCCAGGTTAGCCAGCAGAAGAACGTCGGGCGCGACGTC
>CAYYTU010000038.1:10406-13542 GCA_964474655.1 uncultured Anaerolineales bacterium
GAAGCGATAGCGCTCAAAGCCGGTGGATACGTTCTGGAAGGAGACGTCCTCTTGCAAGTTAATGCGGATGTGATCGGACTTGCGCTGCTGGTGCATACATCCTTTCGTCGCTGTCTCTAGCGTAACGGGTTGCTTCTGGATGTGTTATTCATAGCGGGTTGCTATGATACCCGCACAGGGGGCGCTTGTCAACCGGAGAGTTGCACGTTCGTTTGACAAACCTTCTTTAGGGAGTAGAATTAGCATACTACGTGAGCCAAAAGTCACTGGAGCGAGAGTATCCCCATTTTGTCGTATGACGCTGGCGGATGGCCGGCTGGGAATATGTGGCAGGGCGATTTTTGTGCTATCGTGCTAATACTACAACGAGGGAGTTGATCCTTCGAGTCATCCTGAGCCGCTCGGCTGAGCTCACGCCGAGGTCTGTCGAAGGATGACGACTTGGCGAAAATCGCACCCTTCGACAGGTTCAAGGGGCTTACCCCGTCAACGTCTCGTTGTGGTATTAAAGTATTCGTACTATGATTAGAATAAGGAGGTAAAGTATGGCAGATGCATTTGAGAGGATCCAGAAGATCATCGTCGACTTGTTGGGCGTAGCTCCTGAGGACGTGACGATGGACGCTAGCTTCCGGGGCGATCTGGACGCGGACTCCCTTGATCTCGTCGAGCTGATTATGGAGTTCGAGGATGAGTTTGGCGGCACCATCTCGGATGATGAAGCTCAGCAGATCACGACGGTTGGTGAGGCGGTTGAGTACGTCGAGGAGCGAATGGAGTAGCGCCTTCGATCTGACGCAAATCTACGGGACCACCGGCTCGTTGCCGGTGGTCTTTTGCTATCTTTTGCTATCAGGCTATCTGTGATATACTTGGAGGCCAAGGTTATTTGACTGTCAGGGAGGCCACGTATCGTATGGAATGTCAGATAGAACAGAACCGCACACAGTGCACCTGCACCTACGAGCCTTGTTCTCGGAAGGGCAAATGTTGTGAGTGTATCAGTTATCACTGGCGCATGAAGCAGCTGCCAGGATGTCTCTTCCCGCCTGAGGAGGAGCGCACGTATGATCGCTCGCTGGCTAACTTTATCCGCATCTACAGCCAATAGGTCTTAACAACCTAGCGCGTTTCTCCTTTTCGCGAGAATGCGCTATAATAGACAGACGTATGCAAAACTTGGGGGATTACGAGCGTCAAGACTTCGGGAGTCTACGATGACGATGTGCTCTAGCTTCCAAACCGCTCTTTTCAGCATAATTTGGCAAGCAAAGTAGTATTCAGAGACTTCCGAAGTCTATCCTCCCCCAACTTTAATAGACTTGTTTCGAGGGGAGGAGATCGGATTGGGACCTCCAGGGCCTGTTCCTTGGAGGTCTCGTCCCAGCAGCGGGTGTCCATCAGCTCCGCCAAAGTGAGCCGTATGGTACCAATCGGATGATGATAAAGGAGTTGTTATGAAGCGTCTTCAGCTTACGTTGCTCTTGACTCTGATATTAGCGTTAGTGGCACCCGGATCTGCTCAAGCTCAGAGCCAGTCGCTCTACTGGGATCGTTTTGACGTCGATATCACCGTCTTGCCCAATGGGGACTTCGTCGTCGAGGAAGTGCAAGAGATCACCTTCACCAGCGGGGAATTCCACTTTGGTTATCGCAGTATCCCGATGGACCGGCTGGAGGGCATCACCGACGTGGAGGTCTGGGAGGGCGATCGGCGGTATGAGGAGAGCCGTTCAGGGACTACGTATACGTTCGAGACCTTTGTCGATGACGGCGATTTCAATATCCGCTGGTACTTCCCTTACACATCGAATTCCTCTCACACGTTCGTGCTGCGTTACAAGGTTCGGGGCGGGCTGCGCTACTACCAGGACGGCGACCAGCTCTACTGGAAGGCGGTCTACGCCGATCGAGATTTCTCGGTCCGCGAATCGACCGTCACGGTGAACCTGCCCGACGGCGCTGTCGGCGATCCGGTAGCCGCTTACTCCACCGCGGCCTCAATTACCGGGCGGGGATCGGATACGATCACTTTTAAGGCTCAAGAACGGATTCCCCCGGGCCAGGAATTTGAGGTTCGGGTCCAGTTTCCCCACGGCGTTGTAGGGGGCTCCCGCCCGAGCTGGCAGGCGGCCTATGATCGCCGCCGGAGCTGGGAGGAGAACTACAAGCCGATCGCCGATCTGGCTTTGGGTGTGATCGGAGGCTTGTCGTTGATCGGAGGGCCTTTGCTCTTGCTCCTGCTCTGGTATTCGCGCGGACGTGACCCCAAGGTGGCGCTGCCGTCTGAGTACCTGCCTGAGCCGCCCTCCGACGATCCGCCCGGCGTGGTCGGTGCAGTGGTGGATGAGAAGGCCGATATGCAGGATATCATCGCCACCCTGGTCGATCTGGCGCGGCGCGGCTATCTGACGATTGAGGAGGAGAAGAAATCGGGTCTCTTTGGCGGGAGTAATTACGACTTCCGCTTCTACCGCACCGATAAGCCAGACAGTGACTTGCTGCCGTACGAACAGCGGTTGTTAAAAGGGATCTTCGGTCGGCGTGATTATCGCCGTATGTCCTCGCTGCGTAACAAGTTCTACCAGCACATCCCCGAGATCGAGCGCCGGCTCTACGATGAGGTCGTCAAGCGTGGCTATTTTCCTCACGACCCTAAGAAGACGCGCGGGCGTTACGTCGGGTTGGGGATTGCGCTGTTGGTGGTTGCGTTTGGCTGTGGTATCTTCGCGATGGCTTCCTTGTCCGATTATACGAACGCGGTCGTTTGCCCGTTCGTGGGGCTCGGCGTCACGGCTATCGGCGTGGCTATTATGGGGCAGTGGATGCCGGCCAAGACCCACGAGGGTTCGGAACAGGCGGCCCGTTGGGAGGCCTTCAAGCGCTATCTGGAGGATATTGAGCGGTACACCGATCTGACCGAGGCGGCCGATAAGTTTGAGAAGTATTTGCCCTACGCCATTGCTTTGGGCGTCGATCGCAGCTGGGTGCGTAAGTTCTCTCGGCTGGAAGAGCAGACGGGCAGGACCTACGTGCCGGTTCCGGTCTGGTATATGCCGGCCGGGCGTTATGGTCGGGCCGGCGGGCGTGCGCCGGGGTCGGGTAGCGTGACCGAGGGGTTGGCCGGCGGCGGCTC
>CAYYTU010000038.1:13552-28324 GCA_964474655.1 uncultured Anaerolineales bacterium
GCCTTCGCTCCAGGGCATGTCTGACGGGCTGGCGGGCGGGCTGCAAAATATGTCCGATGGCCTCACGTCGATGCTCAACACCGCCGGGAGCACGCTTTCCAGTAGCCCTAGCAGCTCGGGCAGTGGCGGCGGCGGCTTCTCCGGCGGCGGTGGCGGTGGAGGCGGTGGTGGCGGCGGTGGTGGCGGCGGCTTCGGATAATCGTGGGGAGGAGGAACCATTGTGAACTCAGGAAAGACGATTGGCATCATTCTCATAGTCGCTGGTATCGGAGTCTGCGTGGTGGCTGGCGTTTGGTTACTGGTCGGCTCGCTCGGTCCCGAAAGTAACTTGCAGATCTCTGGGGCAGTGCTGGGCCTAGCTCTGGCTTTCGTCATCGCTGCGCCTCTCGTTGGCGCGGGGGTCTTTATGCTCGTCAAGGGCCGGCAAGAGGCGGCCGAGTTTGCCGAGGTTGAGAAAGAGCGCGATCTGCTGGGGATGGTCAAGACGCGCGGACAGGTCGGCATCGCCGATGTCTCGCTGGAGCTTGACGTTTCCCGCGATCAGGTCAAAGCGTGGGTTTATGATCTGGTCGATAAGGGGCTATTCGCTGGCTACGTTAACTGGGACGAAGGGACGCTCTACTCGCAGGATGCGTCCAAAATGCGTGGTCAGAACAAATGCCCTAACTGCGGCGGGCAGCTGGAGCTTGCCGGTAAGGGCGTGGTCAAATGCCCTTACTGCGGCGCGGAGATTTTCTTGGATTGAGGGAGATTGCAACAGATGATGGGCTGCCTGCGTATAGAAGCTGGTTGAGCTATCGATATAGGAGGGCGAAATGCCAGATATTTACGATAAAGTAGAAGAGGGCCGCACGGCGTTGGAGAAGTTGACTGATTTTATCCCCGGATGGAAGGGTTATCAGGAGCGCCAGACCCGGCGTAAGGCCGATCAGGTGCTGCGGCGGACGCTGGCCAAGCAGCTGGGCGATCAACTGCGCGGGCTTGAGGCGGTGCAGAAGAGCCTGATCGCGAAGGGCCGGCTGGATCTGGTCGACGACCTGGGCAGCGCTGTCACCCAGCTCCAGACGTTCATCGACCGTATTCGGTTCGCCAGCTACGGTTACGCCGGGCTGTTCGATGCGGTCAAGGTTCGGCAGGCCGAGCTGGAACGGCTCTATAACTTCGATGCTGCTTTGGTTGATTACGCCGATCGTCTGGCCGAGGCTACCGGGCATCTGCGGGAGGCCATAGCCGACGATGAGGATTTAGAGGACCTGGTGGGGGTGATTCAGGATATCACCCGTGAGGCCAACAGCACATTCGATCAGCGCGAGCACGTGATTCTGGAGAGTAGCTGATAATCGCGGAAATAACAACCCCGGCTTTCTGACGGGGTTCTGGACCAGATTGAGGAATTGAGGAGGTCATAAGATGGCGCGTATCTTCGATGTTGTCGAATTTGTCGATGAATCCCACGACGAGATAGTACATCGTATTCCGGAGCGAGGCTCCGGTGATTTTCGCATCGGTTCGCAGGTGATCGTGCGGGAGAGTCAGGCTGCGGTCTTCTTCCGCGATGGTCAGGCGCTGGACACTTTTGGCCCTGGCCGCCATACCATCACCACAGCCAACATCCCCCTGCTGGTAGGTATCGTCGATAAGGCGTTTTCTGGTCAGACGCCCTTCAAGGCCGAGGTTTACTTCGTCAGCCTGCGCGAGTTCACGGACCTCAAATGGGGCACGCCGACGCCAATCACCATCCCTGACCCCGTCTTGCGTATGTCCCGCGCCCGGGCGCGCGGCTCGTATGGCATTCAGGTCACCGATCCTCAGCTGTTCGTCAACAAGATCGTCGGCACGCAGGGCCTATATCGCACTGCCAATATTCAGGGTTTCTTCCGCTCTATGATCCTGACCAATCTGACCGATCTGGTGGGTGAGATGGGGAAGTCGGTCATCGATCTGGCCGGGATGGCGGAGGAGCTGACTGCCGCTGTGCGGGCCAAGGCGGCGGAGGAGTTCGCCGCCCGGGGTGTCTCCTTGACCTCGGTCTACGTCGAGCACATCGGGCCCACGGAGGAGACGGCCAAGGCGATCGACGAGGCCGCCTCGATGGGCGCGCTAGGCGATATGAACGCTTATATGCAGTTCCAGGCGGCGCGGGCTATGCGCGACGCTGCTCAACAAGAGGGCGAGGGCACCGCTGGCACCGGCGTTGGCCTGGGCGCTGGCTTTGGGATGGGCTCGGCTATGGCCCAGATGATGGGACAGAGCATGCAGGGGCAGCAACAAGGCCAGCAACAGCAGCAATCTGGTCAGCCTGCTACTCCCCAGACGGCTGAGGATATCCGGGCTATGCTGGACAACCTGGAGGTTCGGTTGATGCAGGGGGAGATCAGCGAGGATCTCTACAACAAGCTCCAGGCTAAATGGGAATCCCGGTTAGAGGAGCTGAACGAATAGTGTGTTAGCGGCGGCACAAAGCCCCCGCCCGACTTACCTCGGGGCTTTGTACGTTCTCTTCCTCAGACAGACGGACACAAACTTTACCCTTGACTGAACAGCATCCTTCAGTGGCTTCTTTGCGCAGATGGATCGTCGTGGCCTTGCTTGCTGCGTCGATCATCTTCTTGATCGCGGCTGCTTTCCTGGCTTGGCGTGCGTCCCAGGTTCCCTTTGCCGGTTTTTTCACCGAGCCGACGCTGGTCGTCAACGACGTTGGTAGCTGGCGATGGCCCGGCTACGCCGCTGGCCTCCACGCTCCCCTTCAGCTGCGTGCTATTGATGGCGAGCCATTGGAGCATACCGCCGCTCTGATGGAGGCGCTGGCCCGTTACGAGCGGGGGGACGTGGTTACGCTGACGGCACACGATCTGTCCGGCACCTCGCGCGAGGTGAGTATCCGCCTGATCGACCTGCCCCTCAAAGTGCTTGTCAACTACTTTCTGGTGCCCTACATTGTGGGATGGCTCTACCTGGGGATAGGCAGCTGGGTCTTCCGAGCTCGTCAGAATGATCGGGTCGCGCAGGTCTTCGCTTTGCTGTGTATCGTGATTGCGCTGAGCCTGGGCTTGCTTTTCGATGTCTACATCACGCACCGCCTTTCGCGCATCTGGATCACGGCCATATCTTTCATCGGCAGTGTGGGGATTCATCTGGCGCTGGTCTTCCCCCAGCGTGTACGCTTCCTGGAACGGGCGCCGGCGCTTTGTTATCTCTCCTACGGGCCGGGCGTACTTCTGGCGGTGACCAATCAGTTTGCCATCCTCAACTTCCAGCACCCCAGAGCCTACGGGATATTATGGGAGATCTCCCTGGCTTTCAGCATCGTGGGCGTGGTCGCTCTGCTGGCTGTGATGATCTATCGCATCCGCTGCTCGGAATCGCCGGTGGTGCGGGCCCAGGCCCGTGCCATTTTGGCCGGCGTACTGCTGGGCTTTGGGCCATTTGCTGTTTGGTTCCTCTCGTATCACTTCGGGCAGCCGATTATTTCGCTGCCGATGGCGATTGTGTTTTTCGTGGCTTTCCCCTTCTCCGTGGCTTATGCCATCCAGCGCTATCGGCTTTTCAATATCACAGTCGTGGTCAGCCGTGTGGTAGCTTACACGCTGCTGAGCGCTGTTGTGGTTGGTCTCTATTTCTTGCTGCTTTCGGCGGTCAATCGGCTCTTTGGGGCCTCTTTGCAGGCCAGTCAACCCTTCGTGCTGGGCATCTTTGTGCTCCTGCTGGCCGTGCTGTTGAACCAGGTCTGGGGACAGATGCGGCAGGCTGTGGATCACGTCCTTTTGGGCTCTGCCGCCGATCGACATCAGGTTGTCGACCAGTTCTCCGTCCAGATTGCGGAGGTGATGGACCTGCCCTCGATCGTGGCCGTCTTGAAGGAGCATCTGGCGCGGGGATGGGACTTATCGTACGCGGCGCTTTTCCTCTATGATCCGCAGCGGGCCTGTTATGCCCCTCGTGACCTGATCGGGGAGAGGCACTTACGGGACGTTACCTTCGATCCTCAGGGACCACTCGCTCATCAGATGTTGAAGGGGCGAGAGAGTCTCTACCTCTATCAGGACCGGTTCTTGCCGGACGAGTTTGCGGCCGAGCGTGAGCGATTGGCGCCTCTGCTGCCGGCGCTCTTCGTCCCGGTGCCGGATCACGGCTGGCTGGCGCTTGGCCCCGGGCGTGGCGATTCGTTCACCTCAGAGAGCCTTGATCTCTTCGAGACGCTGGGCTCTTATCTAGCGATGGCCCTGGAACGGGTCGACTTGATCGAGGACCTGAAGCGGCGCGTGGAAGAGGTCGATGTTTTGCGCTGGGTGGCCCAGGCGGTCAACTTCACGGTCGAGCTGGACGACCTGATGGAGCTGATCTACGCTCAGACCAGCCGCGTGCTCGATACCTCTAATTTCTATATCGCCTCCTATAACGCCGAAAAGGGGACCCTCTCTTACGACTTTTACGTGGAGGACGATGAGCGCCTATACCCGGACGAGGAGTGGTCGGTCGAGGTCGGTTTGACCGGCGAGATCACCCGCACCGGGCGTCCGATTGTGACCCAGGAGTACCTGGAGGAGTGCCGACGCCGGGATGTTGTGCCGGCCGGCAAGCCGGGCCGGGCCTGGATGGGCGTTCCGCTCAGCGCCGGGGACGAGATTATCGGCGTGATGAACGTCTCGAGCTTCGATCCAGCCGTGACCTATTCTGACGAGCAATTGACGATCTTCTCCGCCATCGCCGATCAGGCCGCGGCGATTCTGGACAAAGCTCGCCTCTATCACGAGATGGAGGAACGCGCCCGCGAGCTGACCGTGCTCAACGAAGTGGGCAGCGTCATTACTTCCAGCCTCGATCTGGACACGGTGTTGAAACGGATTATGGATAAGGCGGTCGATCTTCTCCAGGCCGAGGCCGGGTCGTTGCTCCTGATTGATCAAGAGACCGATGAGCTGGTTTTCGAGGTCACGACCGGGTCCGGTTCGCTCGATCTGGTCGGCTCCCGCATCCCGCTTGATACCGGCATCGCCGGATCTGTGGCCCGCGACGGCGAGCCGGTGATCATCAAGGATGCGCAGTCCGACCAGCGGTGGTATCGGGGGGTTGACGAGACCACCGACTTCATCACGCACACGCTCATCGCGGTGCCGATGGTCAGCCGAGGCGAAGTGATCGGGGTGATCGAACTGCTCAATCGTCAGGATGGGCTGCCCTTCGACGCCGATGATGAGCAGCTGCTGACTGCCTTCGCTGCCAATGCGGCCGTCTCTATTGAGAACGCTCGTCTATTCACCCAGACGGACCAGGCGTTGGCCGAGCGCGTTCAGGAGCTCTCGATGATGCAGCGCATCGACCGTGAGCTGAACGCTACTCTCCAGTATGATCGCGTGATGGAAATTGCCCTGGACTGGGCCCTGGAGATGACGGGCGCGGACGTGGGCTTTCTGGCGATGATGGTCGAATCGGAGGAGGGGGAACGCGGCCTGCGCCTCCTGGTCAATCGTGGGTATCCGGAGGAGGCGCTTGGGCCTTACCGCGAGCAGAACTGGCCTCTGGACCGCGGGGTGGTCGGTCGGGTGGCGCGCACCGGCGAGCCGGTTCTGGTGGATGACGTCGAAGATAGCCAGGATTACGTCGCTGCTGCGTCGGGGATGGTATCCGAGTTGGCCGTTCCCATCCGGCGCGAGGAGCGGGTTATCGGCGTGATTGGATTGGAATCATCGAAGCCCGGTCAGCTCGATCAGAAATGCCTGGAGGTCGTCACCCGTCTGGCTGACCATGCCGCTATCGCCATTGAGAACGCCCGTCTCTTCCGTCAGGTCCGTCGGGCCGACGAGGCCAAGACCGAGTTCGTCTCCTTCGTCTCTCACGAGCTGAAGCAGCCGATGACGTCCCTCAAGGGGTACACGGACTTGTTGCTCAAGGGCGTGGGCGGCGAGGTCTCCGATGCGCAGCGCGAATTTCTCAACACCATCCGCGCGAACGTGGAGCGGATGGGGAGTCTGGTCAACGAGCTGTTGGACGTCTCCCGTATTGAGAGTGGCCGCATCGAGCTGGATCTGACCACGCTTTCGATTGAGGACGTGATCGACGAGGTGGTGCGTACATCCCGCGGTCAGCTCAAGGAGAAGGATCAGGTGTTGGACGTGGAGATAGCCGAGGATTTGCCCGCTGTGTGTGGCGACCCCGACCGTCTGGCTCAGGTCTTGAGCAACTTGATGAGCAACGCCACCAAGTACACCCCAGAGGGCGGTCATATCACCGTTCGGGCGCGTTATGTTGCAGCCGATGAAGTCGCTGGCGATTCGGATGGGTCGGATGGATTCGTTCAGTGTTCAGTGATCGATAGCGGTATTGGCATCTCGCCCGAGGATCAGGATAAGCTCTTCACCAAGTATTTCCGCGCCGACGAGCCGGCCGTGCGCGATGTGGCGGGCACCGGTTTGGGGTTGGTCATCACCAAGAGCCTGGTGGAGATGCACGGCGGCGACATCTGGGTGGAAAGCACACCCGGCGAGGGCAGCACGTTCACGTTTACGGTCCCGGTGGCTCAGTGACGGACGTTCTCCCTGAACGTACGTTCTGCTTCGTCAAGCTCGGTGGTTCCCTCATCACCGATAAGGCCCGCGCTTATACCCCTCGCCCCCCAGTCATCGCGCGCCTGGCCCGCGAGGTGCGGCAGGCCCTCGACGAGAAAGATGGGCTGGAGCTGCTGCTTGGGCACGGCTCTGGCTCCTTTGGTCATTGGGCCGCTCGCCCCTATGATACGCAGCGCGGTGTGCACACCCGGGACCAGTGGCGCGGCTACGCCGAGGTGGCAGCTGCGGCCGGGCGTCTCAATCGGATTGTGACTGATGCCTTCTTGGAGGCTGGAGTTTCGGTGCTCAGCTTGCAACCTTCTGCTTCGGCCCGCTGCTATGATGGCACGTTGGTCTCTATGGACGTGCGCCCCATCCGCGAGGCGCTGAGACATGGCCTGGTGCCCTTGGTCTATGGCGACGTGGCTCTGGATGGCGTGCGCGGTGGCACCATCGCCTCCACCGAGGCGATCTTTCGTTACCTGGCTGGCGAACTGCGTCCGGACCGCATCTTGCTGCTGGGAGAGGTGGCCGGTGTGCTGGGGCGCGATGGACGCGTGATTTCCCACATCGGGCCGGCCGATCTTCACACCCTGCGCGACGTGCTCGCCGAGTCCGAAGCCGTCGACGTCACCGGGGGTATGGCGTCCAAGGTGGAACAGATGGTTGCGTTGGTGGAGCAGTATCCGTCGATGACCGTGCGTATCTTGACCGGGATGGAACCCGGCTTGCTTTGCCGCGCGTTGCTCGATTCTGAGCTGGCGCTTGGCACTTGCATTGAGAGCGCGCGCGATTGATCGCCTGAAGGTTTTGTGGATGAAACTGAGTATCATTGTACCGGTTTATAACGAGGTCGACACGGTGGCTGAGATCCTGCGGCGGGTGCGAGCGGTCGATCTGACGGTTTCGATCGGCTTTGGCCCCCAGAACGGTGCACAGGTCAAGCTCGGACGACAGGTCGTGGTTGTGGATGATGGCTCGACCGATGGCACGCGGGCGGTGTTGCGCGCGCTGGAGAATGAGCCGGATGTCGACGCCGTGCTGCACGAGCAGAATCGGGGCAAGGGGGCAGCGGTGCGTACCGGGCTGGAGCACGCCGTCGGTGATATTATGCTGATTCAGGACGCCGACTTGGAGTACGATCCCCGCGAATACACCTCGCTTTTGCAACCGATCTTGGAGGGCCGCTCGCAGGTAGTCTACGGCTCCCGCTTCCGGGGCGGTCCGACTAAGGCGATGTTCTTCTGGCATATGGTGGGCAATCGCTTCCTCACCTTGGTGACCAATGTTCTCTACGATACCATCCTCAGCGATATGGAGACTTGTTACAAGGTCTTCACCCGTGAGGTGGCCGCTCAGCTGGATTTGAGGTCGCCTGGCTGGGGCTTCGATCCCGAGATCACGGCCCAGATTCTAAATCTCGGCTACCGCATCTACGAAGTGCCTATCTCTTATACCGGTCGAGAGTTCGAGGAAGGGAAAAAGATCAGCTGGCGCGACGGCTTAACGGTGTTGTGGACATTGCTTCGGTATCGGCTCTTTCCCTGACGTGTGTGGTTGGCGATGGCCCCGCTGGGCGCTGGTTGCGCTGTTGCTCCTGGCTTGGGTGTTGAGGTTGCCCCTGGCGACGGTTCATCCCCTCCATCCCGACGAGGCGCTCTATGGCTATTGGGCGTTGAGGATCGGGTGGCGGGGCGATCCCTGGCTGGCTTCGGTGCCGGTCTACAAGCCGCCGCTGCTGCCCTATCTTTTGACGCTGGGATTGGCGCTGGCGGGCCGTTCTGAGCTGGTCGTGCGATGGTTGGGCTTGTCCGCGAGCCTGTTGACGGTGTCTCTGACCGCAGCTTTGACGCAGGCGCTTTACCGCGACGGGTGGACGATGATAGTGGCCGCCGTTGCGGTCGCGCTTTCGCCGCTGGCGATCACCTTCTCTGCCACCGCTTTCCTCGATCCGCCGATGGTTGCGCTGGGACTGGCTGCTTGCCTGGCCGCGGCCCGTGGTCGATCTGGTGGGGCCGGGCTACTAGCCGGGCTCTCTTTGGCGGCCAAGCAGACCGGGTTGGTCTGGATGCCTCTGATTGTTATCCTCTCTTGCTCTCTTGCCACAAGCTCCGGGGGAAGCCGCCTTCGGCATGCACAAAGCGATCTTGCTGCCCAATCCTTTCTGTCGCTCGTGGGAGGCTGGCTGGTGGTTGTGGGGTTGATCTTTGGCTGGGATGCGGTGCGGGTCTCTCAAGGCGCACAGAGCTTCTGGCGCGAAGGCATCGTGGGCTACGGGGGGGTGCGCCTGATCTGGCCCCAGGAGCTCTGGCCTCGCCTGGCTGGGTGGGCTGCGACGTTGCGTCAAGTCTTCGCCTCGCCGGTTATCAATGTCTTGTTGGTCATCGGGCTTCCCTTCTTCGTTGGGCAAGCGATTTTCCGTCGCCTTGATGCCCTTGAGTGCTTCATCGATCTGGTGCTGATCGCTTTTGGCCTGACCTACTTTCTCATCCATTGGTTGTTTGCCTTCCCGGTCTGGGATCGCTATTTTCTGCCTTTGGTCCCCGTGCTTGCCCTCCTGATGGCCCGCACCTTCCACTTTCTGCTCTGCAGAGAGCGGTTCGTACTCGGCCGCTCATTACTTCCCCATGTCGCTGCCTCGGCCTGGGTCGCCATATCTATGCTGGTCCTTATCGCACTTTTGATCGTCCCCGCCATCCGCGTCATTCGTGATCGTCACAACCGTTATCACGTTGGCGGCGCGCGGGCGATATACGATGGCCTGGGTGAGGTTACCGCGTTCTTGCAGGCGCGCTCGGAGGGAGCGGTAGTCTACCACCACTGGCTGGGATGGCAGTACCATTTCTACCTCTTCAATGCTCCGGTCTTCCTTGCGTACTGGCCCACGCCGGCCTGGCTGGCGCGGGATGTGATGGCGTTTGGCGAGCGGGAACCGCGTTACATTGTCTTCCCGGCGTGGGAATCCTCAGCGCGGGTGGGGCGGGCGCTGGCGCAGGTTGGCTACCGGCTGACATCGGTGCTAGAACCGTCCAGTCGCGTCGAGGGGGCGTCGTCGTTCACCGTTTATCGCGTGGAGTCGTTGGCGAACTGATGGACAACGAGCGCAAGGTCTTCAGTCAGTCCCTTCTCTACGACGCACTGGCTATCGCGTCCCTCGCTGTGCTGGTGGTCGTCTTCTACTGGCGGCTTGCCCTGGCTGGTCGTGTGTTGGCAGGGGGCGATATTTTTACCTACTTCTACCCCTACTGGGCGGAGGCGACGCGGGCCTTCCGCGCCGGGCGGCTTCCGCTCTGGAACCCCAATCTCTTTATGGGGGTGCCTTTCTTGGCCAACAGTCAGGTGGGCTTTTTCTATCCGCTGAACTGGTTCTTCTGGCTGCTGTTACCGGCCCATCGTGCAGTCCACCTGACGTTGGTATTCCACCTCTGCCTGGCGGCGCTCAGCGCTTACGTGTGGGGCCGGGCCTCGTTGGCACTGGGCCGGGTCGGGGCCTGGACCGTGGGGCTGGTCTTTGCACTGAATGGCTACCTCGGTGCGCAGGTCGAGCATGTCAATCAGCTGCAAGGGGTAGTCTGGCTCCCGTTGATGTTGACCATGTTCGATTGGGTCTCACAGCCTGCCTCGCAGATTTCAGAGGCCGTCGACCGACGGCCTGTTTTGGGCCCCCGGCTGGCGTTTGTGGGGCTGGCAGTCGTGGTGGGGCTGGTCATCCTGGCCGGTCATACCCAGGCGGCTTTCATCGCCATCGTTGGCCTGGCGGTTTATGGGTTAAGTCCCGCGCTTTGGGAGGATTGGCGTCGAGATATGTGGGCCGTTCTGGCGCGACGGGCGCTGCTGCTGGTCGCCGCGGTGGGGCTGGGCGTCACGTTGGCCGCGGTGCAGCTGATCCCTACCTGGCGGCTTTCGCGCCTCTCGGTGCGCGCTCAGGGCCTTCCCTTCAACGAGCGACTTTCCTTTTCCCTCTCACCCTTCTATCTGGCGCGGGCCCTGCTGCCTGGTTGGGCTGGCTTTGTTCCCCCAGTGCACATCGAACACGTCGCTTACGTCGGCCTGGTGGGGCTGATTTTTCTCTGGGGAGCGGTGCGGCATCGGCCATTACTGGTTCGCAACCTCATTTGCAACCTCATCCTTCTCGCCGTTGGGCTCTCTTTTGCTCTGGGGCTCTACAACCCGCTCTACCTCCTGCTTGCGCGCTACGTGCCCGGCTTTGCACATTTTCGAGTCCCGGCGCGGTGGCTGGTCCTCTACGTCGTCGGCGCCGCCGGGCTGAGCGGTCAGGGGGCCGAAGCGCTGTGGCGCGGACGGTGGGTGATTGATCGACGTGCGTTTTTGATCCTGGCGGGAATGCTTCTGTTGCTGATCGGTTGGGGCTTGGTGGGCGTGCGATTGGATGAAGGGGCGCGTGTGGACCGTCTGACTGTCGTCGGCTGGGTGACGACGAGCGTGATGGGATTGGGCTTACTCTTGGTGGCGCCCCGCAGGCCGCGTCTGGCGGCGCTGGGCCTGTTGGGCGTGTTAGTACTCGAGCTTTTCGCAGCCACCGCCACGCTGCCGCATAGCCGTGCCACGGTTCCTCAAGCGTTCACCAGCCTGCGACCGGCGATGGCGCATCTCGTGGCCTCCGAGGAGGAGCCGCCGGCGCGTTTCATCAGTATGTCCGATATTACCTTCGACCCCGGTGACCTGCCTGCAATCGAGCGTATCTACGGCTCCCAGCTGCCAGATGGCGCGCTTTATGACTACATTGTGGCTACCAAGCAGAAGGAAGTGCTCAGTCCAAACCTGCCCCTTGCCTTCGACGTCCAGGCCGCCGACGGCTATGACGGGGGCGTTCTCCCGCTGGCGCATTACGCTGCGCTTCAGCGCCTCTTGCTCCCGGAGGAGCAAATCTATTTCGATGGTCGGCTGCGCGAGAACCTGGTCACCGTGCCCGGTGGACGCTGGCTGAACCTCTTTAACGTGCGCTATCTCATCACCGATAAGCTGCGTGACGCCTGGGTTGAGGGCGTTTTTTACGATCTTCAGTTCGGTGCGCGGCTTTCCCGGGATGAGATGGCGGCGGTGGACTATGTTCCCAACTTCAAAGCCACTGCGATCGGGTTGGTCGCGCATTTGGAGGGAGGTTCGGCGTTGCCTGATGACCAGCTCGTGGCTCTGATCGAGATTACCTTCGCCGAGGGCACTACGCACACGTTTGAGCTGCATGCCGGCGATTTGACGGATGAGGTTGGATCGGCGACGCGCCTGCGCTGGTCAGTGCCGGCGCTACCGGCGTCAGTGGTCGTGCGGGGGGAGCTGCCGCAAGGGGAGTTGGTTCTGCGCGGGGTCAGCCTGATCGACGAGCGGACCGAGAGCTTCCAATCGCTGCTCTTGTCCGATCGGGGCAGCTTCCGCCTGGTCCATTCCGGCGACGTCAAGATCTACGAGAACCTGGACGTGCTGCCGCGCGCATTTATCGTACAGCAGGCTACGTGCGTGTCCGATGATCAGGCAGCGCTCAGCGTGATGGAGGACCCAGCCTTCGATCCTGCGACGGAGGTTGTATTGACGGTGAATGATCCTTCGTGTATTGATCTTGCGGCGGGTGACAGCGGGCCTGACAGCAGCGCCCACGTCGAGATCGCTACCTACCGTCCGGAGCGAGTGGAGGTCGAGGTCACGCTAGACGAACCGGGGTATCTGGTGCTCACCGATGGCTGGTATCCGCAGTGGGAGGTATCCGTGGACGGCGAGCCAACCCCGATCAGGCGGGCGAATCTACTCTTTCGGGCGGTTGCTCTGCGTGCCGGGAACCATCGTGTGGTCTTTACATATCGCGCGCGGGCGCTCCTCACCGGAGGGCTCATCAGCCTGGGCGGGCTGGTCGCGTTGGGGGCTTTAGGGTGCTGGGCTCCGTTCCCCGTCGCCCAACCGCGTCGGTCGCCCAGCAGAAGCCGACGTGAAAAGAACGAGCGAAGCGGAGGTTCGTTGCATGACCACTGATTTTGGATTTTCGAAGCGAATCGTCTGCGAAAATGCCTTCAATGCCGCAGAGTATGCTCAGATGCAAACAAAGCAAACGAATTTTGGGTTGATATGGGGCCCTTGACGTGCAATTAGCACGGAAACACGTTTGGGCGTATAATGAGGGAGCATCTGGCAACTTCAACAGAAAGACCTGCTATAGGAAGTCAAGCAGGTGAACCTTAAAAATCGGATCAACGCACAACGTAGGGCCGCTTCTCCTTCAGAATGACGTAGATGCGGGCCAGAAGTTTGCGACACAAAGCACCGATGACGGTGTTGTGGTGCTTGCCCTCTCGTTTCTTCTTGCGGTAATAGGCCTCGAGATCTGGATCGTATTGCCAAGCGACGTTAGCGGCCAACCACAAGGCACGACGGAGATAGGGAGACCCACGCTTGCTCATATGAACCTGGGTGGCGCCGAACTGACCGCTCTCGTGAACCGTGGGGTCGATTCCGGCGTAAGCGACCAGCTTCTCTACCTCGGCAAAGCGGTTCACATCGCCGATTTCACCGAGGATGGCTGCTGCCAACACCTCCCCAATTCCTGGGATAGTGGTCAGGTACTGGTCGGCTTCGTCAAGCAGGATGGTCAGTTGATCGTCGATGCGCGCGATCTGCTGCTCCAGGAAGTGGATCTGCTCGAGCAAGCACTGAAGTTCAAGCTGCGCGGCATCCGCGAGGAATGAGATGCCGATCGACGATTGAGCCTGATCGATGACCTCTTGGGCCTTGCGCTCGCCGAAGTGGCCCCGGCTGGCTGTTCGCAAGAAGTCGGTCAGTTCGGAAAGATCGAAGGCAGCCAGCTCCTCTGCACTGCCTGCTTCTTCCAGAAGCCGCCGGGAACTCTTCAGGAAGACACTCGAGAAGAGCGTCTCGTACTCGGGGAAGACCCGATCAAGTACCGAGAGCACCTTGCGCTTGAGGTCACTGATACGATCCACCAAACTGAACCGGAAGCGGCTCAGTTCCCGCATCTGCAGCCGAAGGTCTTCAGGGATCTGATTTGGTCTGACACGATCGATGCGCAACAGATCGGCGATCCAGAAGGCGTCGATTGGATCTGTCTTAGCCTTGCGGATACCGGTCCTACGGTAAGCGTTGATCTGCAGCGGGTTGATGACCGCCACGTCATAACCACGAGCGGCGAGTTGATCGTAGAGACAGAGCCAGTACTGACCAGAAGACTCAAGAGCGATCTTGCAAGGCTCATCGAGATCTTCCAGACGCTCGACCAGGGATTCGATCCCCGGGCGCATGTTGGAGAAGCGCACCACGTCTCCGCAAGGCTCACCTGGTTCATCGATGACCACGGCCTGGTGGTGGCGCTTACCGACATCAATGCCGACGAAGTACATCTGTTACCTCCCAAGAACTCTGTGACCGATGATGTCGAGGCGATCCTCCACCTTCCGGGGCTCCCTACAACCTTGTAGGTGATGCGTGGCTTGCCCACAACCTGCTCATTCGTAGCCGCCCGCGGAAGGCGAGGCAGCAGTCTTTCGTACGAGGCTCACCCTCAAGGAGACGACACGCCGCACCTCGACTTCCACGGGCCTATTATACCCTCAGCAACGGCTGGGGACTAACAACAGTATACAAGGTGAAAAAGATGATGATGATGATGAAATAGTTCAAGTACCTGCTGATGTCTGTTACCGCCGCTCTCGTGGCAACCTCTGTCGTAGCATTGGTGCTCTCTCAGCCGGCCGGGGCAACCAGCTTTACCGCCAAGCCGGCTGACCAGGCCAGTGATTTCCAATTGACCATCAGCCCCACGGTGAAGGGGGCGGTCACATCCATCTATGTCATCTCCAATCAATCTGTCAATATGGCTACGACCCTACATACCTTCTATGATCAGAGCGAAATTTTCGAGCACAACCTCGATGATTCAATAGCCGCGGAGGCATCGAAAGCCTACAACCTGGACACAATGGCTGGGCTAACTGAGGGCTACATCGGGTACGTCATCGTGAGCTCCGATCAACCGATCACCTATACGCTCGATGCTGACGGTGACAGCGTCGTCGACAACGTTGAGGGGTCCGGTGATGCCGATGGCGATGGAGTTCCCAACAACCTCGATCCCGATATCGTGTTCTGTTATATGTGCTCGCCAGTGCCCCTAACTCAAAAAAGGAGGGGGTTCGGCGTCAAATCGACCTACTCGGAAGCTGGGCGCACGTCAGGCACACGGGTCCCTGGGTCTGGAACTTGCAAT
>CAYYTU010000039.1:0-15781 GCA_964474655.1 uncultured Anaerolineales bacterium
GTGAATGCGCGAGATTGACTTTTGTCGCATCGTCGTGTAGAATAAAACAAATTACATCACCGCCTTGGAGTGCAGGGGAGAGACCGCTCACACGCGGACACCGAAGGGGCAAGTCGGCGCGGGCACGGCTGGTCGCGCCGGTGAAACTCTCAGGTCACGGGACTCTGCACTTCGGCACTCTGGAAAGTCCTTTCACCTCTTCACAAACAGCGGATGCGCTTAAGCCTGACCATGAGCTTCTTTCGGTCACCGCGTATACTTCAGACAGGGTTAGGACGCCGACGGGGCAACCCCGAACTTTCGGGAGGCATCTCTCAGGTATTGGACAGAGACGCACAGCCATAGGGCTTGTGCGTCTTTCGTTTTTTATACGGTTTTGGCCCATCCACACAATTACATTACCATAGGAGGTATCACGATGTACAGGAAACTTTTTACGCCAGGGCCCACTCACGTCCGGGAGGAGATCCTGGAAGCGCAAGCGGAACCTATGATTCATCACCGTGCGGCTGAATACTCCGAGTTGCAGGCCAAGGTCACGTCTCAGCTGCAGAAGATGCTCTACACCGAGCAACGGGTCTATCTCTATACCTCTTCCTCCACCGGGATGATGGAGGGCTCGATCCGTCAGGCCTCGAACAAGAAGATCCTCAATACGGTCTGTGGAGCTTTCTCTGAGCGTTGGCACAATATCTGTAAGGCCAACGGCGTCCCCTGCGAAACTGTGGGGGTAGACTGGGGCGAGGCGATCACGCCGGATATCGTGGACGAGGCGCTCGCCAGCGGCGAGTACGACGCGGTAACCGTGGTGTTCAACGAGACGTCCACCGGCTTGTTAAACCCGGTCGATGAGATTGGTGCTCTTGTCCATGAAAAGTACCCGGACGTACTGGTACTCGTCGATGCCGTCAGCGGGATGGCCGGGGCCAAGCTCGAGTTCGACGCCTGGGGCCTGGACGTGGCGCTGGCCGGCGTGCAGAAGTGCTTCGCGCTCCCGGCCGGCCTGACCATCTGCGCTGTGAGCGATCGCGCCCGTGAGCGTGCGTTGGAGGTGTCCGATAGCGGCTATTATTTCTCCTATGAGCAGATGGACAAGAAGTACGAGAAACATCAGACGCGGGCCACACCGTGCATCAGCATCATCCAGGCGCTGAGCGCCCAGATGGATGACGCTATGGAGGAAGGACTGGAGAACCGCTGGGCGCGCCATCAGGAGATGGCGTCCTTCGTGCAGGACTGGGCGAGGGAATATTTTGGCCTCTTCTCCGATGAGGATTATCTCTCGCCGACCCTGACCAACGTGGAGAACACGCGCGGCATCAGCGTCGCTGATCTCAACGCGGAGCTGGCCAAGCGCGGCGCGCAGATTTCCAACGGCTACGGCCCGCTGAAGGAGAAGTGTTTCCGCATCGCGCATATGGGTGATCTGACGAGGGACGATATGGAGTGGCTCCTGGCCCAGATTGAGGACATTCTGGATCTCTAATCGCTAACCTTTTGGAGCGCGCCATAGGCGGCACAGGTGTGCGTGCTTCACCATTCTGATGACAAATGGAGGCAACAAATGAAATTGATTGTCTGTGACCCGGTGGACCCCAAGGCCGTTTCGACGATGAAAGAGGCGGGGATTGACGTTGATGTCAAGGATGATATTGAGCTCGATGAGCTGGAGGAGATCATCGACCAGTACGAGGCGATGGTCGTCCGCAGCCGCACCAAGGTGCGCGAGCCGCTTATCGACAAGGCGACCAACCTGAAGGCCATTATCCGGGCCGGCGTCGGTCTGGATAGCATCGACGTGGACTACGCCGAGTCGAAGGACGTCGAGGTGCGCAATACGCCGGCTGCGTCCTCCAACGCCGTCGCCGAGCTGACGTTGGGCTACCTCTTCTGCTTGGCCCGTCCCATCATCCAGGCCACCAACTCGATGAAAGAGGGCAAGTGGGAGAAGAAGCAGCTCAAGGGCACCGAGTTGGCGGGCAAGACGTTAGGTGTCATTGGTTGTGGTCGCATCGGTAGTCTGGTTGCCGAAAAAGCGAATGCTCTGGGGATGGACGTACTTACCCACGATCCCTATGTTGAGGACTTTGCATCATACGTCTCGCCCGTGACATTGGATGAACTGCTTAGCGAATCCGATTACATCACCCTCCACGTTCCCCATCTCGAATCGACCCATTATCTCTTGGATGAAGAGGCCTTCGACAAGATGAAAGACGGCGCTAAGGTGATCAACTGTGGTCGCGGTGGTACGTTGGACGAGGACGCGCTGTACGACGCCATCAAGAGCGGCAAGGTGGCGGGCGCCGCGCTGGATGTCTACGAGAATGAGAAGGAAGAGCGCGGCCAGAAGCTGATGCAGCTGCCCGAGGTGATCGGATCGCCGCACATCGGCGCGGGCACGGTGGAAGCCAAGGCCGGCGTTGGTAAGGAGACGGCCGAGATCGCGATCGAAATCGCGAACCGGTTAGATTAAGCCACGCTGCAAGGAGGCCAATTTGCGGCCCCTTGCAGCGTAGATTCAAGGAGACTGTTATGGCAGTGATCAAACCTTTCCGAGGTACCCGTTATAGCCCCGAGAAGGTCGACGATCTATCGTCGGTCATCAGTCAGCCCTATGACCGCGTGCGACACGGGCTTCAGGATAAGTATTATGACCTAAGTCCCTACAACGTCGTACGCATCATCCGCGGCAAAGAGAAGCCGGGCGACGACGAGGAGCAGAACGTCTACACCCGGGCGCGAGAGTATTACGAATCGTGGTTGGACGAGAATGTGCTGATGCGCGAGGACACGCCCGCGCTCTACGTCCTGCGGCAGAACTTCACGCTGTCCGACGGCACCGAGAAGTCACGCCAGGGGCTCGTGGCGGCGTTTGAGCTGAGCCCGTTCGACGAGGGTATCGTGTTGCCGCACGAGCGCACGCACTCCGGCCCCAAGGTCGACCGCCTCAACCTGATGCGCGCCACCGAGGTCAACTTCGGTCACATTTTTATGCTCTATCCTGGGGATCGCATCAACGAGATCCTGGATCAGGCGCTTGAGAAGGCCGAGGGCTTCGAGGTACGCGAGATGTTCGAGAAGGACGTGGCGCAGCAGTTCTATCCCGTCATGGATCAGGACGTCATTCAGGCCATCGTCGAGGAGATGGCACCCAAGCGGAATCTGATCATCGCCGACGGTCATCACCGCTACGAGACGGCCATCAATTACCGCGACGAGATGCGGGAGAAACACCCGGACGCCCCGCCGAACGCCGGGTTCAACTACCGGATGGTGACGATGGTCAGTATGGACGATCCGGGCCTGGTGATCTTGCCCACGCATCGGCTCATCCACTCCTATGGGCGCAAGTCCGCCGAGGAGATTATGGAGGGCGCGGAGGCGTACTTCAACGTGATGTCGGTGGACGACCGCGAGGCGCTGGAGGCGGCGCTGGACGAGGCCACACCGGAGCATCCGCGCTTCGGCTTCTACGATGGCTCCTACAACGTGCTGGAGCTCCAGAGCCCCGAGGTGATGGCGCGGGTCCTGCCGGATCGCGACCAGGCCTGGCGCATGCTCGACGTCAGCGTGCTGCACGAGCTGATGATTGAGCGCGTGATGGAGATCAGCGCCGAGGCGGTGGAGCGCAAGGAGAACATCGAGTACCTGCGTGACCCGCAGATGGGCTACGACGCGGTGGACGAGGGCGAGGCGGAGTTCCTCTTCGTGATGAATCCCACGCGGATGGAGCAAGTTCGCGCCTGCACCGCCGCCGGCGAGAAGATGCCTCAGAAGTCGACCGACTTCTATCCCAAGGTGATCAGCGGGCTCGTTATGTGCCCCATCGGCGTCGACGAGCGGCTGTAACCCGCAATCGCGAATAGAAAAACGCCCCCGACTAACGATCGTTAGTCGGGGTTTTTTGCTGTGTGAGGTGCTAACCGTCCTTCATCAGTTTGGCGTAGGCCCCGCGCCAGGTGGTCGACTTGCGCGTCAGCCGTTTGACCGTAATGTCGGCGAAGTGGGGCAGCAGCTGCGCCAGGACGCCCGGCAGGTCGTCCCAGCGCTCCTCGTAAAGGATCCCACTCAGCCGGTCCGCCATCGGGTCTAGCCAGGTCCACTTTCGACTGAACCGCTCGGCCTTCATCCAGTAGTCACGCTTCTCCCAGGCCGTCACCGTGCGATCTACGGTGTCGGCCATACCCTGCAAGCAGAGCACGATCAGGGCGACCTGATCTTTCGCCTCGTCGTCGATGCTCTGCTTCTGGCTCAAGCGGCGTAGCATCTCGGCCACAGTGCGCCGGTAGTAGTGGCGGGTCTTGCCTGGGCTTTGGGTGTGAATGATTCTCGCCATTGATCACGCTCACTCGTAGGCGGCCGGATTGGCGCAGTAAGGCAGCGGCTCGCCACGCAGACCCGCCAGCAGATTATCCGCCGCCATCATCGCCATCTGTTCCCGCGCCGTGACGGTGGCGCTCCCGATGTGCGGCACGACGATGCAGTTGTCCAGCGCCAGCAGCGGATGATCGCCCGGGAGCGGCTCGGGGTCGGTCACGTCCAGCGCCGCCGCGGCGATTTGGTCCTCCTGCAGCGCCTCTAGCAACGCGTCGGTGTCGACGACCGGACCGCGGGCGGCGTTGACCAAGATGGCGCTCGATTTCATCCGCCGAAGCGCTTCGCCGTCGATCAGGTGGTGCGTCTCCGACGTGAGCGGCGTGTGGATGCTGACGAAGTCGGACGTTTCCAGCAGCTGCTCCAGCGACGCGTACTCCAGCCCAAGACAAGCCTCCAGATTCTTATCGCGCTTGGGGTCGTGGTACAGCACGCGCATCTGGAACCCGCGCCCACGGCGAGCCACCGCCGTCCCGATGCGGCCCAGCCCGATGATGCCCAACGTCGCGCCCCAGATGTCGGCACCCAGCAGGCCGAGCGGTTCCCACGTCTTCCATTGATCCGCCTTGACTTTCTCGATGGCCTCGGGGATGCGCCGCGCGGCGGTCATCAACAGCGTGAAGGTCAGGTCAGCCGTGGCGTCGGTCAGCACGCCGGGCGTATGTCCCACGGGGATGCCGCGCGCCGTGGCGGCCTCCAGATCGATGTTATCCACGCCGACGGCGTATTGGCTGATGACCCGCAGATCCTCGCTGGCGTCCATCACCTCCGCGTCGACGGCATCGCTCAACAGGCAGAGCAAGCCGTCGCAGTCGGCTACCTCGCGCAGGATGACGTCCTTGGATGGCGGGAGCGTCTCGTCCCAGACGTGGGTGTTGCATGCCTCGTCCACCATCTGTAGGCCCGCCTCTGGAATGCGTCGCGTCACGTAAACGGTCGGTTGCTCGTCTAATGTCTCGTTCATACCTATCCCTCCGGTACCAAAAGCCGAGATTGCAAGCGTTCCATTCGACTCGCAATCTCGGCTATGTTCGTTCTGCGAACGCAGTATGTTAGTCGGCTTCCGCCATCCAGGCCGGTTTCGGCTCTTCTGGCTCCGGGAAGCGGGTCAGCACGGTGGCGTTGATGGGCAGCGCCACGCGCCCGCGCCGCATCAGCGCCTCTTCCAGGCTCTTACCGCGCAGCGGGAAGATGTTGATCGGCGTTTCGGCGACGTTGTACCGCTTCTCGACGATGGCGAGGCCGACCAGGTTGCCCTCGACGTCGATGGAGCAGCTGGTCACCTCTCCGATGTGGCGGCCCTTCCGGTTGACCACCGGGTCGCCCATATGCGGTCGGCGCACGCCTTTGTCATCGACGCGGAAGCGGATGACCTCGCGCTCGCGGCTGTCCTCCTGGGCCAGCAGCGCGTCGCGCCCGACGAAGAACGGCTTGTGGTACTTGACGTAGCCGGGGAAGCCGGCCTCAATGGGCGTGATGTCGAACGGCCCGGCCAGCTCGTGACCGTACAGCGGCAGTCCGGCCTCGATGCGCGTCGAGTCGCGGCAGGCCAGCCCAGCTGGCTTGACGCCGAACGGCTCGCCGGCCTCCAGGATCGCCCACCAAAGATCCTTAAGGTCGTCAGGGGAGACGAGAATCTCGTAGCCCCATTCCTCGCCGGTGTACCCGGTGCGTGCGATGACCAGCGGGATGCCGGCCAGCTCACACTCGATCACGTGGGTGCGGCTCACCCGGGCCAGGTCCGCCTTGAGCTCGGGATCGTCGGTCAGCGCCTGGAGCGTCTCCAGCGACGCGGGTCCCTGTAGAGCGATGTCGCGCTTTTGGCGCTCGCCCGCGGCGGGATCCTTCAGGTTGCGCAGGGTGGCTTTGGCCTCCACGTCCACCCAGGGGCGCTCCTCGTCGATCAGTACCTCACCCTCGTTGACCGCGTTGAGCCAATCCCAGTCCTTGTCCTCGTTGGAGGCGTTGATGACCATGTAGTAGTGATCGTGGCTGATGCGGTAGATGATCCCGTCGTCGATCACGCTGCCGTCGGGTTCGAGGAAGTAGCCGTACATCGACTGCCCGTCCTCGATCCAGGCCGCGTAGTTGGAGAAGACCGTGTCCAGGAAGGTCGTGGCGTGAGGCCCGGTGACCTCGAAGACGCCCATATGCGCCACGTCGAACAGGCCCGCCGCCTCCCGCACGGCCTGATGCTCCTCGCTGACCGAGCTGTACCAGACCGGCATCTCCCATCCGGCGAAGGGGACCATCTTGGCGCCCATCTCCTTGTGAACCTCGAACAGGGGCGTGCGCTTGAGCGGTTGATCCGGCTCCTCCCACGTCCAGGTCTCTTTTTCAACCTCCGGCGCCAACGATTCTAGCGTGGACTGCCCCACGAAGTAGAGCTTGTCCAGGTCGAAGCGTTCCGGGTGCGCCTCGAACAGCTCGGCGGCCGGCGTGCCCGGCTCGGCGGTTGCCTCATCCCGCTCGGTCACGGCGTCCAGCTCCTCTACGATCACGGGACCCTGCACCTTGCGGAAGAGGTCCTCCTCGTCGAACAGCGTGTAGCCGTCGCCCAGGCCGCGCAGCCAGGACTTGATCGTCTCGGCGTTCTCCGGCGTGGGGGTGATCAGGAAGCGGTCGCGGTCGACGTCGTCCTTCTCCTGGCGCTCCACCACGACTTCGTCCATCAGCTCGCCGTGGCGGTCCAGCATGTAAGTGGTGATGGCGTCGCCCGGCTCCATCGTGAGCACGTTGGAGGTGACCACTTCGTTGACGTGTTGACGCGCCCGCCAGCCGACGACACTGAGCGTGATCGCCTTGGGCTCGGGGTCTTCGGCCAGGAAGGTGTAGTGGGGATAGCCGCTTTCGTCATACGCGAAGTCGATCCCGGCTTTCTCGGCCAGGTCGGCTACGCCGTGGCGCACCTCTTCCAGCACCTCCAGGTCGATCTTGCCGCGCGGCAGGGTGCCGATCAGGCCGTTATAGGCGAAGGGATCGATGTTGGTCAGCAGGCGGTGGAGCAGACCGGCGATGGTGTCCATATCCTCCTCGTCCAGCCCGCGCTGAGTGAGCCAGGGGGTGCCCAGGCGAATGCCGGTCGCCAGCGGCGTTTCCTCGTCGCCGGGGATGGTGTTCTTGTTGGCCACGAGGCCGGCCAGGTCCATAATGCGGACCGCCGGCTCGCCCCAGACCGGGTACTCCAGGTCGGTGGGGGCGGCGGGATCGGTGGGGATCGACTTCAGGTCGATCAGCAGCAGGTGCGTGTTCGTGCCGCCGTAGGCCAGGCCGAGTCCGCGATCGGTCAGCCCTTTGGCCAGGGCCTGGGCGTTGTCGACGATCTGCTGCTGCAGCTGCTTGAACTTCTCCGTCTGAGCCAGCTCGAAGGCCACGGCCATACCCGCGAACTTGTTGACGTGCGGGCCGCCCTGCTCACCGGGGAAGATGGCCATGTCGATCTCCTCGGCCAACTCCTCGTTGGTGGTCATAATCACGGCCCCGCGCGGCCCGCAGAGTGTCTTGTGCGTGGTGAAGGTGGTCACGTCGGCAGTGCCAACCGGGTTGGGGTAGACGCCAGTCGCCGCCATACCGGCCACGTGAGCGATGTCGGCCATCAGGTACGCGTCGACCTCGTCGGCGATGGCGCGGAACTTCTCCCAATCCGGCGCCCAGGGGTAGGACGTGTACCCGGCGACGATCACTTTCGGGCGGTGCTCCAGCGCCATATCCCGGATCTGGTCGTAGTCCAGCTGTTCGGTCTGCGGATCGACGGCGTAGGAGACGACGCAGTAGCGCTGGCCGGAGATGTTGAACTCCGAGCCGTGGGAGAGGTGACCGCCCTGGTAAAGGTCAAGCCCCATCAACGTGTCGCCGGGATCCAGCAGCGTCCAATAGACGGCCAGGTTAGCCGCCGTGCCGGAAAGCGGCTGCACGTTGACGTGAATGTGCTCCGGCTTGAGCGCGTCGTGGGCGAAGGCCTGAGCGCAGCGGCGCTGGGCCAGGCACTCGACGAAGTGGACGTAATCGACACCCTTGTAGAACCGCCGGTCGGCGTAGCGCCGGTAGTAAGCCAGCTGCCAGGCGGCGTCGTGGAGACGCTCCTCTGGTTCTGCGACCATCCGCGACGGGGGGTATCCCTCAGCATAGATGTTCTGGAAGCGAGAGCCCAAGGCCTCGCGCACGGCCTTGGGAGCGTAGGACTCGGATGGGATGAAGATCAGTTTGCGCGCCTGTCGCTCCTCCTCCCATCGGATGAGCTCGTCCACAAATGGAGCCAGTTCCTCCAGGTCTTCTCGGAACAGGAAATCCGATTGTGGATCAGATGCTGCAGATGACATTGGGTATGTACTCCTTTGAAGTTTGTGTGTGGGCCAGTACCGGTAGACGATGGATTATTTTATCACTACCCCAGGGATAGGGCAACCATCTTGGCTCAAGGGCAAACGAAGCTGGGGTCGATACACTCGGTAAACGCGCCTGCAGGCAATCTAATGCATCCAGGCTACTCTAGAATCGCTTAGTTTGCCCCTCTGCCGGTGGGCTTTGCAGGCTCTATCGGCTGGGGTATAATATTTACAATTCAGGCACCCCGGAGGAAGCATCTGGGGCCAGATCGTATGGTCTGCCAAGCACATTGGAGACTCGATAAGGTCAATTCTACCCCATCCCAACTATGATGGAACAATCTTCAACACAAGCGTTCCCCTGGAGTGAGGACATTACAGCAATTCGCGAAGGCCTGGAGGAGATCGACCGTCTCTGCGCCAATCAAGAGTTACCCGCCGATGTTGAGCTTCCCCGGTATCTAGCTGAGCTGGAAGAGCACTTGAGTCGCCTGAAGCAACAACTCAAGACCCAAGCTCTAAAGCAGGATGAGCTCGAGGCGCTCTACGACGTCAGCCAGGCCATCGGCTCGTCTTTGGAGCTGGAAGATGTCTTGCACGAGGTTATGGACCAGATCATCTGGCTGACCGAGGCGGAACGAGTGCTTTTGATGCTCATCGAACCGAGCTCCGGCGCGCTCGAACTAAAAGCAGCCCGTAACGTGGACCGAGAGACGATGGATTCGTCATCGTTCAAGATTAGCCGAAGTATCGTCAACCAGGTGGCCGAGAGCGGAGAGCCGGTGCTGACCACCAATGCGCAGGAGGACCCCCGCTTCAAGAGCCGCGCCAGCGTCGTCGGCTATCATCTGCGCTCGATCCTGTGCGTGCCCTTGAAGGTGCGCGGCGACGTCACTGGCGTGATCTACATCGATAATCGGATCCGCGTGGGCCTTTTTTCGGAACGCGACCGCGACTTGCTTACCGCTTTCGCCAGCCAGGCAGCCATCGCCATCGAGAACGCGCGACTATTTGACGATCTGAAATCACGGGTGGTGGAAAATGAGCAGCTCAACGAAGAGCTGACCCGGGTGAACCGCGAGCTGGCTCGCCTGGATCAGGCGAAATCCGATTTTATCAACATCGCCTCTCACGAGCTAAGGACGCCTCTGACGCAAGTGATCGGTTACAACGATATGCTCCATGAGAGCATTGAGATGGAGGAGATTAGCTTTGAACGTGCTCTCCAGATGACCAACGGCGTCAGGCAGGCAGCCTTCCGTCTCAAGGAGATCGTGGATACGATGCTGGATGTCTCTCAGCTGGATGCCGAGGCACTCGATCTGGTGAAACGTCCAACCTCTATCGTGGCCGTCGTCAAACTGGTGGCGGAAGAATGGGAGGATGCCCTGGAGCGCCGTCAACAGAGGCTGACGCTGGAGGGGTTGCGCCAGCTGCCCATCATCAACGCCGATGATATGCGGTTACGGCAGGTCTTCTCTCATCTATTGCAGAACGCGATCAAGTATACGCCCGACAAGGGACAAATTCACGTCACTGGGCGACATTATGATGAAGGTGGACAGGTGCTGGAAGAAGAAGCCATTGAGGTCGTTATGTCCGATAATGGGATTGGCATCGTGCCGGACGATCTGGAGCGAATTTTCGACAAGTTCTACCGGATAGGCGATCCCAAGCTCCACAGCACGGGCAGGACGAAGTTCAAAGGAGCCGGCCCGGGATTGGGGCTGGCTATCGCCAGAGGCATCGTAGAGGCACACGGCGGCCGCATCTGGGCCGAAAGCACCGGGCGCAACGAGGAGAATTGCCCGGGGAGTGTATTTCACGTCGTGCTGCCCGTGGGAGAGGTTGAATCTTGAAGAAACGCTCTCTGATCGTTAGACCACGCGCGGAACCCGCGCCAGGATCTCCGACACCACTTCGTAATTGATCGTCCCCAACCAATCCGCCACTTCGTCAGCGGTGATTTCGTCCGCCCCCTGCTCTCCGATCAGGACCACCTCGTCGCCAATCCGCACGCCGGGGATGTGATCGACGTTGATCATCGTCTGATCCATACATACTCGCCCCACGATCGGCGCCCTTTGCCCCCTGACCAGTACGGCCTGCCAGCGGGTGGGGGCCCGCCGGAAACCATCGGCGTAGCCCACGGGAATGACAGCGATCGTTTCCTCTTTATCCGTCTGATAGGTATTGCCGTAGCTGACGTAGCTGCCGGGCGGCAGCGTCTTGACCTGCGCGATGCTGGTCTTCCAGGTCAACGCGGGACGGGAGCCGACCGGAAGGGGCACATAGTCGGAGGGGTGCAAGCCGTACATCGCCAGTCCCAGGCGCACCATATCGAAGTACGATTCGGGCAAGCGCAGGGTGGCAGCGGAATTGGCGCAGTGGACGATGCGAAACGTGGCTCCTATCTCCTCCAAACGCTCCAGGACCCGACGGAACCGCCCCAATTGCCAGCGGGTATAGCTCAAGTCATCCTCATCGGCGACGGAGAAGTGGGTGAAGATACCCTCCAGATCAAGGTTAGGCAGCCGCCGAACTGTTTCCACAAAAGGAACGATCTGATCGGGCAACAGTCCCAGGCGGCCCATTCCGGTATCTACCTTGAGGTGAACCCGGGCGGTACGGCGCAGTTCGACGGCAGCGCGACTGTAGATCTGGGCCACGTCGCTGTCGTAAAGCGTGAGCGTGATGTCGTGGAGCAAGGCTTTCTTGGCCAGCCAGGGAGGTGTGTAACCCAGCACCAGTATCGGCGTCTCCACACCCCCATCGCGGAGTTTGATGGCTTCGTTGACCGAGGCGACACCACAGAACGAGGCGCCGTTGTTGAGCGCCGTGCGGGCCACCGTGAGAGCACCATGTCCGTAAGCGTCGGCTTTCAGCACGGCCAGGACCTTCACCTCTGGCCCCACGATCTGCTTGATCTGACGGACGTTGTAGGCGACCGCCTCCAGGTCGATCTCCATCCAGGTGGGACGGGCAGGGCGAGTGATCTGGACTTTGAGGCCTTTGCGGTGACGCACCAGATTCGTCTCATCGCCAGAATCAGCCAGCAAGTGTTTTACCACATGCTCCATGTGAGCTTCCACGTCGCCTTTAACCAGCGTGACGTCTCCCGAGGCCAGCTGGGGCTTCAGGTTACGCGCCACATCCTGAGCGGTGTGGGTGACGATCACGCGGTCGCGAGGCAGACCGGCTTCCTCGGCCGCCTCGGCGATCCAGATGGCCCGCTCCCCTTTGACGACCAGCAGATCGACGAAGGCCGCGGCGGCTTGCCCCACACGTCGGTGGCCCTCCACGGCATAGCTGCCCAGCTGGGCCATATCTCCCAGCACAGCGATGCGACGCTGGGCCGGATAGTCGGCCAGGGCCGAGAGAGCCTGTAGCGCGCTTTCTGGGTTGCAGCTGGCGGAACCATCGAGCAAGTGCGAGCCCTTGATCCCCTGCAACACCTGTAGCCGGCCTGGACCAGGCTCTAGCTTCTCTATTCCATCCAGGATCTCATCCCAAGGGACGCGGTAGACCATGCCGACTACGATGGCGGCCAAGACGGGATAGGCCTGGTGACGGCCTATGAGCCGGGTGCGGACCTCTGCTTTGGCCGGGTAGCCAGGGACACCCAGGCCGCTGACGCCCGGAAAATGGACCACAAATTGTAACCCCATAGACCGGGGGCGCAGATCAGAGGCCACGATGTCGGCGTCGGGGCTGGTACCGTACGTGATCACGCGAGCCTGGGTACGCTCTTCCATCGCCCGCACGCGAGGGTCGTCGTAGTTTAGGACGGCCACCCCGTCAGAAGGGAGAGATTCAACCAGCTTCCCCTTCTCCTCGGCGATGGCGGCCTGGTCCTTCAAGTAGGCCAGATGAGCGTGATTGACGGCTGTCACGACGGCTACCCGCGGCCGCGTCAGCGCAGCCATACGCTCGATCTGCCCGAAGGCATGGCAGGCCATCTCCAGGACGGCCACATCGTGCTCCGGACCAAGCGTCTCCAACGAGATGGGCAGCCCGAACTCGTTGCTCAAGCCAGGGGGATTGGAGAAGACCTGGTGGCGAGATGCCAGGATGGTGGCGATGGCTCGACAGGTATCGGTCTTGCCGGTGGAGCCAGTGACACCTATCGTCTCTGGAGCGTACTTGCGCAAGACATAGCAAGCCCAATCCCTGAGAGCGATTCTAGTCCCCGGGACGACCACACAGGGGACATCGGGTTGGCGAGGAGGATGTTGGCAAAGGATGCCACCCGCACCTCGGTCCAGGGCCTCGTCGATGTAAGCGTGCCCGTCACCGCCCTCGGTTCTGATGGCTACAAAGAGATCGCCGGGCTCCAGGCGGCGTGAGTGATAGGAGAAAGCAGGAAACTGCGCGGGAGTGGAGGGGCCCAATAATTGCCCTCCAGTGGCTTTAAGCAAGTCATCAAGATAGATCATTTTCGCTCGAAAATTATAGCACCGGCTCGATTAGACTGCAAACGATCTATCGCAAAGACCTACTGAACTGATCCCACCATCCGAAACCAGTGGCGGTGACGTAATGCCCTATTGACACACTCCCTCAGGCGAGTATAATCACCCTGTTGACTTATTTTACGAAACGGCGTGTGCCAAAATGGAGTGCCCTATGAACACGGCCTACGTTTACCATCCAATCTACCTGGAACACAACCTGCCGTCTCACCCGGAAAACGCGCGTCGCCTGAAAGAGATCATCCGCCTCCTAGAAGACGAGCAAGTGTTGAAGCGCCTGCAGCCGGTTGAGCCCCGTCCTGCGACGAAAGAGGAGTTGGAGCGAGTGCATACGCCCACCTACATCAAGCGGGTGAAGCAGATGGCCGAAGGCGGTGGTGGTCACCTGGATGCCGATACGTACGTTTCTTCCCGCTCGTTCGAGGCGGCCTTAATGGCAGCTGGAGGCGGAATTCGGGTTGTGGAAGCCGCATTAGACAGAGAGGTGACCAATGGCTTCGCCCTGGTGCGCCCACCGGGGCATCATGCCACCGCCGCGCAATCGATGGGGTTCTGCCTGTTCAATAACGTAGCCATCGCCGCTCGAGCTGCCTTGTCCAGGAATGACGTGGAGCGTGTCCTCATCGCCGATTTCGACGTCCATCACGGCAACGGCACGCAAGCTATCTTCGCTCGCGACCCGGACGTCTTCTTCTTCTCCACCCATCAATATCCATACTACCCTGGCACCGGAGCCGGGGACGAAACGGGCGAAGGTCCTGGCGCGGGCACCGTGCTGAACGTGCCCCTGCCGGCCGGCGTGGGCGACGCAGGCTACCTCCAGGTCTACGAATCTTTGGCCTGGCCCCTGGCGGAACGCTTCCAGCCCGACCTGATGCTCGTCTCTGCCGGCTACGACGCTCACTGGAACGATCCGTTGGCCCAGATGAACCTCACGCTCGCCGGCTACGGACGCTTGCAACACGAGCTGGTCCGTATGGCAGAGGAGATGTGTGAAGGGCGCATCGTATTTATGTTGGAAGGCGGCTATCATCTGGATGTGTTATCCTATGGCGTGCTCAATGCGTTCCATGCGATGACGAGAGGAGAGACCATCGTCGATCCATTCGGAGCAGCTCCACAATCCAAACCCGAGCCCTCACTCCAGACTTTGCTTGAGCGCTTGAAAGATGTCCACGGATTGAATTGACTTTTATGAAAGATATTGGATAATTTATATGTATGTGGGTCTGTCTTCACCTTACTCGACCAGCATCGCCAAAGTCCAACCACACCCAAACGACCCAGGTACTCTCCTGGCAGGCCATGAAAGAGACGGTTACGGCGATGGCATCCGAGTAACAGACAAGACCATCGACGTCTGAGTGGGAGGAAGAGCCGTGAACGAGATTTCCCTTCAGCAGTATTACGAACAGATTGAGGATATAATCGAGCAAGGGCGTTATGACGAAGCCGTCGCCCACGCTAAACATATTTTAGAGCATCATCCCAAGTACGTGAAGGCCTATTGGCTGTTGGGGAAAGTAATGCTTGAGACGGGCCAGTATGAGCACGCCACGGATATGTTCCAGCGTGTGCTCAGCGCTGATCCCGAAAATATGTTTGCCTGGATTGGACTGAGCGAGGTGTTCGAACAGCAGGGAGAGCTGGAAAACGCATTGTGGCACCTGGAGCGCGCGTTCGAATTGGGCATCGACAACAACATGTTGGAAGAAGCAGTTCGTCACCTCCACGGCCGAGTTTACGGCAGCGAACCGGACCGCGTCGACTTCACCCCCGCCGCCCTGGCTCGGCTTTACTTGCGCGGCGACCTGCTCTCAAGGGCCATCAGCGAGTTCCAAGATCTTCTGGCTGAACATCCTGAACGCATTGATCTGAAAGTCACGCTGGCCGAGGCGCTGTGGCGCAGTAAACAACGGCTGGAAGCTTCGGAAGTCTGCCAGGAAGTGTTGGACGATTTGCCCTACTGCCTCAAGGCTAACTTGATTCTGGGTCAGATCTGGAGCAGCACTGGCCGCGAAGGTGGAAAGCGCTACCTGCAACGAGCCGAAGCTATGGATCCCGAGAACAAGATGGCAGTGGAGCTTTTTGGAAGCGATTCACCACTGCCAACGCGCAAGGTGTGGATAGAACCCCTGGCCTACGAGCGCCCAGCCGAAGAAGAAGAGCGCCCATCCTGGATGACCGAAGAGGTCGCGCTCACGGAGCAAGAAGCGGCCCTGGTAGAAACTACCGCAGCTCTGGAGGCCCAGATCGAGATTCCAGCATGGTTACAGGAAGCCGGTGAAGCTGCGGGAGCGAAGGAAGAGCCTGAAGTATTGGAGGCGGAGCAGCCCGACCAGGAAGAAGCGCTGGAGGAAGAACCTCCAGAAACAAAAGAGGAAATCCCCGCGTGGATGGATGTACTTGAGGAGACGCCCGCTGAACCCGAGTTGAAAGAAGAATCAATGGCGGAAGAGCCGGAAGAAGAGTTAATCGAAGAGCCGCCGGTCGAAGAACCCGTGGAGGACGAGGTCCCGGACTGGCTGGCCGGCCTGAGCGAGGAAGCCCCGGAGGAGATGGAGGCGATGTTCGAGGAAGCCCCCGCCGCCGAGGAGGAAGAGGAAG